>NZ_JAILWC010000001.1:0-600000 GCF_025699125.1 Nitrosopumilus sp. | reverse complement strand
TGAATTGTTTTTACCTGACGTATTCGTAGTTTCTTGTCTAAATCATCGTCAATCATTATTGTAATTCGTTTTTTCATGTAACAATTTATTATTCTATGAATATAATGTAAACTCAATTGTTCCAATTATGGGATCAAACTTTTTCTACCATTTCAGTGCCGATTTCTCGTTGTTTTGAGACTCTAATTGTTGCAGATTCAACTGAGTTGGCATTCCCATTTGTGCCTTGAAGAATACAAATGCAGATCTTTGCAGAACCATCTCCTTTTGCATCTCCTGCATTCTTTCCTCCATCTCCTGCATTCTTTTCCTTTGTTCATTGTCTTTTTGTGTCTGTTCTGACTTTTCATTTTGTATCTTTTCCAGTTCTGCCTGAGTTATTGCAGAATCATCAATTAGCAAATCAATTTCATGTTTTTGGTATAATTCTAATTTTTCTTCGTCTGTCATTCTATCATATTGTAACAAGTAGCTTTTCTGTCCAGCAATTTTTTTAGCAAAGTTAGGATCATGGCGTGACAATCTAGTAATGCCAAATGCCCTAAAACAATGTGTGTTTATCATATATCGTCCTGTTGTTTCATATTTCATGTTAAGGCCTATCCTATCATGTGCGTTTCTTAAAACCCCTTGAGCTGTTATCTTTGAATGTTTTGGATACTCACTTGTTCCAAAAACTAAATCGTTCTCGTCCAGTTCTCGTAGTATTGGCCTTAGTAATCTGCTTGCCTCTTTTGAAAAAAATGTTGTTCTGCCCTTTTTGAATTTAGCTATGCTTGCAGGAATCTTGACAATGATGTTTTTCTTGTCAGCAATTAGGTGTTTTTTCCTTAATTGCATCATCTCGCCGATTCTCATCAAAGAGGATGATTGGCATATGAAAAGCGTTTTGTGTTTGTATCTTAGGTTTTTGGTTATGGTCTGAATGTCATTAACGGTTAGTGGGTAAAGTTCTTCTTGAATCTGTCTTTTGAATGTCAATTCTTCTTTGATGTCTTGAGGATGCAATTTTATTCCAAAATAATGCAAGTATGATTTTAATTTTGAAAAATAGAATTTGATAGTTCCTGAACTTAATGTATTCCAATCAATCCAACTCTGCAATAAATCAAAAACCTGTTCGTTGTTCATTAGTTTGATATCCTCAATTATCTCAGCTTTACCGTATTTTTCCATAGAGAAATTCTCAAAATTCTTAATCATGGCCTCGATTCCTTGCCTGATTTCCTTATCCTTTGATTGAATTCTTTCAAGATAGGTTTTCTTTGATCGAGTCTGAATTATCACGCCTATTTTTCAAGGTTCTAAAATTTAATAAAGTAATGTATTGGCATTATTCTTCTGTTAGATAGTAATGTAATTCTGTATAACATTCCACACAATATTCTTGAAAATCAGTGTGATCGCAGTCATAAACTTTTGGTACTTCATTTTGACATTTTGTACAAATAGCCATAAGACATTATGCTGACAATGATTTTTTTATCTTTATTCCGCCTAATGCAGCAATAATTGCTCCCACTGCAATTAGTCCTCCCCCTTCACCAGCCATTCTCGCAGTATTTTCAGATTCTCCTGCACTTGCCATAGATATTGTGCCACCAATAATGATCAAAACTCCTGTAATGACTAACATAATTCCCAATCCTTTGAAAGGGGGTTTTTTAGATATGAAAAATGCAATAAATGAAAAAATTATGGGGGGCATGCCAAATCCAATACCTCTAGTCATAGCGTCAAATGGTAAGAATCCTTCACCAGCTCCGCCACCGCCTACCATTACATCTACACCATAAATAACTAAAAGAACAATAGAAATTCCTGACAATACATGAGGGATTGATACCATGTTTGTCATAATTTTTTATTAATTAATAAACCTATAATGGTGCAGGGCACTAGATAAATTTAGAAAGTTACGATACTTGTTTGACAACAACTTTTTCTTTTATCTTTTCAATCTTTTTAAGTAATTCTTCTATGGTCTCCCCTTCTTTTGCAACTAAATTAAAATGACCTAATTTACGTAAAGGTTTTGAAATTTCTTTTCCATACATTTTCAAAAAAACATTTTCTTCAGATATATTTATTGGTGCATATTTTCCTTCAAATGAAACATCACCTAAAATATTGTACATTATGGTGGGATGTAAGAGTTCTGTATCTCCCAATTCAAGACCTAAAATTGCTCTAAGGTGTTGTTCAAACTGGGATGTTTTGGTTGATTGTAGTGTATGATGTCCAGAATTATGCACTCTTGGTGCAATCTCATTTATTACAATGTCATCTTCTTGTGTTACAAACATTTCGATTCCAAAAATTCCTGCACCTTTAAGAACCTGCATTGTTTTTTCAGCAATCACTTCTGCTTTTTTTGTTATTTCATGGGACACTCTTGCAGGCGCAATTGTTTCACGCAAAATATTTTGCTCATGAATGTTTTCTACTAATGGATATGTTTTGATTTGACCTTTAGTATTTCTAGACGCAATTACAGAAACCTCCATTTTAAATTTAACAAATTTTTCTAATAACAAATTTTGACCCTTAAAATAATCTAATGCTTTTTGTATGTCTTTTTCAGAATCAATTTTATAATTTCCTCGTCCATCATATGCATCTCTTCTTGCTTTAAGCAAAGCTGGATATCCAAAATTTCTCAATCCTGTTTTAAGTTCTTCAATATTTTCAATTTTGATAAATTCGGGTACTGGAATGTTGTTTTCTTTTAAAAAGGATTTTTGTAAAAATTTATCCTGAATTATTCTTAATGTTTCAGGGGATGGATTGATCTTGGTATTTTTTTCAATATTTTTTAGTATTGTACTGTCGCCTGATTCAATTTCATAAGTAATGATATCTGATTTGTTTGCTAAGTCAACTATGGCATTTTTATCTTTAAAATCTGCTATGATTTGTTCAGCGCCTACTTGTGATGCAGGGCAATTCTTAGTAGGATCTAAAACAATAATTTTTGATATATGTTGAGGCATTTTTTTTGCAGCCTCTGTGATCATCATTCCAAGTTGTCCTCCCCCGATGATCCCTAGAACCTTTGCCATTACAATGACATCAGATATTGATTAAAAATAGTTAATGTTAATTTGAACAATTTTGTCTGGTTTTTTCTAATAGTTATAAATAATTACTCTCAAGTTTTTTCTATAATTATGATATTTTCCAAGAAACCCTTAGTTGGAATTATTATGGGTTCAAGCTCTGATAGTAGAGTGATGCAAGATGCATCAGAAGTATTAGATCAATTCAAAATTAAACATGAAGATCAAATTGTTTCAGCACATCGTACCCCTTCCAGATTAGCAGAATATGCACAACATGCTGAAAAAATGGGATTTCATGTAATTATTGCTGGTGCTGGTGGTGCTGCTCATTTACCTGGAATGATTGCATCACATACAGTAATCCCAGTCATTGGTGTTCCAATACTAGTCTATAACGATAAACATCCAAAAAAAAATAACACTTCAAAATTTTCTGCATTTGGTGGATTGGATTCACTATTATCTATAACTGAAATGCCTTCAGGTTCTCCTGTTGTTGCAGTCGGAATTAATAAAGCAGGAAATGCTGCAATTTATGCCATGAAAATTCTTGCGAATGAATTTCCAGAATTAAAAAAGAAATTAATTCAGCATAAATCTAATCAACATGACTCTGTGATTAAAGAATCAGAACAATTAAAGAAGGAAGGACTTTCAAAATTTGCCAAAAATAAATTCAAATAAATTTAGGTCATCAGAGTAAATTGGATATTTTTCCGTCTTAATGCTTCAATCAATAAATTGGCTTGTTCTTGACCTTGTGTTTCAAGACTTAATGTCACTCCTGCTGAACCGGCATTGATATTAGAACTAAGTCTATCGTGAACAACTTCAACAATGTTTGCGTTAGCAAGTGTTATCTCATCTACAATTTCTTTAAATGCGCCAGGTCTATCCGGTAGCAGAATAGATAATTTCAGCAATCTTCCCATTGCTGCAAGTCCTTTGTCTACTATTTGACCTAAAAGATACATGTCAACATTTCCACCTGCTAAAATCGCAACAACTTTCTTTCCTGGAGAAGGCTTCTTTGAAATGAGATGTGCTAAACTTATAGCTCCTGCTGGTTCCACGACAAATTTCATTCGTTCCATTAGTAGAAACATTGCTTTTGTAATTTCTGTGTCATCTACTAGAACAATATCATCTATGAGTTCTTTGATAATTTCAAAAGTCAATTTGCCTGGAACTCTTACAGAAATGCCATCGGCAATTGTTCTTGCACCGCCACTTGCAGTGATGGAGCCTTTTTTGTATGAATCATACATAGAAGGAAATGATCTTGATTGAACACCTATTACTTTGATCTTGGGATTTTTTTCTTTTATTGCAATTGCAGTACCTGCAGCTAATCCTCCACCTCCTATTGGAACATAAACTTCATCAACATCAGGTAAATCTTCCAAAATTTCTAATCCTATAACCCCCTGTGCTGCAATTATTTGAGGATCATCAAATGCATGAATCATAGTAGCTTTTGTTACTTTTGCTATCTCTTTTGCTTTAGCAGACGATTCATCATAATTTGTTCCCTCTAAGATTACCTTTGCGCCATATCCTTTTGTAGCAGCTACTTTTGCAGGTGAAGCATTTTTAGGCATTACAATAGTACATGGGATTTTTTCTAATGCTGATGCAAATGCAACTCCTTGAGCATGATTGCCAGCTGATGCAGCTACAACACCATATTTTTTTTCTTCCTCAGATAATGATTGAATTTTATAATATGCTCCGCGAATTTTAAATGAACCTGTTTTTTGTCGAAATTCTAATTTTAGATAAACATCTGAGTTTGTAAATTCACTAAACGTACTAGAATGTATTAATGGTGTTTTTTTAATTTCGTTACCTCGTAATGAATTTGCTTTTAATATTTCATCATATGATGGGTTCATTGGAAATGTTGCTAACGAAATGCCGTATTTGACTTCTTCTATAGAAAAATTACAATTTTAGTCAATTTTTATGCCTGTATTTGTAGATATGCCTAAATAGTTCAAAAATACCGTTCAGATCATATCAAGGGATCGGAACTCCCCTTTGAGAAAATTCTCATTTTCCGGTTCCTTGATCTTAACTTAAAATTTTCTCAAATTCATCCAACCGTTTCATGATTTTCTCTTTTACTGAATCCGACATTTTTCTAGGATCAAACAACCCTTCCTTTATTTCATTTTTCACAAATTCCAAATCTATGGTGCATAAACAACCTTCTTCACCTGAAACTAGTCTAGCATCATCAATTAACACAGGACTGGTTTGATATGTTTCAATTAAAAGAGAATCTAATTCATTAAACAATTTTGTTTTCTTTTCTGATAATTCTTTAAAATCTATCCCTGCATCTCTTTCTATTTCTGCATAAACTTTTTCACGAAACTCATCATTTTCGTAAAATACTTCAAATAATTTCTGATGATCAAAGTCTTTGTAACCCATTTCCTTTAATTTATTCAACACAAATTGATCACTGTTATCTGAAAGTTCCTTTTCTTTATTTTTTGTAATATCAACAATTTCTGCTAATTCTTTTTGACAATCAATTACTCTTTGGTCCGGTTTATAATATAGTAAAACATGGTATTGTAAAGAAATATGTCCTGATATCAAGTAACTCCCTTCCATAATTTCAAATTTTGTGAAAACTCTTCGTAGATCCTCATTGTTGGAGATCGACACATCTTGTACCGACCAATCTCCAAGAGAATCATTGATTTTTTGAAAATAGTCTGTCACCAATTTAGGATCAAATGTTTTTTGCTCTGTAATCGTAGAATCGCCTAACATAACTTTTGTATCGATCATTTTTGTTAATTCTGAGATCTTTTTAACGCATTTTTTTTGAATTATATCGTTTCTTTGATTTAGTAATTGAATGAATTCATTAGGGGATCTTGTTCCTAAACGCACAAAAAATAACAAAATGTTGCTCTCCTTAAACCTTCATTAATATCTAAATATACAAAATTTAGATTTTAGGCATGGAAAATGGCATTATTTATGCTTACATTGTGATAATAATATGACTGACAATTCTGATAAGGCGTATACAGAAATAAGACAAAAATATCTATTCTGTAAGATAGATTTCCCTCTGGAATGATGAAATGAGATGACTGAAAATATAGATAAAAACAAAGATGAAAAATTGTCTAAAACATCCATGGGTAATACAGATGTAGTAGATATGCTTCTAAGTAAAAATAAAGAACAGACAGTAGATTTTGAAACTATGATCTTGGAAACACAAAAACGTGTTTGGGGATCCCTCAAAAAAGGTTATGAGTATTCTGGAATGGCAGATGAATCTGAAAAATTTCTAAGAAAAAATGTGTTTTTAAAATTGGATATGGTTGTCTTGTATGTGGATTTGGTAGGTTCCACTACGATGACATTGGAAATGCCTGCTGAAAAAATCGCAATTATCGTTAGTTCATTTTCACAAGAGATGGCTGCAGTTATTAGACAACATCAAGGTTATGTGTTAAAATTTGTAGGTGATGCAGTAATTGGATATTTTGTTGCAGAAGGTAACTCATTATTGGCTGCAGATAATGCAGTAAACTGTGCAAAATCAATGATAACCGTTATTCAAAAAGGAATTAATCCAATTCTAAATCAATATGATTATCCAGATCTAATGGTGAAGATTGGAATAGATTTTGGGCAAAATATTGTAGTAAGATATGGTTCTGATGCAGAGCAGTCCCATGTTGATTTGATGGGACCTGCAATGAATATTGCTGCTAAAATACAAAATATCGCTAAACCAAATCAAATTTTGATTGGAAATGATGTATATCAAAAATTACATCCAACATCTCAAAAAAATTTTTTGCAAATAGTTTGGAAAAATAACGAATGGAAATATAGATCTAGGCTAACAGGAGAAATTTACAAAATTTATGAATTTAAAGGATAATTTTAGATAAATTTCAAACTGTAAATTTTTCAGGACATTCAACATGCTCATAATGGTGCTCTGTGAATTTTTCTTGAACTACGTAAATCACAATTTTGTGCAGTTCTCTTTCTTCAATGTCTTTTTTACATTTTAGACATGTCTTTTTTGACTCCATTATGCGTACTAGCGATCTAAATATGGAATCTATAAGGATCAGCGATCAGCTCAATTTGATAAAAAACGACTGAGGTTTTACAAAATAGTATATCAAACGCCTAAAGCAATGCAGAAATATGGCAAATAAGGGGATTTAGTATGGATAATTTGATAATTAACCATCTTCAAAACCTTTACGGGCTCAATCCTAATATCCCACACATGGCATTCCAATTCCCAAGGTTGCCTCCGGGCATAACCAATCCAATGTTCAAGATTTATGAAAATCCGATGAAAGAGCAATTTCTAAAGAATGCAGGAACACTAAATCAAAAACTTCAAGGATTTCAACAAATGTACCAACAACATGCTGCCGGATTACTTACAATGAGCTCAGACGTAATGCCTCCAGGACATCCACTTTATACTAGACATAATTCTGTTGAAACACTTCAAAATGAAAACGACAAATTATTGAAAGAGAATTTAGAGTTAAAGAAAAAACTAGATAAAGAATCAAATTCAAAAACACATTAAAAATAATTTTTCCACGTATTTTTAGTAAGAATCCTTATTAGTTTAATAAATCAAGCCCGTTTATGACAAAAACACCTGCTGATAAATGGAAAGATGCTATAGTAAAATATAGAAAACAATGTCAAAGCATTCTGAAATTATCTGACAGTATTCGTTATGCCGGAGTAATCAACGCATATGGCAGAACGTTGACTGGCATAATCAAACCAGATCTAAAACCATTATTAAAATCTGAACAAGTCAAAAATGAATTTTTTATCATTTCTACTTTAATGTCATTAAGAAAAGAAACAATTGGCACGGTCGGAATATTAGAACATGTTATATTGCAACATCAAAACGTTACAATTGTTATTTTGCAAAAAAAGGATGTTACATTCTATGTTTCTATTGATAGAAAAGAAAAAGGTTTAGAACAGATAATTTCGTCGATTAAGAAAATCATCTAATAGTTGTATTTTAATAATATTCAAGGCTTAAAGTAATATGAATAAATCATTAGGGGATTATAATATAGAAAAATCATCTTCACATAATATTAAAAATATTGTGTGGACGAAAAAAAAGTCAACAAACATTGAAAAAATAAATAAAAAGAATAATCCCGATAAAAAATTCCAAAAAAATTCCTATAAAAATATCATTTATAGTATTAATCCCAAATCAAAATCCCCTATTAAGAAAGTTTTCAAAATAGAAGAAATTTCAAATACTGAAAAACTAAAAAATAAAAAGAATAATCCCGATAAAAAATTCCAAAAATCATCTGCATCAAATTGTAACATCAAACAAGGTTTTAAAAGACCAGGAAGGTAAATTTTTCAATGTACATAAATCAATATTAAGATTTATGAAAAATAAAAGATTCAGATTATTCTTTTTATTAAAAAGATAATCTAAGATGGTGTAAATCCGTGATATCCGCCTGTTTGTTGATCCTTGTCTTCAAAGTTTGGCTCAAACAATGAAATTAGGTAGTCATCAGGATCTAAAATTACTGCATTTTTGCCGGCATCCCTTTCTACAATATCTCTATGTATTCTTACACCTTTTTCTTTTAATTCATCAATTGCAGATTGAACATCGCCAACAAGAAATCCTATTGTTATTCCATTATCAATAGAACTTCCAACATGCTGTGCAGTTAAAGATGCAGGATGTAAACTCAACATGGCTCCGGAAGTACCTAAATCGACCCAAGATCTTCTTTGATTTTTTATTGGTAATCCTATGAGTTCATGATAGAATTGTATGGATTTGTCAATGTCTTTTACAGCCAATATGACATTTCCAACTTTTTTGATGTTCACAGATATGCTACCTCAAAGTTGTTTAAATCCTTTTTATTGGACTTCAACCATGGTTTCAGTTCTTTCTACTCCGCTAATTTTCTGAATAAGAGTGGCCACGTCTTTAATCTGACTGAGTTGTTTAACATCAATTATGGCAACTGCGTCAAATTGACCGCTTGTAGGGAACGAATCTGAAACAGAGGATATTTTTCGAAGTCTGGCCGCAATGAGCTTTTTTGGGGATTTTACCAAAATTATTGCTCTTACCATCCTAAATTAACCTCCACTTCAATTAATGTCTCAGTCGTAACAATATCTTTAATTTTTTTAAAATCAATTACCATTCCATTAATTTCGTCAATATTGCCCTGTAAAATTACACTAATGTCTGCTCTGCCTGTAACGACCATGATTTGTTTGACAATCTTTCGTTTTTTCTTTAAAATTTCAACAACAGTATCTACTTTACCTGGTTTTACTGTAATAAGACACAATGCACGCATATGTTGTATATGTGATGGGATCGGATAAAGATTCCTAGTCGAAGGCTTCTTGAGATCTTGCTTCTTCTAGGTATGCCCGTCTTTCTTCATTGACTTTTTCTTGATCAATTTCAATATGGTCATCAACTATGACAATGCCCATATCGCTAATGGGTTCTTCTTTAGATTTTTTACTCTTTGATTTTGTGATTTTTGTTTTGGGTTTTGATGTTTTTACTATCTTTGTAGTTTTAGATTTAGTTTTCTTAGAAGGTATTTTTTTAGTCTCTTTTTTTGTAGCTTTTTTGGTAGCCTTTTTTTCAGCCATGAATGTCGAAAAACAAGAGTTTGCCTTGTTTTTAAAGATTTTGTATGATTGTATATCGTTCATAATTATAGAAATTAAATCAAAAGTAATTTTTGGATTATTTTGACGATGTGAAAATCACTCAATTTTGATAAAAATAATTGAAAATATTATTCATTGAAATCCATACAGAACATAATACGATGCCAGGGGCGGGATTTGAACGCGCGACAGCCCGGTCTTCAGCCGAGTGCTCTCCCAGGCTGAGCTACCCTGGCACTTAGAAAAATGCAATCAGTTGAGGAATTAAAGTTTGTCTTCTTACCTCGATCAGTGATTAGTACTTTCTTAAAACCTTCAAGATAGGTAACTTTCAATGATCTTGTGTTTTCTGCCAACATTGTCCCGTCATTGAAAAACGATGCTTATTTGTTGACACATGTGACTGTCAACAAATCTTACTAAGAAAATATTTTTCAACACACTATTTTTTAGAAATTAATTTGATTTGTCAAAATGGTTGTCCTTTTGAATAAACATCTAAAATATGCGTTCGTTTGAACAAATATTTCTTATATCTTTTCCCAAAGATAAAGGATCTCAAAAATACCAAATCTCATTAAGTCATGATTACTGTTCATACATGCAAAAAATAGTTAATTAAATTGAGTATGTGCAAAAACGAGGCGATATTGAATTCTTACATAAAAAATAGAAAAGAGAATTTTCATCCCCTTCCCATTGCGGCATATTTTCCCTTGCGACCTTTGACAAAAAATGCAGTGGCAATTCCACCAAACACACCAGTGGATAAAAGCAGTGCTCCTAGAACTCCATCTAATGCAAACATGGGGGTTCCAGAGCCTGTATGTGGATTTTCTTTGGCCATTCTAACTCGTTCCTGTGAGAGTTTCATCAAGTCATCAAGCCCAGTTTGCCCCTGACTTGGAATGTATTGTGCGAATGCAAGGCTGGCAGAAGGCAATATCAAAAGGCTCAACATCACTCCTGCTACAATGATTGTTTTCTTTTCACTCATTGATACAACTACGTGAAATTCACATAAAGCGTTTGATGAAATTATTATTTCACTAATACTTACATACTATGTTGTCATATGATATGTTGTCTATGAGCAATGACAATTTACATGCAGGTAATTCTGTAAATATTTTTTCTTTGGATGATGAAAAATTAAAAATTTTAGCCAAAATTATCTCCAACAAATCCAGCATAGAAATTTTGAATTTGTTATTTTATAATGAATTGACTGCAAACGAAATTGCACAAAAAACAAACATGTCTCTGCAGCTTGTAAAGTATTATTTGGATAAAATGCAACAGATTGGATTGATACAAATTTCCAAGATTGAAAAAAACTGCAAAGCACGAAACATGAATTATTACAAAACATCCAATCTTGCAATAATAATAACTCCATCAAAGATTACTGAGAAAACAAAACAAAGTAAATTGTTGATTCGATCCTTTAATTCTATTTCTAAATTCTTTGGAATGGGAATTGTTTCAGCAATAACTGCACTTTCATTAGTTATGGTTACAGCAGAAAGCAGCCTTCTTAATCCTATAAAAAATTGGTATTCTGATTTTAGTTTGCCTGTAAAGATTTCTGGAACTGGACTGGTCAATTCTGTTGATGAATCACTATATATGGCAAAAACAAAGGTGGATTCCGTAGTCTCAAATCCAAGTGCAGGTTCTGGAACCCCTTATTTTGATCCATATTCCAGTTTGTTAGATTTTACAGGTTCTGATTTTACCATTGCAATGCTTGCATTTGCAGGAATCGGTGCTGCATTATCATTTGTGGTTTTTAATCGAGTAATTGGGAATTTTCAAAAAAACATTCTAGATTCTGCTCAAAACTAAAATCTACAAATTATTTTACAAATTCTGAACCAATCTGTTATGTGAATTGTAATATTCACATTGTTTCAAATATAGTATTTTCACATTCAACTCTTATTGTATGATATTCTTTTTCAAACATAAATGAACTGCAACAGCATCCAAATGTCTCCGTAGGGTCCATCTTAGTTTCAGTTCAGACGAACAATTTTTCTTCAAAGGTTCTAAAAATAATCATGAAATATGTAAAAAATAGATACTGTTACATTATAGGGATACTTTGCAGATCAGATGTTATCCGAGATAAATAATTTCCATGGACTCAAACATGAATAATTTTTTTATTCTCCATCTATTAGAAAAATGGTGGGTGAAACTTGAGAAATAAAATAGGAATAATTATCAATAGGTTGGTTTATGGTTTCACTTTTGCTTTTTTGTATCAAATTGTCATTGGAATAGCCACATCATTACTTTCGTTACCGTTAACTGGCAACATTCAAGATCTTATATCTGGAGTTGAACAAATAGATTCACAACAGGGTCCTTGGCTAGTAGCATGGTGGATAATTTCTACAATTATAATCACAGTTATGGCACTAATGATAATTAGATATAAAAAATATCTATCTCCTTACAAGGATGAAAAAAATATTGAAGTTCCACCAAGAATCACTATAGTCACAGCAATAATTATTGGTGCTTTGATTTCTTTCTTGTTCTTCTTACTAGATTCTATAATTGGATTAATTATAAAATCTGGGACTGCAACTGATGTAGAGGCAATTTATCAGGCAGCAATTGTGGGTGATTTTGTCCCATTAGTAATCAGCATTATCTTTTCAATAGTTGCAGGATTCATTATTGTGGGTGTAGCTGGCAAGACATCAAAAGTTAAAGAAATGACAAAAGATATCGGACTGCAAGATATTACAAAAATTTCAAAAATTCTCAACAAAACAATGACTCAGAAAACATCATTAGCAGATACAATTGGACACAGTCCTGGCGCGCTTATTCATGTTGGACAACAAAGAGTAGAAAATGTCAGAATAGACATAGTGGAATATGATCCTGAAACAATTACAGAAAAAAGTGATGTAAAAATTGAAGAATGTTTAGAATCCAAAGACAAGCCAAATGTTTCATGGATAAATGTAATCGGCATACATGATCCTAAAATAATTGAAGCGTTTGGAAATAGTTTTGAAATTCATCCTCTTCATCAGGCAAATATTATGAATACCGAATTAAGACCCTCAATTGAAATTTCTGACAATTACATTATGATCATGTTGAAGATGCCTCACTACATAAGCGAAACAGGAAAGCTAGAATTGGAGCAAATTTCAATAATTCTTGCAAAGGATCATGTAGTGACATTTCAAGAAATTGAGGCTGATTTTTTTGATCAAATTAGAAAAAGACTTAGAAGTAAAACAGGTACAATTAGGAATCTCAAAAGTGACTATCTTGCATATGCAATTATTGATGCAATTATTGATAGTTATTTCCTTGTTATAGAAAAAATTGGCGATATTACTGAAGAATTAGAAGAAGAATTGATGCAAAATCCTACTGCAGAAACTATGCAGACAATTCAAACATTGAAACGTCGAATGATATCTTTGAGAAAATCAATCTGGCCTGCTCGTGAAATTATTGATTTCCTAGTGAGGGATTCTACAATATTGATTTTAGATAATACTAGAACTTATTTGAGAGATGTTTACAATCATGTAATTCAGGTAATTGATACTATCGAAGGATTACGAGATGTGATTGGAGGCATGCTTGACACATATCTGTCCAGTGTTAGTAACCGTACGAATGAGGTGATGAAGACACTTACAATAATTGCATCTATTTTCATACCCATTACATTCATAGCTAGTATCTATGGTACCAATTTTGTATATGTTCCAGAATTACAATGGGAAGGAAGCTATTTTTCCATGTTAACCGGAATGGCTGTTGTTTCTGGTATGATGATATTGTGGTTTAAACGAAAGAAATGGCTTTAAGGATGCCATAAAAAATATTATTATCTTCATATTCTTTATTTCTTAAATCTCAGTTTATGGAATAACATTGCTTATCATTGAACCCCGCGATTGGTTATTATGTATGAAATCAATTATGGTGATTTTTCTATTTTTTTCTGTCTTTTCATGAATTTATCAACCATATCTTCAATCTGTTCATCGGCAATAAGTACTCGTTCTTGTAATTTTTTATTTTCTTTAATTTTGATCATCACTACAATAAAAGAAAAAACTGATGTAACACTACCGATAATTGTAATTATCAAGATCAAATCCAATGAGGCATTTACTTCGTGTTCTAAAATAGAATCTTTTCCATTTGATGCCTCCAAATTATCAGGATCTACTTCCAAGGCTTCATCAAAATATCTTAATGCGTCATCATACCGTCCTAGGTTTTCTAAAACATTGGCTTTTCCTAGCAAGCCTTCCACATTATCTGGATCCAATAACAACGCTTTGTCATAAAGTTGCTCCGCTTTGATGTTTTTATTTTCTAGGAAATTCAACTCTGCCATCCCAAGCAGTACCTGAATGTCATTTTCGTTGATTTCCATCAGATCAGTAAAAACATCTCGTGCCAATGCATATTCTTCTATCTCCAAATACACTTGACCTTTCTCATTTAATGCAAAGATATTGTCTGAATCTAATTGAAGTATTTTATCAAGTAACTCAAGGGATTTATCATATTGATTAATACCAGATAATGCACTTGCTTTAGCAATCATTGCAGAAATGTTATTGGGCTCTCGTTCTAACACTATATTAAAAAATAACATGGCATTATCGTATTGTTGTTCTTTGAGTAGTATGTTCCCGTTTCCAACAAGTGCAACAGTATTATCTTTATCTACTTTCAAAACAGAATTAAAAGAATCCAAGGCATCTTCATATTGTTTAAGATGGTATTGTGCGGTCCCTTGACCATTTAATGCAAGGATGTTTTTAGGTTCAAATTGCAAGGCCTTTTCAAAATTTTGAAATGCTTTTACATATTTTCCCTGAATTAGACGAATATGTCCTTTTTCAATTAATGCGTTGACATTTTCTGGATCTCCTGCTAAAATTTTATCTAATTCAATAATTGCATCATCATATTGTTTATCCATAAGAAATTTTTTAGCATTTTCTAATAATGTTGTTTCATCAACTGTTTGTGCATATGCAATTGGAATAAAAAATCCAATAGAAAATAATAAAAATAAATATTTTTTAATCATCAAATCCAATCCCATACATTATCAAGCTCAGTTACCTCATTCCACTTATCTGTGTTTTTTAATTAAATTCTTGGGTTATAGGGTTTTCATTTTATATGGATTTCTCTAATTAGATCTACCTACAAACCTTGTTACGACAAATACGAACCGTAACTCTTAGATTCAATCAATTCAAGTTATTTATTTTAAAGTTAGGTTATTTTAGATTCAATCACATAAAGACTCAAATCTTTTTACGATAATTTCAGTTCACTAGATATCCTTTAATGCGGTTTTTACAACTTTTCCAGAATGACCTGATTAATCTTTGTTAGAAAACGTCTGCGAAAGTTTATCTTTTTAGATCTTCCAGAGAATGTCGTCTTTACCTTTTCGCTTATTGATTAATCGTCCCATTACAAAAAATAAATCAGATAATCTATTAAGATATATGATACAATTTGAATTAATTTCATCTTTTTCACTTAATTGGACTATTTGAGTTTCGGCCCTTCGCACAATTGTTCTTGCATAATGTAATTGTGCACTCGCAATACTTCCTCCAGGTAAAATAAAATTGGTTAAAGGAGGCAGTTCGGATTCAAATTTATCAATTGAGCGTTCTAAATTTTGAATCATTTCTAGTGTAACTCTATTTTTAACATCATTTAGATTGGGGTTTGAAAGATCGGCTCCTACCAGAAATAAATCATTTTGGATTTTTGTCAAAAGTTTTCCTATATCGTCATCTAGAATGTTTGTCAAAACTATTCCTAATGCGGCATTGACTTCATCCACAGCACCATATGCAATTATTCTTGGATGAGACTTTGATATTCGAAAATTTCCTTGAAGACCTGTATTTCCATCATCTCCAGTCTTTGTGTAAATTTTCAATAGTTTTTCATCTCAGAATGACCTATTATGTGATTCGAAAATAAAATATGAAAATTCATTAGGAGAAAACAATTATTTCATTTTATCATGATAGTAGATTTCTTAAAAACTGCAGCAAATCTTAAAAAAATTTCAAGACAGGGATGGATTGACAAACTTTCGATAGATGATTCGGAATCAGTTGCAGATCACACGTATTCAATGGCAATTATGGGTATGGTATTATCTGACTTGAAAAATTACGATACAGAAAAAATACTCAAAATGGTTTTACTTCATGACTTGGCTGAAGCAAGAATTGGAGACTATACACCAGATCAACTAAGCAAAGAAAATAAAAAAGAGTTAGAAAATAATGCATTCAATGAAATTATAGAAAAATTACCTGAAAATATTAAATTCAATTATTCAGAAATTTGGAAAGAATACCAAGATGACATATCTAAAGAATCTATGTTAGTTCATCAGATAGACCGATTAGAAATGACACTTCAAGCCAAAATATATCAAAAAGAGGGTCACTCAAAAGATAAATTGAACTCGTTTTTTGAATATGCAAAAAAAGACATTGTTGATCCAACTCTGAAAGAATTATTTACAAAGATTGTGGACGAGAATTAATTAGAAAATGTCTGAAAAAAATAAGGATGAATTAATTGATGCTCAAAAACAAGTTATTGGAATTTTGTTTGAAGTGATAAAGAGATTACAATCAAACAACGATCTTGATGACGAATATTTTAAAATCATCTCTGAAGAAATTAAAGATGAAACCCGTCTTAAACAAATTTTAAATGAAAGATCCGAAAACGCCAAAATTGTTGGAAGACTGCTAGAACAGTTAGAAATTTAATTTCCACAACCACAGTCATCATCAGAGATAATTCTTAGATGTGCTGTCTGTTGGTATTTGTCTTGAACATAACTTGAAAGATTAGCAATCCGTATTCTTGATTCTTTTTTAGTCCAACTACCTTCATTCTCAAACCAAAATTCAATTTCATCAACATCATATCTCTCATTATTCTCAACAAGATTTTGAAAAATAGATTTAATCACTGAAATATCCGATTCGGACAATTTTGATTTGTCTTCAATCATTGTAGTTATTTCATTTAATTTTATGATGACATTATTTGTCAATGGCATATTAGCAAAATAACTAGGATTCTATAACTATCTTTTGTAGCGAAATTGTTTTTATAGCAACTCAATAATTTGAGAACATGCAATATTTTCAGGCATTAAAATTAGGACAAAAAAGAGTCGCAGAAGCAAGAGCGTATCTAAATACATTAACAGACGGACGTGCTATGCCTGCATTGGCCTTGGCAAGTACAACTTCAAATATTTGGCAACCTGTTGGAGAAGAAAATCTATATGCATTTGTAGATGAATCTGCAGGATTTGTTTTAACTGATAACAGTGGTTATATTCTAGCATTAGTTGACAAAACAGGTTCTTCTAAAACAATTGTTCAAGGGGTAACTCCTAAACAAAAAGAAAATTTGGAGAAAGTATTCAAGGCAGATAATATACCAAAATTTGAAGGAAAGGTGATTCTGCCGGTATGATCATTACCGATAAAGAAAAACGTAACCTTTAGTTATCATTATACTGAGTGATATAAAATGAGCAAATTTTCTCAAGAAATTGAAGTTAGTGGTCATTTAATTGATTCATCAATTCTAACTAAGATCTTTGATAAGATTATGGATTTGCATGGAGAATTTCAAGTAGAAGAAATCAACATTGGTAAAAGAAAAAAAGATCAATCATATGTCAGATTATTAGTTAAAGGTAAAAATCAAAAACATTTAGATGAAATTTTAGAGACAGTTTATCGTTTAGGTGCAGTATCCAAAATACAAAAAGAAATTACATTAAAAAAATCTCCAAAGAATTATGTGATGCCTGATGATTTTTACAGTACAACAAACAACCACACGCAAGTTTTCTATAAAAAAAGATGGATTCAAGTAGAAAATATGATGATGGATAAATGCATTGTAGTTAAACGAAATAGAGCGTTTTGCGTTCCAGTTAGAGATGTAAAAAAAGGGGATCAGATAATTGTTGGAGAAGAAGGAATCAAAATTACACCTCCTGAACGTCCAAGAGAAGGAGTCAATGTTTTTGAATTCATGGGAAGTTCAAGCTCTAGTGAAAGACCAACACAACACATTGCAAAACAAGTTGCAGATGATATCTATGAAACCAAAAAGAATGGTGGAAAAATTGTCATAGTAGGCGGTCCTGCAATTGTACACACTGGTGCCGATGATTCAGTATCTGAATTAATAAGATTAGGCTATATTGACGGGGTATTGGCGGGAAACGCTCTAGCAGTTCATGATATTGAATATGCAACATTAGGAACGTCTTTGGGAATGAATGTACACAATGCTACTTTGGCATATCATGGACATAGAAACCATATGGATACAATCAATGCCGTATTCAAAGCAGGTTCTATTGCAAATATGGTGAAAACTAAGAAATTGAAAAAAGGAATAATGTACGAATGTATAAAAAACAAAGTTCCTTTTGTACTTGCAGGTTCCATTCGTGATGATGGACCTTTACCCGATGTCATTACAGATGTTGCTCAAGCTCAAAGAGAGTATAAAAAAATTGTAAGAGATGCAAGCATGGTTATCATGATTTCAACAATGCTTCACTCCATTGCAACTGGCAACATGCTTCCAGCTAATGTCAAGGTCATAGTAGTGGATATCAATCAACCTACAGTAACAAAACTCATGGATAGAGGAACATGGCAAGCTTTAGGAATTGTTTCTGATGTTGGTGCATTCCTGCCATTAGTTGCACATCAACTTAGAAAAAAGAAAAAATTAAGGTAATAATCGAGGATGCAATAAGTGCATTCCGTCAGCATCAAGTTCAATTGGGTGAATTTGTTCACTGTGTTTTATCCCTCTCATTTTTGTAATTTGGATAGTTCTTTCCATTGTATCACCTGTTCGTGTATGACGTAGTTGAATAATTCCCGAAGTTACAAACCATTCCAAAGGAATTTCAGAATGATCTGAATTTTCAGATAAAATTAAACTTGTCACACCAAAATTTTCTAGTGCCTGAACCATTGCTTGCAATCCCTGCCTCATACTAAATTTATCTGAATATTGAATTGATAAAATAGTGACAGAATCGATTACAACTCTTTTTGCTTCAATGCGTTTAATACTACTTAGAATTAATTTTGTCAAATGTTCAAACGGCAATTGTTCTCCTCTATAAAGAGAATCATCTTTTCCAATTAACTCCTCTTGAATTTTAAAGGGTCTGGCGTCAACCATTAAAATTTTATCATCTGAAATGAGATTGTCAAAATCCCAACCGTATGATTTGCAATCATCTTTAATCTCTCGGATATTTTGAGACATGGTTACATAAACTCCTGGTTCATCGAAATCTTTAGCGCCAGAATGGAGAAATTGTAGGCCAAATGTTGTTTTTCCGCTTCCTGCAGGACCAGAAACTGTCACAGAGCGCCCCGACTTCATTCCTCCAGAAATCACCGAATCTAATCCAGGAATCCCTGTCTTTACTTTAGAGTATGTCGCATCCATATCAATAAAGAAAATAACGTAAATTTTCTATATAAAGAAGGGTACTAGTTTAAGTCTTACAAAAAACAAGAATGTTGTTTTTACAAATGAATGTTTTTAGAATTTGACCACAACGATTCAAATAGTAATTTCATTGCATATACCATTGAATTAGAGTTTGTCCACATAGCAAATGGTTCATCTGGAGACATTGCATTTTTAGTAAAAAACAGCATTTCAAAGTCATCTTTTACGATAAAACACAGATGATTTTTTATGTCGTTATGTAATTTTTTGATATTTTTTCTCTCTAAATCATCAAATATGTATGTAGTTTTATCAGAACACCCGCTTAACAATCTAAATTTTTGTTTTGACTTAACAAAAGATTCAAGAAAATCTCCATGATATAATTTAAGATAATCTTTTTCAGATCCTAAAATCAAAAATTCATCATTATGACTATCTGTCATTTCAGTAATTTTTGAATGTATTTGGTTAGAACCCTGCAACATCTGGAATTTTTCTTCCACATCTGAATCTATTGAATTAAACGTAGGTATATTGTCCCATAATTTTGATAACCCTTGCTCCATTCTTTCAAGAGATTTTACTCGTTCTTTTTCTGCGTTAACTAATATCCATATTGCTTTGTTTAATGGTAATGCCGTGAATTGTATTGGATGTTGAAAAGTTGCAGAAACAATTCCTTTATTTTGTAATGCAGAAAGTAAATGATATGTTTCTGTTCTTGGTAATTTTAGAGATTTGCACACTTCGGGCGCAGTTTTGGAACCATATTTTCCAAGATAGATGAAAACTTTACTTTGATTAGAAGTCAACCCATATTGAAGTAACTCCGTTTGAACTTTTTCAACAGATAGTTTGTATTCATACATTTTGGAATCGGGAACGGAATCAAATACGGATTCTTGAGTATCTTTTACCATCTTTTTTCAGGATCTTCATTAAGAAAACACTAAACTATATTGTAGTAAAGCTAAATTTGTTAGATCGGCTTGATCGTTTTTATCTATTTTGAACTCAAAATAAAAAATATCCAGGCATGAATATTGATTTAATTTAGAAATACACTTAATTTTTGTGGAAAATATGGGTTTTTAGTTGATCTGTTAGCCCGAATTTATCTAATGCATTCATATATAATGTTACACAAAAATATCATGAATTTTATGAAATAACAAATAACTCCAATCTCACTTTTGTGTCTTTTATCTCAAATTTTAGTAATATCATATTAGCATATAAGAAAAATTCTCCATAATTCAACACGTTTCCCCCCCTAACACGGAATTATAGTGACACTTGAAATCAATCCATAGTTTAACTAAAAAAATCATTAAAAAATATGACAAAAAGAAAAGACTTTTTCATTTCATTTCAAATATAGTTCATCATATGCAAATCTAATGGATGGAATTACTCCCTGACTATCATGTTGTAGGAATGGGTCTAGCTTTGATAATGTTAGTGGTTGCATCAATTATCGATGTTTGGAAAAGAGAAATACATGATTACTATTGGATCGTATTTGGCATTGTAGGGTTTTTACTCATATTTTTAAGCCCTGATTTAATGTCTGATTTATTTACATTAGGGTTTGCATTAATTATTGCGCCAATTGTAATTTTGATGTGGAGAATAGGTCTATTTGGTGGTGCTGATGCTTTTGCACTTATAGCATTAGCAATTATTGCGCCAATGGCAACATTAAGTGAAAACCCAATCACACCATTTACAACGTTATCCAACGCAGTCATATTGTTTGTTATTCCATTCATTGTTAATGTTTTGAGAAATACGATAGCACATCTAAAGGGGAAAAATATTTTTGAAGGATTTGATGAAACAACTGGAAAAAAAATTATTGCCATATTCATGGGGTATAGAGCAAAAAATCCAAAATTTGGATTTTCAATAGAAAAAACTAAAAAAGGTAAAAAAAGGTTAGATTTGAAATTACATCATGCAGAAAACCACGAGTTTTGTACTAAACCCGACACTTGGATTACTCCAGGAATCCCTTACCTCCCATTAATCACAGGAGGATTTCTAATTCAATTGTTTTTTGGCGACATACTTCTAGGCACATTTCTGGGAATGTGATATTTAGGAATAAAACATGATGTAATACAATATGACATACTTCCATTAATGTCTAAAAAATCTTCATACATTCTTAATGGATGTGATTAATACCAATAAAACGCATTCCTCTTTAGGAATTGAAAATACAATCAACAAACTAAATCTAATGATTATAGATTATTATTTTACAGTTGAAGAAACAAAAATTTTCTTGTTTTTAAATAAAAATGGCATTGAAACAGCTTCAAATATATCAAAAATTCTGAACATTCCAAGAACAGAAACATACAGATTATTATCCACATTGCAACGAAAAGGAGTTGTTTTCTCCACTTTTAGTAAACCGACCAAATTTAACGCCGTTAGAACAGAAGAAGTATTAGAAATTCTATCGAATAAAATAAGAAATAAAATTGCACAGATCGAATCCGAGACAAGAAGAAATCATTTAACAATTAATAGCAGATGGGAATAAAATTCAAAAACAATAATTTTACATTTAACTTTTACGTATTAAAAAACTGAATAAATAATACGTTCGTTTTAAATTAAAAAAAACATACTATTTTTCATGAGAATACTTGGGAGTATCAAATACTTGTCAGGAATAATTACATTAATGATTGCAATTACAATTTCCCCCATATTTGCAGAAGTTACCGATATTAATGTTAGTCCAGATTCTGTTTACAAAGGAGATCAGATAAAATTTTCTGGAAATGTTGAAAAGAATTCTAAGGGATTGGTGACAATTGTTATTCGTGATCATGATGATGAATTCATTCAACTTACACAAGCATCAATAAATCATGATTACTCATTTGACAAAATTATAAAAATTGATGACAATTTTTCTGAACACGGAGTGTATAATGCAACTGCATTCATTCTTAACATGACAAAAGGCATCACAACAAGTTTTAACGTTTCATTAAACGGCATACCAATAATTTTAGAGGATGCAAAAAAAAATATTGATGTGGAAGAAGAATCACCCGTTGAAGAAGAAAACAAAAACACCATAGATGATACGCCCCTTATTGATGCAAGTGTTGAAGAATCTAAAATTGCAGATTTTGTTGACCCAAACAAAGATCCACAACATTACATTGATCGATATTATACCGAGGCTTTATACAAATCATGGTTTGATAGAAACTATCCTGGGTTAACTATTGAAGAGGCAGTAGGGAAAGAAAACAAAATCAATTCTACAGTACAAGAATTCGTAGATAAAAAAATTATACCAGAAGCTGAAGCGTCATCTATTGTTCATGATTCACAACAAATTAGCAATAATTCGGAAATAGCAGAAGTTTCTCTTGCTATTGCAGGATTGGGGATATTGTTCGGAGCAGTTATTGGAATCAAGAAAAAAGTAGATGGCAATTCAAAACAAATTTCAATCAATAAAAATACAATAAAAAAAATTATTCAACCAATAATTGGTTTAAATCCAAAAGATATCCTTCAAACTAGACTGGTCAAAGGGGAAATCACTTTAGATGAATATGACCAGATAATATCAAAATTAGATTAGTTGGGAGTCATCATAGAATTTTTTTGAGATTGTGAATCTCTCACAGATGTTGTTTGAATATTGTCAAAAAATGTTTTAATCATTTCAATTCCTGCAACAACTTTTGGAGCATTATGCTCTACAAAGGCTATTTTTTCAGAATTAGATTTTGGTTTGTTATCAAGATAATTTTGATACACTTCTGAACCATTATAATCCACATAAGCAATTCTTGCACTAAAATCAGTTCTTTCCAAAACTAGACTATCTCCACCCACAATTGCTGTATGGTAGGGATGTACTATCAATGATTCAGATAATTTCTGAGATGTAAGAATTTTTGATTTTTCCAAATCAGCTGCGTAATAATTAAAATCTGCTAAAAGATAGAATGTCGCATCGGGTTTTGTAGCTGTCACCCCCTTAATAGAAGATAATCCATTGTATGTGTATTCTCCCATTATTTGATGAATGCTGCGAGTAACTTCAAAATACTCTTCCATTTCTTTACTTATTTCAAATCCTGCAACTGCCGCATGTTGAATAGGGGTTGAAACTGCAGTGTATTCGGTAGCAAGAATTTTTTTGAATTGGGTACTCAGATCTACTGTATCTTGAGGAAAAATCACATAGCCTAAACGATATCCGCCTGCAGCATGAGATTTTGATAATCCGTTTGTTACAAATGTGCCTTCAGGGTAAATTTTTCCCATGCTTACAAATTTTGGAAAATCATATGTTGTTTGTGCATAAATTTCGTCAGAGATTACCGTGATATTTTGCTCTCTGCACACATCAGAAATTTCTTCCAGTTCCAATTTATTATAAAGTAACCCAGTAGGGTTATTCGGATTATTTAGAATCAGAATCTTTTGTCTATCATGTAATCGTAAAGCTAGTTTTTTTAGAGATGTAGGAGATATTTTTTTATTTGATCTAGTTGGTAACATATGGTAGTTTTTCTTCAAATATCTAATTTGTGGAAGATATCCTAGCCATGCAGGAGTTGGTAAAATTACTGTTCCATGCAAAATTTCCAATAAATTAAAGATCAATTCTTTTGTTCCAGGACCGACATGAATTCGTTCAGTTGAGACATCCATTCCAAAATAATGTTTGTTATACTTCGATATGGCATCACGTAATTCTGGAATTCCTGATATCGGTGCATATGCACCCTTACATGCATTTTTTACTAATGCATCTTGGATTAATGTAGGTACTGGGAACGGCGATTGTCCAAAAGCAAAACCGTAGAATCCAAAACTGCATTCAGGATGAGGGCAATCAGAATGAAATTCCTGCAAAAATGTGTTTAATTTAAGATTTTCAGGCATCTCGATATCTTTAACCTGCTGATCAACTACAAATTTCAATAATCAATTTTCTCACATGCAGATTTAGGTGTAAAACGTTAATCAGAAAATATCAATGTGTGAATTTTATCAACCTAATTCACGAATTTCATCTAAAACATGAGGATTTTCAAGTGATGATAAATCTCCCAGTTCCTTTCCCAACAATTTTGATTTCAACAGTCTTCGCATAATTTTACCTGTTCTGGTTTTTGGCAATTCAGTTAACCTGAAAATATATTTTGGTTTTGCAACTTTCCCTATTTTTTCAGAAATATAGTTTGAAATTTCTGATTCGAAATCTATGTTGGGTGTTTTATCTGTAACAACGAATACAACGATGGCCTCCCCAGTAAGTTCGTCCGGAATTGCAATTGAAGCCGCATCTGAAATATTATCATGTGAGATTACTGTGTGTTCAATTTCCACTGTGCTCATACGATGGCCAGATACATTAATCACATCATCGGTTCTTCCACGCATATACCATAAATTATCTTCATCTACATAGACATAATCTCCATGAAACCAGATATTTTCAAATCTAGACCAGTATGTTTCAAGATATTTAACATCATCATTTAACAAACCTCGAGTCATTGCGGGCCAAGGTGATTTGATAACCAAATATCCGTTTTCTCCCTTTACAGAATTACCATCGTCATCAAAAACATCAATATCCATTCCGGGAACTGGAATTCCCACACTAGATGGTTTTAATTTCATTCCTGGAAATACTGACAACATTGCACCACCAATTTCAGTTCCTCCAGATAAATTCATGATAGGAATTTTTTTATTGCCAACTTTTTCAAACAACCACCACCACGAATCTTCATCAAGAGGCTCACCCGTAGTAGGAATATTTTTGATTTTATCTAATGAATGTGATTTCAACGGTTCTACATTATTTTTTTTAAACAATCTAACAGCAGTTGGGGATATTCCAAAGATAGTCGCATTGTAATCTGACATCATTTTCCAAATTCTATCAGATGTTGGAAAATCAAGTGCGCCGTCATAAATTACAGCACTCGCCCCCATGATCAAAAGTCCATAAACATTCCATACGAGACCTGTGATCCAGCCTATATCTGCAGGCCAAAACAAAATATCATTTTCATGCGTATCAATCAGATAGGCAGATTGATGACCCGCAAATACTGAGAAACCTCCATGACTGTGAATTACACCTTTGGGATTACCCGTAGTGCCTGAAGTATATAATATAAACAAAGGATCTTCTGAATCCATTACCATAGTATCACACAAGTCCGTCTTATCAGACACGATTTTTTTGAATGAAATAGTATTTTCAGATTCAATATATTTGTCAATCCCTTTGTATGATACAACTATGATTTTTTCAACACTGGTATTTTTTACTGCATTTTCCATTATTTGTTTTTGAGAAATGGGTTTCCCTTTTCGATGAAATCCGTCTGAAACGAATAGAATTTTTGCCTTACAATCTTGCAAACGTACATGTAATGATTGTGAGCTGTATCCTGAAAAAATAGTTGTTTGAACTGCACCAATCTTAGAAGCAGCAAGAATTGCCAGTATTGCCTCTTCAATCATCGGAAGATAAATTGCAATAACATCTCCTTTTTTTATGCCAAATGATTTTAGAGCATTAGCAAGTTTAGATACTTTAGAATCCAATTCTGAATAAGTAATTTTTGATGTTCGACCATCTTCTGATTCAAAATAATATGCTATTTTTTGTGGATTTGATTTTGCAAATTTTTCTACGGACGATTTGTAAATGTTTGTTTTTCCACCTACAAACCATTTCGACCATGCAATACCCTTTGACATATCGAGAGTTTTTGTATAAGGTTCATCCCAAACAATTCCTATGTCTTTATCAACAGATTCCCAATACCACTCTAAATTATCTTTGGCCTTATGAGATAAATCGTCTAAGGAAGAGATATTGTGTTTTTTCATGAATTGAAAAATATTTGATTCACGAATTTGTTTTTCAGTTGGGGTAAATTCAAAATTGGACAATACTCAATTTTATGAAAACTAAAAGGATGTAAAAAGATTTTTTGATTTATGATATGTCCAATCCAAGTCGTCTAGCACATGCCAGGGCCGATTTTCCATCATCTTCATTGATTCCTGCTTTTAGAAACTTTTCAGTCCATCCAGTTTTTAGATTCATCGTATTTTCCCGATAATATTCTCTCAAAATTACGCCTATTTGCTCATCTAATCTCTTTCTAGTTGCATTATTCATGCCGATTTGAAGGATGGATGCGTCAGAATTTGCAAGAATTTTGATAAATTCAATATCTGTCAAGGATAATTCTGTCATGAACTACCAATTTGTTTTTTCAACAAATCCAATGTCAAAATTGGATCTGCTTTCCCTTTTGTTTTTTGCATTACTTTTCCCACGAGAAAATTAATTGCTTGAGGATTTAATTTTATTTGTTCTATTGCTTGAGGCTCTTCAGAAAGTACCTGTTGAATAATGGCAATCAATTCCGAAGCATCAGAAACATTTCCAAGATCTAATTCTGAAATAATTACAGATAAATCTTTTCCACTTTTTACAATTTCTTGTAATGCGTTTTTAGAAGAATTTCTTGAAATTTTACCTGATTGTATTGAATCTGCTAGTTCTCGTAAATGTGTTGAAGTAAGTTTTGATGATTCCCGTTTCTCTCTTGTATCTACTAACCCCATCAAATCAGTAGTGATAATATTTGCAATTTCTTTAGCATTTTTTTCGGTATGTGCTTTTTCAAATAAATCTGAATAAAATTTATCCGAAGATAAAACATCTGCCACCTGGGCAGGGATATTGTATTTTGAAACATATCTTTCTTTTTTAGAGATTATGCTTTCAGGCATTTCTGATTTCAATTCTTCCAAGATTGCAGTATCGATTTTAATCCACGGGATGTCTCCTTCTAGAAAATAACGATAATCATGTTCTTCTTCTTTAGAACGTGCAGATACAGTAATTTTTCTCTTATCATCCCAATGGCGTGTTTCTTGAATGATGGGAATATCACGGGAATTCAAACTTTCTTGACGGGTGATTTCAAAATGAACAGCTTTTTCTAAATCATGAAATGAACCAATATTTTTTATTTCCACTTTTTTGCCACCTTTAATTGAAACATTTGCATCTGCTCTCATTGCTCCTTCTAAACTAGGATCTGAAACTCCCAGATTTTCAAGCAAATCTGACAATATGTTTAGAAAGTCTCTTACTTCTTTTGGAGTTTCAAAATCAGGTTCTGTTACAATTTCAACTAATGGCGTACCCGCACGATTGTAATCCACAAGTGTGATCATATTTTTTGATGAGCTTCCCTCATAAACGAGCCTGCCCGGATCTTCTTCTAACTGTATTCGAGTGATTCTGATTTTTTTATTTCCTACCGTGATGGAACCATGTCCTCCAACGCTTGTATCTCCATAAATGTTGAGTTGAGTTATTTGGAAGTTTTTAGGTAAATCCGGATAAAAATAATTTTTCCTAAAAAAAGCAATTTTTTCAGGAGTGGTACAGCTTAATGCCATCGCAATAGTTGTTGCTTTTTTTACGGCTTCTTTATTTAATCTAGGCAAACTTCCCGGCAATCCAATACAAATAGGACAAATGTTTTCATTTATTTCAAATTCACGATAGTTTGCTTTACATGAACAAAACAATTTGCTTTGCAAATTCGTTAATTGGCAATGTATTTCTAATCCAATCATAGCGGTACCACCGGCAAAGTAACAGTTTGTTCTAAGGCATAAGCAGCTTGAAGCAATAGTTTGTCCTGATTTGAATTTGCAATTAATTGTATTCCAATTGGTAATCCATTTGAATGAGAAAATGGGACGGAAATTGCAGGTTTACCTGTAAGATTTGCAGTGATTGTATTTATGTCAACTAAGAATAACGAGATAGGATTATCAATTTTTTCACCAAATTTGAATGGAAGTATCGGTACAGTTGGAGCAATTAACAGATCAAATTTTTCAAATGCATCATTGATTTCTTTTGTAAGTTTAGTTTTAACTTTTAATGCCTTTAGAAAATATTTTCCGGCGTGTCCAGATGATGGCACAAACCCACCAAGAATCATTCTTCTTGTTACTTCAGGACCAAAGTTTTTTCTTGCTTTTGAAATATAAGAATTGAATTCATATCCTTCAACTGGAAAGTCATAACCATATCTCAAGTTATCATATCTAGCAAGATTACTTCCGGCTTCAGTCGCAGTGATGGTGTAATATGCAGCCACGGAGTATTTCACCATGTCAAGGGACACATTCTCACAAATTGCTCCTAATCCTTCAAGTTTAGATATTGCCTCTTTTGTGGCACGAAGTACTGATGGATCTATTCCTTCTCCTATCATTTCTTGAATAATGCCAATTTTCTTGCCTTCAATACCAGAATCTATGCCTGACAGATAGTCTTCCTGGTGATTATCAATAGTAGTATTGTCATTAGGATCTATTCCAGAAATCAAATTTAGCATAAATGCAGTGTCTTTGACAGTTCTTGTAAGAGGACCTATTTGCTCAATACTGTTAGCATATGAAATTAGGCCAAATCTGCTAATCAAACCATATGTTGGTTTGTAACCAACAGTCGAACAAAAACTTGCAGGATTTCTAACAGAACCTCCGGTATCAGAACCAAGTGAAGCTACACATTCAAATGCACTTACTGAAACTGCACTACCTCCAGAAGAACCACCGGGAACATATTCTATATTCCAAGGATTTTTGCTAGGACCATATGCGCTAAATTCTGTTGTAAGCCCCATTGCAAATTCATCCATGTTAACTTTTCCAACAAATATTGCATCTTGTTCTTTTAATTTTGTAATTACTGTAGCATCATATGGTGCGATAAAATCTTCAAGCATCTTTGATGCACATGTAGTTTTGCTTCCCTTGATACATAAATTATCTTTAATTGAAATAGGCATTCCAAAACAATCTCCTACCTTTTTACCCGATTTTATTTTCTTGTCAATTTCTCTTGCTTGATCAACAGCATTATTATTTACAGATAAGAATGCATGAAGTTTATCATCAACACTTTGTATACGCTCTATGGTTTTTGCAACATAATCTTCTGCAGAAATATTTCCATTTTTTACTTCCTGAATATATTCAAGAGCTGATATCTTTAGGTTCATGAAGACATCTTGGGTGCGCGAACATATGTTCCCTTGTAGTGTTTTAACTGTTCAATTAATTTTTCATTAAATGGAATATATTCATCATCTCTCAGATTTGAAAGGGATATTTCATGCACAGATATTTCTTCAGATTCAACGCCTGCAGAATCTAAAATATCAAAATAACTGATCATCATACGTACTTTTTCAACATGTTCTTTATGATCATCTATATCGATTTTCATTAATTTTGAAACATGTTCTATTTCTTCTTCTATACCCATTCAATACACCTACGGTGTTAATCTGTCAACGTCTCTGGGATAAAATGTTACATCCCGAATGTTTTCTGTGCCTGTAAGTGCCATAATCAGTCGTTCAAGACCTATCCCACAACCTGCGTGAGGAGGAACACCATAATCAAATGCCCCCAAATGATATTCAAATGCATCAGTGTTCATCCCTTTGTTCTTCATTCTCTCGGCTAACTCTTCTCTTTTTTCAATTCTGGTACTGCCCGAGGATAATTCCAAATCACCAAACATTAAATCAAAAGATTCAGAAACTTTAGGGTTGGATTTACTATCCTTTACGTAAAATGGTTTTGGTGCCAGTGGCCAATCTTTTATAAAATAGAATCCGTCCAGGCCAATCTTTTTTAGATTAGAAGGATAAAGGTCATCCCCCCATTCAGTTTTCGCTCCAGCTTTTTGCATTTTATCAACTAATTCATCATAAGAATACCGTGGTATGGTTTCAGGTATAGAAGGTGTTGTAAATTCAACATCTGCATTTTCATTGACATATTTATTCACAGACATTATTGAAATTTTTATAATTTCTTCTATTCTATTCATCACATCATTATAATCCACAAATGCTTCTTCCAAATCGATAGATATTGCTTCAGCAAGATGACGATTTGTTCTAGAAGGTTCTGCTCTAAAAATAGGTGCAATTTCAAATACTTTTTCAAAGCTCATCGTTAATTGCTCTTTGTATAATTGCGGACTTTGAGCTAGAAATGCTTCTTTATTGTAATAAAATATCGGAAATAATGCTGCACCGCCTTCAGTAGCTGTTGCAATCATTTTAGGGGTATTGATTTCAATAAATTTTTGCTCATTAAAATAATCTCGAATTGATTTTAAAACTAAGCTTCTAGTTTTGAAAATATGTTGTAAAGAACTTCGTCTAAGATCAATAGGTCGTACCTCTAATCTAGTATCAATATTTTTCACTGTTTTTGCAGTGGGTTCAAAAGGGGGAATCTTTTCAACATTGGAAAAAACTCTTAATTCTGTTGGAATTATTTCAAACCCACTAGGAGATTTTTCTGAAGCTTTGACGTTTCCAGTAACGGCAATAGATGAATGAGATTTTAATGATGAAATAGTTTCACGTATTTCATCAGAACAGTCTCCTTTCTTGGCCACAACTGAAATATCTCCATTTTTGTCACGAATTGTTGCAAAACTAATATTCCCATGACCTCTAATTGTCAAGACCCATCCCATTATTGTTACTTGAGATCCATCCATAGAGGGGTTGATTTCATCAGAATAATGAGATCTACGTAATTTTCCTAATTCAGTTTCAATCATAATTTACTTTATTGCATATTTGATGGTGTAATTAATTTTTACACAAAAAAATCCATATTTTTCATAATGCTTATAGCCGGCAGGAATTCCACATCAAAATAAGATGAATATTCTAATGGGACTCGTAATTGCAATGTTTATCATAACTGCAGTATATGTAGGATATCATGCAATGCAGCAACCAGTAGAAGAAACAAAAGGCCATAATGTGGAATTTGAACTTTTAAATAATAATTCTGGAATTGAGCAAACAGTTCAAAACACCATCATTATTAAAACACACATCTAATTTTTGTTAAATTAGATTTACATTAAATTACCATGGTTTTTGTACCAATTTGTGGTTCTTACTGATAAAGAAAAAATGATTGCCATCATTTCAAATGGAATTGCAGTTTTTTCGCTTTTACAGGAAAGAGACAGCCTTCCAAAAAACACCACAATGTATGATTTCATTCTAAAAATAGTGCCTGAAAATATAAAATCAGAATTAAGTGTAGAACTAATAGACGAAGTATTCCAATTCGTCACGTCCACACATAGTTCATAAGGTACAAAAGTTAATTGAAAATATCATAATGGTAGCCATAGCAACATTAGGATCTCATTGTGCTTTGCAAGTGCTCAAAGGTGCTAAAGATGAGGGAATCAAAAGTATTTTGATATGTGAAAAGAAACGTGAAAAACTATATCGAAGATTTCCATTTATTGATGAATTAATTCTCGTAGATTCTTTTAAAGAAGTTTTAGATCAAAAATGTCAATCGATTCTTGAAGAAAACAAGGCAATATTGATTCCTCATGGCACATTAATTGCTCAAATGAATTCGGAAGAAATTGAATCAATCAAGACGCCTGTTTTTGGAAACAAGTGGATTCTAAGATGGGAATCAGATCGAGAGATGAAAGAAAAACTCATGATGGAAGCAAAACTTCCAGTTCCAAAACCAGTCTCAAATCCTAAAGACATTAACAAATTAGTAATTGTCAAAAGACAGGGTGCTGCAGGTGGCAAAGGATACTTTATGGCAGCAAACGAAGAAGATTACAACATAAAAAAAAATCAATTGATTGCAGATGGAATAATTTCAAAAGAAGAAACACTCTACATTCAAGAATATGCTGCAGGGGTTTTAGCATATTTACAATTCTTTTATTCACCATTAAATGAAGAGTTGGAATTTTTTGGAGTTGATCAAAGACATGAATCAGATATTGAAGGCATAGCTAGAATCCCCTCCGAACAGCAATTAAAATCAAAGAAAGTTCCATCATTTAACGTAATTGGAAACAGTCCTCTGGTTTTGAGAGAATCTCTTTTAGAAGAAGTCTACAATATGGGAGAGAATTTTGTCGATGCGTCTAAAAAAATAGTATTCCCTGGAATGAATGGCCCTTTTTGTATAGAAGGAGTATATGACGAAAATGCAAAATTTACATCATTTGAATTTTCAGCAAGAATTGTAGCAGGAACTAATATCTATATGGATGGCTCACCGTACTATTCCCTTTTGTTTAATGAATCAATGAGTATGGGCAGAAGAATAGCAAGAGAGATAAAGATAGCTGCGGAAACAAATCAATTAGATAAAATCACTACATAAAAAATTAATTAATAATCATTTTATAGTAACTTCCATTCCATGTTGCGATTTTATTATGTACTTGTCTCGAACCTTTACACTAACCCAATCAATGATCAACACTGTAACTAATACCACAATCATGAAAATTGCTGCTTTTCCATACTCAAAGAATTTAATATAATTTATAATGTAAAATCCTATTCCTCCTGCACCAACTAATCCCAAAATGCTTGTTTGACGGACATTGTAATCAAACATGTAGAGGATTTGACTTAAAAGATGAGATGCAGATTCAGGAATTACCACATACCGAATAAGCTGTAATTTTGAAACGCCAATGGAACTAACTGCATCCATCGGATCAGAATCTATTGTTTCAATTACCTCGTATTGTAATTTGGCAATAAATCCTACTGTGTACATTATGATTGCCAATACCCCTGCAAAAGGACCCAAGCCCACCATAATTACAAACAAAAGTGCCCATAGAATAGAGGGAAATGTTCTAGTTGCTGCCAGTAATGCACGTGTAGGAGCATAAACAAATTTACTGTTCAGATTTCGTGCAGCTAACAAACTAAGAGGTAATGCAATTGCAACTCCTACAACGGTTCCTATAAATGCCATTTGAATTGTTTCAAACATTGCCAAAAAAGCGGTAGGGATGTATTTTGGTTCAACTTGAAGCATTTCATCTATAATTATTACAAGATTTGGTAGTCCATCAACAAACTCCATCGGGTTTGCATCTACATTGTATGATGCGGCGACAAGTAATGCAACAATAATTCCTATGATGATGTTATTTTTTGGTGTCATTTGCATACATCTCCATAATTTCCTCAGTATTCATATCCCCTGTTTGAAAATCAACTATTGTGTCCCCTTCAACACCAATTTCCAGAATTTTCTGACCTTTTTTAATTACTGCCACTCTATTTGCGTATTTTAATGCAAGTTGAATATCATGATGAACCATAATTGCAGTCAGATTCATTCTTTTTTGAGCTTCAGCAATTAAATCCATAATTTCACGTGAAGTAACATGATCTAATTCTGAAACGATTTCATCTGCAAGCAAAATTGTGGGTTTTTGCATGAGTGCACGAGCAATGGCGACTCTTCTTTTTTCTCCGCCACTGAGCATGTATGCTTTACGGTTTTCTTTTCCACTCAATCCAACTTGAGCAATTATTTTCATTGCTTCTTGAATCTCATCATCAGGGAATTTTTTGAACAATGATTGAATTTTGTTTAATCTAGGTAATGCGCCAATCATGATGTTTTCAAAGACACTGATATTTTTTACTAATCCTAAACTTTGAGGAATATATCCAATTCCATGCATCATTTTTTTGAATTTTTTATTATTCATGTTTGGAGTCATATAATCAATTTTGATAGTACCTTTACTTGGAATCATCATGCCATTCATTAATTTGAGTAATGTGGATTTACCTGAACCTGATTGACCTACAATAGCATAATTTGCTCCTCTGTCAATTGAAAGATTGATTCCTTCAAGCGCAAAATTTTTAGAATCATATGATGTTGACACATTATTCATCTGAATGATTTTCTTTGTGGAAATTAAGGAAAAAGAAGGGTTTTTGGTCATCTGAATTTGTTTCATTTCAGGATGCCCAGTTTTTATTTGCTCTTGTTATAACTATCTAGAATTACTTGATCTAGTCCTGTCAAAGCATCGATAAAAGTTCCAAATTCGCCAATATGCATAGTTGTGGTTGTTGGAACTAATGCTTCAGCGCCATAGAGATCCTTCAAAATGTAGTTTTTCTCATCATAATTGAGTTCAACTAGTGCATCAACAAGTGCATTTTTGGTAGAGTCTGACATGTCAGCACTTACCATAAACACATGCGATGGTACAGGTCCAATTGTAGTAACTGGACGTAATTTAACTTGATCTTCTAATTCAAGATATTGTTGTGGAGCAATATCTGAACCAAACGCAACATCTACATTGTCATTGAGCAGCAATTCTAATGCAGCCTTGTATCCTCCAGCAAAAGTATAACTTTCAAAGTTTTTTGCTAGTGCGGATTCTAAAGCAACAATATCGCCACCATCTTCAATTACAATATGCCCATCAGTGACAAGTGTGCCCATAGGTCTAACAAATCCTGATGAACCAGTAATGCTAGTAAATGCAACTCTTTTGCCAACAGTGTCTTCTATTGAATGAATAGAATCATTATCAGCTAATGCCCAAACTGTTGCCTGATAGTTTACTTTGCCAGAAACAAGTTCTGCCAAAACAGCTTCTGCACCTGTTCTTTGATGAGTAATCCATGCAGGTCCAGTATCCATGAAGGCTCCATCAATATGACCAAATCTCATACCTTCGATTATAGTCTCATAATTTGTTGGCACCACTATTTCAACATCAATACCAAGTTTGGATTCTAAAAATTTTTCTAGAGATTGTGCCTTTGGAGTTAGTTCATCAGCTTTTTCAACAGGAATAAAACCAATGGTCAAGGTATCAACATCAACAGTGTTTGATTCAGATGAAACGTTGATGATGTCATTTTCAATTAGGAATTTAATTCCATTAAGAAATGTTGCATCATCTACAGTACCATCAGCCCACCATCCAGCATTTGATTTGATCCATTCAGGAACCAAACTTTCAGCTTGGACATTTTGGGCCAAGGATACAGTTGTAACACCAATTACTGCAATTACAGCAATCAATGTCAACATGTTTTGTTGTTTCATGATTTACAAAAATATTAGGATGAACTAAGTTATTTAATGTAGGTCTTCATTCCAGATTACTATTCTAACTCTATAGAATGAGAACATGAATCATGTATTTGATTTAGGGTTTTCGGTGTTCGGGTATAAATTCAAACTAGGCTCTAAATTATCTAAAGTGATTTCAACTTTTCCGATTCTACTACGATAAAGTTTTATTTTTTTACCTTCTGGAGAAATAATATATTTATCAACTTCGGCAAGCGCAAGATCCTCAAGGACAGATAGTGTTTTGTATACCGTAGAAAGAGAAATTTTTAATTCTTCAGCTATCTGTGTTGCGTCTTTTGATTTGTTTTTAACTGAAAACAAAACAGCCCTAGTACAAACATTGGTAAGCGATTCAATGATTTTTTGGGTTATATCAAATTCAGATAGTTGGATGATATTAGATTTTGACATAAAAATCACTTAATTGGCTACCAACGTCAATGTAGGTTCAGGTTTTCTAATGGAGATATCTGCCTTGCTGATTCTACTTCGATAAACCTTGTATTTTCTACCTTTATCTGATAGTAACCATTTTTCAACTTCAATTAATGTCAATTCTTCAAGATCTCCTAATTTTTTGTAAACAGAGCTTAATGGGATTTTTAATTTATCTGAAAGTTCTGCAGCAGTATTACCTTTTTTAATAATTGAAAATAGTATTGCTCTAGATTCAGAATCTGCTAATGCTTCTATGACTTTTTGAGTGATATCATATTTTTTTAATTGAGGTAAAGTGATTTTTCTTGACATGTAAATATCAAAAAAATACTTCAGATATTTAAACGAGATGTTTTGATTCTCATTCTAAAGAACTAGAATAGTTAATTATAATGAAATGTTATTTGTTTTTTAGATATAAATTGATTCCAAAATAATCAAAATATCAAACTTAGTATTACCAAAATTCAGGAATATCTCCCTTTTCTCCATATGCAAAAAGATGTTGATTTTCAATTACAATTACTTGATCATGATATAACTCTACAATTGCAAAGCTAAGCGTCATGAAATCATCAAACACGCCAGAAATTAATACTATATAATAAAAAGAGATGTCCTCATGAAGGATTCAATGACAGGGAAAACCTGCGGCATGTCTCATATCATGAGTGAGTTCATGGAGATAAAGATCAGTAAATGCTTGGTCACCATAAACTAAACTAAATACATGTCCTTGATCAAATCCTACAACAAATAATCCTGCTGTAAAGATTATGGCCAGTGCAACTATTGCTAGTTTGGATACACCAGTTTTGGACACACTAATTTGTCTCGTTTCAGACATAAATCAAAGCAATATCTGAATCTATTTAAGCACTTGGATAATTTGTCCAATTATAAAAGATTCTCAGGAAAAGATCTAAAAAAACTAAAAAGCATATTTTGGAAAATCTAGTGCCAGTTGAGCAGATGTAAGTATTATTTCATCATCAGACGATCTATTTGTTACAGAAATTTCTGCTAAAATTCAACATTGTGGACTCGGCTATAAATTAACGAAGATATTTAGTTATAATGATTTTTCTTAAAACATGACAAAAATTTACCTGTTAACAATTCCCATAATAATTGGAATTACAACTGGAATGCTAATGGTGTATTTTCCTGAAAATCATGATTCAAAATTACTTACAGTCCAAAAACTGATTCACAACGGTTCACCAATAATGGGAGATCCAAATGCCCCAATAACAATTTTAGAATGGGGGGATTACCAATGTACTTTTTGCTATAAATTTCATCAAAATACATTAGATATCATTTATGAAGAATATATCAAAACAGGCAAAGTAAAACTAGTCTTCAAGGATTTCCCACTTAATGGTTCTGATTCATTTTTAGCAGCAGAGGCGGCATATTGTGCAGATGATCAAGAAAAATATTGGGAATATCATGATGAATTGTACAATAATTGGGGGGGAGAAAGAACAGGATGGATTACTAGGGAATCTTTGGATAAATTTGCGCAAACAGTAAATTTGGATTTAGATGCATTTAACAAATGTCTAGATGAAAAGAAATATCAAAATAAAGTAATTGCACTACATGAATTTGGAAAAGAAGCAGGAATTGATGCTACACCTTCATTTTTGGTTTTTAATGATAACAAAATAATCAAAATTAGAGGAAATCAACCACTAGAAGTATTTCTAAAAACATTTGCAGAATTATAATTTGAAAAAGAAGAACAAATACAATCAAAATTAATATTCGCATGATCTGGAGTAATCATAAATGAAGAAAATAGACGTAGAAAAGCAAGATTCAGTTAAACTCTATAAAATTCGAAAAATATTAGAAGAGTTATCAAAAAAATCAGGTCGTGGAACTGAGCTAATTACAGTGTACATACCCAAAGGAAAACAACTTCATGAAATTATTAGCTCACTTCAACAAGAGCAAGGAACAGCAGATAACATCAAATCAGATCTTACTAGATCACATGTGGTAGATTCACTAGGTAAAGTTGTTCAGAGACTAAAAATGTATAAAAAAACTCCAGAAAAAGGATTGGTGGTTTTTTGTGGTGCTCTGCCTCCAGAAGGAGGAGGGCCTCTTGGAAGTGAAATTGTTACTGTTTGGGAAATTGAGCCACCAAAAGATTTGAACCAATATTTGTACAGATGTGATGATCACTTTCACGTAGACATTCTAAAGGATATGCTAAAAGATGACAATTTAATTGGATTCTTGGCAATTGATGCAAAAGATGCAGGGTGGGGATTATTACATGGCGATAAAATTGAAGTTTTAGCTCAAACAGGTTCAGGGGTAGCAGGAAAACACAGACAAGGAGGCCAATCTGCAAAAAGATTTCAAAAACTCAGAGAGATGGAATTGACATATTATTTTAATAGAGTTGCAGAAACAACAAAAGAGTATTTTATTGATATTTATCCGATTAAAGGTTTGGTGATTTCAGGACCAGGTCCTACAAAAGAAGATTTCATTAATGGAAATTATCTAGAATATAGATTACAAAATATGATCATCAATACAATTGACGCTTCGTACTCTGGTGCAGAGGGAATTAGAGAAGCTTTTGGAAAATCTTCAGATATTTTAGGAGACTTTAGAATGGTTGAAGAGAAAAAACTAGTAGAAGATTTATTCAGAGAAATAAACACCAATTCTGGAAAAGGATCATACGGATTAAAAGAAGTAATAGAGTTCCTAAAGAACAATGTTGTCAAAGTTGTCCTGATTACAGATAACACAAATTTGCATAGGGTTGAAGGGATTTGCAAAAGATGCAAGCATTTTCAAGAAGAAATTGTAGAGAGGCCACAAGTCATTCCTAAAAAAACGGAATTTGCAAATAGTCCATGTCCAGGCTGTAATGCTATGGAAGTAGAAGTAAATGAACAAGACATTGTAGACTATCTGGAATTATTAGCAGCAAAAACCGGTTCTCAATTAGAGGTTATTTCAGGAAGTTCAGAACATGGAAACATGCTTGCGAGTTTGGGAAAGATTGGCGCCATTTTAAGATATAATCCAGGTCACGGTTAAGTTATAAAACTACGAATATTTTTGGAAAGTTCAACAAGTTCAGCATCACTAGAAATTTGACGTTTTGTCCAAACTGTTCCTTTGCTATTATATCTAGGAATGATGTGTATGTGAACATGGGGGATGATTTGTTTTGCAGCTCTTCCATTATTTTGGCCCAAACTAAATGCATCTGCGCCAGTTGCATCTAATATCGCCTTTGCAATTTTTGGCACCAATGAAAATATTTTTCCAACATCTTCTGAATCCATATCAGTAATTCTTTCATGATGAGTTCTAGGAATTATCAAACTGTGACCCACATCAATGGGATATTTATCTAAAAATGCAATGTGAAAATCATCTTCATAAAGTAAATGTCCATCTCTTTTTCCATCTAAGATTTCACAAAAAATACAATTCATATGGATCAGCATTTTGTGATTTTATTTATTGTTTTTATCGAATGATTAATTAGGCCAATTTTCAAACTGTGTGCATCCTATGGGTAGAAAAGAAAGAAGAGAGCGTGAACTAAAACGTGATAATTACGCTACTAGACATTCAGCAGAAAAAAGAAAGCAGACTCTAATCGCCGTAGGAGTTCTAGCAGTAATCGCAGTTATTGTAGGATATGCAGGATGGATATTTGTCAACATGTCAGATAATGTGCCTGGAGGGCCAGAAAATGCAGGAGCATTAGGCAGCGAACACTCACATGCAGGGTTATTGGTATCTATTTTTGGCGATGAATTTGATTTTTCAGCTCCGGCTTATCAGATTAAATCAAGTTGGATTCATTTTGAAGGAAGAGATGGCTCTACAGTCCACAAACATGCAACAGGGGTCACACTAGGATATCTCTTTGACACACTTTCTCTAGGTCTAGATGATCAATGCTTTGTATTCCAAGATGGAAGAAGTTTCTGTACTAATGAGGATTACAAACTTGTGTTTTACATAAACGGTGAACAAGTTCCAGATATCAGAGATTATGAAATTCAAGAAGACGATAAAATTCTAATCGCGTATGGTGCAGAAACTCCAGAAGAAATTGATGCGTTGTTATTAAAATTAGAAAGCAGAGAATTAATCAAATAGGTTTTTCTGATTCATCTTTTGTTGTAAATTGAGCCATTTTATCAAAGAACATGTAATACCCGCATTTAGTACAACGTAATACAGTTAATTCAGTTGTAAGAAATTCTTTGTCCTCAAATCGCCCACTGAGTTTTATGTTTTCTCCCGCAATTGTTGCTTTATTACTTTTACAAACGGGACATTCTAGGGCTTTTTGTTCCACAATTTTCTCCAAAATGTTTACAATTTAAACTCAATGAAAATTTTTCAATAACAATATCAATAAAGTCTGGATTCTAGTCAAAAGGTTTGCATTAAAATATTATTGTGAGCACGCAGAGTTTTCATTTAGGGATTTTAGAGTGTTAGGGTTGCCTTAAAACACACTATTGAATCTTGGAATTTTAGAAATACAATTTCAGAAAAAATTGGCAATGCAAATTATACGCTACAAGTATACGACAATCTGATGAGATGCATTTTTCCATTTGGGAAAGAATTACTTCTCATAGTCACATTGGATAATTTAGGACAGCCAAATGACATCATGAAATTAATTCATATCAGTTCAGTACATACGATATGAGTTTAGGATGCAAGCGAAGTATGAACTATCTCTTTTGATATATCAATGGGAATGAATTTATGGCATCGTGTACACTCGTACAAATTCCTGTATCCTGCCATCTTGACTTTGGCATCATGAAAACATGTCTCTTGGGTGGGAGTTTTGTATGTCAAAAGAATCTAAACATCCTGCAGGTTTGAAAGTATTCTTGCAATATCCTGTTTTTCATATCTAAGACTCTTAACGGTCACATCACCTTTAACAAGTGTTGCCGAAAATTTTTGTAACATCAGTTTGTCTTCATCAGAAAGATTGGATGTTATGATTATTCTATCAAGTTCATGTGACTTTTGAGAGATTGTTTTTATGTTTATTTTTTCATCTATGTTTTTTGCCAATGAAATCTGATTGGCAAGTTCATCTCTAATTTTATGTAGTATTTTTATGACTGGACTTTCATCAGTTGATGAATTTTCTTGTTTTCTTATTACTCTTGCAAATAGATTTTTCAGCATAAGTCTTAGAGCATTTCTTACCTATTAAGCCAACATGTGGTTGATTATAGCCCTTATCAAATCAACTACTCTGTCGTTGATAAGCAAGATGAAATATAGTTAATCATGTTAAAAAGAATAATTTCAAAACTGAAAGGAAACCAAAACAAGACATCAAAAGATGTAAACACGTTCAAAGAACATGAAAAAGAGATGAATCAAAATTAAGTATAACTGTAGAGTTTGTAAATACAGGTGGGAAGGAAACACAGATACTTTTTACAAAGTACTAGACCATGAAAAAACTCATTTGAAAATCAACAAAACTGTTTCGACTGAGGTGATAACATAATGATTACAATGGATGATTTAAAAATATGCGAAAATTGTGGCAATGTATTCTCAAAAACTATGCTGTCTAAAAGGGCATACCGTTGTCCTGCGTGTAATGTGTGGAAGAAGATTATTGGAGAATGAAATCAAACATGATAAATCCTATTTCTTGGGGACAAAACACATGTTCTGATTGCAAGAGGATTCATTGTCATAAGGGATGCAACTGTGATTGCCATTGGGATCGATTTAGATAATTTTAACAGATTATTTGTATGAATTATTCTAAAAATCAGTAAAATTCTCAATCATTCTTCAATGAAAACTTTTGAATTTTAGTGAGATAAAACCACTCTAAATTTCTTGACTACGAGTTTAAACTCAATGAAAGTTTTCATTGGAATATTGTAATAAAAGTCTAAATTATAGCAAACTGAGATTTAGACATCATGGAAATTTCAAGTAAAAATGTGGTAGAAGGAACATCCAGAGCTCCACAAAGAGCAATGTACAAAGCTATGGGGTTAAATGATGATGATTTATCTAAACAATTTATCGGCGTTTGTCATACTGGAAATGAAGCAACGCCATGTAATATTCACCTTCCCAAATTAGCTCTACAAGCAAAACAAGGAGTGTCAGATGCAGGTGCAACACCTAGAGAATTTTCAACAATTGCAGTAAGTGATGGTATTGCAATGGGTCATGAAGGAATGAAATCGTCTTTAGTTTCTCGTGAAGTAATTGCAGATTCAATTGAATTAATGGTCAGAGCACACCAATATGATGCACTAGTAGGAATTGCAGGATGTGACAAAAGTTTACCTGGAACAATGATGGCAATGGCCAGACTAAATGTACCATCAGTTTTTGTGTATGGAGGAACAATCATGCCGGGAATGCTTGACGGACAAGAATTGACAATAGTTGATGTGTATGAGGCAGTGGGAGCATATGACTCCGGTCAATTATCACTTGAATCTCTAAAAAATATTGAAAATACTGCTTGTCCAAATTCAGGATCTTGTGGTGGAATGTTTACTGCAAACACAATGGCATCAATTTCTGAAGCTATTGGATTTGCATTACCAGGAAGTGCAAGTCCCCCTGCAGAAGACGATAGACGAAACAAGATGGTATATGATACAGGAGTCGCATGTGCTAGATTATTAGAGATGAATATCAGGCCAAAAGAAATTTTGAGTTTTGAAGCGTTTGAAAATGCAATTACGATGTTGAATTCTGTTGGAGGATCAACTAATGGAATATTACATTTGCTAGCACTTGCAAATGAAGTTAATATTGATTTGACCTATGATGATTTTGAAAGAATAAGAAAGAAAACACCACATTTAGCAGATATGAAGCCAGGAGGAAGTTATGTGATGAATTCATTGGATAAAATTGGAGGAATACCATTTGTACTAAAAAAACTTCTTGAAAAAGGATTGTTAAATGAAAACTGTATGACAGTTACTGGAAAAACCATCAAAGAAAATCTGGCATCTATGAAAATGCCAGATGTAGAACAACATATTGTTAGATCAGTTGAGAATCCAATTCACCAGGTAGGTACAGCAGTAATTCTCAAAGGAAGCCTTGCACCAGAAGGAGCAGTAATCAAGACAGCGGGTGTAGAAATGACAAAATTTACTGGGAAAGCCCGTGTTTTTGACAGAGAAGAATATGCATTTGATGCGGTTGCAAAAGGCGAAATAGATGAGGGTCATGTAGTAGTGATAAGATATGAAGGACCAAAGGGAGGTCCAGGAATGCGAGAAATGCTAGCTACTACTGCTGCACTTGTAGGACAAGGATTGGGTAAGAAAGTTGCAATGGTAACTGACGGAAGATTTTCAGGCGGAACACGCGGATTCATGGTAGGCCATGTTGCACCAGAAGCATATGTTGGTGGCCCAATTGCACTTGTGAGAAATGATGATGAAATTACAATAGATACAGAAACCAACATAATTGATCTACATGTATCACTAGAAGAATTAGAAGAAAGAAGAAAGATGTGGAATCCTCCCAAACCCAATTACACAAAAGGTGCCTTGGCAAAATATGCAACACTAGTAGGTTCTGCAGCACAAGGCGCAATTACTAGTGCAATCTTATAATTTTTGAGACAGTTTTTTCCAGTCTAATTTTTCTTGTTCTTTAACATAAATTTTCAACAATACATCCCATGCTTTTTGAAAATCTTTCACAAATTTATTAAAACCAGATGTTGAAGATAAAGAGATTTTGTTTTTTGGGGCATAGTTCACTTCATTTAGAGATATACAATGAACAGTAGCATTTCTGACTTCAAATAAACGAGACATATTTCGTGTAAATTCTGGTGCAAACACTTTCCAATCAAGAAAAGTTCTAATTTTTCGATTAATTGGAACAAGATTTAGCAGATAGAGCAATTCAGCACTATCACGGTTGTTAGAATAGCCGATTATTCTCAATCTAATTATTTCATCAAACAAAAAAGCCATTTTTGAAAATGCAGATAACACGCTGTCTCTATTTTTTGAAATAGACAGTTTTGGATTAAATCCATTTTTCAATACGCCGTCATTTAGAAAATAATGTTTTTCTTTATCAATTAGATATAGTCGAATTTTTGAAGACATTCTTTTTTTTCCTTTGATGCTGACAATGAAATGAGGCACGCTCATGGGACAACAAAGAAGTAATCATGAAATAAGGATTTTGTAGATTTTCAGAATTATGATGAACAAATCGTCCACAAGATTTATAGATCAAGATCAAGAATTGTTCATAGGGATAACAGGAAAAAATAATACTATTCTATGAAATTACTGTTGTCTACTACAGGTTTTCTAAAATTAATCCTACAGGCGTGAATTTTTTGATAGGAATATAATGACAAAAATAGGATAAATTTCAAATTCTATATAGATTACAGAATTTTCATAATTCATTTAATCCAAACCTAATAATAAAAACTTGCTAAAAATAACGTGAAACTAACCGATTATGATTTTGACATAATAGAAGGTTATGATGACTTTCCAGACTATGACTTTGAGGATCGCAAAGGATAAAGTTTTTTGATTTTGTTATTTTCTAAATTCAACTATTGATTTTCCATTCCCAGTACGTCATAGTATGCCTTTGGAATCATCTGCTGTCCCTTGAAAAAGACATTATTTACAGCAGTATCCAATACGTAAGTTTTTGCCCAATCATCATTACTTCTAATTGAACGGCCAAACCCTTGTAATATCTTAGTTAAAGTTTGAGAGGTATACCATAAAGGAAATTTATTCATTTTTGCTTTAGTTCTTTTTTCTGTGTAATTTGGATAAGGAACCTTTGCGATAATTTGGAACCTGGACAAATCATCTTTTAGGTCAACACCTTCCCAAAGAGAAGAGGACAATAACACACCGGTAGGATCAGAAGCATGTTCTGAAATCACATCATCTTGTGATTTCCCGTCATTGTTTTTACTGTGGCAGATTCTGATTCGTTTAGAGTTTTTAGAGGAAAGATATCGAAGAATTTTTTGACATCTGGGAATAGAAGATGTGAGGATCAAACCTCGTTCATGTGAATGTTCATCTAAAATTCTATCAATTGTTTTGATTACTTCAAGCTCGTCCTCATCATTAGAACCATAACTTAATCTTCGAATATTTAGAAGTTCGATGCTCCTGTGCTCAATAGGGAAAGGAGATTTTTCAGTATCTACAAAGGCAACTGTATCTTTTTCTAACCCCATGTTTTCACAAAAACTTGATTTGTCAATTGTGGCAGACATGAATATTTGATATTCTGTCTCAAAAAAGGCATTTGTAAATTTTGAAACATCTATAGGCCTTACTGAAATTGTTCTAAAATTTCCGTTAAAATCTTTCACGGGATCATTGACTACAAAATTATCCTTATCAGACATGATGTCAATTTTTGCTTGGGCCGTTCTATCATGACGTCGTTCCAATCCGCTGAGCAATTCATAGTCAGGATCTTTTTGAAATGCAGAACTTTCTTTGATATCTTGGATTTTTTTCGCATATGAGTATGCCATATCATCAGTTAGTTTAATCACCGAATCCAAATCTGTGAAATCATACTTTTCCGAATTCAGATTACATTCATCAATTTGTCCACTGAAAATATCAAACCCTACAAATTGAATTATTTGGTCCTCAATTTTATGTGCCTCATCAAAGACAGTCACCTTCCTGGCGAGATAATCTTCAAAAAGTTTTTTGTTGAATTTCATAATTGTGAAAAATGCATGATAATTCCACAGAGAGTGTTTGGATGTAAGAGCATCGTATTTTTGTAAATAATAATGGCAGGACTTTTCATCCTGCGTATGATCTTCAACTTGTTTTATTGTAGGTTTGAATTTGCATATCTCAACTATCTCTTTTCCGTTTTTACTGACTCTCTCTTGACAAACTCCTTTATCACAAGTTAGACCCCATCTCATAGCCCGTCTGTCATTGTCAATTTTCTCCAAATCCATTAATTTCAAGCATGGAAAATTTTGTTTACCTTTAACAGGTTTTAGAAATGGAATATCTTTGATATATTGATCTTGAAGATGTTTTGATGCAGTAACTGTAAATGAACTATCAAAATGATTAGAAACAGTAGCTCCTACAAGGGATTTTCCAACACCAGTAGGAGCACATAAAATAATTTTTTTATATCCTGATTTTAAATTCTCTTCAATTTTTGAAATTATTTCTTTTTGTATTTCACGTGGAGTAAAATGTGCAGGAAATTTTTCTATAAGAGACAGGATCAAATCTATTTTTTCTCAATATTAAAAGCATGAGGGTTCTAGTGATATCAAAAGTCAGCAATCTAGTTTAATACCTAGATTCTTTTTTCTTTATCTAGATTCCTGTTTTACCTAACTGCAACTCGTTTTTTAGTAGTTTTACGTGCTGGTCTATCAACTTTTTCAGTTTTTAGTTTTGGTTTATCCGTAGATATGCTCACGCCCTTTTTTTGACCTGTACGTCTAGCATCATTTCGTATTTTTTCATCTTTTTGTAATTTTTTTAACTCTGCAGCATCTACTTTACGTGTTTTACTGGTTGCCATGCACTTTAGAAATTCATTGTAGTAATTTAACGTTTAGTCACTAAAAAAAATTTGATTTTAGAATAATCACCGCCCTTTAATTCAAAAGACTATTCAGAAACAATGCTAATACTTTGGTCATGTTGTAATGAGCAACTTCCATTTGAAGATACATGAATAAGATATGAAAATTGGCATCGTGAAACATGTTTGGCACATTGCCCATTTGGGCAGAATGGATAATTTAGTTTGATGAGTTTAGAATCCAAGACTGCTTATAGTCAACAGAACAACAAAGATAACTCCTGCAACTATGATAACGCCCTTGAAAAGAGTTTTCAATAATTATTAGAGAATTGTGCGAACTTAAGCGTATTGATTTTTTCCAAAAATCACAATACCAACCATGCAATCAACAAACCAATCCAAGAAACACCGGCTATTGTGAGATATACTGTTCGTTTCATTTCTTCGTATTTTCGGTAATTTTTTTCAATTCAGAAAGAATCAAAACCAATATTTCCTTTTCACTTAACTTCAAGAGTTCTCCGGTTTCTTCTTCTGTGAATTGAATATCCTCATTCAATTTATCATACGTTTTAAGATCTGCCATATCATATTTGAAAAATGTACGAACTTAAGCGTATTGCGTGTTATCAAAAGAGTTTTAGAATCTAGGGTTGTTTTTCACGTATAATTCCTGAGTGGAGGTTAAATAGAAATTTTGTATTACAAAGTCATGGTTCAGTTGAAAAATAAAAAGTTCTTCAAAGCAATTCAAAGTAAATGGAATCAATTAGAGGAGCCTGAACGAGAATGGGGACAATTAGACGAATAGTACAGGTCCAAAAAGGTTTAGAATCTAAGGAAAACTTCCATCATTGATCATTTCTTTGTATATTGTTTTTTCTAGTCTGGTCTCAGTTGCACTGCATTTACTACATAAACCCATGTCTTGTGGATCTTCTTTCTGTTTCTTCTCACATTCAACACATTTGTGAATACCTTTCTTGAATGCCATCAATTATCAAAACCCACAGTTCTCATGCCCACACAAGGCTTGTTACCTTTACTCCAGCATTTACAAGAACAAGAAACAGCTTTTCCACTTTTCAAGTCTTTGACAACTTTATGAAAAACTCCCTCTCTAATTTTTGATTCAATTAGTATTGTTTCATATTCATCTAGATCATAATCAACCATGACTATAATCTGAAAATAATGAACTTAAGCGTATTGTTTAAAATTTTGAAATTTGTTTGTAATTTTCTCTAATAGTTCATGTGCAATACTATCGTTAGCACATCCCCCATTAAGATAGGCAATCGTCATTATGATGTAAATATAAGGATTTATGATATTTAATATTGAAAAGGAGAAACTTGTTTAATATCTAGTAAAATCATTACATATTATGGAATTATTAGAAGACAAAATGAGAGTGTGGCTTGAAAGTGCCAAATTTGTAAAACCTGCCTCGGGAGTATATGTTCTCTATAACAGAAGTAAAGAACCGATATACATTGGAGAAACAGATAATCTTGAAGAGACATTTACAAAATATGTAGATACAAATTTTGAGGGAAATGAATGTAAACAAAAAACACAATCATATCAAAGAGTGTTTCTAGAAAACCCCAAAGAATTTCAAACAAAATTGATTGAAGATTTCAAAAACGAAACAGGAAAAATGCCTTCGTGTAATTCTGAGATTCAACTAGAAACACATTAAAAAATGCACTGCATTGCATTGAAATCCTACTGAATTAATATTAACAAAAAGAAATCTAATCATGTCTAATGCAATGATTTACGTAGGAATTGCTATTGGTGTGGTCGCAATGGCAGGGGCAATTGCTTATGGCACTGCAAATCAACAAAACTACATCTCAGAAGATGCAGTATTGGCACCCGCAGCAGAGCAAGGTTTACTTCCAAAGACAGGAATGCTTGGAGCTGATTTAAACAAAGAGAAATGGCATGAGGATCCATTTGGAGACTTGGCCCAAAAAATCAGAGAACAAAACGGAAGATAATTAATTCAGATTTTAATTCTTTTTTTATTTTATTGGCAGAAAATGGACATTCTAGATGTTTGAATTATGATAAAATATCCAGATTTTATGAATAGAAAATCATTATTTTAGGGAAAACAATTAATCTAAGATCAAAGTAATATTGGAATGCATCAATGTTACTATTGCGAACAATTATTTGAATCAAAAGAACAGTTATACGAGCACGTTGAAGTTCATTCAGACATTGAAAGAAATAAAGAAATCATGGAAAGAAAAAAGAAACTAGGAAAAAAATAATTGTTTTAGACTAAAGTAAAAAAAATAGAGTAAAGGTCAGAATTTATCCAATTCAGGGACAGATATAATAATTTTAATTTCATTAAGTATGGATTGGGTCGAAATGATTCTGAAAAAATCATGTGAAAGAACACTTACAAAAAGTGAAGTGCTTCACAGTTTATTTCATATGATTGAAGTAAATGAAAATACATTAGATCAAATTCAAACAGATACACGGGATTTTGGTCCTGAACTTGAAGAATTAAAACAAACTGAAATTAGAGATCTGGAATTTCATTTGAAATATTATAGAAGTTTAGTAAATTACATAAATTCGATTCCCGAAAGCAAAGTAATTAAAAATCAGTCATCGTGACTTTTCAAATCATCTAAGATCTTAGTTTATCAAATTCTAAATTAAATTCTAATTGTTTTTCAAGATTATGACCAAATTCAGTCACAGTGTCATATTCCTGACGTCGTTGTTCTAATACATGTTCTAGTTTTTCAATTTCTTCAGCAATCATTCTTCCAGAATCTTCTTTTGCAAACTGTTTTTGTTGTTCTTCATTCTGACCTCTAGTGGGAAAATGTTTTCCATAAAACATAGTTTGTAATTTTTCAATGTATTCTAGTCTTATCATCTCTGCTAAATCAAAATGGCCTTGTTCATGATTTAATAGACGATCAGTATTTTGTAAAATTCTTACCCAAGAAAGATGAGGAAAGAATTCTACATAGATACGAATGTTTTCAATTAGGAATAAAATTTGTTCATCGATTTTTTCAGAATTTATTGTCCATGTGAATCTATATTTTATTACACTATGAGAATCTTCAAATGTTGCAGGGTTTGATTCTGCTTGAAAATCAGACCATTTGAGAAATGTCTCCTTTGACCAAACAACAACATCATTTTCATTCATATCACATACCACTTATCTGACGATAAAATTGGATGTTTTTCTTTATAATAGGATATCAAAATAAAATTAATCATTAAAAATGAATTAAATTCGCTTTCCATCACGACCACTAAATTTTCCAAATGGTTGTGAGGAATCAAAGCCTAACCAAGAATAGTTGTTATTTTCCAAGGATTTATGGAAATTTTGATGTTCAATTAACGAAATGTCGCCCCAATTGCCTGCATGAATAAACTCACATTTCTCGAATCTGTGATTTTTTTGCACGCCTTTACATTGTATTATCAATCAATTTTAGATGTATTTTAAGACTGAAAAATATATTGTTAAAGAAAAATGTTTGACGGCAAACGAATTCTAGGGGTATGGTCGGTTAAGGCAAACGTAGGAATACCGTCAAACGGATGACTCAATATACTATACATAGTGAGAACTAAAAGAAACTGTGTGTGCACAATGAACACACTGTGCCTGAAGCAGCATTTTCTTCAAAAATTGACCTGTTTTTGGAAAAATAAGAATTGGATCATTTTTTCAACCCATTTTGATTAAATTTCAAGACATGTTTTATTTTAAGAATTTTTGAAGATCAAAATCATTAGAAGTGTTGAAAGCAAGATGATTGCTTGTTTGAAATCTGCCGTAACTCCCAAAGAGTCGATGCAAAAAGATTTCAAACATGCTTGCTTTCATTTTCTAAATTATCAATGTAGACAAGATATTTCTTCAGAAACAAGAGACATGTTAGAATCTAGAGCCAAAATGAACCTCAGTATTCCTAACATGACTGGATAGACGAAATTACTGCAAAACAACTAATGTCTCAAAAAAAGATTTTGTGATTATCAATGTCCGCAAATCAAATAAATTTGAAAATGAGTTGTCAGAGATTTCATTTGCATACCATGAGGAGGCGTCTATTCGCAATACAAATAAAAAACAAATAGAATGTTGGAGATACTTGAAAACACACACTGTAGTACTGAGTACAGAGGCAATATTATAGATAATGAATTAGCAAAACAAGGATTCTACGGTCATATTTGATTGGAAATACTTGATTCTAAATTTTTTATGCGTTCTAAATTATTTTTGCTAAAAAAAGTCTTTAGATCTAATTAGACACCGAATCTATTAATTTTAGAAGAAATTAGTATTATTAATGAATACCAAATTTTACATCACCATGGGCATTTCAATTGCAGCATTGGTTGTGGGATTTATTTTATTGTTTGGATAACTATGAAATTTTAAAACAGAGTTATCAAATTTGCGTTAATCAATTGATTTTTTTAATGCGTTGTTGGGATTTTGGTACTCAAATGAATAGTAAATTATTGGATTTTCACAGATAGTAAAACATCAAATATTTGTTGAACAGTCTACTGCTGAAGTAAATTTGACAGATGAATTTATTCCTCCAAATGTCAAAATACAAAACAAATCCAATTATGCTCACAATTAGAAAAATTCCAAAAATCACTTTGAATAACTTAGAATGTTTTGATTTCCTAAGACTGAAAAATCAACAAAATTTTTGATGTAAAATTTTGATTTGACAAATCAATTTTTACGCACTTTTTTATTTTTAGGATTATTCTTTAATCAGAAATATCGCCATGGATAGGCTGGGATATTGGCAATCCAAACGACATTGATTGTCAAATCATCTGTGGCCAAAAATTTAAGAGGGGTGCGGGCTTGATAAATAATTTGTAAGTTCAGATTTAGAATATAATCCCACATTACAATCAATTAGTTTAGAGATATTTTGAAAGGCAGGGCATTGATTGTCGATACTAAAAAGTTCCTCACAATTAGGACATTGAATTACCACATGATTCCCCCAATCACATTCAATATCATCAATTATATCAAAACGAACCACATCATTACAACTACAGCGTAGTTTACTTTGGAATTTATCAACTAAAGTCATAATAAAACCATGGAAAATTCAAATATAATTTATTAAGAATCGGTTAAAAATAAATTCAATAATTGACTCAATGTCCAACATGCAAACTCTTAATGGAATCTCATTCAACAACGGAATTAATGGAATGCTGTATGAAACAAGTAGGAGAGGAATTCAACGAAGGACAAGCAGGAAAATGCCCAAATTGCAAACATGATATTAAAAAACATTCAGATAAACAATTAGCAGAATGTACACTAGAGTATCTCAAATCAGGAATTAACTAGTTTAAGATAAGAATAAACAACACAATTATGAAAATTGTTTATTGAATCAAAGTACGAGGAAATTAATTGATCAACATTCTCCCATGTGGACAAATAAGCAAGTATGGGAATTTGAACAACTAAATGAAAACCTCAGATTTGACGTAGTTTTTACAGAGCCAAGAGGTTATGGAGTAAATTCTTGGAAATCAAAACTTGCATTTGTGGACTCAGAAATAAGAGATGTAACGGTCAGAACTTTTGATAATTTAATAGATGGGAAGGAGTTATGGATTGCAAACAAAGACCAAGTAAGACTAGATAATCAATACATACCATATCTTATGGCCGTAATGACAGACATAATGATAGAAGAGGAAATTTGCCTGAATTTTCGATATGAGAATAATTGTTTAGTAGTGTCAATTGATTCCAGTGCAGATGTAATTGACTGTAAAGAATTTTTTGAGGAGTTTTATCATCTAGCAACAGGATTCAATTATGATGTAGATACGGGCATTCCAGATGATGAGACAGAAGCTGAGATCTATCTTACCCGACTTCAAGAAGAATTTGACGAAAAGATGAAAGAGCGATTAGGGGACAAGTATTTGCCAGGCAATAATGATCCTGACACTATAAACTCCAAATGATTACTAAAATACTAGAAAAGATTCAAAAAAATGTTGTCTGAAAGAAAACCATTCAGAAGATTTCAAAAAAGAGAACCTTCATTGACTACAGAACAAAAGATAGAACAGTTCATCATAAGAAATTCTAAAAATGGGTATTTTACTAAAGTTTCGACCATCCCATACAAGTTTGAAATTTCAGAGGACACCACATGGAATATAGTTGGAGGTTTATTATCAAGTGGAACATTAGAATCATTTCATGATGAAGTTACTGGAGAAATGAAACTCTGCGAGACTGGAAAAATTTATTCTATTATGGATTTAGAAAAAAAGAGAAAGAGAGCCAAATTTCATACAACAAAAAATAATAAACCAATTTTAAAAAAGAAAAAAATTCAAAAGAATATATGAAATTACAAAAACGGCAAAATCCAAAACTCTTAATTTTGAAGAATAATGGATGAAACTGATGGATTATGATGAAAATCTTCCTACACAATGCCATCCTATAATAAAATCACGAAAGAGAAAGAAGGACATAAACAATGAAGCAGTGTAAATTATGTGGGACTCCACTTGGAAAAGACCCAACTGTTGAAGAGTTAGAAAAACATTGGAAGAAACATCACAATTGGCATTGGGAATCGAACAAAGAGAAAACACCTGAAGAGGCATTATTAAAAAAACGAAATCAAGACGTCTTGGAATAGTGGTCGTTTATAGCATGCCTAGACCACTATACGAAGGCGTCAAAATAATATCAAGTTCAAGTTATAAAAGAAATTTGTATCAATTTTCAAACGTTTGTTTGATTCAAATTAAAAAATAAACCGAATTTACAGTAATCAAATCGTGTGATTTATCAAGTTTAAAACAGTATACTACACATGAGAGGTCAGATTTTTTGAAGGAGGATTTTGCAGAGTACACAAAATGCGTATCATGCAATCAGGCATTGATCTACTGTGATTGTAATTGCCCTTATTGTGGGAAGCGTGAAGGATGTGAATGTGAGATTAAATCTCTGTCATTTGCATCATAATCTCATTTTTACAGAGTAGAATCAGTCCATGCGTGATTAAAAATTAATTTTAAACTAAAAACTGTGAAAAAATTCACTCCAAATCGGTAATAGTTTCTATGATAGTATTTGCCATGTCAGGAATTGAGGCATACGATATCAAGGCAAGGAAAAAAGTACTAATGAAAAACCCGCAGCCATATCGTATGAAGAATGGATCATGGGCTCTTAAAGGCACTAGTGCCGAGACTGGAATCAAATTGTTCAAAATTGTCGGAAGGGTAAAACCATCAATAGTCCAGTCAAGATTAGAAGTGTTCAAAAATATCTTTACAAGCAGACAATGCGAATGCAAAAAACTGTGCTAGGGAATTTTTTTAAATACTGTAGATTAATCATGCATAAGGAAATCCAGACAAACCATGAAAAAGAAATTCGAAAGCATTAATTTGATAATTTTTTGATAAAAAACATGTCTTATGAGATTAATTGGCACAAAAATTTCTATGGCATTTCATGGGCATACGAAAAAGACAGATTGGTGATTTCAACAGTATTTGAAGACAAAAAAGAAGCAATTTCTATAGCAAAAGAAGTAGAAGATTGGAGCGATAAATTCACCCGATTAACAATAATTGAAAAAGATGATGATGAGTTTGCAATCTGTTGTTATCAGGATCCTCAAATTTCAAAAAGTACCACACATGTAGGTCTATTTCGAACAGGAATGCGCCAAAGTGGCGGATATGAACAAGCAAAGCCAATGATTGAAGAAAAATCACCATTATTGCAAATTGCATATGCGGCAGATGTTAGAGATATGAACACATACGAGCAAATTTCAAGATTGGTTCCAATGAGAAAATGCCGGATAATCTCTGAAAAAGACTTGAAGAAGCAAGAATACTATTATGAGAAAAGTGCGAGTATGCAGAATCAAAATTAAAATGGTGAGATTCAAAACTACACAGATTTGAATTTCTCACCATCTATGGTCGGGCATCAAAGATTATTCAATTTGAATATAAAGAATCACTACTAAATTGTACATATTGTTGATACTGATAAATCATTCATCGATGTTAAATACAAAATATTCTATAACAAAACATGCAAGATAACAATAACCAATCATCATGGGAAGAAGCAATAGGAATATCATGGCTTATTTCTGACGAATGATATGTCTAGGTATAATCACGCACATAGTTCTAACTATTGGTGTAAGTGAAAATCTGAAATCATAGATAAAAAATAGTAGAATTTCTACAGACATATTTGCCAGAAAATATAATGCGATAAACGTTGTTAATATCGCGAAAAAAGAGAATTAACAATACGTAATCAATAGTTTAAAAAAATCCATAAATTTGAGATTAGGATACATCCAACATGCATTGTGACGATAAAAGAACGCTCTATGTTTTAAAAGAAGAGATCGAACGAAAATGGAACGAATTAAGAGATTCGGGATTTAAGGATGAAGTATTGCTAAAGAATCTCAATGATGCATTTTTAGACTATTTTGAATACAAAAATCAAAAATAAGAGTCTCAGAATAATTTAAGTAATATTTCAGGTCATATTTGGTATGAATTTTGAAAATCTCTTACAGAGAATAATGGATTCAGACATCAACATCAGACACAGCATAATCACTGACACTGAAGGAAACATTCTTGCTACAAGCCACAGAGAGGGAATTACAAATTATCTATCTCCAGAAGAAACAGCTGCTTCGTTGAAAAGAGCAGCTACTGCATGGAAAGGAAGAAAAGCATTGTCTCCAAAAATTGGAGATGGGCTATATGCAGTAGCAGCATTTGAAAAAATTACAAGAATGACGTTCCCATTAGGTAATGAAAATTTGATTTTTGTCAGCATGGGCTCTGATTCAGTACGAACAGACATGCATGCAGGAGGTCAACAACAAATTGTTCAACACGTCTTAAACATACTAAGTCGGGATCCGACAAAAGAATAGACGGGCAGGTTTTGTCAAAAGTGTCAATGATAGAGCATACAAAAGAGTGTAAATACCGAAATGATCATGACATGCCTCATACAAATTGCTATTGTCAATGCCACAAAATTATAATGGCAGAATCAGGAAAAATGGAATCAAAAACTTTCTGATTCTTTTTCCTCAAGATTATCAATGATTTCAGTAATATTGGTAAGAATTATTTCTTTGATTTGGGTTTTAGTCATGCCAGATGCACTCATGAATTTCATCTGGTCTAGTAGTGCAAAATGAACCCGTCCTTGAAGATAATCTACAATTCCAAAATTTTTTTTTGGAAACTCTGTTACAAATAGATCGTGCTCAGACAAATCATCATTTTCAGTCATGATATAATTTAAGAAAAACTAGTTATAAAATTTCCAAATACTCATTAGACTCTACAAAAAATGAATTTTCATGACAGAATTTGTACACAAACCATATGATCAAATTTATGTTAGAGATATGATTAAACTAGATCTTGATGATTTGATTGGAATGATGTCGTCCTTGGAGGCAGCAAATGCATATTGGGTGGATGGGGTATTATTTGCAAGTTTTGCCATGACAGAATCTGAAGAATTGGCAAAAAAAGAAATGCAAAATGAGATGTTTCTAGACAAGATAATTTTTTCAGTCTATGAAAAATATACAAAAACAGTAAAATCATCAACTAATTTAGAAATCGGAGTTTTAAACATGCAAAAAAGTAAATTATATCAAGATTTGATTGCATGGCTAAAAACTCAACCTATTTGGAATGAATAACCAGTAATTTTTACAAATTAGAAAAATAACGCCAGTACAAATAGAGGTAAAAATACAAGAGATTATGTCATTGTTTTGTAAAACATGTAATAGTCGAAGGTTACCAAAATGGATGAAAGAAGAAAATGTAACATTTTGGCTTTGTGAAACATGTGGAAATTTTGTCAACAATGATTCTGAAATTATTCGTAAGGTTTGATAGTCAACTTGTAGGTTTTGTTTAATTCAACACAGGAAAAAAGTATTAAAATAAAAATTATTTCTCAGCACATTTGAAGAGAACTGATGCCAACAGTGCTGCACGCTCAACAATACTATCATGAAGAATGTATTCTTTTGCCGAACGATAATTATGGCCGATTGGGCCAAATCCATCTAATGCAGGAAGTTTAACTGGGACATTACAGATATCAGAAGATATGAGTTGAGAGTGTTTTTTGATTTTTATTTCATGTTTTTTAGCAAGATCATCTACTAGTTCATAGAATTTTGTATCCGATGGCTCTTCTACCACAGGAGGCCTTGTTTGAATTTTATTTATTGATACATCTAACTTTTGTGAACCAGTTTCTCTCTTTTTCATTATTGACTGGATTTTTGTATCAAGTAGATCACCTAATTTTGTTGTTTTGTAACTGCAAATCAATGTCAGTGTTGCAAAATTAGGAGTCTGACCATGAGAGCCCTTTGAAACAATAGAAGTAGTTCTTAACCGATAGTCTTTTTCATCTTTTGAAAGTTTTTCAATAGCAGATAATTTTTTTGCTAAAACTGGAATTATGCCATGAATGTCAGAAGTTAATTGTTCACCCGTACTAGTAAATCGAATCTGATAGTCACTTCTTCCATAACATGTAGTAATTATTCCACCATCTTTGCTTGCAGATTTTAACCCAAGAATGTATCTAGATTTTTTAGAATATTCTTTAACAAATCTCTTGCTATAGCGACCTCCCAAACTATCATCAGTGGTAAGCAATATGCCACATCTTATTTTTTTGAGTTTTTTTGCAAATCTTAATGCGTGTAATGAACCCAACATAACTGCTAACCCACCTTTACTTTCAGCTATGCCAGAACCGACAATTTTGTCATTATCCTCGTAATAACTAATCAAATCATCTGGCCCATAATGAGTATCAAGATGAGATACTAGTAAAACATCATTTTGAGATTCAGAATGATTTTTAAAATAATAGAAATTTCCAACCTCGTGTTGTCTGTGAATATGTTCCCTAAACCCAAGATGCTTTAATCGCTTGGAAATTGTCGCTCCTAACTGATTTACATTTTCAATATTATATACATGAGTATTTAGATTTACAAATCCCCTCAGAGTTTCCTTTAAACTATGTAGGTGGCCTCTAAGATAGGTTCTAGCAACAACACGTAATGGTTGAGTAAGATCAACATCGGCATCTTGAGGTTGTATTGATGATCCAAAATATCGAATAACTGCAACATCTAAAATCTTATTGATTAATGAATCATATGTATACCCAGCAGTCTGCCCAGCATAATAAAAAGAACCACTCATTCCAAGACTTGCCATAGAATTTAATTCAAGAATGTAAAGATTTTCATCTTGATCCATTCTGAAATCAACTCGACTGTAATCATTGAGCCCCAAACAGCTAAATGCCTTTATGCATAATTGCTTTATCTCCTCTGTTTTTTCTTTGGACAGTTTTGCAGGACATGTTTTATTAACACCGCCTTTTTGTTTTTTATCTGAAATTGTTTGTATTTGATCAGGATGATCAAGATTGATTTCAACAATTGGAAGAACATCTACATTAGGGGTATTTCCTAATAACCCCACTGCAAATTCTCTACCAGAAATAAATTGCTCCACCAGTATGTCTTGCTCAAATTTTTCAATCTGTACTTTTACCGCGGCATGAAGATCGTCCCAGTTATTTACCACTTCCATCCCCATAGATGTAGATTCTAGTTTCGGTTTTACAATTACAGGGAAAACTAAATCATCATAAGTATCATCAGGAGTTCTAAACACCCAGAATCCAGGTGTCGGAATATTATTTTTTTGTAAAACAATCTTGGTCAGAACCTTATCTTGGACAATTGCATGACCTGCTGGTCCTGATCCAATGTATGGTATTCCAAGCATTTCCATCATAGCAGGAACATGAGTATACCTATTCTGACCTTGAATACCATATGCCATGTTAAAAACCATCCCAGGATTTTCACCAGCAACTACCTTTGGCATGAATTCACGTAATTCATCAGCAAGATGAATATCGCCTTCAACAACTTTTACTGTATGTCCCCCTTTTTCTAAAGCTCTTGCAACTCTCTCCACAGCCTTTGTGCTGTAATGTTCTTTTGTTGTCATACCAAAAACATTAATTACATCATTAGGATCAATAACATCTTCATTATAGATCAATGCAACTTTCAAAGAAATTCAACCACAGTTATTTAGAACATATAGTTAAACCTATATCATTTTTAAAACACAAAATTATTTTTGCTTATTCGATAATTTCAAAGGAATTTTTATAGCAATTAGGATTAGCCTTTAGTTGTGATTCAACTATGGTTTTTGAAAAATTGTGAACAGACATCATATGTTTTGGAATATCATCGCATTTTTTCTTGCAGGTTCTACACAAATACTTCATATCTGATTCTGGCAATTTTGACACTATAGAAGCCTTTGTTTTATTATCTAGGCAGATATGGTCAATTAAGACTATTCAGATAGTATTTTTCAATTCTTTCATTGAGAGGTTCAACATAGTCATCACAGGATTTAATGAATTCCTGACGAGTATTTTTTTCACTACTGACTAAAATTACGACTTGGTTGATTCTCATTCCAGTTACTTCATGAAACATTTGAGCATAACAAGTAGTTTGCAAATAATATTCATACATATATTCATCCCTCTGAGGTTTTCTTTTAGTTTTGTAATCAATGATGGATAATTCTCCATTGTATCTGGCAATCAAATCACTAGTTCCTGCAACCTTCAATTTATCAGAATACATCCTTTGTTCGATTGATGTAACATCAGAAATATGTTCCAAGTATGGTTTTAGATTATTAAAATGAGCAATAGGTAACAAATCAAACTCGTCTAAAGACAAACAGTTGTTCAGATAATTTTCAATAATCTTATGAGATTGTGTACCAATATCTTGTGCTTGTGCTGTAATGTATTCATGTGCGGGTTCATTTTCTCTCCAAGTATTCAAGATATTTTGTTTTTCATCAGAGGAAGTAGCTGAAAGAATCGTGCTAATAGAGGGATAAATTGCATCGAATTTTGTCTTATACCAATGACCGTCTTCACGATCTAGTAGTTCAGGCTCTCTGATCTTTAACATGTGAGAAAAATTTGTCATTAAAAATTTTAGAAAAATGCATTTATTGAATATTTGGAAAGCAGTTATTTCAAGTTTTTTTGTTTATTAATGACTGAAATTTGTCAAACTCTGTTTTAGTTTTAACAAATTGATCAGTTACTATTTTTTTCAAAGAAAAAAGATGCTCCAATTTTTCGTTAATAATAAAAATCGATTCATCAAAGATCACTGTTTCAATAAATTCAGCATTTGGATATACAGTGTATTCAAAATTCTCCAAATCAGTTTGAACCTTTAATTTGAATCCCAATAGAAGACCTAAATCATCATGTTTGTTTAAAAAACCAATCAAACTAGCCCTCAATGAAGTATTTTTTGATACGGATTTAAATCGCAATTCATTACTTGCGTCATCAATTATACATGCTACAGGTTTACCTTTTACATGTAAAACTACAGATTTGTGAGTTGGCACGTATTGCTCAACATCAGGCATTTTATCTAATGGCATATTTGAAATGGGTGTGATTTGATTAATAATTTTTTAACTTGATTTCATAGTTATTAAGAGACAATTTACCACTCTACACAGTGTTGAATTAATGCAAGAGAAAATATCAAAAGAACTAAAAGATTTAGAGAGAAAACTCGACAAGCAAAGAAAAGAAAAAGCAGAGCAGATAATCAAAGAAAAACTTGATCAGAAAAAACTAGATTATGACACAATCACTTTAATTCTTGAGATATTTGACAAGTCAAAATTCAGGTGGCATGAGGAACATTTTGATATTTTTGATTCAAAATCAAACAGTTTTAGAGGAAAAGAACTTCCCAGTAACAACAGAGAGTGTGTAATGCTAGGATTACGACTAGGAACAATTAGAAGTAAAATAATTTACAATCTAAGAGATAGACAAATCAATGAAGAAGAACGTCAGTCAATAGATGATCTAGTATGGAATTTTGTGTGGTATCAATGGAAAGAGGCAAGAATGCTATATGATTATTCAGCAAATGGGAAAAACAGAAACATGGCTTCTGGGTATTGATTTTAGGAATAGTAAAAATATGAGATTTGAATCATAAATAGTGATGAGCAACCTAGATAAATCAATAGGAAAAATTCTACTCGAACTTCAAAAAAACGATCCTGACACATTCAAGAAACTTATGAAACAGGCCCAGGAAGAAAATCCTGAATTATTTGAAGAGGGCATCGATAATGAGAACAAAGAGATTGAAGAATATAATTACAAAGTGGATGAATATAACAAAAAAATTGATGAAGAGTAGAGATCAAGCAAAAATTTCAACACACATAAAGCTCTAGTTTGTAACTACATCAATGGGATTTCTCAAAAAATTAAGTAAATTTTGTATTCTCAAAAAAGTCAGAGATAAAGCTGACGATCCTGATGAAGAATAGAAATCATTTTTCGCAAAAAGAGATCTAATTTTGTAAAAAACATGTTTCATTTGTTAAAGGTACTTGTATTTTTAGAGTTGCCATAATAAACTCATTATGCCATAAAATACTGCAACAGAGATTGCAATAACGATAATGCCGATGGTAGATTTTTTCATTTTTCAATGTCTATTTTGGGGATAAACGACAAAAACCAACTGTGCATTATTTCTCTATTCAAATCAAGAAACGTATTTGCACTATCATTCCAGGTTTTAACATTTTTTGTGCCCGATTCTATTGTTGTTATTGCTATTTTTATACAGGCTAGTCGATATTTTACAATTTCCTCACCAGTATTATCAATTATTTTTTGAGTAATTTTTGGCAAAGCGAAATTAAATCCAGATTTGCCTAAAAATTCTTTTTGTAATTGTACATTTGCATTGATAGTGTTTTTCCATGACTTGTAACACTCATTTTGTAAATCAAACAATGTTTGCTGAAAATGAGGAACAGAATGCTCTATTTCAGAAAAATATCTTTGGTTAACTTTGTCAAATACATCAAAATCATCATGTTGTTTTTCACGGGTTTCAGGCATACACGACTAGTTTTTTTGAGGAATTTAAATAATTAGATAAAAAATACTGAGATTTCAGGTAGTGTCATTGTTTTTTAGCCTCACCTACAATATCTCCTACAATTTCCTCTAACAAATCTTCAACAGTAATTATCCCAACTAATTTATCTTGATCATCCAAAACAACAGCCATATGCATATCTTTTTTCTTTAGTTCAATGAGAAGATTACTTATTCTATCACTAGAATAGATGAAGAATGGTTTTCTTACCATAGTATTAATTTTAGTGGTGGTGAATTTTTGTTTAGACAGCCTTGCAATATCCCATATGTGTAATATTCCAACAATATTCTCAGTTGTTTTTTCATAAACTGGAATTCGAGAGAATCCTTTATCTTCAATTTTTGAAATTACTGTAGATAAAGTAAGTGCTCCATCTAATGAAAAGACATTATCTTTTGGAGTCATTACATCTTGAATAGGTTTGTCATCAAATTCTAATGCATTCCGTGCAAGATCACGTTCTTCTTTTTCAATTGCTTTTTCTGTGTAACCCATTTCAATTACTTCCTTTATCTCATCTTCAGTGATGGGTTTAGGTCTTGGAGAATAGCCTCCAAAAAGTTTCAATATTGTTCCAGTTAGAATTTCTAATGATTTAACAAATGGGTACATCGCATAGGTGAAAACAAGTAAGACCCTACTGAATTTCAAAGATGCTTTTTCGGGATTTACATTACAAAATGTTTTAGGCAATATTTCCCCAAAAATCAAAATCACAAATGTCATTATTCCAATTATTATTCCAACGCCCTGACTTCCAAGTAACTTTATTGCAACATCTGCTGCAAGTACTGAGGATGCAACATTTACCAAGGTATTTCCCAAATTAACACTAGAAGTCATCATTGCAGGATTCATTTTTAATTTGTATAGAGGTGAAGAGCCAGGAACACGCTTTCTATATAATCTGATTACTCTTGATCGTCTCACTCCAACTATTGCAATTTCAAGTCCGCTAAAAAGAGCATATAATCCAACCAACATCATAATAATAATTATCTCAAGTTCAACAAATTCCATTTAACCAATCACTGTTTTTTGAAAAGTTAAATGGTATTTAGAATCTCATAATTGAAAATAAACAATAGACTATTCCAAATTAGGGATTTTTTGCACTCTATCGTACTACCAAAACAGGGATTTTTGATCTTTGAACAACACCATTGGCAACACTGCCTAGAATCAATTTATCAATTCCTGATCTTCCATGAGAGCCCATTACAATCACATCCACTTTATTTGATTTTGAAAATGATAGAATTTGTTCTACAATTGAATCAGTAACAAAAATTTTTGTTATGGTTTTAATCTTCTTCTTTTTTGAAATTTCTTCTAATTTTGATGTTTCTCGAAGAATTTTTTCCTTGTATCGTTTTACATCTTTATTGTAAGAGGGGGCAAATTCTTTACCATACCAACTTCCGTTAATCTTTTCAACACATGTTACTAGAATTAATTTTGAGTTGTATTTTTGTGCAAGATTTAATGCCATGTTAAAGGCATGGTTTGAGTGAATTGAACCATCAAAGGGAATTACAATCTTTTTAATTCTGTTTGGGATCATAATTATAAGAAAGCATTCACACATATAGAATTTTCAATTATTACAAGCAATTGAAATTTTAACTATTATGATAGATAACCTATAAAATTAGGATTTCTTAGGTTCCACGAGTAAATTCATAATATCTTGATTTGAAATAATCCCTATGACTTTTTTATTTTCTTCAGGATTAACTACTGGAATCATATCAAATGGATAAGAATTCATCTTTTGAATTACTGAATATAGATAATCATTAGGCAATACGGTCAGGAATTTTTCATACATTATATCTCCAACAGTAGTAATATCACGGGTTTTCTTGTGTGATTTTTCAATTTCACGTTTTGAAATGATTCCCACTAGGACATCATTTTCATCAAAAACCAAAAAGGGCTTCTTGTCAAGGTCATTATTTTTAAGAAATTCTTTAATTGTGAGATTCTTTTTTGTTTTAAGGAATGCTGTGTTAATTACAGATACGGCAGTCATATCAGATACAACTCTTCTAAAATAACCAGGAACCAATCCCATTTCAATCGTACCTACTTTAAAGTGTATGATTTTCTTTAATTTACGTTGAAGTTCAACGCTAGAAATTATCATGGTCATTAAAGTTCCAAGAACCAAAAGGGAAAACAGGCTATTGTTTAAAATATTTACTTGTAGTAAAGATAACATCAATGCCAAATCAACTGCACCTTTTGACATCACACCATACGCCACAGTTGTTGCAGGACGCATTTGAGCTATACGTACTGCAATATACGAACCCAAAAATTTTACCCCAATCATTATTACAAGAAATCCAACAATAACCCATAATTCTAAATCAAGAAATGCAGTACTAAAATGAAGTCCGATTCCTGCAAAAAATATTGGAATAAAAATCCCATACCCTACTGCATGGACATTTTTTGAAATTTCATTATAATCATCTTTACTCATTCTGGAAACAGCAATTCCTAAAAGCAGTGCACCAATAGCACCATGAACCCCACTAATCTCAGCAAAATATGCAACAAGTAAGATTACCCCAATTACAACTCCAAAATATACTTGGGTAACACGCAGATGTTTTTTTATGAAACGGAAAAAACGTGGCAAAATAAAGACTGAAACAAGTCCAGCTACAGTAAAAAATATGATCATTTTAACAAATAACCAAATAAATTCAGAAAATTCAGGTGTTTCACTAGTATTGATCTGAATCATTATACTTGTAACAATAATTGCAATAAATTCTACTAGTGCTGCAACAGTAAAAATTTCAAGACCTATTGTTGATTTTAATTTTCCAAGATCACTTAGAACTTTAGCAGTAACACCCAAACTAGATGCTGCAATTACACTGGCAATTGCAAATGATTTTACAAAATCCATATCTAAGGCCAGTCCAAAAATACCGGCAATAACAAAAGGAATTAAAAATGCAACTGCAGAACCAGCAAAAATTCTTCCGCGCATTACACGGAATAAGCCTGCAAGATCAATTTCTTCAAGGCCTATCAAAAAGAATAGAAAAAACACTCCAATAGAAATGAACAGTTCAATTTCGTCAATTGGTTGAACAAGAGCAAAAAGTGCAGGACCAACAATAATTCCTGCAAGAACATTTCCCAAGATTGTTGGCTGATTTATACGATGCATGATTTCACCAAACAGTTTGGCAGCTAAGAGTAAAATTCCTATATACAAAATAGATTCAAAAGTCAATTCTCAAACAAATCTCCCATAATTTTAAAAACTTATGTTCAATTCCCTTACAAGTACTTATTGACCAAAATGCTTTGTGTATGAATGCCTACCCAGAACCAGATCGTATAATACCGATAAAATCTATTAGAAGTTTAATAATTTTTATCTTGTGTGTGCTTCAAAATTAAAAATAATTCATCCACACTACAAGATCTAAATGAATTTAGAATCACAAGATTTAATTTTTGAGTTTTCTTTTCATTACAAATTGCACAGTACAGGAGATTGATCATAAACAGAACATGAATGAAATTAATTATTCGTTATGTTGAATTTTTATTCATTGTCGATTGTGCCACCTTGTCCATATAAAACATGCATGGTATAGGTATCTACAACATCAGGATGATTTCGAAGTCTTTTGATAATCTGCTCTACTCCATTAGGATCTGCAGTAGATATTTTTATAAAAATATCATACTTCCCCCACACTCCATTAATTTCAATTATTTCAGGTAATTCTTTAAGTTCAGAAATCAATGTAGTTTCACTACCAGTGCTACAATTTATCAGAACGTATGCTTGCATACTCTGCATCATGTTTAAAGTAAATAAAGATAATGAAAAAGGTAAAAAAGGAGATATTGTTTTTTGTCGTAAAAAACTGTTTAGAATGATTTAATTTTGATTTTTTCACCAACTGCAACAATTCTATCAGAAGAGATTATTTCTGACCTGAATCGAGATTTTATCTCCAGAGATTCCAGTTTGTTCGTATCAGGATTAAGATTGATTTGAATTATCTTGCCGATGTTTTTTCCATCAACATCTGCAACTTTATCCCCAGGTTTTATCGGAACAGTGTTTAAACTGAGTCCAGAATCGTTGATTTCTTCGAAATAGTCTCGAGATAAAAAATATTCTTTTGACAATCTTTTTTTCACTATTACGCCAGATATTGAAAATTTTTGTGGATCAACTAATACAGATTTTATCTTTCCACAATCATGCCCTTTACTATCAAAGACAGATTTTCCAATAAATTGCGGAAGGGAAAAATATTTTGAAAAATGGGTGTTCTCGTCAGCCATCGTTATATTATAAAATCCCCCAAGCACATTTTGCAGAGTAACAAACTCCATTCAGATCATAAGATTCATTTTCACATTGTCTACATGATTTAATTATATTCATAAACTAAACTAGAAAATTTTCCTAATCACAACTCAAATCAATGATAATTGACATAAGACATACTGAATGAGTCATTTTTTAATTTTTAAATAAAGTATAATGCCCTCAGCGATTACACCGCCAACGATAACACTCAACCCAATTAACCATTCTTGGGAAAACCAGTCATAATTTGTCATGATTATGAAACCAACTAATACCGCAATGATGATAACGAGCGTAGAAATTATTAGATTTTTAGCCATTATCAGATCCTATCTAAGATTTTTTTCTTTTTATTTGTAAACTCTTCTTCTGTAAGGATTCCAAGTTCTTTGAGTTTGGCAAGTCTTTCTAAGATTTCAAGACTAGGAGTTCCATATTGGGTACCGAGTTTGATTCTTCCTATTATTGATTCAAAGAAATAAAAAAATCCACTACTAATTTTCTTGTAAAATTTAGGGCTATTTTTTTTAAATTCTGCACCATGCTCCAAAGTTTTTTCTTTAATTTTTTGTGAGCTGTTTTTCAAAGATCCCCAGTAAGGTTTTGATTTTAGAAATGCTGTTCCTGTTGAACCTACTTCAGATATCTTTCCCAAAGATTCTTTTCCCAAGTTTTTTGTATGTTCTATAGTACTCATTATCTTTTCTTGTTTTTTCTTAATCATCGTATCAGAACTTTCAGATTTTTTGTTTTCAGTCACCATGGAGTATCGGAATCTAAGATTATAATACATAAGTATTATTTTAATATCAGTGTTTTTAGGAAAGTCAGCCTTGAGAATTAGTCAGAAAAGAATTATTTAGGCTCAGAGCTTTCATCTTCTTTCATCAGGCTATCCATAATATGACCATGAGATAGTTTTTGGAATACAAACACTGAATCGGCTATCAAAATTATTGCAATAGTAAGTCCAATTCCAGATATAAGAAAGGGCAAAAACGGTAAGAGAACAACATCTGCCATATATGGTTGAATTACAGCTATAATTATCAAAATAAAACCAGTAAAGAAAATATTTCTAAGCAATCTATGAAGGGGTTTTTCTTCAATGTGTTTAGTGTCAGCAGGGATTAATTTTGTAGAGAGTATATCTGAGATATTAGTTACCAAGTTTTCTATTTTACCAAGCATTGTGATAACAGGATAGACAATGAGCAATATGCTAATAATTGCTAAAAGAATTTCAGGCTCTATTGGAAGGGGAATTCCAAGTGTAGAGATTATGTTTACAATATAATCGTGAAAATAATCAATTAGTGCAAGAATTGCAATTACAATCATCAAATTAACGAAGAATTTTGGACCGTGTTTTTTCAGAATTTTATTAAACTGACTGTCATCACCAGGAGTGTTCATCAAATTATTAAAGAATTTTCCAACTATGAAAATTGGATTTAAAACATTCAACGGGATATGACTTTGTTTATCAGCAAGAGTTGGAAGTATTTTTAGTAATAAAGGCATACAAAACATGGTAGCCAATGTAACAAGCATTGTAACTGGATACAATGTATCCCTAACTGAACCTCCATCTACTGCCTGTTTTGCCATGATAAAGGAAAATTCACCTCTAGGAACCAAAACAGACCCAATAGTGGAAGAACTAATCATACCATGCCCACCTATTGAAGCTCCAAAGAAATTTCCAATGAATTTTCCAATCACAGCTAAAATTATTATCGGAATGGAGATCAGAACAACATCCGGAATTACCATAACGTTTACCAGCATTCCAATCGATACAAAAAATATCACTCCAAAAAAGTCCCTAAGAGGTAGTACTTTTTTTGTGATACTTTCAGAGTGTTTTGAGGATGCAATTATCATTCCCATGATGAATGCCCCAATTGCAGAACTTTGACCAAGAAAATGTGCTAAAACTGCTAATCCAAATCCCAGAGCAAGAGCGGTGATAAACGGACCCTCCGGAATATCCAATCCATGAATTTTTTCTAGTAGTTTTGGGATGAGTTTAATGCCTAGGCCTAGAGCAATTACAAAAAATGTCATACTCTGTAAAATTAAAATCCCAATTCCTGTAAAATCAAGTTGGGCGCCATCAGAAGCATTTCCTAAAATCACTAAAAGTAAAACGGCTGCAAGATCCTCTATAATTAAAATGGTAATTATTGTATCAAATTCTTTTGTTTTAACCAGTTTTAAATCACGCATTATTCTCAAAGAAATTGCAGTACTGCTAATCGACAAAATTCCTGCAAGATATAACGCCTCCAAATGCGACCATCCAAAAGAAAATGCTCCAATGTATGCTAGAAAAAACATTATAGATAGTTCAGTCATCCCCACAGTGATTGCTTTCATTCCAGCTTTGCGTAATTTCTGAAGACTGAATTCTAAACCAACAACAAAAAGTAGGATGATTATTCCCAATTCTGCTAAAAGATTAATCAACCCCACATCATCAACAATTCCAAGTCCATACGGACCTGCAATCATCCCAATTAGAATAAATCCGATGATTGTTGGAAACTTTATCTTTTTCATAATTCCTGCACCGACCATTCCACCACCTAGCAGTAATGCTAATAGTGCAAGAAATTGTGTGACTTCTACTTCCAAGAATTCACTCCATCGAATTCTTTAAAGAATAGATTTAAAGAATTTTCAAATTGCTCATTTAGTTTTTGTAAATGTGCCAAATCTACAGTAAGTGTTTCTTTATCAAACCAAGGATCTGACATATACAAATCTCTATTCATCTCAACTTGAATCCATGGAACAGGATTATTTCCATATGTTTTTGTAATATAACCACCATGAAACGGATCATTTAAGGAAATTTCATTTCTATCAATTTCATAAGATTTGGAAATGCACGAAGCCAATAACTCCAGCATTTCTTCGGATGCGGTTTGCCCATCATTATTTGACAGACAAAATTTTGGTCTTTTATTATTCTTGCCGTCTGGTGAAATACTGGGGGCAAAAGATGCCATTGAATGGCAATCTAAACATAATTGTAGTTTCAACTCATCAAGATTTTTCTGTATGGAATTATGATATGGAAGATAGTATAATTCAATTAATAAAGTTCTCATAGAAGAATCAGGCTCTTTTCCATCAAGATAAATTGGTTTTGTGTAACAAGTGGAACTTTTAATCAAACCGTCAGGATTTTTTGGAGGCAAATCGTCTTGTGAACGATTAAGATCAATGAACGCTCTAGCAATATTTGTCTTAATTACACGTTGAACTTTTTCTCCCAAATCAAATATTTCAATAACATAAGGATCAGAGTCATCAAAAAGATCTTTATTTGTAATGCACAAATGCCCATCAAGTTCTATAGGTTTCTTTCTTCCACCATGTGGAATAGATAACAAAACAGGCAGTGGGTCTAATTTAATCCCTCGGCGATCCCATCACGTCTTACTTCTGCTACTCCTTGAAATCCATTTTGTGTTTGCAGTTTCATTGTTGCATGAATTGCACCATGATAAAATGAATATCGTTCTTTAACAGAAATGTCATAGCCCATCTCTTTGAGATAATCAATAATTTCAGTTCTAAATCCCCCATCTTCTATACTAATAGTACCACCAATAGAACAATGAAATCTGGGTCGCTCAATTGCCTGATCCATTGGTAAATCACCATCAATGATTCTAGATAGAAATTGAGTTATTGTAGAAAATATTCTCTGACTTCCAGGACTTCCCACAACCATCCACAGTTTAGAATTGTTAAAAATTAATGCAGGGGACACAGATGTCCAAGGTATTGCATTTGGTCTAATGAAATAAGGGTGATTAGGATTGTTAAATTCAAACGCTGACATGTAATTATTATATAGAAATCCCAAACCTTCAGCTGCAGTTTTTGAGCCATATGCGAGTTCTATTGATTGGGTTATACCAACGGCATTGCCTTCATTGTCCATAGTTGAAAAATGCGTAGTATCTTCACCTCCAAAATCAGGATCTTCCATAGGCAAAGTAGCATCCATAGAATTATGAATAGAATCAGCCATTTGTTTTGCAAAAGTTCTTTGTAAATGTAATTTATCCTGGATTTGATCATATGTATGACGATTAAATGGCCGCTGTAATCGATGTAAGAATGCTTTTCTGAATGTCTCAGCAACAAAGTGGTATGAGCTAGGTTTTGAACTTCTAAGAAATTTTGAAGGAAGATGATTCAACATCATCAATGTAAGAAGTAAAGTTCTACCTGCTGCAGGCGGAGGTAAAGTGACAACTGTAACGTGACGATATTTTCTACTAATAGGTTTTCGAATTAATGCCTCTGGGATATACGCCAAATCTTCTTCTTGAATTAAACCATGATTTTTTTTCATATCTGCTGCAATCTTTTTTGCAATTTTTCCGTGATAAAAAATACGATATCCATATTCGGATATAGACGATAGTGTTTCAGAAAGATCATCCTGAATGAATCTATCCCCTACATCATATGGAACAAGGCCATCTTTTAGAAAATATTTTGCACCAGATTTTGATTTAATTGAATGAAAATTATCCAACTCTCTTTGCTGTAAACTATGTTGAAGTTGTGTAATTTTATATCCTTTTTTGGCAATATGGATCGATGGCGAAACAATCTTTTGCCATTCTAACCGACCGTATCTTTCATGTAAAAATCCTATCATAGACAAAGTGCTCGGAATTGTTGTAGATTTGTATCCTAAACGACGGTTTTTCTTTTTAACATAAAATGATGAATGTGCCAAAGAAGGAGATCGACTAGAACCATCTATCGCATAGGATTTTCCATTAAAATAGAGAATTCCCATGGATTGACCTCCAAGTCCAGAAGCTTGAGGCTCACATACGCCTAATGCAAGTGCTGTAGCACATGCCGCATCAATAGCATTTCCGCCTTTTTTTAGCATTTCTACTCCAGCTTTTGTGGCATCAGGAAATGCAGAAGACACCATGCCTTTTTTTGCAAAAGAGGATTTTTTGTTGGTAGTTGATCTAAAAGAATTTTCTATTTTTTCAAGATTCAATTTTGTATGATATCCTTTGATTTAGAAGAAATTTTGTTTAATACGAATACTATTTGCATTAATAATTGGAAGACATACCACTACAAATACTGATCTGGGTAAAGATAAAAAATTACAAAAAAGGTATTTTTGGATAAAAAAATTTCACTGCTGTAGTATAAGATACAGTAAATTATTAAAAATTTAGAAATGGTACAAACTAAAGCACAAAGAAGTGCAGCAGCTAAAAAAGCAGCTATAACTAGAAAAAGAAATGCTGCATCCAAAGCAGCTCCTAAAAGAAAGGCAGCAGCTAAAAAAGCAGCTCCTAAAAGAAAGGCAGCAGCTAAAAAAGCAGCTCCTAAAAGAAAGGCAGCAGCTAAAAAAGCAGCTCCTAAAAGAAAGGCAGCAGCTAAAAGACGATAACATCGTCAACAAACTAACAATCGTCATCCAGACGGCGAATTGTTTTCCATTTTTCTAAAATTAAACAGTGAAAACTATGCATCTTAGAAGTAATTAATTTTTAAAATTTTTATTGAAGGTTTTTCTTTCCGTATGATTTTATTCAGTTAGGTTTTGCCTACAAACCTTGTGACGGCATTTCTACGAAATTATTCGTCAATATAAACACGACGGACAATTTATTCTATTAACATATCTTTTTTCGGTTCTGTTGTGTTGTAGATTAAAAAGATAATTTTTAGATTATCATATTTTGTCTTTAAGAAAAATAGTTTTTTACTCTGATTGCTACAAATTACAATCAACAAGATATGTTACAGATACGCAACTCATAATTCTAAAGATAATCAACGTATTAAGAAATACAATTTCAATACATGGTTTTCATTCTTTTCTTTTTTCTTTGATCTTTTTCTTTAGAGGAGGATTTTAAAGAGTAGTCATATTCAGGATATAATTTGTCGAATCTACTTTCAACTCCGTCTTCTTCAATATTGGGGTTTGAATAATCCATTAAAGTAACACCACGTCTAGTTGTGCCAAATTGAATCTTTTTCTTTACACAAATCAGAACAATATTCCATCTTATTATCTAATTTTTCACCACAGTAATTACAATGAATAGATGGATCATATGATTTGGCATCCAATGCAGGTTCACGATAATTTAGCAATTGTTGACGATACAAAAGTATTGTTTAAAAAATATCAGATAATTGAGTTCATTTTAAATGAAATCAATTCATTTGCAGTTTAAATAACTGGATGTGAGTTGAGTGAGAGATATTCAATTATACCAAAATGTTACAAAAGATGCCTTAAAAATACGACAATAGAGCAAAACAAGAAATTAACAAAATCAAACAGAGTTATTATATTCCAAGCCTAGATTTTTGAGAAATTTGTTAGCTTCCTTCATAGCATGTTTTTGTATTTTCATACGGTCTTCCTTTTGCATGGTTTTGGATTCTAGTAACAGTTCATTCATGAGTCGAATTCCTTCATGTGCTCCTTTTCTAAGCCCTAATTGATATAATATTGGAAGATTAGATATGGCTGAAGATACACCAAAATTTATTTTAGAACCACCAGAAGATTTTTTATCTGGAAATTCAATTTTTATGAATTTTTCAACTACTTTTGAAAGTATATCATCTAGATTCTTACTTAGATTACGTTCAAGTTTTGTATTCTTTTCTTTTCGTGCCATCATAATAATTCGTTTAATTTTTAGTAATGCCTGATTTGATTCAACAGAATCAAAATCGTTTGCAGAAAGATTCACTTCAAAATCTTTCATAAATGAAGAAATGATGAAAGATAATGCTTCTTTTCTACAGGATGTTTTTGTTGTTCCAAAAGGACAGTTATCACAATTTGTAGTAAAGTATCTAGCACCACGTTGACCAAAACTAGACAAGATGATTTTATCTTGATCACGTAATTTACTAATTGTTCTAGATACAAGGCCTTCATCAATTAAAAGAGATTGGGAAATTTCTTGATTAGAATACGAACCCTCATCAATCAATTTTAAAATTTCTTCTTCTAGCTCACCCGGAGATCGCCTTGACTGTTCTTCGATGGCATCAGCTAAATAATGAGATACCAATTTGTCCCCAGCATCATGATTAATTATGAATGTAGTTCCATTAAATTCAGCATCAAGTCCAGAAAGTGTTTCTGCTTTAATGATTTTGGTAAGAATCTTATCAAAGTGTTTAATTTTGAATTCTTTTAATGATTCAGCTAATTGGGTTTTAGAAATTTCAAGATTACCCTTTGCAAATAAATGATATAATGCCCACCTGACCTTTCTTTCATCACTTCTTTCAATTAAACGCAATAAACCACAAAAATCATCAATATCATCCCATTTAATCTCAGAAATTTCATCATCAGAGATTTTGATGAATAATATGTTATCAAGATTTTGTAAAAATTTTTCAAATTTTTTTAGTGTTTGTTGTTTTCTCGGAGTTTGTTTGATTTTGAGACTTTTAGGTATTTCATCAATTAAATTCTTTTTTAGAATGGTGGAATCATTACGAAATATTTTTGTTTCATATTTTAGAAATTCAAAAAATTCCAAAGATTTATCGTTAATTGAACTTGGCGAAAACAATTTCAATCCCAACAGATTTTGATTTGAAAGTCCCACATATTTTCAAGATCATTTGACTATTTATGAGTACCAAGACAAGTAGATGACCAACACACTCATGTCAAAACAGACAGTAAAAGGTCATAATAGAAGAGAGTTTAAAATAAATCTGTTTTTAGAGGGTAAAAGCAGTTCTAAGATTTTGAAAAGTATATTAAAAATAACGGATGCAGCATATGATCATAATGGTATTGCTTACTGCTAAAGAAATTAAAAAATTAGATGATGCGTGTTTAGAACTATCTAAAAATGAAAAAGTAAGGCATGTAGGGATAATTAATGAACTTGGAAGATTGATTGCAGGTGGATTCAAAAAAGGAAAGTCACCGTTGATCAAAGATGAAAAAATATCCATGATATACATGCAAATGCAGTTGGATTTTAAAATGAGAAAAGAGCTTGACGATATTCTTGGACCAATTGACTATATTGCATCTAGAAGAACAAAACAATTGCTCATAAGTGTTCCAATTGGGGATAATTTGATACTCATTTCAGCAGAACCTGATGCAGATGACAAACAAATCATAAAGAAAGCAGAAGAATTGTTTGACGACATAACAATTTCTACAATTTAAAATACGCTGTTCATTGTAATGAATAGTGCACATCACAGAACAAAACAGTTCCATTAGGCAATGTTTTTGCCGTAATACAATGTCCATCTTCTAATCCTTTGCCACAAACATAGCATTCAACCTTAGAAACTGAAGAATGTGATTTTACAAGATTATGCATGTTATGCATAATCGTTTGATTAACCCCCTGCATGGTAATTAACATACATTCAAATACGATATAAAGGTACCGTACTATACCGTAACTTTATCATGCCTAGAATGAACATTTTAAACAAAAACAGCGTCGTCTGCCCCCACTCATCAATTTAAATAATAATACATCAAAATTTTGTACATGGGTGGACATCTTTGGAAATGCTCAAGCAAAAATAATACCCCTAGATTTATCTGAAAACCAATTTCAAATTTATAATAAAATTTCAAGAAATTACTCGCATTCATTCCTGTTTGAATCATTAACTGGTCCGGAGGTTTTGGCAGAAACTTCAGTGATGGGATTTGATCCAAAAATTGTTTTCAAAGGATATTCAGACAAAGTTGAAATAATTTCGGATGGAAAAATACAAACGATTCAAACCACAGACCCGTTTTTAGAACTAAAAAAGATAGTAGGAAAAACAGATGATCAAAGTTACAGATACCTAGGAGGAGCAGTAGGAGTTGTAAACTATGATGCAATCAGACTAGTAGAGAATATTGCAGATTCGCATAATTCGAAACAACCATTAATGGAGTTTGGAATTTATGATGATGGAATACTTTATGATAATTTACACAAAAAATTATTCTATTTCTATCATGATGAGAATAGATTTGACAAATTAATAATGGGAGAGGATATTTTTGAAGAATTTCATTCAAGTGAAGTGACTCCAAATATGGATAAAGAAAAGTTTTCTGAAATTGTAAACAAAGCAAAAAAATACATTCATGATGGAGATATTTTTCAGGTTGTATTGTCTAGAAAATTTGCATTCAAAAACAACGGAGACCACTTAACATTATACAAAACACTACGAAAACTGAATCCATCCCCATACATGTATCATTTAAAACAGGATAGAAAAACCATTATTGGTGCATCACCAGAAATGTTAGTTAGAATCACAAAAGACAAAGTTGAAACATTCCCAATTGCAGGAACTAGAAAGATTACCAATGATGAGAGAGAAAACAAACAGTTGGCAGATGAATTAATTCATGATGAAAAAGAACTGGCAGAACATACAATGTTAGTAGATTTGGGCAGAAACGATATTGGAAGGGTTTGCAAGTATGGCACAGTCCATCCAGAATCATTGATGCAGATAAAACGATTCAGTCATGTCCAGCACATAGTGAGTCATGTCATAGGCAATTTAGATCCTAAAAACGATATGTTTGATGCGTTTCAAGCAGTTTTTCCTGCAGGAACCGTTTCAGGAGCACCAAAGGTTAGAGCCATGGAAATTATTGATGAATTAGAACCCGAAGCAAGAGGCCCATATGCGGGTGCGGTAGGATATTTCTCATACAATGGTTGTTGTGATTTTGCAATTGCAATTAGAAGTATTTTCATTGAAGACAATGAAGGATTCATACAATCAGGGGCAGGAATTGTTTCAGATTCAATTGCCGAAAACGAATTCAAAGAAACAGAACATAAAGCAGGAGCCATGCTTCAAGCACTAAAAGAGGCATCAAAATGAAATTTCTAATTATTGACAACTATGATTCATTTGTATATAACATTGCACAGTATCTAGGAGAATTAGGAGTTGACTGTGAAGTCATACGAAATGACAAGATTACATTAGATCAAATTAAACAAAATAATTATGATGGAATAATTATCTCTCCAGGTCCAGGAACACCAGAAGATAAAAAATATTTTGGTGTTTGTTCAGACGTTATCAAAGATATTGGTCCAACCACTCCAATTCTAGGAGTTTGTTTAGGGCATCAAGGAATTATTCATGCATTTGGTGGCAAAGTAACTAATGCAGGATGTGTTAGACATGGCAAGACAAGTCCAGTGAAGCATACAAATTCAGGATTGTTTCTAAATGTAAAGAATCCATTTAGAGCAACACGATATCATAGCTTGGTTGGAGATAAAACAAAAATTCCAGATATTTTGGAGGTAACTGCCACAGCTGACGATGACGGAGAAGTAATGGCAATTACACATAAAAAATACCTAATCCAAGGGGTACAATTTCATCCAGAATCAATTATGACAGAGAATGGTAAAAAGATTCTAGAGAATTTTATAAATCAAGTAAAGGAGAAAAAATCACGTTCAAAATAGAGCAAGAGATGATTCCAATGACAGAAATACTTACTGATAGAGAAAAACTTGTTTCAGTCTATGGATTCACAAAATACTATTCAGATGAAAATATTCCAGACGATTTTATTCATATGTTAGTAGAGCAGTGCATTAAAAAAAACACAAATCTAGAAACAGTTGATCTGAAAAAAGAGATAAAAGGATTAGATAATTTTTTGACATTTACAATAGAATCCACAATGCAAAATATTGAAAAATCAGTTTTGTATAAAAGAATAATTTCAGATATTCCAAAGCCATTCACAGTGGGAGATTATCTCAAAAAAAATGCAAGAGAGGCATTAATTTTTGTTTATTCAGTAGGAAAAGGAATCGATGATGCATCAAAAGAGAGTAACGTTCCATTTGATTTTCAAAATTATATGAAAAAATTTGATGACTGGGTATTTTATGAGAGTTTTTCAGAAAGAGAGTTTGAAGAGATTCCCAAACACACACTAAAGTTTCTAAATACAGTCACTGATGAGATTAAACGAAAGCCGGAATCAGGAGAGATAAAATGATTTCAGAGATCATTACAAAACTTCAACAAAAAACTGATCTAAATTATGATGAGATGAATTCGGTCATGACAGATATTCTGTCAGGAAAAACAGATGATGAGCAAAATACAGAATTTTTATCATACCTTGCAGAAAAAGGAGAAACAGATGATGAGTTATTAGGAATGCTTGATAAAATGCAAGAGTTTTCACTCAAAGTCCAAACAAAAAACAGAGGAAGAATAATTGATATGTGTGGTACAGGAGGAGATAAGATTCAGACATTTAACGTGTCAACTACCGCATCATTTGTCGTAGCAGCTGCTGGTGGAATTGTTGCAAAACATGGAAATCGTTCAAGCTCTGGAATTTCAGGAAGTGCAGATATTTTTGAATATTTTGGATATGATTTGAACCTAGAGCCTGCACAAATTTCAGAAATTTTGCTAAAGCACAACATTTGTTTTATGTTTGCACAAAAATTTCATCCTGCAATGAAGCACATATCTAAAGTAAGAAAACAACTAGGAAAAAGAACTGCATTTAATTTGCTAGGACCGCTATCAAATCCTGCTGGAGTCAAAAATCAACTAATAGGAGTATTCTCAATAGAATACCTTGATAGGTTACCTGCAATTTTGAAAAGAAAGGGGGCACAAAACATCATGACAGTACGTTCTGATGATGGAATGGACGAATTTTCTACAAGTGCTACCAACAGAGTATGTATTTTGAGAAATAACAAAGTATTGATGAATGTAATTGATCCAGTTGTGGTAGGACTACACAAATCAAAACTTGAAGACATACAAATCAAGACAAAAGAAGAAGCCATAAAATCATTTGTGGGAGTTCTCAACAATACAGCAACCCAAGCTATGATTGAGACCACAGCACTAAATGCAGCTGGTGGGTTAATTGTTGCAGACATTGCCAATAATTTCGAGGAAGGCGTAGATATTGCATTAAATACAATTAAAGACGGTAAAGCATTTTCATTGCTAAAGAAATTTGTTGCAGATACAGGAGACATTTCAAAATTAAATGAGTTAACATAATGGCAGAAAACATTCTTAGAAAATTAGTAAATAATTCTCAGATGGCAATTGATGATGGAGTATACGATGTTAATCCAAAACTGCAAAAATCAAGTAAAGATTTCGTGCACATAATTAAAACAAATCCTCATGCTACACTCTTAACTGAAATTAAATTTGCATCACCATCACTTGGAAAGATTAGAACTACATCAGATCCGGTAAGCATTGCAAACCAGATGATTACGGGAGGCGCCAAAGCATTGTCAATTTTAACTCAACCACACCTATTCAATGGCTCCCCTGAATTTTTCATGAAAGTAAGACAAGCATTTGATGTGCCATTATTAATGAAAGACATCATGATTGATAAAATTCAGATCGATGCAGCAAAAAAGATAGGTGCAGACTACATGTTAGTAATTCAGTCATTATTTGATCAAAAATTCCTCAAAGATATTGATGAGTTCATCAGTTATGGACACAAACAAGGATTAGAAATTTTACTTGAAGTCCACACAAAAGAAGAATTTGAAAATGCCCTAAAGACAGATGCGGACATCATTGGAATTAATAATAGAAATCTAGACACATTAGAGATCGATATTAAAACTACAGAGTATGTCCTAAAAGGATACGAGAAATCAAGGATAATTCTATCTGAAAGTGGGATCGAAACACCAGAAGATATCAATTATCTCAAAAAATGCGGCGCAGATGCATTTCTGATTGGTTCAAGCATAATGAAAAGCGACAACATTCAAGAACAGGTAAAAAAATTGGTGAATGCATATTGAAATATCCTAAAAATGGCAAATTTGGAGAATTTGGTGGAAAATACATCCCAGAAACACTTGTTCCAGCAATTGAGGAATTAGAAGAAAACTATCTTAAATTCAAAAATGATAAAAATTTCAAAAAGGAATTAGACTATTATCTAAAAGTGTATGCAGGACGTCCAACACCATTATACTATGCAAAAAATTTATCAGAAAAACTAGGTGGTGCAAAAATCTATCTAAAAAGAGAAGACTTGTTGCATGGAGGAGCCCATAAGATCAATAACACTTTGGGTCAAGCACTATTAGCAAAAAAAATGAACAAAAAAAGAATCATTGCTGAAACGGGGGCCGGACAACATGGTGTTGCAACAGCTATGGCATGTGCTGCTTTGGGAATGAACGCAGAAGTGTATATGGGACACAAGGACACCATACGTCAAAAGCTTAATGTGTTTAGAATGGATTTGTTAGGTGCAAAGGTCCATCCTGTAAAATCTGGATCAAAGACGCTCAAAGATGCCATCAATGAAGCAATTCGGGACTGGATTACAAATGTAGAGACGACATATTATCTTCTTGGTTCAGCAGTTGGTCCACATCCATATCCAGTAATGGTAAGAGATTTTCAAAGTGTGATCGGTGCAGAAATTAAAACTCAAATGAAAAAAATCAATAACAAAACACCAGACATTGTAATTGCATGTGTTGGAGGAGGTTCCAATGCAATAGGAACCTTCTATCCACTTGTAGATACCAATGCAGAAATCATTGGTGTTGAGGCAGCAGGTCAAGGATTAAAATCAAAAATGCATTCAGCAACACTATCAGCAGGTTCAAAAGGAGTACTACATGGTATGATGACATATCTACTTCAAGATGAAGAGGGGCAGATTACTGAGACACACAGCATTTCAGCAGGACTAGATTATCCAGGTGTTGGACCTGAGCATTCATACTATAAAGATACCAAGAGAATAAAATACCGTTCAGCAACAGATGTTGAAGTAATTGATGCATTCTTAACGCTTACAAGAACAGAAGGGATAATCCCAGCTCTTGAATCAGCTCATGCCGTAGCTGAGGCAATCAAAGTGGCTAGAAAAGGAAAGAGATCAGAATCAATCGTAGTGACACTTTCTGGAAGAGGTGATAAAGACGTAGAAGAAGTGCAAAATTATCTAAATAAAAATAAAAAAACACATACCAAATAATACCTATTTAGTGTATTTTTTTTAATTTCATCTGTAGAAATTCATCCAAATAATCATCTAAACATGGCAGCTAAAAAAACAGCAGCAAAAAAAACAACAGCAAAAAAAACAACAAAGGCTTCAAAAAAGAAATAATCTTTTGAATCCTTGTTTTTTATTTTTAATAATTTTATTTTCAGGTACTAATAGCATAAATGAGAATTAGAAATTGTCCATAATTTTAAACTGCATCTCATCAGATTTGAAAACAAAATAATTGAATAGTTCAAAACAGTTTTTATTAAATGAGATAATCAAACCAAGCAAGGCCAAGTAAATGTCAAAGATTAAAGAAAAATTTATGGAATTAGAGAAGAAAAATCAAAAAGCCCTGATTTCATATATCATGGCAGGATTTCCTAATGAAAAGGCCACAATTTCAACAGTAAGAGGTCTTGTCAAAGGTGGAGCAGACATCATAGAGTTAGGATTTCCATTTTCAGATCCTCTAGCTGATGGACCTGTTATTCAGAATGCAAGTACTGTATCACTTCAAAAAGGAGCTAAAATAAATAAATTTTTTACACTTGTTAAAAAAATAAGAAAAGAGACAGGCATACCACTAGTGTTAATGACATATACAAATATTTTGTATCATAAAGGATATTCAAAATTTATCAAAGATGCAAAAAATGCAGGAATTGATGGATTCATTCTTCCGGACATGTCAATTGAAGAGTCAAAAGAATACATACATGCTGCCAAAAACAATGCAGACACAGTATTTTTAATATCTCCAAATACTACAAAAAAAAGAATAGAAAAGATTTCAAAAATATCCACAGGATTTTTGTATCTTGTAGCAGTTTATGGTACGACAGGTATCAAAACAGGAATAAAAAATTATACATTAAAAGCAATTAAAGATGTTAAAAAACAAACAGGTGGCAAAATCCCTATAGGTGTGGGATTTGGAGTTTCAACACCAGATGATGTGAGAAAATACATCAACGCAGGTGCAGATGCAGTAATTGTGGGCAGTGCATATTTGAAATTAATTGAAAATACTCCTCAAAACAAATTAGAATCAACGATAGCAGCGTTTACAAAAAAGCTCAAAAAACAAACACTTCTCAAGTAATTATCAAACCGTCAAAGATGGTGGTCAAGTATTTTACATGCATGGAGGGGGGAACTTCATTTCAGTTATGACCACCAAACTAGAATGTCTTCAATAATATACACACAAAGAAAAATAAAAAAAGTTCTACAAGAATTTCTAAAACTTGTTTAAAAAAGGAATAATTTCTGTACGATTGTGTAATTACTTAACAATTGACAATTTTGATCGAACAACAAACAAAGTTGAAAAAACACCAATACTTAGAATAGCCATTGTCAAAAATCCAAATTCCGGAATAACATAAGAGCCCATAACTTTGATTTCTTTTGAATGAGGTTTTATTGGGATTATTAATTTAGAGCCTGTTGCAGTTTCTTCAATTTGAATTTCTGCCAATTCTCCATCCACCCAAACAGTATCAGGATTTTCAATTAATGTAGGTGGCAAAATTATAGTTATTTGTTCATTTTCAGTATCGCCTGTAATAGTGAATGTCAAAGAACGTCCATTAGGATCAACATGTACAGCATTTGCAAGATTAGTGTCTAAAATGTATTTTATTTCAAATCCCAATCCATCATCACTGTATCCCGAGGCTACACGAGAAATAGATTGTACACTGCCGGGATTCTTTACTACATGAACTACCCCGTTCATCCAAGGATGAAGACTACAGTAATAATAAAAATCACCTAGCTCTGTAAATTCTCTAGTGTATGAATCACCTGCAGTAAAAAAACCACTATCAAAAAGACCATTTTCTTCACCGGACTGAGTTACAGAGGTAATTGTATGAAATGCAGTGTCAGCGTTTTTCCACGTAACAGAGTCTCCAGGGTAAATCGTAATGACACCAGTTGTCACACCAGTCGATTTTTCTGACCAAAAGAATGGAGCGCCAGGATCAGATGCACCAGAAGGAATCTTGATTTCATATGTGGATGCGGCAAAAGCAAGAGTGGATGAACCAAGAATCAGTATAAACAACACTGGTAAAACAAGAGTGAACCTCATAGAATAACAAACTACAAACTCCTATTTCAACTATTTTGATCGACAAAACATACAAAAACCAGATACTCGTTTCATTAATGTGCAGACAAAGTTCATTTTTGTTACAGGCGGTGTGATGTCGGGTCTTGGAAAGGGCGTAACTACCTCCTCAATTGCAAAATTATTACAATTAGCTGACCAGAAAGTATCATGTATCAAGATAGATCCGTATCTCAACTATGATGCAGGGACAATGAATCCAATTGCACACGGAGAAGTCTTTGTAACAGAAGATGGAGGAGAATGCGATATGGATATTGGAAATTATGAAAGATTCCTAAATCAAAATATTCCAAAAAGTCACAATATTACTACCGCACAAGTATACTCGTCAGTAATCGAGGCAGAAAGAAGAGGAGAATATCTGGGAGCATGTGTACAAATAATTCCTCATGTAACGGATGAGATAAAAAATAGAATTAGAAAGATTGCTGAAGAAGAAAAACTTGATTTTTTGATTGTAGAATGTGGCGGAACAGTAGGAGATATTGAATCTCTGCCATTTTTGGAAGCACTCAGACAATTAAGAGTGGAGGAGGGGCCACAAGGAGTAATCTTTGTTCATGTAACATTAGCACCATCATTAGATGTAGTAGGAGAGCAAAAAACAAAACCTACGCAACACAGCGTACAAGAACTCCGAAGAATTGGTATTCAGCCGGATTTTTTAGCAGTCAGATGTACATTACCGTTAGAAGAAAAAACGAAGAAGAAAATTGCAATGTTTACAAATGTAATGCCAAATGATGTTTTATCGTGTCATGATGCAAATTCAATATTTGAAGTTCCACAAATGCTGTATGATCAAGGAATTATGGATTCCATATTTACCAAATTTGGTAAGGTTGGAATGGTTAACGCTTCAGCTAACTGGGACAAATGGAATGAGATTGCCCAGAACATGGTAAATCATGAAGACCAAAAAGTAAAGATTGCAATGGTGGGAAAATATGTCACACTTGCAGATAGTTATGTTAGCGTAAATCATGCATTAAAGCATGCAGGTGCAAAAATTGGAAAATCAGTAGATATAGACTGGATAGATTCTGAGTCAATTTCCGACTACAACATACTAACAAAATATGACGGGATTTTGGTTCCAGGAGGATTTGGTACAAGAGGCTCTGAAGAAATAATTAATACTGCAAACTTTGCACGGGAAAAAAACATACCATATCTTGGTATTTGTTTTGGATTTCAATTAGCAGCAATTGCATTTGGCAGAAATGTTTTGAAATTAGACGATGCAAATTCTACTGAGATAAAGACGGATGCAAAAAATCCAATAGTGGATTTGCTTCCAGAACAAAAAGATGTTTCAGACATGGGAGGATCACTCAGATTAGGAGCAAATGAAATAATAATCAAAGAAAACACAAAGGCGCATAAAATTTACAACGCAGGTTCCATAAATAAAAGACACAGACACAGATATGAAATAAACAAAAAATACATACCAGAATTTGAGAAAAATGGATTGATATTTTCTGCAGAAAGTGACGGAGGAAAAAGAATGGAAATGTTAGAAATTCCATCACATAGATTCTATATCGGAGTTCAATTCCATCCAGAGTTCAACAGCAGGCCGGGATTTCCGGAAGAAGTTTTTGCGGCGTTTGTAAAGGCTGCATCTGAGAAATAGGGAATTTTGAATCCCAATTATGGGAAATGACAGTTTTCACTATATACTTAAAAAATCAAGTTTTTGTAAGTTTTGACAGAATGTAAGGAATGCGGTAAAGTATACGAGATAGGTGTAAAAGATTGTTGTTCTGATGACTGTTTTAAGAAAAATATTCAGAAACGAATTGATGAAGCAGTAGAAAATGACACTTCACATACAAAAAAAATTTCCAGAGAAGATTCTTGAATGATCATTCAATTTTAGATATTTGGTAAATTTTCTGCCTAGCATCTCGAATGGAGACTTTCTTTTTCACATATCCTTTTTTCAATAGATGGCTTAATGCCAATCGAACAGTTCTGTCAGGAAGCAATGTCTTGTTTACAAGATCCTTTTGGGTTAATGCGCCTTCATATTCTAATGTTTTCAACAGTAATTTTGAGCTTGGTGGCATGCTGAGTAATTCTTCGGCCAAATGAACTTTCTTAGCAAGTGCAGAGATTGCCGTAGAATCTTTTTTTAGACGAATAATTTTAGCTGGAGGGAAAAATTGAGTACATTCGACAGTTTTGTTCACCTTGAATCTATCTAGACCATCAAGTATAGCTTCACAATGTATTCTTGCAGAGACATCATCAATTTCAATCAGGCTTTCATTAGATACAATGATTGGTCTTCTTGTGACATCAAGTGAATTGACAGAAATTATTTCAAATACTGCTGAATCTTGAAATAGAACAGGTCCACCTGCAGACATTGAATATGCAGAAGAACCAATTGGAGTGGATACAATAATTCCATCGCTATTATCATGCCACACTTCCTCACCATTCACTCTCAACGAATGCTCCATTAACATGGCACTCTTTGATGAAAATACCGCAACATCATTTAGAACCGGGTATACACTTTTCCCATCAATTTTGACTCCAAGCCGCGGAACTTCTTCAACTGTATAATTTTGTTTTTTTAAAATACCAACAAATGATGAAAATTCCCTAAGTTCAATCTGTGCTAAGAATCCGCTTGCTTCTCCTTCACTGATACCCAACACAGGGGAAGTGGAATCAAATGTCCTATGAAAATAATTTCTCACACCCTTATCTCCCCCCAAAACAATAACGCAGTCAGCAGGTTTTGTTTTTGATTTTGTTATAGGAAATGATTTAATGGCATTTTCATCTAAAATTTTTTTGATTATCTTTGCTGCATTTTCTGCAGTTCCAGAACCGTATATTCCTATTTGCACAGAAGAAACAATCAATTCAGTATAATAAAAGAATATTTGGTATTTTGTGCGTAAAATTTTGTATGTCAGAAACAGCCAATTGGAATTTACGGGTTATCGGCCATCTCTAGTGCATCCACATTTAACATAGATTACTTTGAATTCGCCATCAGATTTCACATTATGAGACATAGGTTTTCTGCAATGCTGGCATTCTACAAATCCATGATATTCCTCAACTTTGACAATCTTGTATTGCCAAGACTTGGTATGTTCATCCCAGTATACAGAATTGATTTCTGATGGACCATCCATGCTTTGAATAAATTAAAGGATTGTTGAATATTTGTCTTTGTTGATTTTAAGTTACATCATGAAAATAATGTCCTACAAGATAATTTCAAAACAATAGGCTTAAGTTTGAAAATTTTCAAATCAGATTTATGGATATTGCTTCAAAAAAATTACCGATAATTTTGATTGTCATACTTTTAGGAATTTTAATAGTACAATTTGCCAGCAACGATTCAGATAAAAAATTCATAGATGTTGAAACGTGTGAAATTTGGGTTGAAGACAGTTTAACTAAAAAACCACGATACTTGGACGAATATGATTCCAAATGTCTAGATTTTAAAAATCTAAATCCGTAAAAACAGCATTATAAAAAAAGAATAGTTTTTAAAAAATTATGAGAGCTATAAATCTCTGAATTTTATTAAATTGTAAAAATACGATGCGTTGTTTTGAATTGTTCCCTTTTGAGGGATTTTTTGCAATCCCATATTTTTTGAATCAAGTGCAGCCTGAGCTGCTCCGCCGGCAAAAGACAGAGCCCATAAAAAATCTTTTTCCTTTAACATTGTACATGTGAATGCAGAACAAAAAATATCCCCGATTCCAGTTGTGTCATGAATGTTCTTGTTTGGAAGTGTGATTGAATAAATTTTATCTTTTACCAAAAGAGATACATCGGTCTTATTTGTAAGAAGAACATATTGAACTCCTTTTTTTTGTAAAGACAACATCATTTCATCATGAGAACCATTAACAAGACATCCACCTTCCTCAGGATTAATTTTAATTGCATTCACATTTGACAAATCAAGTTCAGTTTTTTGTAAGAAAATATTATTTTGAGCATCTTTTTGTCTCAAAAATCCCTGAGGATCAATAAAAAGAAAATTTGAGTCGTCTTTAATTTTTTTGAGAACATCTTGAGAGACTTCATGGAATATGGGACTGACAATATGCCCATCAGCATCTATTTTGGAGTAATCTATAGGATCACACTCATTTTCAAGTTGCAGTGTTCTATTGGAACCATCAATTGAAATAAGAAATTTAGTGGTATTCTTTTCTGATTCAGAATTTATGAAATTTATTTTGTTTTCAACAAGATATTGTTTAGGAAAGTCAGGGCCGAATTTTGTAAAAAGATCAACATCAAATTTCAATTGCCTTGCAGTGATTCCACAGTAACAGGATGAACCTCCAATTTGTTCATATTTGGAATCACCAATAGATATTGTATCAATCGCACAATGAGCAAATATGGCTAGTTTCATTTTTTTTATTTTAGAGACTAGAGATTTAGTTTTTTGCATTTTTTTTGTCATTACAATCTTTACAAAGAATGGTGCCCTTTTCTATTACAAGGTCAACACCAGACCGAAAGCAATTATGACAAAGCCCACGCATTATTACATTTTAAATTAATCAACTAGAATTAAAACAAGATCTTTTTTGGTTGAATTATGTAAAATTTAGCAATTCCATATTTTTCCCATTCATATTATTACAGAAATCCACATTTTGGAATCAATTCAGATGCAATATTAGTGACCAATATCAAATGTAAAAAAAATATGCTCAATTTAAGCAGAACACGGTTTAATTTCAAATAGTGTACACCATTAGTAATGGGGCTTGGTACAAAACCGGTGTGGAAATGCGATATTTGTGAACATGAATGGTTGTCCAGGTTTGATGATAAACCATTACGATGTGCTAGCTGTAAAACTCCCTATTGGAACAAATTTGAAAATATCAAAAACAACAGAGGCAATACGTCGAGAAAAATTTTTAGGAGAAATCATGAATAGTACAGCAATAACTGCAATTATAGGAATTGCCATTTTAACAACATCGACTTTGGCTTTCGGAGCTACTATTTCAACACCTCTTTCATTCAATCTAATTGGCGCTAGCGATAATGTAGAAGTTCCCGCCCCTAGTGTCAATATTACGTCAATTGATTTCATTCAAGAAGTTGCAGTAAACGGAGTGATAGAGACAGATGCGATAAATTTTTCAGTCGGAAATGAAGATCCGCTTAATTCACATTCGTATGAAGTATGTCTAGTAATTGAAGGGCCGATCGGAATATTCAATCCATCTGCCGGTAGCACCCCAGCATGTACAACTACGTCATCCATTCCAGCCAACGGAATTATTACGAATCAATTAATTTCCACTACAAACGCAACTGCAATCTCAGATTTACTTAACATCAGTGTGTCAGTTGAAGAGTTAACATAAAATCATCGAATTAAAGTCAATCTTACTTTCATATGAAGAATTATTTTAAATTTATTGGTGTTGATACTTCCCATAAAAATTGACATAGTTTTGTAATATTATGAGTCATTTCAGTTGCATCAGTACATAATGAGATATCTGAGCTTTCATCCATAAAGTCATTAACATTGGTAGAATCCGACATAAACATTTGTTTATTTTCAAATGCCAATATTCTTCCATTTGACGGAAGTTTACCAATTTTTACTTCAGTTGCATTAAGACGTTTAATGTATGACAACATTTTTTTCTCATCAGAGTTTGTTATTACAAAAACTTTGCCACCATTTTTTGTACATATTTTGATTTTTTCAGGGATGTCACTATGATACATTCGAATAATGTCTTTGATAGAGGTAACAATGTAGACCACATCACTAGAATTTTCAATGGAAATACCAATACTAGAATAAACATTGTTCAATCCTTGAATCACACGAAATGTAGGAATTGAAGTGCCAAATGGTGCAGTTATGACGCCGTCAATTTTTTGAATCATCTCTTTTTTGAATTTGTTAATTTTGTCTATCTCTTTTTTCTTTTTATTTAAGACTAGTTCAATCGCATTTTCAGGATCTGTTGGAATACATAATTTTGGGCTAGATATCGTCATTGAAACAAAACCAGCACTTACAAGATCTTCGATTACACGATAGATTTTGTTTCGGTCAATTTTCATCTCTTTTGCCAATGCCCCAGTCGTAGTGGGCCCCACCCTCAGCAAAGTCATGTAAATTTGTCCTGCCTGAAACTCCAATCCCAGCATTGATGAAAATTCCAAACTAACATCATTTACATGCTCAATTATGCCAAGTTCATTCTTTCTAAAATTTTTAGGATCTAAATCTTGCTGTTGCATTGATTCTAGTATGATTTTTGTATTAATACCAATCAAGGTGATCAAAATGATCAACCGTGGATTCTGCCATATGAAATCTAGGAAACAGGTACAAAATCAGTATTCGTGAGAGATATACTGATTGAATTCGACAACCCAACAGAACCTTTTGTCCACAAGATTATAAGTAGGCAAAATTGTTTATCCTCATGCCACTTAAGCGTGCAAGTAGAGGACGTACCAAAGGAGGAAAAGGATCATCAGGTACAGTCCAATGTACAAACTGCGGTCAAACAGTTCCTAAAGACAAAGCAAAAAAAGTCACATCCAGATTAAATTTGGTGGAACATACATTAGCTAAAGAATTACGGGCACAGGGGGCTTACATTGCATCTCCAACAGTCTTGAAATGGTATTGTATTTCATGTGCAATTCATTTTAAAATTCTTAAAATTAGATCAGAAGACAGTAGAAGAAAACGTGGAAAACTACGTTAGTATTATTCATGGATGTTTTTAGCAGTAACAATCATTCTTTGGATTAAAGTTATACCAGCAATAATCACTACAATTACAACCGCAATATCCATAAAACCAATAATTCCAACAATTGAAATTACTAATAATCGCTCAGCTCTTTCACCAATTCCTATTCCTTGAAGTTTTATGTTTATAGCATCAGATTTTGCTCTAGCATAGCTTACCAATAATGACAGAGTGATTGCAAGTAAAACGAGATAAGGCTCTGCATATCCTCCAATCAGAATTCCCAAGAATATTGCAACTTCAGATATTTTATCAAACATAGAATCAAGATAAGATCCTTTTTTTGATGTCTTACCAGTAACTCTTGCTACCTGACCATCCACCATATCAAAGAATCCTGAAACAAGTAACAGTACCCCACCTAGAATTAATCCGTATTCAATTCCAATACCGTAAATTACAGCAGATATCAACGCAAATGCAAGGCCAATAACTGTCCAAAAATTTGGAGACAATCCTGTAGATGCAAATCCTTTTCCAATTTTTTCAAGTGTAGGTCTAAGTGTTTCACGAAGATTATTTAGCACGTGATAATCCCAACGCCACTAGCTAATAAAGGCAATAGCACCAAAAATGAAGCAATCTAGAGTCAAATTTAATGAATTCATGAAAAAGAATATTTTGTTAATTAGGTGAAAGATTCATGGCAATTAATGTAGAGATTATTTTTGCAGCAAGTGATGCAGTTGATCCATTATCATGGTATGGATTTAGTTCTACAACATCCACACCAATTACCTTTGTTTCTGAAAATGAATGAATCATATCAAACAACTCCCTAGATGTAATGCCAACGGCTTCAGGATTTCCTACACCTGGGGCAAACGCAGGATCAAGCACATCAAGATCAAAACTAGAATATAGGGTATCAAAAGTAGACACATAATCTTTTAGTAATTGAGGGCCTTTTCCATCCCTAATTTCCCTGTCAGAAATTGTTTTGATATTATTTTCTTTAAGAAACTCCAATTCTTCTTTTACAAAGGCTCTAGCACCAACATGCAAAATGTTTTCAGAGCCCCTCTCCTCAACTACCCGTCTAAGATATGATGCATGGCTTAATTTGATATCCGCAAACTCATCACGTAAATCATAATGAGCATCAAACACAACATATCCTGTCTCTTTTGGAAAACTTGTGTAAGTACCATAAGTGATAGAGTGTTCACCACCCAGAATGAAGAGTTGACGTTGTTTTGCAACAAGTTCTGTTGTAATTTTCTTGACCATGTCAATCATTTCAGATGCGACAACAGTATGACGAGTATTACCAAGATCATCAATGTTTACAGTTTCTAAGTTAACTCCTAAATCAGGATGAAATATCTCGATGTTGTTAAAAGAATCACGAATTGCGTCAGGTCCAAATCTACAACCAGGTTTGTAAGAGTGAGTCGAGTCGAACGGAACACCAAAGACGGTAGCTACAGGTTCAGTGTCATCATCAGACGACGTAATCAGCGGATTCCTATTCATGTATAAATCAAAAAAACTCATTTTTTACACCATCAGTTGCGGTCTCTTTGAGAGATATTTCGGCAAATTCAAACCTGTGAAAGGTTTTCCTCTAGTTTGCTCATTTATTTCGTTTAAGAAATCATCAAATGACAGTTCTCTAACAGTACCTGTATGTCTATCACGAATACTTAGATTTTGAGAATTTGTTTCTTTTTCACCAATTACCAAAATGTATCTAATCCATTCTTTTTCTGCTTCACGAATTCTTTTTCCAATACTTTCATTTCTATCATCAATATCCACTCGAACATTATTAATTGATATTTTTTCTGTTAATGATTTACAATAGTCATTAAATTCTGCATTTAATGGGATTATTCTTACTTGTGTGGGGGCCAACCACAGTGGAAATTGGGGTTTTCTTCCTTCCTTGGAATCTTTTGCAGCCTTTTCCAGTAATACATAGATAATTCGCTCAATTGCGCCACTAGGGGAATTATGTAAAATAATGGGATGCTGCGCAGTGTTATTTTCATCAACAAATTCAATGCCATATCTTTCACCATTTTCCACATCGATTTGATCTGTAGACAGAGCAGATGCCTTTCCAAGTCCATCAACAAAGTTAAACTCCCACTTTAGAACAAAATAAAAGAATTTTTCTTTCCACATTTCAACTAGAACTGGTTTTCCATGTTTCTTGACTAATTCCTCAATGGAAGATTTATTTTCATTGTAAAAATCTTCAGTAAATCTAATTGCCATGTCATAATCAGATTCATTAATTCCAAGTTCAGACAGAACACTTTGTGATAAATCAAATCGGGTCTTAATTTCATCAACTGCTTGTTCCATGTCTTTACAAAATGCGTGGCAATCAGGCATAGTAAATGCCCTAAGACGTCTGAGACCTACAAGTTCCCCTGATTGCTCTCTTCTAAAGCTGTATCTAGTAAGCTCGTAAAGTCTGTAAGGTAGGTTCTTGTAAGACAGTTGGAACTGATTTGCCATAAGAAATTGTCCGAAACAAGCTGCAAATCTTAAAAATAATTTTTTGCCCTCGGAATCAATATTGTATTGTCTTGCAGGAAATCGATTAAAGTAGCTAACCATACTTGGATGCTCAGAGTCATACATGATTGGCGTTTCAACTTCATATCCACCATACTCTTTAACTCTGTCAGTAACATATCGTTCAATCAAAGATTTTATCAATCTGCCATTTGGATAAAATCTCATATTGCCAGAGTCAGACGCGGGTTCATAATCTGCAATACCCATTTTTTTCATCAATGCAACATGTGGTGGAGGTTCATCCACATTGCGCTGTTTCGCAGATTCGTATTTAGCTAAAGATTCTAGTTTTTTATAATTTGAAAAGTCAAAATCTCCTATGTTAGACATTGTTCCATCAGGAGACATTATCTTCCATATTGAACGAATTTTAGATTCACCTTTCAGTGCATCCGAAGTTAGTTCTTCAGTTTTTGATGAAGAATCTTTTGTTATAACTTTGGAACTTTCAGCTAACGGATGTCCCTTTACCTGCAACTTGTAAGATTTCGTCCATCCAAAAGGAGAATGAGACACATCAAGATCAGATGCAGTGTCTTCCATTTCTTGTAATAATGCAATGGCAACAGATGGTTTTGCAAGATTGGAGCTCAAGTGAGCATATGGATACAGCAGTAATTTTTTGCATCCAATTTTTTCCATAGAATTTTTAATCTGAGAAATAGCATCTAGAGCAACAGAAGAATCATCGCCATCTTCGATTGCAACAAAAGCAACTACTAATTCTTCTAGTCTTTGAGTTTGTGGGTTTTCAATTTCTTCAGCTGATTTGATCTCCTTTTTTGTAGGAGTATACTCAATGCTATCACAATGTAGTTGCAATATACGCATAGTTGGGAGATGATGGGTTCACTTTAAAATCCTTAGCATGTGGGAAAGAATTCCCACACCCATGTCGATGTTAAAAAAATACACAGTATCTTAAATATTACATATACGAAAAGGAGACAATTCATGATTCAAAGAAAGAAAATCACAGTAGAGCAAGGCAGATGTTATGATCACCCAAAATAGTGTAAAACAAGAATCAGCCATTGAGACTCCAAAAGTTTCAGTATGCGACATCATGAAAAATAATACGTCTATGATGATTCACAAAATGGAAACTGAAGTTCCTACATACATGCAACTTTATTCGGATTTATATACAAAATATCTTGAAATGTTTGATGATCTGTTTGGAACGTGTTATATTTCAGAAAAACAGTTTTTTGATAAATTGGGCCTGGATCAAATCACACTAAAAACAATCAATAATTTCTGGAAAACTATGTCAGAAAACTATAACACACAAATAGACATATCAACTAATTTTCTAAAATCCTATGTTCAAATACGCATATCCGCAATTGAGTCTTATGAAGAGTATATGAAAATTCTAATGGATTCATATTCAAAAACATTATTTGAAATAAACAAATTTACAAAATTTTCCAATGTTAACAAAGATAATTAATTATTAAAAAATAACAAAAATTTAAGATTTTAAATTTTTCAGAGAATTCATGATGTTTTTTTGTAATTCCTTGTTTTCTATTGTTGGAATTATGTTTATTGAAGATAGTTTCTTGTCGGGAATAGTTTTTGCAATAGCCAATGCAGTACTATAAAGAATATTCATAGTTATTTTTTGTATTTTTAAATCCAGTATTGCTCGCATCAAATATGGGAAAACTATTGCATTGTTTATTTTATTTTTGTATGTAAAACTACCAGTGGCAATAATTTTGGCTCCAGCATTTTTTGCGATAGAGGGAGTTATTTCAGGATCAGGATTAGTAAGAGCAAAGATTATGGGATTTTTATTCATAGTTTTAATCATTTCTGGTTTAAGTAAATCCTTAATTCCAGATACACCAATAAAGACATCTGCATTTTTAATTACATCAGACAGGTTTCCTTTTTCTTTTGGGTTTGTCAATTTTGCAATTTCTTTTTTGTATTTTGTCATATTGGATTTTCTATTTTGAGACACCACGCCACCTGAATCTAACAAAATGATATTTTTACATCCTGCAAAGTGTAATAATTTTCCAATGTAATATCCTGCTGAACCTGCCCCAACAAGTACAATTTTGATTTCTGAAAAGTTCTTTTTTACTACTTTGACAGCGTTGATCAATCCTGCCAATGTAACTATGGCTGTTCCTTGCCCATCATCATGAAACACTGGAATTTCTAATCGTTTTTCTAATTCTTTGTATATTTCCAATACTTTTGGGGATTCAATATCTTCAAGGTTTATTGCGCCAAAAACAGGTTCTATTGCCAGTATAGTATCAATTATCTTCTTTTTGTCAGTTGTATTAAGACAAATTGGAAATGCACTAATTTTTCCATACTCGCCATATATGACAGATTTTCCTTCCATTACAGGCAATGCAGCATCTGCACCCACATTACCTAATCCCAGTAATCTAGTACCATCAGTAACTATTGCAATATTATTTCCCTTTGATGTAAGAGCAAATTTGGAATTAGGATTCTTAATGATTTCATCACATACAGAAGCTACGCCAGGCGTATAGATTAATTTCAAATCTTTTGATTTAAAATTGGAAATTTTACTATCTATGAGGATTTTTCCCTTTAGTTTTTTATGTAACAAGAGAGATTTTTTTGACAACAATTAATCGGCTAAACTCCAAAGTTAATGAACATTATCATGTTTGTGCATTTTCTTGATTGTTTATACACTAGAATTTTTTTTCACAAATGTAAACAGGATTAAAAATAATTTTCATTTTTAAAAAATGTTAGTAGCCCTCTTCTCCTGGGAAAAGAAGACACCAGTAGTTCGCGTTAGTTTTTGTGGATTTTTTCTGACCAATCTTGCAGGGCCCAAATACTTTTCCTGAAGCCAATTCTGATTGATAATTGGGAACTCTTTGAATTTGTTTTACTATTGCAGGCGTTACAAAAAAGGAACTAATCAGATGATTGTCAACCTCAAAGGTTTCCAAAGTATCTATAACATTATAGTCTGTCAGTCCATCTTCTCCAATTGCATCCTTTGGTGTGTAAGGAGAAGGCTTGCCCCTGTTGGTTCGGAAATCCTTGATATTGATGACTTTTCCTAAAATCTTTCCAATCCCCACAGCTTTGGTTTGTTCTTGTGGCTTGTTATAATCACCCAAGTTGATCTGAGTTTGTGTAGTTTCATTCATTTGTGATTCTATTAATCATGGAAAATAATTCTAAATGAGTGATCTCTTTTGTTACATGATGACACATAGTCAGCACAAATTCAATTATGGGCATTCAGTGGGATTGCTTGCATCTAGTTTATAGGACAAAGAGTCCAAATCCCAATAGAATGATTCGTTTTGGATTTGATAATACATATCGCGAATTTTTCAGATTGGTGAATAAACTATAGCGGGATATCTAGGAAATAAATCAGACATGAAAGTGCATCATTTAGCAGCCATGATTCCTGATTGTGGAATATACTACATCAAAAAAGAAGATAAGACATACTTTGTTCCAGACGTACTTGAGCAAGCAATAAAAGAAAAATTCACTCCTTGTGAGCACTGCATAAAATAACACATAATACATTTGAAAAATAAAAAGAGGAATCACTCCTCAATGGTTAGTTCACTGTCTAAATCACCTATTTCTTCAATAGACATTAGTGGCTTTACATGAATAATGCCGTCTTGTGCTAATGGAATTCTAATTCCATTGTTCATGTTTTGTATTTTAGCCACAGACCAGTCAAGTACAAAATCTCCAGGTTGATCATAGATTGGAGCATAGATTCCTCTCAAAATTATTCTGAAAGGATCTCCACCATCCAATGTTCCTGTTCCATGCAGCCTAAGTTTTCCGTCAACTGCTTTTCCTTTCAATTCTAATGTGGCATGTCTATTTTCTACAGTAATTTCGGCGATGGACTTTACATTCTATACTCCATTACCTTGATGAACAGCTTTTCCGGTCATTCCGATTTTAGAATCATAAGCTTGTCCGCCAATGATTGACCATCCATCAGTTCCGCCTCTGAATTGAACTACAGCTTGGTCTATTGTGGATTCAGATGACACATCTAAAAATGCATCAGTTTTTTCTAGTGAAACGTTTTCAGGGATCAATCCAATGTTCGCATCTTCTGCAAAAGCACTAGTGATTCCCAAAGTTCCAAAAACAAGCGCTGTCAGAACAGGTAGTGCCAACAACAATGAATGTTTTTTGGTGTTTTGTTTCATATGTGCAGAAAATAGAAATTTCTACTTAAGGAACAAGCATAACTTATCAGTAAGAATCCTCAGTAAATCGGCAGTAATGAAATTTAGAATCAGGTAGCTTTTTCTCGTAGGGAAATAATTGAGCGTAAAATTAAACCAGATATTCCTAAATTAGAAATTAGAAATTCTGTAGCTCGTTTTAGTGGATTTTCTCCTCTAAATCCTTCATCATAAATCATTTCAATAGAACCTTTGTTAGTTTCTACAAAAGACGTAATTAGAGAAAAAACCCCCAATTTAGAATCTAATCGCTCATTGTAAAGTCGCAATTCAACTTTAGAGATTAAAAATTCATCATGCACAAAATTGCCCATAGATAGTAAAATTTCAACATCATCAGGAGGTCTATCTACTCTTTTAGGATCATGTAAATCAATTATTTTCATTTGGATTTATTTGAGTTCATTCCTAATTAAGTAATATTTTGATCTTAAATCAAAGTTATTCAAAATATCCTTCCGCAAGTATTATTTAGAATTAAAAATTGTTTGTTAAAGTGGACCCGCATAAATTTCATGGTAATGACATACCTCATATCAAACTAGATCCGAATATGACTATAGAAGATTTAGTGGATGTCTTTGCAAGTTCAGGATATAACGGAAGGCAACTTGGAGATGCAGCCAAACTTTATGCTAAAATGATTGAAGAAGATGCAACGATTTGCCTCACAGTATCAGGAGCGATGACACCAGTAGGTTTTGGTGGAATAATTAAAACGCTAATTGAGCGAGGATTTGTAGACTGGATTATAACAACTGGTGCAAATGTATATCATGAAGATCATTTTGCATGGGGCTTGCCAGTAAAACAAGGAAGTTTTGATGTAGATGATATGAAATTGTATGAGAACGAAATTGTTAGAATCAGAGATGTATATATTAAATTTCATGAAACATTAGAAGCAGAAGACGAACTAATTCAAAAAATGTTCGGAGATGATTTTCCAGATAAACCATTCACAACTGCAGAGTTTTGCAATTTAATGGGAAAAATCAGTAAAGAAAAAGCAAAACATCCTGAAAAAAGTTTCATTACAACTGCATATGATTATGATGTTCCAGTATACATATCTACAATAAAGGATTCCTCACTTGCCTTGAATTTAGCAGTTCACAGACTTAGAGATAAAATTTACAATCTAGATTTTGTAAGAGAAATTATAGAGCAAGCTGCAATTCTTTATGATTCAAAGAAATCAGGAATTTTAGAATTGGGTGGAGGAGTCCCCAAAAACACAGCTCAACAGACAGGACCACTTTTAGATCAAATTCTCAGAAGAAATGACGGAGGACAAGACTACGTAATTCAAATCACGGATGCACGACCAGATACAGGAGGATTATCGGGTGCAACACTCCAAGAAGGAAAGAGTTGGGGAAAGGTTCAAGATGCACATCATGGAATGGTCACAGTGTATACAGATGCAACAATTGCATTTCCAATTCTTGCATTGTATGTTTTAAGTAACCAAAAAACAAGAGAGCCAAAAAGACTCTACAAGAAATTAAATAAATTATATGAGAAACTCAAAGACGACTATTCAAAAAACCCTACAAACTAACAAAGAAAATTAAAATTTATCAAATCGTGCTCTTTCAAGATCACGATCATCTTTAGATTCTTTTTTCCATTCTTTGTAATGTTCTTTACAAAGGACAGTTTTTTTACCTGTGGAATTTACTCTTAGACCTGCATTTTCTACTTTGGCGGTATTAAGTGAACGAGCACCATCTTGGTCACATCCCTCAACATTACATTTTGCACCTTTCGATACAATACCCATAGATTATGATAATCAAGATGTTATTTATACTTGAAAAAAGTTTAAGATTTTTCTAATAACTAAAAGAGAATAATTTTCTTCATCGTTTATAAGAGGAATATTTTTTTCTAGTTTTATGGGTGGAGCAAAAAAGCCAACAGCTGCTAGTAAAGACAAATCGGCAGGAACTAAAGATACTAAAAAAAGTAAAAAAGACAAAGGCGAAAGTGGCCCAAAAAAAGCAGAGATTATTGTTATGGTTAATGAACAACAAGCAATGAAAATTATTCAAAATTCTAAAGTGGTTACAGTTCAAGATCTTGCAAGACAGACAGGGGTCAAAATATCTGCAGCTAATGCATTTCTAAAAAATTCAGTAATCAAAGGAACTGTAAAAAGAGTTGGCGGTTATTCAGGCCATCATTTGTATCAAGCAGTGTCTTCATAGATACAAAGCACATCTCCAGATTTTGCAGTCTTTAACATATCAACATCATCACCTAATTTGCCAATAGGTGTCATTGTTTTTCCAGAAGATACATCATTAATGAAAAAGCAGATACTTCCAGAAGATGGCAAAAATGCAACATCACCTTTTTTGAATTCAGACCTTGCTCTCTCAGTTCCAGAATCCACATTAGTTTCAAAATACAAAATACTTTGTCCCATGAGATGAGCATTTCCCTCTAACGGTAAGGATCTCATTATGATTCCGACAGTTCTAGGAGACAAGTGACGTTTAAGATCACATGAAATTTTTCCTTTGCCTCGAATTTCTAAAATAAGTTGTTTTTTTGAAACTGAAGGTGAACTCAATTCGTACATTAAAATGATTAGATTATATAACGTTTTAAGAAAATTTTGTTACTTGTCTGATGTCGAAGAAGCACCACTGTTAGAGTCACCTGAACCTGAAGAACCATTTTTAGAATCAACAGAATCTGAAGAAATTGAAGTATTACCAGAAGAAAACACTGGATTAAACAAAGCGCTTGATACTTATCGAAAATTAATTGAGAAAAAAGGTGGCCTTGAACCACTAAGCGAAAAAGAACAAGAGAATCTTGAAAAGAGAATCAAAGAAATCGAAAGCAGAGAAGTTGTAGAAACAGTAGAAGAGCACGTAGCAACAGAAATTCCATGTGAAAAAGGTAAAATTACAATCGGCCCTCCAACTCTTACAAGATTTGAAAAAGCAAGAATTATGGGTGCAAGAGCTTTGCAATTATCACTAGGTGCGCCACCATTCATTCCAATTCCAAAGACAGCTAGAATTTCATTAGATATTGCAATGGAGGAACTTGAACAGAGAGTGATTCCAATTACAATTCGAAGAGTACTCCCAAACGGAGATTTTCAAAATATCCCAATTGATTACTTTGAAAAATGAATCAATGGTCGATAAAACTTAAAAGAACAAAAAATTGCTGATTGTTGAATAATGCTCATGGAAGAGACTACTGAACCGTATGGTCACGAGCAGACCGAAAAGTCTGAGTACACCATCATAAATATTGGAAATGATCCTGTAATGCAATCAGCTATTGATGTGTTATCTACATTGGGAAGCAAACACAAAGTCATCTTAAAATCAAGAGGTAATTCAATTCCAAATGCAGTAGCTGTCGCAAATATAATCACGGAAAAAATGTTAAAGGGTAATTCCAGAATTCAAAAAATCAATTTAGACACAGTTGCAGCTCCAGGAATAGGAAGCATGACATCAACAATCGAGATAATAATAAATAAAATTTAGTAGACGCTTCCAGGGCCCTTTAGGAGCATATTTTCACATTCTTTGCATACTTGCTCATCAATGTTTGATTCCAAGTTGTGATGTATCTCACAAATAAGCAGACTAGATTTAATATAATTACAAAGGCCGATAAATTTTGAAAGGCTAGACGGAGTATACGCCAGATCAGATGAAAGATTATCACTTAGATCATCAATCATAATGGCAACTTGTTTTTCAGCTAAAAGTTTCGCGATAAGAGATGGATCACCTCTTGTTCCTCGAATGTAATTACTAATTGCTGCTTGTGTGACACCTAGCATTTTAGAAATTTCGTCTTCTCTAATATTATGATCCTCCGCGAGTTTCTTTGCAAGAATTGCACGCAATGCTGGAATTAGAGTTTTAGATTCAATTTCAGCCGGAAGAAGCATCAATCTTCAAGAATGCTATAACAAATTTAAAGTTTGCAATAATGGTGAGGAAAAGTTACAGATAAAGTCAGGCATAGATATTTTAATTTCAGAGCAAACGTAGTTGTGTTGGATAATGTTTCCAAGGAACTCTATGATGTCTTAGAGGAATCCTGCAATTCGTGCAAATCTAATTTGATAGCATTATCTGGCGGACTAGATAGTTCAATCATAGCATATCTCTTAAGACAAAAAAAACCAAAAACCATTGCAATTATTGCGGAAGATTTTGTTTCAACAGACCTAACATATTGCCAAAGAGTAGCAAAAGAACTAGGGTTACATCTTACAATTTACCATGTTAAAACTGCAGAGATTTTAGAAGCGGTGGAAGATACAATAAAAATTTTAAAAAATTTCAATGACATAGAGATTCGAAACAATGTTGTAATGTATCTTGCAATAAAATGGGCAAAGGACAATGGAGAAAAATCCATCATAACAGGGGATGGTGCAGACGAATTATTTGCAGGATATAGTTTTCTAATTCATAAACCTGAAAATGAATTAGAAGCAGAAATAAACAGAGTTTGTTCAGTAATGCATTTTCCAACACAAAAGATAGGCCATGGGTTAGGAATAGAGGTAGAAGCGCCATTTCTAAAAGATTCAGTTGTAGAATTGGCCAAAAAAATTCCAGCAGACATGAAAGTGAGAAATGAAAAAGAACAAAGATATGGAAAATGGATACTTCGCAAGACGTTTGAAAAATATCTACCACAACAGATCATATGGAGAGAGAAATCACCAATGCAAGATGGATCAGGAACTGCAGGACTGACTAATTTGTTCGAATCAATAATCAATGAGGAAAAATATGTTGAAAAAAAATTAACCACAGAAAAAGAAGACGGGGTAATAATTAGAAGCAGAGAGTCAATGCATTACTATGAAATTTTTAAGAGATTTTTCGGCATTCCTCAAAAAAGCCCAGATAATGCATGTCCGTACTGTAAATGCGAAGTAAAGAATTCCAAATTCTGTAGAATGTGCGGGGCTTTTCCAATCTAGATATTATTTTTATATTTTCTAGGTTTTTTGATAAAGATACGTCTACATCCATTGCAGCAAAAATGAAATTTTTTTCCATCATACTCATGAAGTAATGCTAGTTCTTCATCAAGTTCTATTCCACACACAGGATCTACTGGCACAAATTTTTGTCTTTTAATTTCTATTTATAGATACAGTTAGGAAATCATTTTTATGATGAATAAACGGAACGATTTTTCAGAAAATAACATCCAGTAAACTATACAGTTAATTCTTTGAGTCGAGGTCTAATTTTAGAGGCAACATCAGAGGTAATTTTTAAAATATGTTCTACATCAGATGACGGCAATTCCTCATTACCATTTTCAAAAGACTTTCTAACAATTGAATTAATTTCTGAGGTTAGTTCTGTTATTGCTAAATAATTAGAATCCAATTTTGCATCCATGAAAAATTTGTGTGTTAATTGCTAATTAAGAAGATCCCAAATTCCCAAAAATGGAATTAGAATTAATGTTGAGAATGAATTATTTCAATAATTTTTTTAGGTAAAACACCATAATCTGAATCAGGTTCAGATACGACATAAAGAATGTCTTCATTGATTAGTACGCTTATGGCAAGGGCACGTTCTCTTGATGCCATTGCAAAATTTACAGGACCTAGTTGTTTATCAAATTCTTTTCTCATTTTGACACGCAATGCTAATTCCATGAATATCATCTCATCATCTTTTTCACTTTCTAGTGGTTCAACATTCTCCCTCATCCCACCGGCTACTAATCGTCCCCTTTCATTAATTACCCCCGCAAATCGAATTTTAGGATCTATCGATAAGACAGATTTGCAAATTTTTCCATAATCATAAATCTTTGCTGACAAGTACTTATTTCCTAAAGACGGCTCATTTATTATTTTTCCATCAAAATTTCAAATATATCAGAAAAAGGATTTACGAAGTGAGTTTTTTGACGAGAGTCAAAAAATCATCTTCAGGAATAGGAGGAATTTTCATGATTTCAAGATTCTCAGATACATGTTCGGCAGATTTCTGTCCAACCAATGGCGCCAAAACCCCAGGAGATGAGCGAATGAATTGTAAAGCACGAAGAGATGGTTTTAGTTCATTAAATTCCGGCATAACACCTGGCGTCAGTAATCGACCTTGCATGAAAGGAACGCTTGTAAAAACACCTATTCCTAGGGATGTAGCAGCCTCTAAAATTGAAACTTGTTTAGATTCTAGTAATTGGTTTTTTCCAAGTAATGCCTGATCATAATGCATGTTGAAAGGTAATTGAATAAATCGAAAACCGTGGTTTTCACCTCCAATTTTTTTAGCTATACTGACTGTTTCCTCAAGTGAAAGATATTGGTGGCTATCTTGTGGTACTCTAAAACATTCCCATGTTGCCATCCCATAGAATTTAATTTTCCCCTCATCACGTTTTTGTTCATATAGTTCAAAAACAGATTTTAAATTTTCTAAAAATTGCTCTTTAGAAACATCATTAATTTGTCCCTCAACGGCATTGTGAAGATACATCAAATCAACGCAATCCATATTTAGATTTTTTAAACTACGGTCCAGTTGATCAGAAAGATATGTCGGAGTCATACAATGATAACCAGATGTCACATCGCCTTCTTTGATTATCCCTCTTTGAGAATATTCTTCTTTAACATACTCCCAAAATCCTAATTGGACATCTGCATCATTTGTAACATAGCCATTTTTAGTGCTCAGAAATAATTGATCACGGGATATTTTTTCTTCGTCAATCAATTCAGAGATGGCTTTTCCAACAGATCGTTCTGCTTTTTGAGCCCTGTAATTTATCGCAGTATCAATAACATTGATTCCAGATAGAATAGATTGTTTTACAGCATTCTTTACTAGTTCATCAGTTCGGGAATCTGGATCTCCAAGATAGGTTCCAATTCCAACATTTGAGAGAGTCAGATTTGCAAAATTCTTGAAATTTTCCTGATTTGTGCCTGAAGATTGAGCAAATTTTTTGGTTCCGTCAGAAGTTGCAAAACCTGAAATCATGTTATTCGTAAGTCTTTACTAAATTTATGTCTAAAGTAATAGGTCAATTAAAAAACTAGAAACAAACAATGCGCCAGTTATTCTGCTGAATAATAATGTAGAAGACATGGAAGGTACCAAATTCTCAACAGAATCATAATTTTTCTGCAATCCCACGCCAGATTTTATCATTAGTGGTATACTCAGCAGACAAATCAAAGATAATAATGGAAATAAATCTGCAAACACGCCGGCAATAATTGCACTGTAGGATACTATTGGAAAAATCCAAAACAATTTGGATGCTTTTTCTTTTCCAACTGCAATTACTAGAGTTTTTCTGCCTTTTGATTTGTCTGCATCATGATCTGGAAAGGATGCAATGAAAAGTACCAAGGAGGACAAAGAACCCACAACAATACCGCCAAGAATTGATTCTATGTTGATTTGTCCCGACTGGATAAAAAAAGTACCAATCACAATCATAGAACCCTTTACTGCAACAAAGAATTCACCGAGACCAGAATCAACAATTTTTGTGGAATAAAAATAGATAGATAAAATTGCAAATCCCAAAATCATAGCAATGATTATTCCATTATTCATTACAAAATATGCACCAATCAAAGAACCAATAATTAAAAATACAATTCCTGCACGGTATACTGCAGATGGTTTGAGTAACCCTTCAGGTAATACGCCAGTTCCACCGCTCATCTTGGTTCGTTTTGTTTTAGTGTCAATTCCTCGCTTAAAATCCCAAAAATCATTTAACAAGTCAACACTTGCATGAAGAGATAATACTCCTGCAAAGATCAGCACTGCATCAAATAAATCAATAGATGAATTTTGCCACAAATTTAGTGCCAGTCCAACAGAAACGGCAATCACAGATGCAAGAAGAAACCTTATCCTTATCACACGAAACCAAACAGCAAGCATAAGAATACTAGTAATTTTTCGGTATAATATTCATGAGATTGAGCCTATATTGTTTATAACAAATCTGATTTAGTTGAGATTATGATTATTGGCAAAATATCAAATGGTGAGAAGAGAGTGAAATTCAACGTTGAAATTCATTGCAATGTTTGCGGCAAATTAGTTCCAGGAGGACTGCAAACTGGAGAAGCATATTATCAAACAGATGACTTTAAAACAGAATTAGAGGAGTTTAAGCAAAATTACCTGTGTGGAATTTGCAGAGATGTGAATAGATCTAAAAGATAGAAGATCATATCTCTTCTTCGTCTTCCCATTCTTCTTCCAAATCTGCTTTTGATTTCTTTAAGAAAAGCAATACAACTATTCCTATCATCAAAATTCCTCCGATTACAATATAGACAATCCATTCAGGCAACTCCAAATCAATTGCGCTGATTGTGTTTTCTGGAGAATCCACATTAACTGTAAACGTGTCCTTCCCTTCCGCGTATCCTTCTGCAGTGGCAATAATGTCAAAAGATAAGTTTGGACCTTCAAATGCAGTTAGGCTTACAATCGCGCTGCCATCAGAGCTTGTTCGTACAACTTCAGGAGTAATAATTCCATCACCTTTTGTAATTATTTTTAATGAAGCTCCTGATACCGAATCCAAATTCTCATCATCTACAAATAATCTAAACTCCACAGGATCATCCACTTTTATCACATCTACCAAATTACCAGTGGAAATTTGTAACTGTAGTTGAGAAGAAGCAGTGCTAATCATTGTAGAAGTTCCATTAACACCCTTGGCACTGGCAGAAATTATTGCATTTCCAACAGAGCCGGTGGTTTTAATCGGGAATGTTGTATATGATGAACCTGCAGGAATTACTGAATCATCGATTATTTGAACAATAGAGTTCTGAGATGATACGATTTTTGATTTTACATTGAATTTTGGAATTACCGGATTTCCTTGCAAATCAACTAACTGGATTACTCCTAAATTTTCCTGATGATTTGTATTGATTTTACTAAGTGGCAAAGTTACCTGAATTTGAGAGGATGGTTGAGTAGTGAAAACTTTGCTGCCACCCAATTTCAAATCTGCGTTTTCGCCAATTGGCTCTACTGTAAGAAGAATTTGAGTTTCAGCCACAGATATGCCAAAAGAATCACTTCTTAATTGGGTAAAAGTAAAAGTATCACCTTTGTTTATTTCAACTAAGCCGTTAGTCGGCGTAACTAGGTATTTTCCAGTTTCGGTCATAACTTTGGGGCGTTGTTGCCCATCAAGTGCAATTAAAAAGAGATCAAAATATCCATCACGATCAAAAATTAAACTGCCTTCTCCAGTTGGAGAAAATAATCGGACTTCTTTTTGTTCTAATGCATTAACAACATTTGTAGTAAAAGAACCTGTACCCACACCATTTATCGAAGTAGATATAGTAACAGGTCCTGTTTTTTGACCTGTGGATACTTTTGCAGTGCCAAAAGAGTATGAACTGAGAATTTTTCCCCCATCTACAATGTTAGCAAGTTTTTCATCACTGGAAATCACATTGATTTTGTGAACAAACCCGTCAGTGTAAAGATTCTCAGTAGATTGCATGGGATAGAGTTCATCTTCTTCTAAACAATCAATTGAATAAAGAATAATTTTATCAGAATCCAATTCAGTATTATGAGTGACATCACTTGAGTCCGGATCAGATGCATCATCCGATTGTTCTGCACATTCAGGATTAATTTCAACTAAAGAGCCATCAGGTCTAATTCCATCATCATCTTCATCATCTTCAATCATCGATAATTGATAAGTAAAAAATGCTGTTGCGTTACTTGGCACATTTTCTATTCCAAATACATTAACGGTGTTTCCATAATCTTTGACGTTAAAACCAAAATCAAATACATTTTTCATGGTTCGTTTTAACTTATTTCCTTCTTCAATTGATTCACCAACTGTACGAAATGTATCAGTTGCAGTACCATATCCTATAGAACTTACCCCTATCAGAATATCATTTTTTAACAAGTTTTGTAAGCTAAATTTTTCTTGTAACAAATAACCAAATTCACCTTTTTTTATCATCGGCTTTTCTGACTTTGAAATACCAACTAAAACATCTCCTATTGGAAATTGTTCATTAGAAAAAAATTCCAAGGGAATGTCTTCAGGTGTTTTCGTAGGATTGCCATTAGAATCAACTACAGTGACAAAAATGTCTAATGCCCTATCAAATTCGGCAGGAATTAACTTTGGATGTACAGATAATTTTAAACTCGCAGGCAAAGTAGATGAAATTTTGATGCTTTTTGCAATATCAAGCCCAGATTCTTCATGAATCGCACGAACAAACGTATTTCCTGTTTTTTCATGAGCAGTTAAAACTCCCCATGCATAGTAACTGCCTTTTTTGATTGTCAATGTGTCAGAATCCGGAGATGCCAAAAGATCATTATGTTCAAGAATAATTTCAATGTCATTGGGTGCACGAACTATAGTGTCATCAACGGTCTTAAAGAAAACAGTAAAAGGCATCTGAGAATTCACATGCATTTCAGTTGTGGGTAGGTTTAATTCCAAAGTTAAATCATCTGGAAGATAAGTTTCATCTGTACCGACTTCTATTTTCTGAAATGTTGTTTTACCGTTTAGTGATGCAGTAATTGTGGTCTTTCCTGATTTGTCACCTGTAATTATTGGAAAGGATACAAATTCTTCATTTGCTTTTAAGACAGTTTTTGTTGGAACAGATGCAATGGAAGGATCATCAGAACTCAAACTAACTGGAACATCATATGATGATGTGATAGGCACTCCATGCTTGCTAAGAACATAAAGGTAGCCGACTTGATGTTCAGCCACACCGCTTTCTAGGTGTGAAGGAGAAATTGCTAGTTTTATTGAATACTCTGATAGTGCTTCTAAGTTTTGGGCAGATGACAATTGAACATTTCCGCCAAGCAGTAATGTGATTGCTAAAAAGAATGCCAAAGGGATTTTTTTGATCATAGTTTTTCTCCATTTTTCAATTTTTGGCTCCATCGTTTTTCATAAAAATGAAAAAATGTGGAGTTAACCACTTTGTTGACCTGCAATAACAGTTCCAACGAAGACAGCTCCGTTTGTGGTAGTGATCTTGAATTGTGCGTCTCTGCCAGATTTTACATTCTCAGATAATTCAAGAATGATTGTGGCCTGTTGTCCTGGTTGAAGTTCAGCTGCGGTTGTTGTTAAAACATTAGCAGGAGTTTCAGAACCAAGTACACCATTACTATTTGTCGCAATAGCGAATTTGCCTATTCCCGTAGTTGCATCTTTATCAAGACTAGTGCCTGTATAGTCATCAAGGAATCCACCGGCAATACTACTAAACGAATAAACACTGCCAGCTAATCGAATTTCACTAAGAGTGACTTTTTGGACACTATTATTTTGCAAGTATATTGCAATTCTTTCACCATCAACTAATCCGTTAGAGGGAGATCCTTGTAATGTTAGAGGATCAGCTGCTGCCAACCCGTCATGCAATGTCAAGGTATCAGAATCTCTTGCATCATAGCCAACAATTCTCACTGATTCGATATTTGGTGAACCGCTGATTTGGGCAGAACTAAAGAATCCCTGTGAGAACACAAAGACAATACTTCCACCAACTACTGCTATTGCTACCAAAAGAAGTGTTGCAATTACTGGTGCAACTGCTCTTCTCGAAGTCAACTTGTTTTGTTTTGACTGTAGTTTTGTCATTCTAGAGTTAGTAATATCAAAACAGATGTTAAAGTAATTTGTGTTCAAACAACACAGCAACTTCAAATGTTGTTCAAACATTACAACACAGTTCATTTTTACCCATGAAAATGCAATAACGTAATGACAAAATTAAAGACGACTTTGACAATTTCAACAATTGCAGCAATATTGATTATTGGTGGATTTGTGTCAGAAACTCCAAATGCATTTTCGACATATGGAGGCAACCATGATGATGATCATGATGATGACTACGATGATGATTGTGATGATAGACATCATAATAATAGACATGATGATTGTGATGATGAACCAAAAGATCCATGTGATTGTGAAAAACCAGACGCACTCAAGTTCATATTTTCTACACCAAGTGAAGAAATAGACAGTGAGTTCAGAATTGAAGTTTACAAAAAACTAAACGACATCGGCAATACGGATAAAAAATTGATGAGTATTGTAGGTGTTACAAATTTAGGAGATTATCAAATAGAATCATCTAACTTTGGAAAAGATAAATTAAATTCAAACACTGTTATTGCAATTTATAAAATTGTAGAAAACCAAGATGACGTGTTAGTTTCTTCAATGGAAATACACACATCATGTTCGCAGCCACTTTACAAAGGATTGACAGTGATGGATAGCGGTTATGCAATAGAAATCACAGATGGTTTGAAAAATGGTGAAACATCAATTTCAGAATCAGATCCTCTTACTTGTGAAGACGACTCAGACCCTATTAAAACAGGCAGCATCACAATAAGAAAAGCCATCACAAATGATAATGGGGGAGATGCCATTCCAGCAGACTTTACAATCATGTTAACGAATGCGGAAACAAATGAAGAGATTATCTTGAATCATGATCAAGACGAATCATCAAACCCGCTAGTTAATCTGAATGAAGTCCCTGTTGGCACGTATAGGATTTCCGAATCAATTGCAGATACAGTCACCACCACATACACTACGGTTCTAATCACAGGAGATAATCAATGCCCAACAATGGTTGAAGAAGAATTTACCATTAAAAAGGACAAAAGCATCACATGTACAATATACAATGACGACAACGGTGACGGTTCTGGAGGGCCAGGAGGAATTGTTTTCCAAAACAATTCAATGGAAATAAACATTGAAGAAACAGCCATAGGCACTCTAGACAGTTGTGACCATTATGTCAATGGAATCAAAACAGATCCATGTATACAGATAATCGGAGACAGTGGAAACATAGGAATTGTTGATTCTGAATTATCTTCAACAACTACAATTGTTTTATTCAGTGTAGTTGAAAAAGTAATTGATCCAGATGAAGGTGCAACAAATGCAGATTGTAGATTGGAGAGAATAATTGCTCACGATAGTACATCTGATTTCCTAAGGGACAGCAATGGAAACCTGCCAGTGAATCCAACAGACAACTTAATGGTATTTCTTGGATGTTCAGGAATTGATTCAGGCAAAGTCTACAAAATCAACTATGTTATGATTGACCCAACCATGGAATCATAACATCAATTTTTATTTTTTTAATTATTAAATTAATGTCAAACATTCAATGAATTGAAATTACTTGAGTAATTAATCTAAGGCACTACTTGTAAAATAATTTCAGCCAATGGGCCGATGGCCACATCACCGCTACTAATTCCGTCGGCTAGAACATACATTACATAAAGCTGTGTTGATGTTACCGTAGGTGCAGTGACTTGGAATTCTATTGTCTGGGTATCCAATGGGCTTGCAATATTAGAATTAAGAACACCTACGATTTGGGAAGACCCATCAGCAAAAACCTCAATAGGGTCCATGGTGAATCCAGGGGCATTTAGGATTGAAGGATTACTCCATCCTTTAGGAATGTTGATGATTAATCTAGAATCAGTTGCCTGAATTACGTGACTAAGATTAGTATCAAAATCAGTCAAAGTTGCATTAAGTTTGATTGTACTTCCACTTGAGATTCCATCAATGCTTGAAAGAATATTTGTATTAGATGCAGAACCAGGCACATCCGTCAGATACACATTTGGCAATGTTGTCGCACCCTCGTTATATGACGTGCCATAACCAGACTTCCCAAATTGGCCCAGAGTAGTATACACACTCACATCAACAGGAACAGTTTCAAGAAAATCCCCACTGCTCCCTATGAATCCAGGTTCCACTAATGCCAAGAAAGGAACATTTGACAGGCCAGGAACAGATACAGGATTGACAAGGCTCTTCCACATCAATTGATTGGGCATCGGACAACTCCACGTTCCGCCTAATGACGGATCAACATGTTGTGCTTGGCATGCGTTGCCATTATTATCAGTAAAAATTTCGTCACCACCAGTATATCTTGTTGATGTTGCAGTAATTACAATTTTACTTACTTCAAGATCTTTTTCAACAGGATTGACAACATTAATTCCCCAAATGCCTTGTTGTCCAGATTCACCAAAAGGTGCAGGCATCACAATAAACAGTTCAGGTTTTGCCAAAAGATCTTGTGTCAAAACAATTAATTCGTCAGAGCCCGAAGTTGAATTTGCCTGATCACGTAAAATACTTTGGTCAGATGCAACATTACTTTGAACCAAGTTGTTGTTTGCATCCAATCCAGTTGCAAAATTTGAAAAATCAACATTTGTATCTGCAGTTCCATCAATGGTATAATCCCACAAAAACAAAATAGATTCACCTGGAATCAAATCTACTGAAGACAGATTAGGTCCAGAATAACCAACGACAGTACCAGGAGGATTTACAGAAATGGTCGAAGGAGCAACATCGTTGATTTTTAATTGCCCAGTGTTTGTAACTACCATCCCTATCGTCACATTTTGTCCCAGAATCACATCAGGAGGATCAGTTACAAGAACTGAACGTAGATTATTGATAGAAGAGCCGCTTGATCCTACCACTAATTCTGCAATTTCAATTGTTCCCAATGATGATACTACTTTGATGTCATATGAATCAGGAACCATGTAAAGAGATTGAGATGTAAGTATTGAAGAAGGAATGCCACCAGTGACAAAAGAATCATTGTAATCTACCGAATACCGTGTTGCGGGCTGAGAAGATAACGTCTTGTTAATAATCCAAAAACTGGAAATTTCTACTGGATTTTGACCAAAATTAGTCACAGAAATATCCAATTTATTGCTAGAATCGGTTGAAACTGCAATTCCAAATTGTTCTTGCTGTTTTTTTAGTTCCACATCTGAAACCATTCTTTGAGTTGTAACAATATCGGTTTGAGCATCAAGGGCCAGACTCAAAACAGAAAAACCTGCAACCATCAATACGGTGAAGAATAGTGCTCCCACAACAGAGGACAAGCCTCGTCGGTTTTGAGCAAAATTCCTTGATTGAAATTTTATTGTGCACCACCGCTTTCAATCAAAAACTCTGCCGGTTGAATTTGTCCAGAATTTAGTAGTAAGCGAATTCCTTTGTTGAGTTGAATGTCAGGATCAACAGAATCCAACTTTACAAGAATATTTACTGTTTGTCCGCTTTGAATTTGAGTATCTTCATTTTGAATAATGGAACCTGCACTAATAGGTAAAATTGTGAACATCCCATCTGCAGGATATTTACCGTTAGTTAATGGGACAGTAGTATCCAACACTACACCAGATGTGGCAGCATCCCAAGGATAATAGATGCCGTTAATGGAAATTCTTTCCAAGAAAATAGAATTTAGATTATTATTTTGTATTTGAAATACAATAAATTCAGTGCCGCCATTTAGAGGAAGGTCATTTGGATTACCACTACAGCTAGAACGACACAAAACCGAATCATGTTTGTTATCAACATCATTTAATGTCAACAACCTAGAAGAATCGCGCGTATCATACGCCAAAAGTAGAATGTTCAAGGACGATGCTTCAAGTGTAGAAGTCGTTCCCAAATTTCCTGAAAGAAATGCATCATTCATAAAATAAGTCAGAGTGCTTGCACCAGTAACAGTTACTGCCATCAGCATCATCGTACTGATTATGTCAGTTACACCTCTTCGGCGCTTTAAACGAGAATTTTTTCTCATCTCATATGTATAAGCAATATTTTTTGATTTCATTGCAATCTATGTGTTAAACGGACTAGCTACAGTGGTGAAGAAATTTCCCCTAGCAGTGGTTAATGAAATTCGATATTCAGAGTTGACATATTCAGGATCATTCCAAGTTCCAGATCCTTGAACCAATATTATTTGTGTATCGTCTAGTAAATCCAACACTAGTTGGCGATTATCTTTTAGTTGTATAGTTTGATCCAGATCAATCCAGTTTGAAATAATTTCCTGATTATCAATATTCAATATTGTGATACTAGCAATCGTGGATTCAACAGTACCAACATTGGCCAAATCGATTATCAAATTATCTGTATTAGGTTCAAATCGAACGTGTTCAAATACAATATCTTCTCTATGAATTTGATTTTTGGATGCCTCATGAAATGACAGATCATAGGTAAATGCGCTAATACTGTTCATTCCGTTAAATAAAATTACAGACCCAACAGAGCTGACAATTCCTAAGATCACAACACTGCCCATTACTTGGCTGACAGCACGGCGATTTTTTAGAAATGGGTGAGAAAAGACATTTTTCACTTTTTTCCACCATTCTCAGAATACCATTCAGAAACAAATTTTTCAACACGCGTAATAATTTGCGAGAAATCAGATTCGGAGATTAAATGAATTCCATAATGATTTGCCAGATTTTCTACGCCCTCATTTATTCCAGATATAGTTAGAAGCAATGTCTTTTCAGGATTAATATCTAATTTTGGAACTAAAACATAATTCATATCGGATTGATTGATTCCATCGGGGTGATTTTTTATAAATATCAGTATCGATTCGTTAGTAATGTTGCTCTTTCCATAAATTGGAATTTCATGTACGTTGTTACTTTTTCCTTTTATCGAAATATTGAGTTTTGCATCAAAATTAAATCCTTGCAATAATTTTAGCAAATCATCTTTAATCTGATTGGTATCGGAATTAATCGATGTTTCAGAATTTTTTAATTTATAACAATATGTTGGAACGAATTGTCCAGAGTTTGTATCAAAATCATGCTCGTATTTTCTGCAATGTAATTTGATTACAGCATTATCAAATTTTTCAACACAGTCAATGCATTGATACCACATTGCAGGAATGCGTATTTCTTTTTCAAAAACTTTTATTGGTTTCTTGCATGAAGGACAGCGTGAATTTTCAGGATCTGTAAAATCAAAATTTGTGCTTTCGGTAATATAACCACATATCTTATGTTCAAACAGATTTAATTTTTCAACATTCATTGAATGGCATTTTGGACAATAAAGGCGCACACTGGATGAATGAGTGTCAGGATGAATTGGACAAACAATTAATTTTTCGTAAATTTTTTTCTCTAAAATCCCATCAGAGACAAGATCATCAAGACATACAATGTTATCTTGAACTTCGCCTATTTTTGAAAGAATAGGATAGAATAATTTTCCTTCATTGTAGTCTACAAATGGGATTATTGTTCTATCTTTGAGTTTTTGGACTTCTTGAATTAATTTTACTGCCTTACTAGTAGATGGTTTTAGAGCGTCAGATTCATCAATTGAGACATAATTATTTACAGATAATTCCTCATTAGTATCAATTTTACGCTCATTTAAATTTCCCTTAAAAATAGAAGACAGATTGTCAAAGCCGCCTATTTTATGCGGAGGTTTGGACTCAAAATTAGAATTATTATTTTTCTTTCTAAACAATATTTTCCACCTCATAAAGTATGAACATATCCATCATTACAGTTGTTTTATTAGGAAAAAGAACAGTAAAAGGCAAATGCTGTTCATATGAACGAACATGCGTTAAAACGCATCAGAGATGTATTAAACCTGAAAATGAGGCTAAACATATTCAAAGAAAAGTTATCAGAACTACAAAAATTACATGTGGAAACTAAGGAGGTTGTAAAACCAATCAAAAACCAACCAGAAACTGTTTCAAATAATACAGAAAACAATGCAAAAATTCCTCAGTTTATGACATTGTCAAAATTAGAATGGGACAGTAATGAAATTCATGCAGGAATAATAAAAGATTTAACAGCAAAAGGAGGTCTGAGATATCAGGTGATAGAGCCTGTTCTGTCAGAAAGAGATCAAAAAGCTTTTGAGATTATCAAAAAATTACTAATGACAGAACTTACAGTATCGCTCCAAGATATCAAATCAAAGAAAGATGCGGAAAGACGACTAAAAAAGAAGATCGCATCCATGGTTAAAAAATACAGATTGAACATTCCAAAAAAAAACATAGCAAAAATAAATTATTACGCAATTAGAGATTTTGTTCATCTCGGGAAAATAGAGCCATTAATGAGAGACCATATGATTGAAGAGATTAGTTGTGATGGTACAAACATACCAATCTACATTTGGCACAGAGAACACGAATCCATGCCAACAAACATCATCTTTGAAAAAGATGCAGAATTAAATAATTTTTCAAGAAAAATGGCATACATTTGTGGAAAGCACGTATCAATGGCAGACCCGATTATTGATGCATCACTTCCAAATGGAAGCAGAATCAATCTAACATTGGGCCATGAAATTACTAAAAGAGGCAGCACATTTACAATTAGAAGATTCAGAGCAGACCCAATAACAATAATTGATTTGATAAAATTTGGAACAATCTCAGTAGACATTGCAGCATTCATGTGGTATTTGGCTGAAAAAAAATCAACCATGCTCATTGCAGGAGGAACTGCAAGTGGCAAAACTACAGCCCTAAATGCTCTGGCCTCATTTATCAAGCCAGGCGAAAAAGTAGTAAGCATAGAAGATACTCAGGAACTAAACTTGCCGCATGAAAATTGGATTCCTGCAGTATCTCGACAGAACTTCACAGATACACAAATTGGGGAAATTAACCAATTTGATCTTCTAAGAGCGGCACTCAGGCAAAGACCAGACATCATAATTGTTGGAGAAACAAGAGGCAGAGAAGCATATACATTATTTCAGGCAATGGCCACAGGTCATGGAGGATTTTCATCCATCCACGCAGATTCAGTAGAGGCAACGCTTACCAGATTAACATCATCTCCAATGGATGTTCCAAAAGCGTTAATCGCAAACAGTCTTGATTTAATCACACTTCAACTAAAAATCAGAGTAGGCAACAAATCAGCTAGAAGAATCATTCAGGTATCAGAGATTGATGGAATTCATGAGACAACTGGAGAAATCAGAACACATGAAATTTTCAAATGGAATCCAAAAACAGACACTCATGAATACATGGGAAATAGTGTAATTTTTAGAAAACTCAAAGAAAGAGACGGAGACAGTGAAGAAAAAATCAATTACGAATTAACAAAAAGAAGATTAGCTCTGGAATGGATGGTTAAAAACGACATTCGTGATCACAAAGAAGTTACTTCAAATGTTATGGAGTATTATGCTGATCCAGAAAGATTCTATGAAAGAAAAAGACTGGAGGTATAATTATGAATGTAACCAAAAAGAAACAAAAACAGAACGAAGAAGAATCAGTTGGACAAATTCATGTGTATAGTTACAAATTACTAAATGAACATGTAAAATTTTTGCATCCAAAATTAAAATCATTGGATAAATCAATCAAACAGGCAATGATGCCAATTCCATTTGAGGTCTATGTTTCAAGCATGGTTTTCTTTAGTATGATTGCAGGTGCTTGTGGAGCAGTTTTAGGATTTGTGACAGCACAGTTTATCAACATTCAACCTGCAAGTTTAGAGATTTTACTTCCAATATTAGGCGGACTAGTGTTATTTGGAATAACATTTGGAATTTTACAAATAATTCCAAAAGTAAGAGTAACAAATAGATCCTCAAAACTCATAGAAGAAATTCCTCATTTCATAGGATACATGTCAACTCTTGCAACCAGCGGCCTTACACTGGAAGGAATTTTCAAAGCAATAGCAAAAGAGGAAACAGAAGAAGACATTGTAAAGGATGCCAGGTACATTGTAAGAAATATCGATATTTTAGGCATGGATTTGATTAGTGCAATTAAGGATTTGATACATAGAACACCAACAGGGCCATATTCAGAATTGCTAGAAGGGGCAGTAGTTACAGTTCAATCTGGAGGAGATCTCAAAGAATATTTCAATGCCACAGCAAAAGTTCAGCTCGAAGAAAAAAAGATGTTGATGCAAAAAACTACAGAATCCCTGGGAAGTGTTGCAGAAATTTACACCATTCTACTAATTGTATTTCCGTTATTAGCGGTAATCATGTTATCAATTATGGGCATAATGAGTCCCAGCCTTGCAGGATTTGATTTGATCACATTGATGAACATTCTAACATTTGCAGTAATTCCACTTAGCGGGGTATTGATGCTAGTCATGATGGACACTATGGTTCCAAAGAGGTAAAAAAATGGAAAGCAAACAAAAAAGAAAAATTAAAAGAAGAAAGATTGCAGTGATTGAACCTAGAAAATCAATATTAAAAAATGAAATTCTAAAGACAGGGTTATTTTCTATCATTGCAGCTACTAGTGTAATTTCAATGAGTTTCTATTTTTCAGGATTTTCTGAATCTACAACAATCAGAGATATAGGATTAATCTTTGGGATACTTGTAGGAGTCATTCCATTAACCATTCACCAACTAAAAGAAGTACAAAGAAGAGACAGCATAGATAGGAATCTCCCAGTTTTTTTGCTTGCATTGTTAAGTTCTGTTCAGAGTGGTGCAAACCTGATCAAAGCAATAGAGCAAGCAGGTGAAAGAAATCTCGGAGCATTAACACCAGAACTGAGAAATCTTAGAGCCAACATTAGTTGGGGAACACCAATCGAAGATGCATTTGAGAATTTTGCAGAAAGGACAGGAACTAGAGTTGCAAGAAGGGTCACAGTTCTACTAGAGATGGCAATGAAAATTGGCGGAGATGTATCTGAAAACCTCGAAATGATTCAAAAACACGTTTCAGACATGCAAAATATCGAAAAGAGCAGAAAATCGGCACTGCAACCATACACATACACAATATACATTTCATTTGCAGTGTTTTTAGCAGTAGCAGTTTTGCTAACAACTAGCTTTTTCACTGAAATTGAAAAAGTTCAGGAGGGGCTACTTGCATCAGGCAGCGGTACAGAAGGATTGTTTGGCTCGCTTGCCAGCATGGATATTGCCCAATTAGAGTCAGGATTGTTCAACATGGCAATAATTGAGGCAGTCTTTGGGGGATTAGCGGCAGGGAAGATTGGGTCAGGGTCATATGTTGCAGGTACAAAACATGTTGTTGTGATGATTGTAATATCAGTAATTGCATTTAACGTAGTCTAGTTCTCAATTGGGACATTTTTTAAAAAAATTGTCAGATGTGAAAAAAGAAAATATCAAAAAACGCATGAATATTTTTTGTTCATCTTAGTAAAACATTTTGTTGTGATTTAAAAACAACATATTTTGTTTTTTGTGTGTGCTATTGTACAAACAGAACCTTTAGTTCTATTTTGATCTAAATTTTGCATCGATGACAGGAAAATTATATTTTGTGAAACTGGCAAATTCTGCGAAAATACTAAATGCCATTAAACAAAACGAGTCTAGGTTAAAAGAGATGAGAGAGAAAGGATGTCTTACCAAGATCAAGTAAGTAGAATAGCAACAGAGTTAGAAGAGATTTTAGATCTTGATGACTTGGAAGCTAAAGTTTATCTAAATTTACTCAGAGCAGGTCCAATTACTGCAAGTGCACTTGCAAAAGAGCTTGATATTGATAGAGCAAGAATGTACAGAACAGTAGACAGGTTAGTTAATAGAAATATTATCTCAACTACATTATCCAGTCCCAAATTATGTATTGCATCAGACCCTCATGATGCGCTTAAAATTGCCTTGAGTAAAAAAGAAGACGAGGTAAATAAAATCAAAAAATTAGGGGAGGCAATCATCGATAAAATCAATGAGGAAATCACATCAAACCAAATCAACACCGTTCCAACATTTAGAGTTGTTCAAGGACGTCAGAACATCTACGCCGACATTGCGCAATTAATTGAAAATTCAGAGGATACAATATACATTGCCACAACACTTGACGATGTATCCAGAATGTACCACAGCACAATCCCAGAAAAAATCAGTATTTGTGAAAAAAACGGCGGCAAAGTGAGATTACTTGTAGATATGAATGATCCAAAACTGGCGCCATTTGTCAAAAGATTCAATGCGACTGAAACAAAAATTGGCAAGCTGCCATCAAAGGGAAGAATAGTGGTGCAGAAAGACAAAAAAATGATAATGTCAGATCATGCTGCATCCTCTCAGCACTCAGGTTCAGATTCAGACTTTTCATTATGTACAAATTCAAATGAAATGGTTGACAACATTTTCACATTGTGTTCATTTCTATGGGATTCATCAAAGCCACTCAAAACCATAGATGTCAAAAATTTTATCAAAAAGACAAGCGAAGACCAGTCACACTAAAGATTCATCACTGACCTCTATGGGTTTTCGGCCCATAAAACCAGAGTCTTTCTCATGCCAAAATTTTATTTCTGTTTCCCCATATTTCCAGCACAGCCAAACCTCTTCATCAAATCTCTTTGAAGGAAAATCAAGCAGCCCTTGCTCAATACTTTTGACAGACACGCCAGTACTTTCAAGAATCTCAACCGCCTCATAGAATTTAGTTACTGCCGAATTTAATTTCTGTTTCAGAGTGATGAATTCTTCAAAGGAGTTGGTAGTAGAAATGCACATTTGCAGTTGTTGCTCTAATTTTGATACTTCGTTCTTTTTCGATAACGCATACTCGAATTTTTTTATCACGTCTGGAAGAGCGGCATTAGCCTCATTGGTGGTAAAAAAAGAGAACATATGTTTTCTCAGGAAGGCAGGATTAAAAATCTTAGGCACAAATTTATTAATAATTCATATCGAAAATGCCATATGAGTGAAGATCCTTTAGAAGAAATTATTATTCAAGTAATTAATGGCGCAGTATCAACTATTCCAGCTTATTTGCAAGACATTAAAGAAAACAAGGATATACTCAAAGTAGAAAATCCACAAGAATTTGTTTATGGAATTGTAATGGGCATGGCACTTGGAATGGGCGGTGCAATACTCAGTTCACAAAAAGAGATTCCCACCACAGAAGATCAGATGAAAATCAGAGACATAGTATACAAACACATTCCTGACATAAGAGAACGAATATTCAGTTGATAGAATTTACCAAAAATGAAACAGATTTTCTAGAATCGCTAGAAGAGGCAAGAATTGCTACATCACATAACGACATACCACATGTAAAACCTGTATCGTATGTATTCAAAGACAACGTCATTTTAGTTGCAACAGATTACAATACACGAACATTTTCAAACATAAAATTAAATCCAAACACAGGGATAGTTGTAGACATATACAAATCAGGAAATCATAAAGCTGTTTGCATTCAAGGGAAAACAGAAATTATTGATAGTGGTCCTGAATTTAAAAAATACTATGATGTATTTGATAAAAAATTTGAATGGGTACGAAGAGATCCATGGACTGAGAATGAAGCACCATTTCTGAAAATTATTCCAAGCAACAAAGTGAGTTGGGGATTAAAATAGAATATTATGTAGAATCAAGTATACATTGAGACAGGGTTATCAAAGTGCTCAATTAATTGTTTGATTTTTTGAATATCAAATGGTTTGTAAATAATTGCAGTAGCCCCATTATCTTGTAAAATTCTTTCACAATCACCAGACGTATTTCCAGTAATAATTATCACTTTTGCAGATGAATCAATTTTTTTAATTTCTTTTAATGCTTCAATTCCGTTTAATTTTGGCATTTCAACATCCATAAATAAAATATCTGGCTTGTGTTTTGAAAAGAGGTCTATCGCATCCAATCCATTATGGCCTATTGCTAAAATTTTCAAACCAAGAAGTACCAATAATTCTGAAAAAAGTTCGGTGATTTGAACATCGTCATCTATAATTACGCATTTTTTGGTTATCAATCCCATATTTGGTATTGATAACTAAGTATTAAGTTAATCTTTTATTATATATAATAAGACGGCCTCGTGCAGAAGTTACAGAGAAATCACAGTTTTTGGATTGTTTTTTGCAGAGGTTTCATTAAATTTATGCTCAAATTTATCATCATTATTTTTAATAGAACTGCATTCTAATTCAGGATCTGCAGATTCAGATTCTGCCAATTTATTTCTCAAAAAGAATATACCGATAAGAGTAATTCCCAGAGAAATTAAATCAATGACTGTAATTTGTTCAGATAGAAATACACCGGCAAAAATAATTCCAAATACTGAAGTTGTAGAATATAACAAAACAGTTCTTACAGCACCAATTAATTTTAATCCTGCAAAAAATAACAGAGTAGACATACCAGTACCAAATATAGAAATGAGTACAATATTTGGAATATATTCTAACTCAAAATCCATTGGAATTTCAAGTAAGAATAAAAATGATAGTGCAATTATTGCACAAAAAAATGAAGTAATCTGTGTTACTCTTCTAGTATCATATTTGTCGCCCACATACTTGCAAATTGTAATATCAGCAGCATAAAGAAGCCCAGAAAGAATAATCAAAAGATCACCGGTAGCTAGGTGCTCAAAATTCATTCCATTTTGATAAATATTATTTCCGATTGGAATTATCATCATTCCAATGATGATCATAGAAAAAGGGATGCATTCTTTTATGTTAATTCGTTCTTTGAAAATGACCATTGCAAGAACTAATGAAAAAATGATTTCACTGTTACTAAAAATAGATGCGTTTACTGCAGATGAGTTTTGTAGACCAAAAAAATATGTTGAAAGTGCAGCTACCTCAGATAATCCAATTAAAGCCATAAACAAAATATCTTTTTGAGAGAATTTACTAATTGCGTCAGTTTTACGTGCTATAGGCGTAAAAAAAGCCGTACAGATCATGTAAATTAAAAAGGTCATGAAAATAGGATTAATTTCCATTGTGTTTAACCCCATGTCCAATAGGGGTTTTGACAACACATGTACAAGGGATGAAAGCATAGCTGCAAGTATGATAAAATAATATCCATATTGTGACTTTTTGCTGCAGAGTTTAATTTTCAATTAATCCCACATCTGGGATCAATGTCATGCTTTAATAGTGTGATCTTATTGTTTAATAAATTAAATTTGGATTGTTTGAAAGATCGAGCTTTTGAGAATATCAGAATCAGATAATTGAACATCAACAGTCAACTTGTCTTTTTCAATGTTAATTTTCAAGTTACTAAATGCACAAGCATATTTGTTGATTTTTTTATTGTCAACAACGATTTGTTCTGTTTGATATATCAGTCCGTCATCAATTAGACTGTTTATTTTTCGATATCCAGAAGTTCTAGGTAGTTGACAGTCCTTCAAAATATCATTAATTATTTTTGGTGAACTTGAAACTGACTCGATTATTTTCTTCTTTTCTAAATCACCAAACGCCTGTAAAATGACAGAGTTTACGTATGAATCAGACAAAGTATACCAATGATCTTTTGATTTGTTGGATTTTGTATGAAAAATATTTTCAAATATTTTTTTCTCTATTCCATCAGCACCTTTTCCAAAAAATTCTCTCAGCACAAGATCTAGTTTATCAAATTCTTCTATAGATTGAGTGATCGAAAGTCCAAATTTTTCAAATAAACGGTCATCTATTTTTTTTACAGTTTTTGCACCCAGATTTTTTGCAATGATTTCGTTAAGAGATTTTGCTAACAAATGATCTAACCCAGACATCACATATTCATACATTATCTAGTTTATTAGTTTTTTTTATGGGAATAACAGGAATTTTTAATAAATAGTCATTCCCAAATTTGGGATATGCCCATTCAGATTTTTGATGAGGAAAACATTAGAAATATGCCTAATGAAGAGAGATTCAATTATTGTGAAGAAGTGTTGAAACAGGAACAAGACGAATCTAAACGATGGGATGCAGTTTGGCTAGCTGGGGAATTAGCTGAGGATACCAACAACAATGATAGAATGCGCAAAAAAGTTGCAGATCTCATGGAATGGGTATTAAGAAATGATACTAACGGAGTAGTAAAACATGAAGCTAGTTTTCAAATCGCTGCAAGAAATTTGAGAGACAAAATTCCCCTATTGTTAGAAATATCATTAAATGATAAGAGCATATTGTCAAAACATGAGGCAATTGAAGCCTTAGGATTGATGAGAGCGTTTGAAGTTGAAGAGAAGATCAAATTGGCATTAAATGATCCAAACATAGATGTCAAAGAAACTGCAGAATTCGTGTTAAAAAGATTTAACAGGTTAAAAAATCATGGAGAGTACAAACCACACAATATTTTATAGGCATGGCTATAAAAATAAAATTTCATAAACAAAATAAATTTAGGAAGTATTTCTTGTGAAAGATGTATGGAATGGATTATGTGAAAAATGTGATCATAAATCATGTTGTAATGATTATGTAACTCCGTTTTTGACACCAAATGAATTTCAAAACATAAAAAAAATAAAAGATGAATATTTTGCCGATAAAGTATTAATAAAAAATATCAAAGGATATGCACTTAAAAAGAAAAAAGATACAAATGAATGCATTTTTTGGAACAATGCTCAAGGATGCACCATCTATCAAACAAGACCATTTGATTGTAAATTGTTTCCATTTGATATTTACAAGATAAACGGAAAATATACGTGGATAGTTTACTCATGTAATGAAAATGCAGATTGGACATGGTCTGAAGAAATTTTAAAAATATTGGAAAAAGAGGTGATAACACAAGATGTGATAGAACATTTAGATGCATTTGCAGATCTTGGTCGACTAGACGCGTCAGATAAATCCTACAAATATATCAAATTAAGAAAAGTGAAAATCAATTTTAATACAAGATAAAAATTGTATTATCATGAGTGTAGATATAGTACCAGATAAATTAAAAAATTCAATTAATTTAAAAATAATAGCAGTAATTGTTCTTGGAGTTATTGGATTTCATTATTTGGTGAATAATTTAGAGGATCCAGACATGTATGTTTATGCATTTTCAATGGCAATTCCTTTTTCAGCAAGCATTTTTGCTTTTATCACTTCAAAAAAATATGACAGCACACTAGTGTATTATAAAGCATTTATCACGTTAGGCATTGCATTAATGGGGATATTTCTAGGAGAGTTGACATATTTTATTTATGAGCAATTTCTCAACCTTGATCCATATCCCTCAATTGCCGATGTATTTTTTTTCTTATTTTATCCAGGCATAATTTTTTTCATGATTGTCAATATCAGATTTTTTTCATCTGAAACAAGCAAGTTAAAAAAAATCTCACTCATCACCATTCCATTAACAATCACAGGATCATATTTTTTACTTACATTTACTGAAGAAATTAATTTTGACTTTTTGTATGGTTTAATTTTTGTAGGTGCCACATCAATCGCTCTAGGAATTTCAATTCACACTGCGTTGATTTTTAGAGGAGGAATAGTGGGAGCATCATGGATATTAATAGTCATAGGAATTATTTTAATTGTAAGTGGAGATGTATGGTATTATTATATAGAATTACTAGATGAATATTCATTAGGACATCCAGTAAATATTTTCTGGTATTCCGGGTACTTGATAATTTTGTATGCAATGTATAACCATAGAAAAACCATTTAGATCATTATTTTTTAATTCAAACTACAGTTAAAAAATTTAACAATGATGCAAATAAACTTTTGATTATAAAACAAATTATCATAGTAACAAAGATCACTCAGAAAAAAACTGTGTATGAGTTTTAGATAGTTTTGCAATTTTTTTGTTTATTGCTGCAACGTCATTTTTTGACAATGTAGGTTTTTCATTCTTGACTATTTTACATTCTTTGGTAATTGGCAAATCTTTGATGTTGGAATATTGTTCAAATGTAAGCAATGCAATTTCTGATTTTTTATCACCCTTGAACATGAATTTTACCAGTAATGATGGGGATTCATCATCCATATAATCATAGTTTATGAATATAATAAAAAGAGTTCTGTCACAATATAAAAACAACTTTTAGAATCCAAGTCAAACTCATCATAAAATAAGAAACAATTAAGAAATAGAAAAATATGAAAGATTCATGGCAGTCAAGATAAAATGTTCACATATTCTTGTATCAAAACAAAGTGAGGCACTTGCAATTTTAGACAGGATCAAAAAGGGAGAAAAATTTGGAAAATTGGCAAAAGAAGTGTCAATCGATTCAGGGAGTGCAAAGAAAGACGGAAGTTTAGGCTACTTTACTAGAGGAATGATGGTAAAACCATTTGAAGAGGCAGCATTCAAGCTTCAAAACGGAGAGATTTCAGAACCAATAAAAACAGAATTTGGGTACCACATCATCAAAAGATTTGAGTGAGTTTTATTGTATGGATTTTGATTTTATTACCACATCAACATCATCATCAATTTTCTGACTAATTTTCTTAAAATTTGCTCTAATTTGTGCATGTAATTTTTTCTCTTTTTGAATCAACCCTATCATTTCTTTTGATTTTTGTCTATTCGAATGCATCAATAGGATCACCGAAAAGAGTTTAGAGATGCATATTAATTTCCACACCGAAAAAAATAAAATAAAATACACAACATTTTTTGGGCCAAAATAGAAAAAAGGTTCATGGCAACCATATCTGAGAAGGACATAGAAGAAATTCTCACATATTTAGAAAAATCAATTATGAATCTGACAAAACAGACATTTGAGAATTTTGAGATTGGTGGCGAATTTCAAGATGCAAAAAAATTTCTAGAAAACCAATATGAATTAAGGCTGGAAAATCTGCTTATCGCAAAAAATAGCAGCACACATCACTTAGAATCAGGAATGAAGAATAAAATCATCCAAAGTAAGCAAAAGATTTTTGAAAAAATTTCTAAACAATATAGAATCTAAAGAAACGCATCAAGTCCTGTTTTCTGGGATTCAATTTCATGATTTTTTTCTAACATTTTGGTCATTTTATCTCCCATGGATTTTGCTACAGTCATCTTTCTTTTTCCTATCCAATAGTATGTTTCATCAATAGTGTTTTTTGCAATTAACACAACTAGTTTTCCAATGTCTTTTCTTCCGGTTCTGCCCCTTCTTTGAATGAATCTAATAGAGCTTGGAACATTATCATAAAAAATCACTTGATTTACTTCGGCAATATCCAGTCCCTCCTCACCAACACGAGTTGCAACCAATACTTGAAAAAGACCATCCCTGAATTTTTGTACAGTCTCAATCTGCTTTTTTTGTTTTAACCCAGCATCGCCTGCTTTTCCAATTAATATTCCTGCAGAGATTCCCATCTCAGTCAACTTATTGAAAATCAAATCAACGGAATCACGATAACTTGTAAAAATTAGAGCCTTTCCGGGAACAGATTCAAGAATTTCTTTGAGTTTTGGAATTTTTGAATGCTCAATTCCTCGTGATTGTGCTTCTTTTGCAAGATGTATTGCCCTTGTAAAATTAGGATCAACCTCAAAGAGTTCCTTGATTCCAACACCTTTTTTTGCCTGTGCACGCTCACAGAATTTCAGAAAAGGAGTAATCCCATGAGCCTCCAATATGTTCAATGCATAATGGATTCTAATTCCTGTAAAGAGAGGTTTTGCAGAACGTCTGTTCTGATTTAATACAAATTGTCTAATTCTAAGAAGTGCAGAAAGGGATTGCTGCTCTGCCATCCGAATGCCGTTTTTTCTCAAAGTTTCATATCTTTCATCCAATGCCAATTTCAGTAATTTCTGAATCGATTTTAATTCAGGCGGAAGTTCTACGTTAATCCATTCTGTATGAGTTTCTTGTGTGTATGGTTTTACATCAGGACTATCCTCTCTTCTTTCAGCTACGCTAGAAATTCGAAGTTTAGTTAGAATCTCTGTTGCTTTTTCTTTCTCACTTGGAAGAGTTGCAGTCATTCCAAGAATTCTAGCAGAAGAATTTTCAAAACTTTCGGCTATTCCAGAATATGCATAATCACCAGCAGTTCTATGCACTTCATCAAAAATCACCAGACTGAATTGATCAGGAGTGATGATTCCACGAATTAAATCATTGCGTGCAATTTCAGGAGTAGCGCAAATCACGCTATTATTCCAGAGTTTGGTTCTTTTTGGTATTGGATCTTCACCAGTAATTAACGAAATATCATCCAGAGTAAGATTTTCTTTTAGAAATTCAAAATGCTGGTTTACCAAAACTCGTGTTGGTGCAAGAAATAAGATTCCACCAGAACCTCTTGACAAATATTCTGCAATAACTTGTAACGCAATCGCAGTTTTCCCTAGACCAGTAGGCAAAACCACAATACAGTTTTCCCCTATTGCTTGATTTGCAAGATTAACTTGGTAATCACGTTTTTCAATAGAATTTTTTTGCACATATTTTTTCTCAAGATATTGATTCAACCTAAAATATGAATCGGAATTTATTGATTTTATGCTTTCGTGTAGTAAAGTATTAGCTATTGCATGCTTTCTTGTTTATTTGAGAACAACCCCCAGGCACAATTCATGCGTAATTTCAGCCATTTTTGAGGTATAGAGGCCATGATTTTCTAAGAAAAAAAAGTCTGGTTTTTGGACAATATGGAAAAAAGAAGATTTGAAAAACAGGATCATTCCAGTTTTTTCTTGGCTTTGATAATCATTAATGTCTCTTCACGAAGATGTTTTTTCAATAAGCGTTCATGATCTTTTTTGTGAGCGCTGTATGCTTTGTTGAGAGCCTGTTTTGTCTTTGCTCTTTTAACTGCATTTTGAAATTTTTTGTGAATGACATTTACTTGAGATGAATAGCTTGCCATTGAATTGATATGCTAAACAAGGCTAAAGAAGTTTGTGATGCTTGAATTGAACCATTTCAGAATTGATCGCAAATCAATCATCAATTAACGTGATCCATATATTGAGCAGTTAAACATAATTTGTGTGAAAGATACTTTTGACAGACCCGGATGGGATGAATACTTTATGCTTCAAGCAGAATTAGCAAAACTTCGTTCAAATTGTATGACACGACAAGTTGGTGCGGTTATTGTAAGAAACCACAGACAAATAGCAACAGGATATAACGGCACGCCCCCTGGAATCAAAAATTGTTTTGAAGGAGGATGTAAAAGATGCACCCTGAGAATGGAGGGAAAAATTGAATCAGGCGCATCACTTGACAGGTGTCTCTGTAATCATGCAGAAGCAAACGCGATAATGCATTGTGCGATTTTAGGAATAGAAGCAGGTATTGAAGGGGCAATTCTGTACACAACATTTGTTCCATGTTTAGAATGCACAAAAATGGCAATTACAATCGGAATTAGAAAATTTGTTTGTCTTGACTCTTATCCTGAAACAGATTATGATTTACTAAAAGAAGCAGGAGTGGAAGTTATTCAACTAGAAAAAAACAAAATTGCAAAATGGGCAAGCCAACTAGTAAACAAATACGAGAAATCCGTGTAAGAAAATGCAAGTAAATGTTACAAAGACCGATGAGGTTGAATCAATGTCTCCATCTATGCTAGTATCTGCAACATATGACAATAATTCAAAATCAGCAATTTTAAAATTCTACAATCCAGAATCTCAAAAATTAATTTTATGGAAGGATGAAACAGGGCATAAACCATACTGCTATTCGCGATTAGCTCCAGACGAGTTAGATTTTCTTCAAGAAAGAGAAGACGTTATTGAAATCAAGACTGTTCAGCGACACGATCTAATAACAGATAAAGAAATCAGCATGTCAAAAATTACAGTTGCTGATCCATTAGCGATTGGTGGAACTACAGGAGACAAAAGTATCAGAAACATTATTGAGACATGGGAGTCAGACATCAAATATTATGAAAATTATCTATATGACAGAAAATTAATTGTTGGCAAATATTATGAAGTAGTAGACAAAAAACTAAAACCACATGATTTGGAAATTTCTGATGAAGTAAAAATTGCTCTAAAAAGTTTGCTTTGGGATAAAGTAGACAGTGAAAGCATGGCCGATTCTGAAGAATTCAAAAAATACATTACAGAATGGGCAGACTTACTAAATCAACCAATCCCAAAAATAAAAAGACTCAGTTTGGATATAGAGGTCGAAGCTGAGATTGGAAGAATACCAGATCCAAAAATCGCAGAGAAAAAAGTAACTGCGATTGGAATGAAGGGTTCAGATGGATTTGATCAGATTTTCGTTCTCCGCACAGAAGATACAGAGGAAGGAAAAAACGAACTAGACCAAAACGTCAAGATCACATTTTATGATTCAGATAAAGAAAGGGAAATGATACAAGATGCTTTTCAAATTATCAAAGAATTTCCATTTGTAGTAACCTATAACGGAGATGAATTTGACTTACCGTATCTATACAACAGGGCAGAAAGACTGGGGATAAAAAATTCTGAAAATCCTTTTTACATGATGCGAGATTCTGCAACATTAAGAGAAGGAGTCCATCTTGATTTGTATAGAACTCTCTCAAATCGTTCATTTCAAATTTATGCATTTAGCCAAAAATACACTAATTTTTCACTAAATAGTGTGTCAAAGGCACTCCTTGGAAAAGAGAAAATAGATTATGGATTAGAGTTTGATCAATTATCACTGTACCAGACTGCAAATTATTGCTATAATGATGCATTGTTAACATTTGAACTTACAAGCTTCAACAATGATTTACTGATGAATCTACTTGTAATCATTGCAAGAATTGGCAGAATGCCAATTGACGATATTGCAAGAATGGGAGTATCTCAATGGATTAGAAGTTTGTTATACTATGAGCATAGACGAAGAAATTGTCTGATTCCAAAAAGAGAAGAGTTGCAGAGAAGATCAGAGGGAGTACTATCAGATGCAGTGATAAAAGATAAGAAATACAGAGGAGGTCTAGTAGTAGAACCAAAAGAAGGAATTCATTTTGATGTGGTGGTGATGGATTTTGCCAGTCTATATCCAAGTATTATCAAAGTAAGAAATCTGTCATATGAGACAGTAAGATGCTCACATGAAGAATGTAAGAAAAATATTATAGAGCAAACAAATCATTGGACTTGTTCTAAAAGAAACGGGCTGACATCAATGATTATCGGATCATTAAGGGATTTGAGAGTAAATTATTACAAAAGCCTATCAAAAAAAGAAACCCTAACTGATGAGCAAAGACAGCAATATACAGTAGTCAGTCAAGCACTCAAGGTAATTTTAAACGCCAGTTATGGGGTAATGGGGGCAGAGATTTTTCCATTATATTTTCTGCCAGTAGCAGAAGCTACAACAGCAATAGGAAGACACACCATTTTAGAGACAATTAAAAAATGTGAAGGTGTGGGAATCGAAGTACTCTACGGGGATACAGATTCGCTGTTTATCAAAAAACCAACTAAAGAGCAGATTCAAACAGTAATAGAGCAAGCAAAAAGAGATCATGGTGTAGATCTAGAGATTGACAAAACATATCGATATTGTGTATTAAGCAATAGAAAGAAAAATTATCTGGGAGTTACAAAGGATGGAAATGTAGATGTCAAAGGACTAACAGGAAAAAAGTCACACACACCGCCATTCATCAGAAAATTATTTTATGAATTATTAGATGTTTTATCCAAAGTTCAAACAGTGGAAGATTTTGTAAAAGCAAAACAACAGATTTCAGAAAAAATATCAACATGTGGAAAAAAAGTAGAAGCAAAGGAAATCCCGCTAGAAGATTTGACGTTTAATGTAATGCTCAGTAAAGCACCATCAGAATACACAAAAACTATTCCTCAACACATTAGAGCAGCTAAACAACTAGAGACAATCAGAGAGATAAAAAAAGGCGACAGAATTTCATATATTAAAATCCTAAACAAACCAGGGGTAAAACCAGTTGAGATGGCAAAAAAAGAAGAAATTGATTCAAAAAAATACATGGAATTCATGGAAGCAACGTTAGAACAGATAACATCGTCTATGAATTTGGATTTTGATACAATTTTGGGAAAACCAAAACAAACAGGATTAGATGAATTTTTTTGGAGTTAAAAAATGGAAATTGACGGAATGCTTCTCACTATCCTAGGAGTATCCGCAGGAATTTTGATTCTTACCGGATGGATAGAGCAGATTTACAAAGGATACAAGACAAAAAGCCTAAAAGACATCTCGAAATTTTTAATGATATTCATTTCCGCAGGAGCAATTTTGTGGTTAATTTACGGAGTTATTGTATCAGATGTATTTATCATAGGCACAAATATTACAGCAATTGTTCTAATGATGATAGTTTTGGCAATGAAGAGAAACTACGACAAACTATCAAAAACAAATCAAATCTAATCAAGAATTAAATAGAATACGAAAAAATCCACAGGAAGATGTTTGTTATTAATTGTAAAAACTATGAAGAGATTTCAGGGGACAAAATAATAAAATTTGTAAAAACAGCTGAAAAAATTTCTAAAAAATATAAAACTAAAATTGCAATTGCTCCACCTCAACATTTAATCGGATTGGTTGCAAAGAGTACAATTCCAATTTTTGCCCAGCACATAGATGACTCAAAAATTGGAAGTACTACAGGATTTGTTATTCCAGAATTGCTAAAAATATCCAAAGTGAAAGGTTCACTGATTAATCACAGCGAACATAGAATCTCCAGCAAAGAGATTGAAAAATTAATTTTGAAATTAAAAGAATTGAAAATGATATCAGTGCTTTGTGTGAAAGATATTGTAGAAGTAAAAAAATATGTTAAATTGAATCCAGATTATATTGCAATAGAACCACCAGAGCTAATCGGATCAGGAAAGGCAGTATCAAAAGAAAAACCAGGTTTAATCTCAAAGGCTGCCGAAGCTGTAAAGAATGCAAAAAACAATACCAAACTGCTTTGTGGGGCAGGAATAGTTTCTGGAGAAGATGTCTCAAAAGCAATCGAGTTAGGTTCCAAAGGGATTCTTGTTGCAAGTGGAATAGTTAAATCAAAAAATTGGAACAGCATAATGTCTGAATTTGCCAAGTCAATGGTTTAATACCCCCTTTTTTGGATTGGTTAATCGTAAAAAATGAAACAAGTTTATTTTTATGATGAAGGAGACGGCAAAAACAAGAAACTCCTAGGGGGCAAAGGAGCAGGTCTGTGTGAAATGACCAAACTAAAGCTACCAGTTCCTCCAGGGTTTACAATTACTACTGAAGTTTGTAGAAAATACTATGAAAATAATAAAAAATTACCAAAAACACTCATGGCAGACGTTAAAAGGAATATTGCAAAAATTGAAAAAAGAACAGGTAAAAAATGGAATTCTAAAACAAACCCATTACTGGTTTCCGTCAGATCAGGAGCAGCAATTTCCATGCCAGGAATGATGGATACAATACTAAATCTGGGATTAAATGATCAGACAGTTTTGGGACTGGTAGAAAAAAGTCAAAATCCAAGATTTGCATGGGACTCCTACAGGAGATTCGTCCAATTATTTGGCAAAGTAGTGTTTGGAGTAGACGATAAGAAATTTGATGATGTCTTAAATGCAGCAAAGAAAAAACAGAACGTCCAAGTGGATAGCGATTTGAATGAAGAATCACTAAGAGAAGTAGTAGAACAATATAAACAAATTTGTGATAAACACACAGGAAGGAAATTTCCAACAGACCCAACTGAACAAGTAGAGCTTGCAATTAAAGCAGTATTTGGAAGCTGGATGGGAGAAAGGGCAATTGTATACAGAGAGAAAAATAACATTACAAAAGACATTGCAGATGGAACTGCAGTAAACATTGTATCAATGGCATTTGGAAACATGGGAAATGATTGTGCCACAGGCGTTGTATTTACGAGAAACCCAGGAGACGGTTCACGTCAAATTTATGGAGAATATCTGATTAATGCACAAGGGGAAGACGTAGTAGCTGGAGTAAGAACTGGAAAACAAGTTAATGAAATGAAAAAAGATCTTCCAGAATCATACAAACAGTTAGCAAAAACATGTGAAAGACTAGAAAAACATTACAAAGAACCTCAAGATATAGAATTTACAATTGAGCAGGGAAAATTCTATTTGCTACAAACAAGAAATGCAAAAATGAATGCATCAGGAATGATCAAGACTTCGGTAGACATGGTAAAAGAAAAACTAATTGACAAAAACAGAGCAATTACCAGACTTCAAGCTGAACAGCTAGAACAATTACTACACAAAAGGATTGATCCAAAGGAAATTAAAAATTATACCCAATTGGCAAAAGGAATTGCAGCATCGCCAGGAGCTGCCAGCGGAATTGCGGTACTTGATGTCAAAAGAGCAACTGCAATGGGAGAAAATGGGGCCAAAGTTATTCTGATTAGGGAAGAAACAAAACCCGAAGATGTGCCTGCATTCTTTGAATCAGTAGGAATTCTAACTAGCAGAGGCGGTAAAACATCTCATGCTGCAGTAGTTGCTAGAGGCATGGGCAAACCATGTATCGTAGGGTGTTCTGATTTGAAAATTGATCTTGATAACAAACAATGTAGTGTCGACGGAAAAGTAGTTCGAGAAGGAGAGATAATTACAATCGATGGGAGTACAGGAAGCGTATACATTGGAGACATCCCCACAATCGAACCCAAAGTCACATCAGAGTTTAAACAAATCCTAGAATGGGCTCAAAAAGCAAAAAAAATTGGAATCAGAGCAAACGCAGACACGCCCGAAGGGGCAAAACTTGCAAGAGAATTTGGAGGTCAAGGTATTGGATTATGCAGAACAGAGAGAATGTTCAATGGAAGTGATAGAATCAATCTGTTTGTAGAGATGATAATGGCAGAAAATATTGAAGAGAGAAGCAAAATTTTAACAAAACTAGGCCAATTGCAAAAGAGCGATTTTATTGAAATTCTTCAAGCAATGGAAGGATACGAGGTTACAATCAGATTACTAGATCCTCCGCTACATGAATTCTTACCAAATCCTGAAGAACTTGCGGAAAAAATTCACAAGTTGGAATTACAAAATGCAACTGAAGAACTCAACAAAGCAAAAACAGTTCTAAAGAGAGCAAGAGAGTTAGCAGAAGTCAATCCAATGATGGGTCACAGAGGAGTCAGAGTTGGAATAACATATCCAGAAATTTATGAAATGCAGATTCGTGCAGTATTTGAAGCATTAGTTGAGTTAACAAAGAAAAAAGTCAAAGCCCATCCTCAAATCATGATTCCACAAATAAGCAGTATTGCAGAATTAAATCACATAAAGAAAATTTATGATTCCATCAAAAAAGAGATGGAGGCAAAACACAAAATGAAATTAAAAATTAATTTTGGAACAATGATAGAAGTGGTAAGAGCAGCACTTACTGCCAATGAACTTGCAAGTACTGCAGAATTCTTTAGTTTTGGCACCAACGATTTAACTCAAGGAACATTCAGTTTTAGTAGAGAAGACGTTGAAGGAAAGTTCCTCCCAGAGTATATGGAAAAGGAGCTTTTAGAAAGAAACCCATTCCAATCAATTGATGTCAATGGTGTTGGAAGTCTAATCAAAATAGGCATTGCAGGTGGGCGTGGAATAAGACCAAATATGGAAATTGGAATTTGTGGAGAGCACGGAGGAGATCCAAATTCTATCAAATTCTGTCACGGTGCAGGATTAAGTTATGTAAGTGCTTCACCACATAGAATCCCCATTGCAATTGTAGCAGCTGCACAAGCTGCAATTGAGCAGCCAAAAAAGACAAAATCAAAGAAAAAATAAATAATTCTTAATCAATTATTCCATCATGGCAAAAAGCATTAGCTGTTCTGATGCTGGAAAAGATTGTGGATGGTCCGCAACCGCACCAACAGAAAAAGAACTAATGGAAAAAGTGACTCAACACGTGATAGAAAATCACAAAGAAATTGAATTAAACTCAGAATCAATATCCAAGATAAAATCACTAATTAAAGAAATCTAAAACCACTGACAGGCAGTAAAAATTTTCCTAAAGCTATAGATTTTAAAACTGAACAAGATAATCCAAATTGGATTGTTACCACGTATTGATTCAATTAAACAAATAAGACAAAAAATAGGAATCACCCAAAAAAAACTTGCGACAATGACAGGGGTCAGTACATCAATGATTAATCAAATCGAATCAGGTAGAAGCCAACCAAGCTACGATACTGCAAAGAAGATTTTTGACAGTCTTGCAAAATTAGAAGGAGAATCATCATCACATACAGCAGGAGATTTTTGTAGCAAAGATATTGTAAAACTAAAACCATCCAACACGTTACATGACGCAATCAAAAAGATGCATCAATTATCCATCAGTCAAATTCCAGTTTTTAATAATTCCGAAGTAGTTGGAGTTGTATCAGAAGATGGCATCGTAAAGCATCTAGCAGATGTCGGAGAGTCAGAACTAAAAAAAGCAAAACTTGCAGATACCATGGATCCCGTTCCACCAATAGTAGATTTTGACACACCAGCAAATGTTCTAATCCCGTTAATCAGATACTCAAAATGCATTCTGGTTTCAAAGAAATCAAAAATTGTTGGAATAATTTCAGCTTCAGATACTTTGAAAATGATGGAATGATTATTGCTTAGGATGTGAACATAGTTCTGCGAGAACTCCATGCAGAGATTTTGGATGAATGAAAGTAACTTTGGTTCCTGCAGAGCCAGGTCTTATTTGCCCCAAGAATTGTATTCCACATCCCTCCATTCTTTCTACCTCACCTTCAATGTTATCAGTTTCCAATGCCATATGATGTAATCCAGGACCTTTTTTATCAAGAAACTTTTTGATTGGGCTTGAATCATTTGTAGGTTGCATTAATTCAACACGACCATTTTCCAAATGAATAATTGCAACCTTTACACCTTCAGTTTCTACTGTTTCAAATTCTACATTGTCGACACCTAGTGCTTGCTGATACACTTTGGCTGATTCCTCAACATCGTTTACTGCAATTGCAATATGATCAATTTTCATCTAAAAGACTTCGTTAACTTACAGTATTAATGGATTTATTTTATTTTAAATTATAGCAAATAATCAAATTTTAAGTCCCAGAGAGAACTTGCCAAATTAATTCAAGACATTATTGCAACTATGCATGAAATATGTTTATTTTTACTAGTATGACAAGGGTTATTCTGAGGTAAAATCCAAAGTATCAGCACATCCATTTATGGAATTGTTATTTTTGATTCATTATGAGCCAGAGAAAATAAGAAGAGAACAAATACAGCAAGATCAATAAACAGTATGGCTAAATCTAAAAATAAGAATAAAATACAAATCAATAAAAACAATAAAACAACGCCAAACAATCTAAAGAAAAAACAGTATTTGGAATCTTATGAGGAATTAAAAAAATCCATAGAAAATGACCAAAAGTAACAGAAAGCATTTCATAAAATGCAAATTTTGTGGCAAGTCTGATCATGTAGAATATTTAGGCGGACTAGACTGGTTTTGCAATAAGAGATGTCATTATAATTATAGACACTTAAAAGACAAATGATTCTTTGTAGATTAAAATAGGCACAAATGAGAAGAGGGGAAAATTGCTCAAATACGCCAGTATATACCAGAGAGAATCCAGACAAAGTATGTTTAAAAAAATAATTGAAAAACTGAAATTTGGTTCTTCTAAAGCCAAAGTTACAGAGGATGTAAATGCATTCAAAGAATCCGAAAAGAAACAGGATTCAACAAAATGAAATACAATTGCAGATATTGTAATTTCAAATGGGAGGGAAATTCAGATACTTTTGACAAAGTACTTCTTCACGAAAAAACCCACAAAGATAAAAAGAATCAGAAAGCATCGAGTAAAAACAATGTCATTGCGTTGTAAAGTTTGTAATACACCAAGTACAAAAAATCAAATGAGTTGTAACGAAGAATGGGAATGCAATACATGTGGAAACATACTTGACATAAAGGGGAATATAAGTACCTTAGAAAAAGGAAGTGAAATCATAATAAAAGACAGGTTTTGAAGAGGACAATACGATACACTATATACTGATTCATCAATAAGAATACGTGTCAAATCAACCATACTGTGAAGTGTGTCATAAACTAAAATATCCCAGATTTGAAAAGCAGAAAAAATGTGAATGTAAAACAGAATAGAAACAAATTAAAAAATTTGAAAAAAATAATTTTGCCAGTAATTTTTTATGGAGTTTAAATTAAATCAAAAACGTTCTAGCAAGTCAAAGCAGATACAGTGTCAGTTCAGTATTGAAAATAAATTCATAAAAAATCTAATTAAAAGACTTCTTTAGGTCTGTATTCACCGAAAACTTCTCTGAAGGTATTGCTGATTTCACCCGTAGTAGCAAATGCTTTGGCAGCAGTAATGATGTAAGGCATGAGGTTTTCCTCAGTATCTGCAGCACTTTTCATAGCAGATAGTGCTTTTTCCCATTTGTTTTTGTCTCGGGATTCACGTAATTTTTTGAGGGATTTTTTCTGCTGAATTTCAACATCACCTCCAACACGAAGCAGATCAGGTTGTTTTTCTTCTTCAGAATATTTGTTCATTCCAACAATAATTCTCTCACCATCATCGATTTCTTTTTTCAGACGATACGCATTTGCTCTAATTTCAGATTGAAAGAATCCCTTTTCAATTGCTTTAACAGAACCGCCCATTTTTTGGATTTTTTTGAGATATTTCCATACTCCATCCTCAATTTGATCACATAGTTCTTCAAGATAGTATGAGCCAGCCAATGGATCTGCAGTCTTTGTAATCCCGCTTTCATGTGCAACGATTTGTTGTGTCCTCAGTGCAATTTTTGCAGACTCTTGAGTAGGAAGAGCTAGTGCTTCATCTCTAGAATTTGTATGAAGAGATTGAGTACCACCAGCAACAGCTGCCATGGTTTGAATTGCAACACGAATTATGTTATTATCAGGTTGTTGTGCAGTTAATGATTCACCACTTGTTTGAGTATGGAATTTTAATTGTAGTGAACGGGGGTTTTTTGCGTGGAACATTTCTTTAAGAATTTTGGCATAAACTTTTCTTGCAACCCTAAACTTTGCAACTTCCTCAAAGAATTCAATAGTACAACAAAAGAAGAATGAAAGACGAGGTGCAAAGTCATCAATTTTCAAGCCTTTATCCAAACAAGTTTGAATATATGCAATTGCATTTGCCAGAGTAAACGCAACTTCTTGTGTCGCAGTACATCCTGCTTCCCTCATATGATATCCTGAAATTGATACAGGATACCAAGATGGAACTTTTTCTGCGCAATATCCAATCATGTCACCTATTAATCTCATTGAGGGTTGAGGAGGATAGATGTAGGTGTTTCTTGCAATGTATTCTTTTAAAATATCATTTTGAGTGGTACCACGAAGTTCATGACTTTTGAATCCCTGTACTTCTCCAACTGCAATGTAATATGCTAGTAATGTAGAGGCAGTTGAATTAATTGTCATTGATGAACTAACTTTGCCAAGAGGGATTCCATCAAAGGCAGTCATCATATCTTTAATGGAGGTAATTGAAACACCAACTTTTCCCACCTCACCTTCTGCTTGAGGAGAATCAGAATCATAACCAATTTGAGTAGGCAAATCAAAAGCCATACTTAGACCTGTTTGACCCTTTTCCAGCATGAATTTGAATCGCTCATTAGTGAGTGTAGCATCTCCAAATCCCGAATATTGTCTCATTGTCCAGAATCTTTCACGGAACATTTCAGGATGAATGCCTCTAGTAAAAGGATATTTCCCAGCGTCTTCTACAGGTCTTTTCTTAGAGGATTTTTGATAAATTCGTTTTACTGGAAATGAGGAATCAGTGAAGATTTTCTTTTCGGGATTTTTTGATTTTATAGACTTTTTTGTTGCCATATTATCACTTTAACAAAGATTTTGTAATTTTGTCTCCTGCGTCAAACGGATCTATGTTTTTTGATTGTAATTGTTTAAGATATTTTAAGAAGGATTTATCTGATTCCAGCATATGATCAATCTTTTCTTTGATGTTATTTAAAACAATATCCGTTAGTTCAGATTCTAATCGTTCTTGTTGTTTTTCTTTCTTGAATTTCTTTTTAGTCGCCATCATTTCTTTGAGAGTTTTTGCAAAATCTGTAATTCCAGAATTTTTCTTAACAGATGTTTTAAGAATTATAGGATTTCGTACTGAATCTCCAATAAAATCCCTTACGGCATCAAATAGTTGATTGGTTCCTGCAAGGTCACTTTTGTTAACAAGGTAGATATCTCCAATTTCAGTCAATCCAGCTTTAATTGTTTGTATACTATCCCCTGTATTTGGATTAAAGACCACAACTGTAATATCTGCAATGTTTGAAATTTCAACTTCTGTTTGTCCAGCACCAACGCTTTCAATAATAATTGGGTCAAATCCAGCATATTCTAAAATTCGAATACTGTTTCGTAAAGAACGAGAAACAGCACCAGTTGCACCTCGAGATGCTATGCTTCGGATATAAGTTCCTGAATCAGTGGACTCACTCATTCTAACTCGATCTCCTAAAATTGCACCACCAGTAACATGACTGGTCGGATCTATTGCAAGAACAGCTGGATTTGTACCTAATTTTTTCATCTCCACTGTTGTTTTGTTTATCAAAGAACTTTTTCCGGCACCTGCAGGTCCAGTAATACCAATTATAATAGAATCACCAGTATCTTTGAAAATTTTCTTTATGAGTTTTTTTGCTTCCTTTTGATCATTTTCTACAATAGTAATTGCCTTGGCAATTGCTCCGCGTTTTCCTTTCTTTAAATCAGCAAGCATGTCCAATATACAATAATGTTTCAGGGGTGCAATAAAATCTTGTATGTGATCTAGGGCCTAGAATAAATTATAGGTGGAGCAGTTTCATCAATCAAATGAATCTCGGTTTTTAATTGAACATGTCCCAATTCTTCATGATCAATTTCCAAAACTATCGGATGAACACTCCATCCGTATTTTGGAATATTTGGAAATGGTACAATTTCAATAAATTCAGAATCAGAAAATATTTTTTGGAATGATTCATCCATTCCCAAAATTTCCATTATAACAGAATTTGTCTTGTCAGACTTGTCATAATAGGAAATTTCAACATGACCAGTATCATAGTAAACAGCATCTACATGAAATGTTTGACGAAGAATGTCTTTGTCATCAGTACCGCCACCAGTAAGAAAAACTATTGCTAAAATTGTAAAAATCCCAAGAAAGATTGGCGGACCTAATCTCCTAGCCATCTTTGAATTCTTGTCTCATTCGTCTAAGTAGTTTTGAGTTTATTCTAATTCTTTCTAATGTTTGAGTTTGGGTTCTCTCAGTACCAGGAGTAGGATTGTCTCTGAAGAATTTTTTAATTTCTTTTTCCATAGAATCGTCTGCCACAGATGAAATACTAGCCACAATTCTATTAAACAGTGGATTTCCATGTCCTACTTTTTTGTTTAGTTTTTTCCAATTTTTCTTCAACCATGGCCACAAGACTTTGTCACCATATGGGTTTGCTGCTACTTTCATAATTGGTAATTGCATGTTTTGTGAACGTACATTCGGAGTTTGAGAAAAGTCCAAGGATTTTAGCAATAGTTTTTTGTCTTTGAAACTACACATGGCACCAAGGAAACGAAGTTTTTCTTCCATAGTTTTTGCATTCTTGTATAGTTTGGTTAATTCCATATAGGTTTTTGAATTTCCATTCCATGCAGCAATAGAACAGATAGGTTCAACTAAATCAGGAGAAATGGAGTTAGGAGATATTAAGAATTTTTTGTATCTCCTGAGCGCCTCTTCTGTGACTTCATCATCATTCATTTTTCCTAGTGCAGAAATCACAAATGAACGGAGCAATGCGTCAGTATGCTTGTCTGATTTTTTTGGCTCCCATCCTAAATTAAATAAAATCTTTCGAAAATAATTAACGGCATAATTTCTAATCTCTTCAGCAAATTTTTCATCAAATGCTCGGAAATATAGGGAAGCTAGATTATGAGCAACATTTACTGATGCAAGATAGCTATCCTCATCAAAGTATGCGTCTGAAAAATCCAAATAATTTCGTACTTGTTCATCGCCAGAAACACAAAGAGAAAACAAATCATTTTGAATTGCCCATCTGTCAATTCCAGGAACACGTTTTTCATCAACTAACATTTTTAGATCAAGTAAAATCCCCTCATCATATTTTACACGATAAAATCCTTTTCTTCCATAGTTTGCAACAAAACCTATAGTGTTCTGAGGTAGTTTTATTGACATTGATTTTTGTGTAAATAATTTTTTAGAAATTTCATCTTCCAATCCCAAAGATAATGGTATGTGCCACAATCCTTTGCTGAATTTTTTATCAGGCTCAAGTAAGTATCTTTTTTGCTTGAGTTTGAGAGTATTTCCATCCTGATTAATTTCAATTAATGGGAACCCTGGCTGTTTAAGCCATGTATTCACCATAGAAGACACAGGCATGCCAGATGCTTTTCCAATTGCATTCCACAAGTCTTGCCCTTCAGCGTTTGTGTATTTGAAATCAGACAGGTACTTTTTGAGACCCTTTTGGAAGTTTGGTTCTCCAACATAATGTTCAAGCATTCGCAATACACATCCACCTTTATCATATGAAATAGCATCAAATATTTCCCTAATTTCAGCAGGAGAATTTACTTTAACATCGATTGGATGTGTTGTTTTTAGGGAATCAAGTCCCATTGCAACGTTCATTGCGTCTTCAATGAATTGATTCCACAAATCCCATTCAGGATAAAACTTATCAACAAATTTTGTGGCCATAAACGTTGCAAAGCTTTCATTGAGCCACAAATCATTCCACCATTTCATAGTAACCAAGTTTCCAAACCATTGATGAGCAATCTCGTGTGATATTACTTCTGCAATGTATTGTTTTGTTCTAGTTGAAGATGTTTTAGGATCATAAAGCAAGATTGTTTCTCTAAATGTTATTGCACCCCAATTTTCCATTGCACCTGCGGCAAAATCAGGTACTGCAATAAGATCAAGTTTAGGTAAAGGGTATTTTATTCCAAAATATTTTTCATATGATGTTAGAAGTTTTTTGCCTAGTTCCAAGGAGAATTTTCCTTTTGATTTATTTCCCTTTGTAGTAACAACTCGAATCTGGGTTTTGCCAATCTTCCCTACAAGATATTCAAATTCTCCAACACCAAGATAAATCAAATATGTTGAAACAATTGGAGTTTTTTCAAAATTGTAAATTGTTTTATTTCCAATCTTTTTCTTTGATTTTACTGGCATGTTAGATATCGCAGTGAATTTATTGTCTGCAATTATTGAAATCTCAAAGGTTGCTTTTGCTTCAGGTTCGTCCCAACATGGAAATGCCCTTCTTGCGTCTGCTGCCTCAAATTGTGATGTAGCAAGATATTTTGTTTTTCCGTTTTGTTGATATTGACTTCGATAAAATCCAAGTAACCTATCGTTTAAAATCCCATGAAATTCAAGATTAATGATCACTTTGCCTTTGATTTTTTTCCCTAGTTTGATTTGTAATTCTTCTTTTTTCTCATTGGTAATCGGTGTGGATTTGATTATTTCTTCTCCAGATTTTACCGTACACGAAGTAATTTTTAGTTCAGCACAATTCATAGAAATTGAATTTGTTGATTTTTTACAATCTACAATAATTGATTCAGTACCATTAAAAGTAAATTTTTTGAGATCAGGTTCAAAAGTTAGTGTGTAATTAATTGGAGTGATGTCCACGTCTGAGGTAATTTGTTTACGCTTTAAGTAGATTTTCCATTTTTAATTTTCAGGTATTATGTCCATGGATCGGATTTTTCATCCCATGAAAGAGCATTAAATCCATTTTCAGAAAGCGAAATACTGTCCCTAATTCCTGAAAGTAGGCATTCATCTGAACAATGAGTAAGTTCTGAAATTTTCATATATTTTCCACAGTTTTCACAATATTTCCCCATTTCTCAAATCACCAAACAGTTTTTTTGTGTTATCTCCCAGCATTCCAAAAGTCAAATTAGATTATAAAATAATTCTAAATTATCAGTACTGAGAATAAATGTTTTAAGCACAATAGATCCAACTTATATGATCTTAATACTTGTTTTTTGTTAATTGGATTCAAACACAATAAAGTCACAGCAACATCCAACAAAGAAAGAAAAAACACGTAGTGTAACTTATCGCTTACCTGTAAAATTAGTTGAAGAGATAGAGGCAGAAGCGATGAACCACAATATATCACACAATGTAATGACAAGACAAATTTTAGAGAAATACATTAGATGGGACAGATTTACAGAAAAAATAGGCATTATCCCAGTACCAAAAAAAATTCTGGACATTCTGGGAGTAGAAATGAGTTCAAATGACATTAATGAAATTATCAATATGATAAAACCTGTAATTAAAGACACAGTTTTATTTATCAAAGGAGGATATGATTTGAAACGATGTATTGAAACATTGGAAGACTATATGCGTGCATCTGGAATGAAATCAGATCACAGAATAGAGGGAGCATCGCATCATTTTGTAATTCAACATGAATTAGGCAGTAACTGGTCAAGATTCACAGAACAATTATTGGGAGAAATATTTCATGAATTTTTGCCTGATACAAGAATGAAATCACAAACAACCGAATCTACTGTTGTTGCAACTATCGAATTAGGCGAAGATTTCATGGAACATGATTACTAGAAACTAGTTTTTGTTAAAAACTACATCCATAGCAATCTCTCCATCAGAGAATCGTGTATTGACTTCTTTGATTTTGCTCTTATACAAAAAGAGTCTTTTGCCTTCATCAGTAATAATTCCAGAAGTACGAATCATATGGGAATCATGAAGTTGTTGGATTCTTCTATAAACGGTACTAAGCGGAATCTCTTTTTCACGAGATATCTCAATAGCAGATTTTGAAATATTCATTATTGAGTCCAGTATCAATCTACAATATTTGTCAGAAAGTATTTCAAGAAAAACTTCTTTTCTTTCTGGTTCTTCGATTTTTAATTGATTTATGATTTGCATACATATTATAGGTGATTTTTGAATATAATCAGTGAGTAGACAGTGATGTGCACTGCAAGACAAAATTTATGAAAATAGGAATATAATATAATTAAATTTCAGATTTTGTTGTTTGGTCTGCTTTTAGACCCTTGTATCGATTTCTTATTGTAACCTCTGTAACGCCAGCAGCTTCTGCAAGATCCCGTTGAGTAATAGACACCCCATTATGTACGCATGATAGGTATAATGCAGTTGCGGCCAATCCCATAGGGTCTTTCCCTGCAGATTCTTTGCGTTCTTGTGCATCTTTTAGTACTTTAACTGCATAACGTTTAGTTTTCTCAGAAATATCCAGTTTGCTTGAAATTCTTGCAATGCACTGGATTGAATCCACCACGGGCATTTTTAGCTCTAACTCATGATGTAGTAAGCGATAGCATCGCGCAATATCTTTACGTTTGACATTTGCAGCATCTGCAATGTCTTTCAGAGTTCTAGGGGTTTCAGTGTCTCTACAAGCTGCATAAAGTGCAGCTGCAATCATTGCGGCAATAGATCTTCCGCGTACAAGTTTCTTCTCCAAAGCCTTTCTGTAAATGTATGATGCTTTTTCAAGAACATTTGCAGGAATGGCAACCTTGTCTTTTAATTTGTTTAAATCACTAAGTGCTTGTCTCAAATTTCTATCAATAGGCTCATGAACTTGGCTTCTACTGTCCCAGGTTCTTAGTCTTTCAATGGTGCTCTTCATTGATGTTGAAAGAGGCTTTCCAGATGCGTCCTTGTTTATGGGATTAATAACTGTGGACAATCCCATATCATGAATCATCAGTGAAGACGGAGCACCTGTTCTTGTTGGATCTGTTCCACCCTCTTTTGAAAATGACCTCCATTCAGGTCCAGAATCCTGAAGTGTCTCTGAAATTACAAATCCGCATTTGCCACAAAATCTTTCTCCTGTAACATCATCTGTTAACATGGATTTCTTTCCACAACGTAAACAAAGAGAATTTTGATTTGCTGTTACCATTGAAACTACCTTGATGCTTCTGCCCTTTTTAGAGAAATCTCAATTGAAGAAACATCACGGTTTCTGCCATCTTGAGAAACAAGTGATTCTGAACCAATTTTTATATCCCCGATTACAAAAGCAGGCTTTGTTTTTTGCAACACTATTTGTGCAACATCTACTGCATGTGCAATAGTCATTCCTCTGGCTTTAATTGTAATTAAAGGCATGGTAGCTAATTGAATAATTGCCGATGTAACATAAGTCATCAAGGGTTTTTTCCCAATGAAAATTGTATCTTTAGAGTTGTTTGACATATTGCAATCGTATTGGCGCATAATTTAAACTGAGTATATGCTAGGAAATCATCAAAAAAAGAAAAAAGATTTTGGGGATATTTTGGAAATAATTTAGTTCAAAATTAATTAAACAAAACTAGCCTAAAATCATCAATTGCGATGTTTTGGTAAACATTCTCGGCAATAAACTGGTCTGTCCGCTTTTGGTTCAAAAGGAACTTCAGAATCTTTGCCGCAGTCAGAACATGTACATTTGTACATCTTTCTATCTTCGGACATATTATACTGAATTTTCTCAACTATAAGAACCGTGACTATTTTTCCAAAAAAGGGATTCATCTAAAAAAGAATGCCAATTAGGCAATTACTGTAATTTCACGACTTGACATGCCGCCATAACCTGGATCAATTTTTTGTTTAGGATTCAAAGAGGTATCATGATGGCATGCTTTGTTGCACACAGGACAGAATTTTCTATCAAGTACGATGCATTGACAGATATGATTTTTCACATATGCTTGTGCTGCGTTATTCCATTCCCCAGTCCCATTGCAATAGACACAAACATTTGGTCCTGAAGAGCCAACTCCCTTACAAAAATCACATACGTCTTCCGTCATATCCATTATTACTGGAACATTCTAATTTTTGAATCAATATATTTGAAGAGATTAGAGCACTGTAGCAAAAAAAATAGATTTACGAAAATCAAATAAACCCTTTAAAACATACAAAATATAGCAATAATCATGAAGCAAAAAGCTGCAACACGGAGTATAAAGATACTAGTTGCCAAATTAGGGCTTGACGGTCATGATAGAGGCGCGCTAGTACTTTGCAGAGCATTCAGAGACGCAGGGATGGAAGTTATCTATTCAGGGCTTTTTGCAACACCAGAAAGAATTGCACAAATTGCAGAAGATGAAGATGTGGATGCAGTAGCAATGAGTTTGTTAAATGGTGCACATGGAACTCTTTTTCCAAGAGTTGTCAAAGCATTAAAAAAGAAAGGAATTAACGATGTTCTCATAGTAGGTGGCGGAGTCATACCAGACATAGACCATAAAGATTTGATCAAGGCAGGGGTAGACCACGTTTTTGGTCCAGGTACACCATTACCGACAATTATCAATCACATAACAACTGGTGTGTGTAAATTAAGAAAAATATAAGAAAAAAGATTATTCTGTGGAATCAGGCCACATCATTTTACGCATTTCTTTACCAACTTTTTCAATTTGGTGTTCGTCATATTGTTTCATGTATTTGTCAAATGCATCTTTACCATTTTTCTGGTATTCAGAAATCCACTCGTTGTTGAAGGTTCCATCTTGAATCATAGTAAGAACTTTTTTCATATTGGATTTATTTGCAGAATCCATCACCATTGGCCCACGTGTTAAACCACCATATCTAGCAGTTTCACTTACACGTCTCCACATGCCATTGATTCCATATCTCTGAATCATATCTACAATGAGTTTGAGTTCATGTAAAACTTCAAAGTATGCAATTTCAGGTTGATATCCTGCTTCAACAAGAGTCTCAAATGCATTTGTCACCATAGAGGCTGCACCACCACAAAGGTCTGCTTGTTCACCAAACCAATCAGTTTCTACTTCCTCTTTGAAAGCAGTTTTGATTAATCCAGCTCTTGCACTGCCTATTGCCTTTGCAATTCCTAATGTTCTATCCCAAGCTTTTCCTGTAAAATCTTGTTCAACTGCAACAATTGCAGGAGTTCCAAAATTATCAAGATAGGTTTCTCTAACTTTAGAACCAGGTCCTTTTGGAGCGACCATAATTAGATCAACATTATTTGGTGCTTCAATCCATTTCCAATAGATTGCAGCTGCATGAGAAAATGACAATGCTTTTCCTTCAGAAAGATTTGGACCGATTTCATCCTTGTATACCTGACCTTGAATCATATCTGGAATCAATATGTGAATAATGTCACCTTGTTTTGTTGCTTCTGCAACAGACATTACTTTATGACCATCAGCTTCTGCCTTTTTCCAGCTGTTACCACCTTCCTTAAGACCAATAATCACATTCAGACCAGAGTCTTTCATGTTGTTAGCTTGTGCGTCACCTTGGATTCCATAACCAATCACAGCAATCGTTTGATCTTTTATTGGATCAAGGCTGATTTCGTTATCCTTCCATGTTTTTGCCATGATTTTTTCAAGAATACTGCAAATATTAACTAAAGCGAATCACAGTGTTATTATACCAAAATTATAAGATTTACGGTTTTAGATCGAATATGTTAGAAAATGAGACATAGTTTAGAATTGACTAACAATCAAATTCATCAATGTCCCTTGAGTCATTTTCTAATCCTAGATGTTCTAGAATTTTCTTACTATGCATGATAATTCTTTTTTTATTAAGGTATGAGTATAACTAGTTGTGTGTAGTAAAAGTACACACATTATATGAGACATAAAATACTGGGTAAAGCAATATGAAAAAATCATTGAAAAATGAATTTCAATAATTAGGATAAGATGTTATAAAAAAATTAAAAAATAATAATTTAAAGTTGCATATTGTATTTTTTTCAATTGAATTTGAAATTATTATGATTTTTGCATCTATGATCATTGTTTGTAATTACAAAACAAACAGAAATTTAATTGAATTATTTTTATTGTCTCAATAATGTATAATTACCAAAATCAGAACAAAACCCAAAAACACAAAACATGTGTTGGTATTGAGTATGAAGTAGAAAGACCAAAACGTTACACCGTGAAAAAAGCAGCTCTTTTTGGAATGTTTTCTTTGTTAAGCATTTTACTGCTAAACGTTCCAATAATGCTGGAAAATACTTATGCTTATGGGATAGAGGGTCATGAAGATCCTAAATCCATAGATGAGGAATCTCTGGTAAGAATTCATTTCGTTACGGGTAGTCCAGTTACTTTTAGTCAAATCGCAGATTACTATGATTCAAATAGTTCTGAGATATTAGAAGAGAGAACTAATCAGAGAAACCATTTCTCATATGAGCAAACAGGAATTTCTTATGACTCATCATCAATAGACAACATTCATGAAAAAAGAAGAGAGTGAGTCTAATCTAGAATAATTTTTTATTTTTTAAAAAGCACAGATGCAGATTTTATGATGTTTTCATATTCTTAAGAATAGGTTTAAGTTCATACAAAATTCTTAATATTCAAAAAATTGATTCAGAATGTTCAGAATTAGAATAGGAACAGATAACGTTCTTTGTAGAGGCATAATGAATAAAAATTTTGATTCTGCAGGACATCAATCTTATCGTATTCTAATATTTGCAAACTCAATTTAATTAACTAAAATTTAGATTTCAATTATTTTATTACAGGAACGACATTTCACGGTGACTTTTTCACCAATCAGCCTGACAAATCTCTTGGAACCACATTTAGGACAAATAGGACAAGCACGTACAGGTTCCATTAGTGTTTAGTAGGATTTGTGTCAGATTTAGAAATTACTGTCAGCCTATTTTTAGCATTAATTTTTGTAAGTAATTCATAAACAGCATTTGGGACATAATCTTTCCAATTTTCATCAGAAACAATCATTGAACGAATTTTTGTTGCATTGTACAAATTTCTATCTAAAAATATAGGATTCATAACCTCAATATCAGAATCCGCAAGGATCATTGAAACATAGTTGTTTCCACTAAACACTTTATCAAAATGAGGCAAGGCAGATTTTAGATAGGATGACCAAGTTGCCACATTGAATTGGTTTTCTATAGAAACAACAAAACATCGAGATAAATCCAAAGATGCTTCTTTCAGGGAATTATGGATCATCTCAATTCGTTCACCTGCAGTAAAAGGATCTTTTTCCAAATAATTAAACTGAGAACTAGTGATTGCAATAATTACTTCATCATACTCATCAAGAATTCGTTTTGCTAAATCCAAATGTCCAAAATGAAAAGGTTGAAACCTACCCATCATCAATCCTCGCATAACGAATAATTGTTTTTGATTTAATTAAATCAGTCTATTGGATAGTTCCGCTTCCAAGAATTCTAATTGTTGGGGATTCGGGTTTTAGAATTACTGCAATTTGGCCTTTTTTACATGCAATTGGTTTTTCAAATATTAATTTTAGAGGGGAAAGAGACATGAATTTTGCAGCTTTGATTTGTAGTCCAACATTTACTAAACATCCTTGATTTTCTGAAATCTCATTTTTGTAAAAAGGATTTTTTTTGAAATCAAGTTCAATTTCAGTTTTTACATCTACTGCCCCTTCGTGAGAGATTACATCTCCTCGTCCAACTTCATCCGGTTTTACGCCCTTTACTGCAAGTCCTACCCTAGCAGGACAGACAGATTCTTCTACAGGGTCATCGTGCATTTGAATTGATTTTATCAACACGTCTATTCCAGCAGGATATAATTTCAAGTTAGCATATTGCTTTATTTTTCCATGTGTTATTTTGCCTAAAATTACAGTTCCAACACCCTTGACATCAAAACAATGATCAATCACCATTTCAGGTGGGTCGTCATTGGAAACAGGTTCCAGTTTATCCATTTCTTCTTTGATTTTTTCTTGATCAATTTTAGCATAATTTTCAACAACAGTTCCCTTGATCATTGCATTCAATTTTGATTCATCAATATCAAACGTATGGGATAAAAGTCCTTTTTCTTTTTTTAAGGAATCTAATGCAATTATTTGCTCTCCAGTGAATCTATCTAATTTATCCACATGAAAGATTACATATTCGGCCAAATTAATTGCCTGAAATAGAGGCTGAATTTTTTCTGGAAATCCACTTGGAGTTACCCAAGTTTTGATAATATCAGATTCTTTTCTATCAAACAATGACAGATCAGTCACGGTTCCTTTTTTTCCAAATTCTGCTGCAATATCTTGTTTGCCTAGCACTACAAAATTTACAGATGATACCATAAGTTTTGAGTAAAAAATTTGGGTTAATGTAGGTTATTGTAATACATACATAACACGAATTCTATGAATTATGAAACTAGGAATGAAAATAATCACAATTGGAATATAGCAATATCATCCAAACCCCAGGCGCATTACTCATAAAAAATCAGTTCAATTTCAATACTATTTTAAAATCAAAAAAAGATATTTTTAAGAAAAATTACAAAATAAGTCGGTTATTATAGGAAACAAAGTAAACAATATTGGTCATATTTTTGGTTTTAGAGATTATCAATGCAGATAGTGTCTGCAGACGTTGTGGAAAGAAATCCATGTTAACAGATGATGTTACAGGAGAAAGATTTTGTGGCAAATGCGGATTTGTAATTTCAGAGACACTTCAGGATTCTGGACCTGAATGGAGATCATTTTCAAAAGAGGGTGGGACAGATCCAACAAGAACAGGTGCCCCAACATCACTTGCAATGCATGATAGAGGACTTGCCACAATTATTAGTCCAATGAACAAGGATGCGTCTGGGAAACCTCTTTCGTCATCAATGAAGAGCACCATTGAAAGACTAAGAACTTGGGACAGTAGAAGCAAGGTAAACGCATCAGCAGATAAGAATCTCAGACAAGCACTAAGTCAGTTATCAACATTAAAAGACAAATTATCACTTTCAGATTCAGTAATTGAAAAAGCATCATACATTTACAGAAAGGCATTAGAAAAAGGATTAGTTAGAGGGCGTTCAATTTCAGCTTTAATTGCAGCTGCACTTTATGCAGCTTGTAGAGACACTGAAACACCTAGAACACTGAAAGATGTTGCAGATGCAGGAAACATAAAGAAAAAAGACATTTCACGGTGTTATAGAATATTACATCAAGAGTTAGAGCTAAAAATGCCCGTGGTAAACCCGATCCAGTGCATTGCAAGAATTTCAAGCAAACTGGATATTTCTGAGAAAACTAAACGTTATGCAGCTAAAGTTCTTCAGATTGCTAGAGATCATGAGGAATCTGCAGGGAAAGACCCTATGGGATTGGCCGCAGCTGCATTGTACCTTTCATGTGTAAAAAATGGCGAGGACAGGACTCAAAGAGACATTGCAGAAGCCTCAAATGTGACAGAAGTGACCATTAGAAATAGATACAAGGGTCTCAGATTAGACCAAGATACGGAGATATAGTCAAGAAATAATCAAAAAGATATGACAGAAACCAAGCCAGTAATAGCAATTGTTAACGTTGTAGCATCTGCAACAATTGAACAGAAATTAGATCTTGTAGATATAACAAAAAAATTCCCAGATGTGGAATATCATCCAGAGCAATTTCCGGGAGCAGTTTTCAGACTTAAAACTCCTCGAACTGCCACATTGCTTTTCGGGTCAGGAAAAATGGTTTGTACAGGTGCCAAATCAGAAGAGATGGCAATCAAAGCAGTAAATATTGTTGTTCAAAATTTAAGAAAGGGGAAAATCAAAATTAAAAATGAGCCCATAGTCACAATTCAAAATATTGTATCATCAATTAATCTTGGAGGAAAAGTAAACTTGGAACAAGCAGCTAGAACACTTCCAAGAAGCATGTATGAACCAGAGCAATTCCCAGGACTGATTCATAGAATGCTTGATCCAAAAACAGTGATTTTGATTTTCGCATCAGGCAAATTAGTTTGTGTGGGTGCAAGAATTGAAAAAGACATTCATCGCTCTGTCAATCAAATTCACAGTTTGCTCGAAGAGAAAAACTTGATGGTGTACAATTGACATCTTGTTTAACAAGGATACTCTAAAAGATCATCAAAGTCGTCACAAAATTCATCTAAAATATGCAAATGGTACAAAATAGATTTATTGTTTTCAGAACAAGGCATATGAGATTTCATAATATGTTGTGAAATTCATTTTTTGTATAAAAGAGTGACGTACGAATCATCCTACACTAACATGTTTACAAAATTACGGAAATGATTTAAGCACTTCAGCGTAACTTGCAAATCTATGATTCTTGGGCTTTACTAATTTTTGATGATATTTACTGACAGGGTTTCCAATTGCACCATTTAGGCCCAAACATCCTTTAACATATTTCTCATTATCAGCCCAAATTAGAACCTCATCTGAAGGAGCAAAATGATTAACAATTTTTTTATTTACAATGCTTTGAAGAATTTTTCCATATTTTTTAGAAGATGGTATATCTTCAGTAATTGAAGCGCCAAAAAAATAAACAGCTTCGATTATCCCAATATTTTGTTTCTTTTTTGAAAGATACTCTAGCGTACTCAATATCACCTGAGATCCTAAAGAGTGGCCCATTAGCCTAATTCTTGTGTTAGGACTAGAACTTTTGAAATCTTCAATAAACAACCCAAGATTACGCCCATTTTTCTTTGCGATGCGTTGTCCTACTGCAAGGGCATGTTTTGCATGTGTTACCAGATGAGCCCCCGTTGTGTTGGAATCATAACTAAAACCAACTACAGGATGAGAATATCCCAATTTTCGCAATCTATTTTTTGCCAACAATACCTTGGCAACGGCTCCTGCACGGTCATTTCTCAACCCGTGAATCATAATTGTGAGTTCTTTAGAATTTGTTAATTTTTTAAAATCTTTTTTTGGATACAAATAGTATGGATTAGTTTTGAGAGTTTTGCCATTAGAAAGATCATAGTATCCCCTAGTAGATATTCGTGGGATAGGATTCATTATTTCTCAAAGGATCCAAGTTGCTTTTTGTGCTTTTCAATATCAGATTCTTCGACTTTGACAAATAATGGAGATGTATCGCCTAAAACATGTCCAGGAGTAATGGCAAATTTAGAGAGATCATTCCAGGAGAATTCACTAACGTTATCATCTAGCCCCAACTGAATCCAGATTTTTTGTGAAGATTCAGGCAGAAATGGGAAGAGAGCAATCGCAATACTTCTTGCAGCATTTACTGAAAGAAACACACAGTTTGCAGTCCCAGGTCCTTTTTTCCAAGGTTCTTTGTGCTGAAAATATGTGTTAAAGAAGGATGAGAATTCCATTATTCGCTTTAATGCCCTATCAAGATGATTCTGCTCCAAAAGACCACCAACATCTGATGCAAGGTTTTTTATCTTTTCTTCAGCCTCTAAATCTTTTTCATCAAAGGATTCAATTTCTGGAACTTTTCCATCAAATGTTTTTTTGGTGAATCCTAATGCACGATTAACAAAATTTCCAAGATTCCCAATTAGTTCAGAATTAATTCGTGTTGTAAAATCATCCCAATCAAAATTCAAATCATCTTGGGAATACGGATTAATTGATACAAGATAATATCTCAGATAATCTGCAGGATAAAATTCTAAAAATTGTTTTAAACCAATATACCAGTTTCTGCTTTTAGAAATTTTCTTTCCTTGAAGAGTAAGATGTCCTCGTGTAGGGATGTAATCAGGCAATTTGTACTCGCTGTTTATTCCCAATCTCATTGCAGGTAAGAAAAGATAATGATGATACACAATGTCTTTCCCAATAAAATGATAAATGTCTGCAGAATTCCAAAACTCTTTTCCATCAATTCCTTTATCGTTTAGGAATTTCAATGCAGTAGAAATGTATGCAAGATGATTATCAAACCAACCATAGAAGACTTTGCCCTTTGCATCGTCAAGTGGAACTGGAACACCCCAAGGAATATCACGAGTAATATCCCAATCAATCAATCCAGATTTAATCCAATTTTGAACGTATTTTTTAACATCTTTTTGTAGATGTTCATTTTCTTCAAGCCATTTAGTTAGGGAATCTCCAAAGTTTTTGAGTTTGAAAAAATAGTGTTTTGTTTTTTCTTTAGTTGGTAATTGACCACAAAGAGAACATTTAGGATCCGTAATCTCCTCAGGCACTCGACCACAACTTTCACAAAGATCAGAATATTGATCCTCTGCTTTACAATAAGGACATGTGCCTTTGACATATCTATCAGGCAAGAATTTTTTATCATTATTGCAATAGAATTGGATGATTTCTTGCTCATAGATATGTCCTGCATCATTTAATTTTTTAAAAACCTCTTGAACAAACGCAATATTTTCTGGAGAACTAGTCTTGTAGAAATAATCAAATTGTATGTTAAATGCTGAAAAATCATCATAATCACGTTTATTCCAATAAGCAACATATTCTGCAGGAGTCTTACCCTCTTTCTCAGATTGAATCAGAATAGGAGTTCCAAAATCATCGGATGCGCAGACATAGTAGGCCTCAACTCCATTTAGTTTTAGGAATCTAGTTGTGACATCTGCTGGGAGATAAGTGGATGCAACATGACCCAAATGAATTTCTCCATTGGCATATGGCAATGCACTTGTAACTATGGCTTTGTTATTCATTAGATACTTGTCAAGAATTGTATTGAGGTTAAGAAGTTTTACCAGCTATTTGCATACTTTACTTGCTCTGGGGTGAGTTTATCAATTTTAACATTCATTGCAGCTAGCGCATCAATTGCTACTTGTTTATCAATTTCTTCAGGAACATTGATAATTTTATTTTCCATTTTGTTGTGATTTTTAAGAATATACAGAACAGACAAAATTTGATTTGAAAATGATTGCGCCATAACCTCTGGAGGATGTCCTTCTGCTGCAACCAGGTTTGCGAGTCGGCCCTGCCCAATCAAATATACCACTTTACCATTTTTCAAAGTGCATTCATCAAGATTAGGTCTTACTTCTTTAACTGATTTTGATTGCTTTAACAAGAATTTACTGTCAATTTCCACATCAAAGTGGCCAACATTACCCATGATTGCACCGTTTTTCATTTGCAAGATATGCTCTTTTCTAATTACACTAGTCATTCCAGTACATGTGACAAACATGTCACCGATTTTTGCGGCCTGAGACATCGGCATGACTTCAAATCCATCCATATGAGCCTCAAGTGCTTTTACAGGATCAATCTCAGTTACAATTACCTTGGAACCCATTCCTTGGAATCGTGATGCAACACCGCGTCCAACCCAACCATATCCAATTACCACAACACGTTTTGATGCCATAAGCAAATTCATTGCCCTAAGATAACCATCGATGGTACTTTGTCCAGTACCATATCTATTATCAAACATATGTTTTGTGTAAGCTTCATTTACTAAAATTACAGGATAGCGAAGCTTTCCTTGATTTTCTACAGCTCTAATTCTGGTAACACCCGCAGTAGTTTCTTCAGTAGCACCAAGAATCTTCATGGTGTTGAATCTCTTATCAAAGTGAGCTTTGATGTTCATGTCAGCCCCATCATCAGTCAAGATTGTGGGTTTGTGTTTTAACACTTGATCAATACACCAATCATATTCTTTGACAGATTGACCATGCCATGCATAAACATGAATTCCCTGAGATGCTAAAAAGGCAGCAATATCATCTTGTGTAGTTAAGGGATTCCCACCACAACATGCCACAGTAGCACCAAGTTCTTTTGCACCCATTAGTAAAACCGAAGTCTCCTTTGTAATATGTAAGCAGAATCCAAGAGTTACACCTTTCAGTGGTTTTGATTTTTTGAATCGATTAATAGTATTATCAAGAATTTGCATGTGTGATCTGGCCCATTCGTATGATAGTTTGCCTTCTTTGATCAATTTAGGGCTGGACTTTACTTTGCTCAATAATAAAATCCTTGAATGGGACTATAAAATTCTATCATGCGAATCTAAATAAATGACAAAAATGTCAGAAAATCATTGACTTGGAAAAAGATTGCTGAAAAAGGCGAAGTTGTGGCAGGAAAAGGTAAAGCATTCAAAATCGAAGGAAAACAAATTGCAGTGTTTAATCAAGACGGATATCATGCAATAGATGATCTTTGCGTTCATCAGGATGGTTCAATTGCCCCAGGTAAATTAGAGGGAGACATTGTAGAATGTCCATTGCATTTTTGGCATTACAATATCAAAACAGGAGAACTGACAGACTATCTCAAAGATGTCAAACTAGAGACATACAAAGTTGAAGCAAGAGATGACGGGATTTATGTCGATATCTAAAATACCAATTTTCAACCAATAAATTTTAAAAATCAGGCACAATCTGTTCACTCAAAATTAAACAAATATTCCACAATGGAACAATGTTTCTTCAAATTATTCCCTCAGTGTTTAATGCCAATAAATTATACAAGAGTATTGTCAGGTAATGTAATTCTTCCAGTATTATTTGGAATTATAGTGATAGGGTTTGCACAAATTTCATTTGCAGAAGAATTAGAGAGTGCAACATTCATTGCAGTAAATGAAGAGAAATTTGAGCAGCCTCAATCAAGACACAGTTATCAACAAGTGGTGATTTTTGGATACATCGAAGATTACAGCAGAGGTTCACAAATCACATTTATCATAATTGCACCAGATGAATCACAGATTGAAATGGCAACATATGCCGCACGAAATGGAGAGATTTATACCCCAATTCACATAACAGATGATTCTCAAATAGGCATTCATCAATTAATTTTGAAATACCAAGATGAAGAAATAGCATCAACATTATTTGAGATTTTAGAAAATCAATAAATCAAATCCCTGAAAATTTCAGGTCATTTTTAATCTGCAAATGAAGATGGGAGAGAATCACACCTCCCTTTGTGCCAAGTATGCGTTATGTGACACACAAATTTTTCTATAATTTACAAATAGTGATTCAGCATAAGGCATGATGTATGTGCAAAATGAACTGATTTTCACTCAAATTAAGTAGAATTTTTATCCTCAGAAATAATCAACACTAATTATTGAATCAAGAGATTATCAACGAAATCAAAAATCAAGATTATGCATCAATTACACAAACATTAGAGAAATTTCTATCGGATCAAATAGAAAAAAATCACGTTAAAGGATTAATTTTAGGATTAAGTGGTGGAATCGATTCAGCAGTTTTAGCTTATCTCTGTAAACGACAACTCAAAGAAAAAACAATCGCACTAATTATGCCAGACACATTAATCACACCAAAATCTGAAACAGAGGATGCGCTCAAAATGATTTCACTGACAGGTATAGAATACAAGCTTATTGACATAAAACCAATTGTAAATGAATATTCAATGTACGTTGAGCCAAATGATTGGGCAAAGGGAAATCTACGTGCAAGAGTCAGAGCTAATATTTTGTACTACTACGCAAATTCCAAAAACTATCTAGTTTTAGGATCTAGTGATAAAAGTGAATACTTGTTAGGATATTTTACAAAATATGGAGACGGTGCATCAGATATTACACCAATCATCTCATTATACAAATTACAGGTAAGAGAAATTGCAAAATATCTAGGGGTTCCTGAGAATGTAATTGCAAAAAGAAGCAGCCCTCATTTGTGGAAAGAGCATGAGGCAGAAGAAGAATTAGGAGCATCATATGAGGAGATAGATTCTATCCTGTACTGTTTATTTGATAAAAAGAAATCAATTGATGAAACTGCTGAATTGACTCAAATTGATAAATCATTAGTTGAAAAAATATATTCACAAAATAAAAACAGCGAACATAAAAGATTGCCTGCACCAATGCCCGACAGAGATTAAAAATGAAGATTCACAATACATTATTAAATTCGGAACAGGAATTAGATATTTCAAAAAAAGTGAAAATTTACTTATGTGGAGTGACAGTGTATGATGAATCACATATTGGTCATGCTAGAACGATCATAATTTTTGATGTACTAAGGAAGTTCTTAGAGAACAAAAATGTAGAAGTTGAATTTGTCCAGAATTTTACAGATGTAGATGATAAAATAATTAATCGTGCGAATTCAGAAAACACAACTGCTGAGGCAATAAGCACAAAATACATTGAAAGATATTTCAAAGATTTTGATGGATTAAATGTAAAGCGTGCAACAAACTATCCAAAAGCCACCGAACATATTGACGACATTATAAAATTTGTTGAAAAACTAATTGAAAAGAAAATTGCATATACTACAAAAAATGGAGTATATTTTTCAGTCTCAAAATTTCCAGAGTATGGAAAATTATCAAAGAAAAAAATTGATGAGTTACAATCAGGTTCCAGAATAGAAGTTGATGAGGCAAAAAATGATCCTTTAGATTTTGCAGTATGGAAATTCTCAAACACAGAACCTGTATGGGATAGTCCATGGGGGAAAGGCAGGCCAGGTTGGCATATTGAATGTTCTGCTATGAGCATCAAGTATCTAGGAGAAAATTTTGACATCCATGGTGGAGGACGTGATCTAATATTTCCGCATCATGAAAATGAGATTGCGCAATCTGAATCATGCACAGATTCACCATTTGCAAAAATTTGGATGCATGTAGGCATGGTTACCATCAATGGAGAAAAGATGTCAAAATCATTAGGGAATATAAAATCAATCAAGCATGTTTTAGAGAACTGGGGCTCAAACATCATCAGATTATTCTGTCTGTCAGGACACTATTCCAAACCTATCGATTATTCTGAAGAACTACTCAAAGAGAATGTAACAAAATGGAGGCAGGTAGAGACAGGCTATTATGAATTAATTCATGCTCATGGTGAAAATGACGAAGAAATAAATTCAATTATCGATAAAACAAGCACCGATTTTGACAATGCATTAAATGATGATTTGAATACACATCTTGCATTATCTGCATTTTTTCAACTAGTAAAAGAAACCAATAGACTTGCAGCCGAAGAAAAACTAGGAAGTAAAGATGCACAAAGCATAAAAAAAGAACTTGAAAGGATGATGAAAATTTTAGGACTATCAATTCCAGAAATGACTGAAAGTGAAAAACAAGAAATTGATAATTTGATTTCAAATAGAGAGAAATTTAGAAAAGACAAACAATTTGAAGAAGCAGATAAAATTCGTGATAAACTAAATGAGATGAACATAGAATTAATTGATCATAAAGGAAAAACAATCTGGATGAAAAAAGAACGAATTGAGAATGACAATTAAAACATAATTCAGACAATTTAAAAAAAGACGCCTGAAATCATTAGTCCAGTCTAATTAGTTCTATCTAATTTTCACATTGTTTATTAGAATTAAAATTTAAAAAAAAATATGAATGCATGGAATAAATTTTGGAAATGGTATGAAGATAAAATATTAGGAAGTATCATAATAATTGCAATAATTCAATTCATTCAAGTTCCACATATGGTATGGAATGCAGATATCATGCTCGAAGCAGGACTCGTATCAAGAATACATCCAGTGATTGATTGGTTCTTGTATGGTGTAGATTTAATTGAAATAATTTCCATAATTAATGTTGGAATGATTATGTTTGCTTTAATTAAGAAAAGAAGAGCAAGTAAAAATCAACCAAAAATCATAGAGAGATAAATTTTCTATTCTTTTGCTTGCCATATTACACGCTGAGGGAAGGGTATTTCAATTCCAGCATCATCTAATGCAGATTTAGCAAATTTGAGCAAATGTGGACCTACCGCATCCCAATCATTACGAGGATGCCAAACTAGAATTTCTATATTCACGCTTGAATCTGCCAATTCTTTAATTCGAAATTCAGGTTTTGGAAGCATCAAAACAAATGGCATGGATTTACGAATTTGCTTCTCAAGTACCGATATAGCACCATCAATATCTTCTTTATACGCAATTCCAACTACCGCTTCTGTTCTTCTTACAGGAGAGGAAGAAAGAGAGCGAATGTTTGATGTAAAGAATGATTCATTTGGAATTCTAACTATAGTGCCATCAAATTTTCTCACACGAACCGAAAAAGTACTGATATCCAATAAAGTTCCAGAAACATCTGAACCCGGAATCTCAATGTTATCACCTTGTTTTACTGGCTTTTCGATCATCAAGAAAACACCTGAAATTAAATTGGAAACTACGGATTGAGTAGCAAAACCAATCACTATTCCAAATATTCCGCCTGCAACAAGCAAACCAGAAAGATCTAAGCCTGTATTAGATGTAAAAACTAAGAAGGATAATAGAATTATTCCAAAATAGATTAGTTTTGCAAAGTTTTTTGCAGAATCTTGAGGAAGTTTTGGCGCATAGTATTTCATAAATAATAATTTAACAGTTCTTGCAATTATCACCCCCACACCCATAATTATCCCACCAACTAACAATGACAGAAGTGTTAAACCTCCAACGAGTTCAACATCAGCTAAACTTTGTAGAAATTCAAACACCATTAATCAACACCCATATCCATGTGTTTTATGCTTTCAATTTGTTCAAATGTTGGAGACATTATCCAATCAGTTTGTATTGTATTTGAAGTTACATCAATTATTTCGATAGTAAGTTTTTTCTTCATTATTGCACTTAAAGAATCAATTATGGCCTTTGAGTTTTTGTAATAAATTGAGTTCCCAGTTATAGGAAAAACAATTTTTGAAAGTGTCAATCCTTTATCTAAATCATTTTTAATATCAATTTTTAAAACACCATTTAGAAAGGGCATAGAATCATCATATGATTCCACGATTTCAGATAGAGCATATTTACAAAGATTTCCAGATTCAGGAGCACCATATAAACAAAATCTTGAATTTTTAGGGTCACATGTAAAGCAGTCTAAGGAATCCTTATGGCCATCATGAACTAAAAATACACCTATCTCTATTGGACACCTTACAAAAACAGTAACAGCAGAACCTTCAGACAGAAAAAGAGGAGTTTCAAAATCTAAATAGACATAGCTAGTTCTTTTAGCAGGATAATTCAAGGGTCTAATCGGAGACAGTTCAATAGTTAGATCTTCAGATTTTGTAGGAATTATTTTTTTAATAATATTGTCTTCAGCGTCTTTTCGAACATATGAAAAAACATGATCACCGATTTTATCAATTTTAATAGTTATATCAGGAAGAGACAATTCAAGATTATCAGTGATTGTGTAAATACCATAATCGGAAAAAACTGATTCAGGTTGTATTTGACTCATAATATCATTTGTTTTATTTCAAATCCATGATTTAACCTATGTGATTTTGGAAAAAATTTTATTTAAAAAATTTAAAAAAAGTCAGATAAAGTTTTCTGATGAATTAATTTCAAAATATTTCCATTTGTTAACCATTCAGATTTACTAATGCTCATTTTATTTGATGCTAATAATATTGCATCATCAAAATTATCTGCAAGTATAGATTTTTGTTTCATTGCCTCTCGAACTCCTTCACGAACCTGCCATACGCCTACAGGAATAGCATATTCGGGGCGTATTTCTCTCAAAATTACAACTCCGGATTGAATTTTATTTTTGGCCAAATATTCCAAAACGCCTAATTTAGCTGCAAAATAAGCACCAGCAATTGCAGGAGGGTGATCAATTCCACGTGCATCCTCGTAATCAGAACCAAACCCCAATATCCCATTAGAATACCATGCCTCAATCATTTCATAGATCCATCTATGAGGAAACAATACAATGACGAAAACGTTTCCTAAATGTTCATAAGAGAAAATTTTGCAGGAATCAATTATCGAATAATCTAAAATTTCATCAACCAGAGATTTAGAAATAATGTCATCAGTTGCAGTAATACTCCATTTAGTTGGAACTAGTTTTCTTTTTTGACCTAGCATTCCAATACTAAAACATTTTTGAATCTTTGAAATTTCAATTCCAGAATTATACAAATTCAAAACTGCATCTTGTGCTTTCATATCCTTATCATAGAATGTTTTTTCTATTGATTTTTCAGATGTTGTTCCTGAAAATTTTGCTGAGTGGATAATACCAGTTGGGCCAAACGGTGCACTTTCTCCATCAAGTGAAATATGAGATGACGTGGATTTTTCAAATATCAAATCAGAGTCAATGGGTTTTGAAGACATTACAACTTCCTGAAGATTTTCAATGTATCTTCCTTCAGTTTTATCAACAGAGATCTTTTGTATTCCGCGCACTAGATTTAATCTGAAATTTACAATATCTTCTAAAGATTTTTCTTTCCATCTTTCAGGATTATCAAGTATGCTAGTGTCGCCATGGACTGGAGGAACCATTGGTCCAACAAAGACTTTAGGATAATTATAGGAACCAACAAAAACAGATGGGGGGCTAGTGCCACTTATTGAATCAGATGAAAACAGATTACCGTGTTTTGAAAGTGTTTCATGCCATTTTGCCAAAATTGATCGTCTAATCTCCTGAGAATCTGAGAACATTGCAGTTTGTGTCTGAATTGAGTCTATTAACCTGCCTGATAATGAAAATTGACGGTTAGTTTATGACAGCTATTCTGGATCTTCATGTTCTCTTTCACGTCCACAGTGAGAACATATTGTTTGATTTTGCCATAGTTCCTTGCCACAATTTCTACAAGATTGGGGTTTCATAATATGTATAAGATAAGATTGGATTTAAGAACTTGTAAAATAACGTATCATTATTGCCAAAAAGAATAGTCTCATTTTTGCCTAGTACAACAGAATTACTATATGAATTTGGCGTACAGAATGATCTGTTTGGAGTTACACATGAATGCAAATTTCCTCAAGATGCAACAACAAAACCACGAATAATCAATTCCGTTATCAATTCAGATGAATTGACTAGTAATCAAATCAACACAATGACATGTAGATTACTAAATGATGGAAAAGATATTTTCACAATAGATGAAGAGAAAATTAGAAAGGCAGATCCAGATCTGATCATATCTCAAGAAACATGTGAAGTCTGTGCAGCACATACTAATCAAGTTAGCAAAGCACTACAAATTCTTCAAACAAAACCAATTCTTTACTCAATGGATCCCCATAATTTGCAAGAAATTATTCAATCAGTAATAGAATTGGGAAAAATTTTAGGTAAAGAGTCTAAAGCCAGTGAAATTACAGAATCCCTTGAAAAAAGAATAGACAATATTAGAAATAGTCCCAAAAATGAAAAACCCAAAGTTCTTGCAATAGAATGGATTGAACCATTTTTCACTGCAGGTCATTGGATTCCAGAGATGATAGAGATTGCAGGAGGAATCAATATGATTAGCAAAACGGGAGAGCATTCACATCGTTTAGATTTTTTGGACATAGTCAAAGCAGATCCAGATATCATCATCATGATGCCATGCGGTTTTGATACAAAACGCACAATTTTAGAATATAACAATATTCTGAAAAAAGACCAAAAATGGAATTCACTTAGAGCAGTAAAGGAAAATCAAGTATTTGCAGTAGATGCAAATTCATTTTTTAGCAAACCCAGCATTAGAACAATTGAAGGATTGGAAATTCTAGCCAAAGTCATTCAGCCAAAAAAATTCAAAAATCTCAAAGTATCTGATGGAGCATTTTTCAGAATAAAAAAAGAGTCAAGATAAGGATCGAATAGATTTTCATTTAAACTGATAATCAAGATGTATTTGTTGAGACAGTATTGAGAACAAAACCGAGAAGTAAAAAACTAGTTATTTTTTGCTGCACTTACTAGAGATACAACGTCCCTATCTCTTAATTGATAATCAACAGGTAATCTCAGATTGTATCTCAAATCTTTTCCATAAAGTAATCCCTTGGTGAGATCAGTGTGGATTTCCTTTGCAAGATCACTTATGGTGGCCCCATCTTTTAGTAAAATTAAATCAGGCAGAATCCTACCCTTTTTGTCAGTTAGATTCGTTTCGTCAGCTACGGGATAAATGGAGTTCATTTTCAGTAGTTTGAATACTGCAACATTAATTGCAAATTGAACCCCTGTTCTCATATATTCTCCCATGATTCCTTTTTTGATAAAATTAAGTGCGTTGACTTGTTTCTCATTAAGATCCTCAGATTTGATGATTTCAAATTGTTCAGAACCAGGAGAATATTTTATCAATCCTTTTTGTTCTGCTCTTCTTAGACTAAATTCACTATCCCCACTTACTGGAATAACTATAGAATCATTGTAGCGTTCTCGTAATCTTGCAAAGTTTTTGTCGGCACCTTCAACATCAACTTTGTTGGCAACTATCAAAGTAGGTTTAGATATTTTTCTCAGGTGAGACGTGAATTTCTTGCTATCAACCATATCAAAATTATCAAAGTTTTTTTCTTCCAATCCTGTTGCCAAAAATGTTTCTTTAACATGATTCTTGTTTACACCGATTCCACGGTATAAATCAGTGATAGCATCAGAGATGTCAGTTCCAGTTCTAATGAGTTTGGATATTTTTTCCCTGTTTCCTTCCAAAATTTTATGATACCACATGATTAATTCTTCTTCAATATCGGCAAAATCGGAGATTGGATCTCCAGTGCCAACTTCAGAGATTTTTCCTGTAGAGTCAATCCCTCCAGATGCATCAACGACATGAAGAAGAGCATCAGATTGAGCAGCTATTGATAAGAATTGATTTCCAAGCCCCTTGCCTTTCCACGCGTCTTTGATTAATCCAGGCAAATCAATCAATTCAATAGGAATGTATCTCCAGCCATCAAGACATTTTGAATTATTTGGATTATCCTGAATTTTAAATTCAGGATGGACACATAACGTGATGGCATGTGCAATTCCTGAGACAGGTGATTTAGTAGTGAAAGGATATGATGAAATTTCTTCAGAGGATAACGTTGCAGAATTAAAGAAAGTGGTTTTTCCAGTATTGGTTTTTCCAATTAATCCAAGCTTGATAGGCATGACATAATTCACAGTTGAGAATATTTATCTTTGCCTAGGAATGATTGTGTTTTTGATTTTTGATTTTTTCTAAGGTTTTCTCTATTTCTTTTAGTGCCCAATCAATATCAGATAAATCATCTTCAGATAGGGAACTTTGCCACTTATCCAATACACTGTTTGCAATTTCAGAAGAATTGTAAAGAATGTTCCAGTAGGGATGATGTTCAGCTGTTGCATATGCAAGCTCAGTTACATCATGTAGGCCGTTTTGTGCTCTTGTTAGAGATGTAATTTTTTCACCAAATATTTTGACGATGTTGTTTTCAAGATCTTGTTCTATCTTTAAAGGAATGTTTTGTTTCTCATATTTTTTTGCCAAATCAAGTAAATCATGATAGAAATTCTCAAAAGTCATTTCATCAGTCTCTGATGTTCTGCCAGCATGCATCTATTGAATACAACGTCTATTCCTTCTTTTCTTGCCAGGTTTTCCGCTTCAGAATTATGTATTCCTTCTTGTAACCAAATTACTTTGGGTTTTTTCTTTATCGCATCTTGTATTACAGACAAAACCTGATCTGATGGTCTGAATATATCTACAATGTCAATATCACCATCGATTTCGGAAACAGAGTCATAGCATTTTTTACCCAATATTTCAACAGAAGTGGGATTTACAGGTGTTATGTCATACCCATTTTCCAATAGATATTTTGGGACATAGTGTGCAGCTTTTGAAGAATTTTTGGACATGCCAATTACTGCAACTTTTCTCATGGAAAGAAAATTATGGATTTGTTTATCAGTGTGTTTATCTTGTTCCATAAAAATAGCACAAATTTGCAGAATATAATTTTTGAAAGTTTAAGAAAAACAAAGTATTTTTAGTCATAAGAAAGGAAAAGCAGTGATGGAGACAGAACCAAAAGATCTCATAGTTCTAGGAGCAATTAAACATGGTATTAAGAAATTTGATAAAATCCAGAAAACAACCCAAATTGAAGCTGAAGAACTCAATAAAATTCTAGAGCAATTAGAGAATAGAGGGCTTATCAAAGTAGTTGAGAAAAAGGGATGGTTGGGGAAAAAAATAGAGATGGATATTACCGATAAAGGTTCAAGAGAGGTAGATGAACGCGTGCATGAATTACAAACAAAATGGAATCAAATGTCTCAAATTTACAAAACAGGAGACAAAGAAAAAATGAAGGAATGCATGGAAGAAAACAAGTCATTTTTACCAACAATGATGTTCTTTGGAGTAATGGACATGATGATGTTTTCAATGATGTTCAGTATGATGGGGATGGCGATGTCAGATTATGTTCCAGCAGAAAATATGCCAGAAGGGGCAGACACAGGAATGGATGATGGAAGTATGGATGGAGGGGCTGATGATGGTGGATTCGACATCGATATTGGATTCTAGTTCATATTTTATACTTGAGATTAAAAAAAGACGTTAATTGATTTACAATTCGTTTGACAGTCCAGGATTAGTAAAGGTACTCACATTTTTGCAGACACATAACACGGAATATTTATCGGGTCAAGATTTGAGCGATGTTCTAAGAATCAGTAGAGTAGCAGTATGGAAGCACATCAAAAAAATTCAAGAGTTAGGATATACGGTAGAGTCAAAACAAAAGTTAGGTTACAAGCTTACATCAAATTCAGACGCTCTTTTACCATGGGAGATTACTGCAGGATTAAAAACAAAAAAGATAGGGAAGAAAGCATATTATTTTGATTCAATAGATTCTACTCAAAATCAAGCATTAAAAATGTCAGAAGATTCTGTAAATGACGGTACAATAATTATTGCAGCAAAACAAACAGGAGGAAAAGGCAGATTGGGAAGAAAGTGGATTTCACCAAAAGGGGGCATTTGGTTTTCAATAATATTACAACCAAAGTTTGATATTTCTATCACAACATTATTTCCAATAGCATCATCACTTGCATTATCTTATGCCATTGAAAAAACATTTAAAATTTCACCTGAATTAAAATGGCCTAATGATTTGACAATTAAAGGGAAGAAAGTTGCAGGTATGCTAGTCGATGTATCTTTGGAGTCAAACAAAATCGAAAGCTTGGTTTTAGGAGTTGGGATAAATTTTGACGTAGATACAAAACAAATTGAAAAAACTCTAAAAGGAACATCCAATTTTTACGGGGTAGCATCATTAAGCGAGCAGAAAACGAAAGTAAAGCCAAAAGTGCTGATTCAGACATTTTTAGTAGAATTAGAAAAAATTTATGAGTTACTTAATTCAAAGCAAACAAAAAATATCATTGAAGAATGGACAAAAAGATCATCAACAATCGGTAAAAAAGTAGAACTCAATACAGTTGAAGGCAAAATCAAAGGCGACGCAATAAAAATTGATGACGATGGAGCATTAATTGTATCAGAGAAAAACAAAACAAGTAAAATAATTGCAGGAGACATCATTCATTTATCAAAATAAGATTATTTTTTAGTCTTTTTTGATTGAGTCTTTTTTGATTGAGTCTTTTTTGATTGAGTCTTTTTTGATTGAGTCTTTTTTTGAGAAATCATCGAAGACTGTTCTTTGAGTATATCTTTGAGATCTTTTTGTATCTCAAAAACAGATGAAAGCATTTCTTCTAAAGATTCAGAATATTGTTCATAAGCAGAGATTAATTCAGATTGCTTTTCATTTGTTTTAGATAAAAATTCATTTGAGCGTAACAAGTTTGCAGATATAATCAGTTCAGGAATTTCAGAGGGAGATACGCCTAATTGATTCAAATCAGATCTGATGTCCTGTATTTTTTTTCGTAAATCATAGATTATTTCGCCAGCACCAACTTTTGCCAATACAAAATTCGGTACGGTGAATAAATTAAAGATTTTCTTAAATTAACTATTAAAATAGCAATGCAGAGTATAAGATAGAAATAGATTATATCTAAAACGACACACATGAAAAGCAATACAATGGTAACAAGATATTTCCTAGTCATAATTTTATTGAGTTCAATAATTCTCACAGAAGATGCTTTTGCTCAAACAGGAAAAGAGGCAGAGGTAATGTTTAATCAGGCAACAGATCTTTTTGTTAAAGGAAATTATAAACAAGCCATAACAATCTATGATGAGATTTTAGAGATTGCCCCCAACAATATTTCCACCTTGAAGATGAAAGGAATAGCACAAAGCAATCTTGAGGATCACATGAATTCATTAAAACAATTTTTCAGAGTTTTGCAACATTCTCCAAATGATGCCCTTGCATTAACAGGCATGGGTGTTGGATTTGGCAATCTAGGAGAATATCAAGAATCTATTTCATATATCAATAGAGCACATAATGAAAAACCAAATAGTGTTGTGATTAAAAATTATAAAGAATTCATTGATAAAGTTATTTCAAAATATCCGTACACGCCGACAGAAAAGCCAAAAGGTTTAGAAAAAGAATACGTAGCATCAATTCCAGAATGGGTAAAGCCAATAGCAAAATGGTGGTCTGAAGGAAATATTGATGATGCAGAGTTTGTTTCGGCATTACTATATCTCATAGACAATAAAATAATACAAATTCCTCCAGTAGAAACACAAAATGTATCAGATGAAATTCCAGAATGGGTAAAAAATAACGCAGGATGGTGGGCAGACGGAGAAATAGATGATGAGGCATTTGTTTTAGGAATTCAATATATGATTAAGCAAGGAATAGTTATAGTAAACATTCAAGATGAAAATAAAAAGTCACAGGAACAAATAGAGCATGAATATTATTTGTTCGAAAAATATCTAAGAGACATATCAAATAATATTTCCAAAGAAAAAAGATACATAGAATTTCCAAATCCAAGTAAAGATGTAATTAAGAAATTTCTAAGAGACTACATCAAATGGAATTTTGAGGCAGAAGTTAAAAAGGCCTCAAGTAACTTCCCAGATCCCACATATGAGATAGTTGATGATACATACATAATTTTGTACAAGGTATTCATCAATGAACAGCCAACAGGATTGCCATTAGATCATGTTAACACATTACAAAATTCTTTAGCATTTTGGGAGAAACAGGAATTAAATACAAACAATGAAAAAGCGAAAATAAAATTTGAAATAACAAACCAAAAACACGATGCAAATGTATGGGTAACATGGGTAGTTAGAGACATAGGACAGGGGGTTTTAGGACACGCACATCTTGGAAAGGGCGTTGTAGAGGTAACATTGGGAGATTACAATTGTGATGGAAGTTTTCAATTGTATGATGTGAAAAGTGTTGAAACTATAATGACACATGAATTGGGACATTCAATAGGTTTGAAGCACACAGTAGATCAAGGAAACATAATGTATCCATCTTATTCACCATCATATGCATATTGTCTGTTGAGTTAATTTTGAAAAAATACAATTATGTTCTAAAATATTAGAACAAGTATTAGCTTAACCTACACACAATTAACCCGTAGAAATTAGGTAAAATGAATAATAAGGTAATTGTTCAAACCAATCTATTATGCTTAAAAATACAATGATCTCAGGACCAAAATGCCCATCTTGCGGAAATAAAAAAATGGTCACTGATCAAGATACAGGCGAATTATTTTGTAGCAAATGTGGAATTGTAGTTACTGACAAAATTGCAGATACAGGTGCAGAATGGCGTTCATTTTCAAATGATGAGACAAATAGAACCAGAGTAGGAGCAGGAACATCATTAACAATGCATGATATGGGATTATCTACAGTAATTGGTGCGGCTAACAAAGATTCTACAGGAAAGCCATTATCTGCCAGCGTAAAGAGTTCAATTGAAAGACTCAGAACTTGGGATAGTAGAACACAAGCACATTCATCTGCAGACAGAAATCTTAGACAAGCCCTCAATGAAATGGATAAATTAAAAGATAAACTTGCATTAACTGACGCAGTAGTTGAAAAGGCAGCTTATATTTACAGAAAAGCAATGGAGAGAAAACTAGTTCGAGGCCGTTCAATTCAAGGATTAGTTGCAGCATGTCTTTATGCATCATGTAGAAACACGGAAACGCCTAGAACATTAGATGATATCGCAAAAGGAATCAACATAAGAAGAAAAGATGTTGCCAGGTGCTATAGATTAATTTTCAGAGAATTGGAATTGAAAATGCCGGTAGTGGATCCTGTTAAAGGAGTATCTAGAATTGCAAGCATTGCAGAATTAAGTGAGAAAAGCAAACGAAAGGCAATTGAAATTTTAAATCAAGCAAAAAAAATAGGCATGGTTGCAGGAAAAGATCCAATGGGAATTGCAGCAGCAGCGCTTTATCTAGCTTGTATCAGTACAGGGGAAGTAAAATCCCAGAAAGATATCTCTGTAGCATCAGGAGTAACAGAAGTTACCATAAGAAACAGATGTGCAGGATTAAGAAAAATGCTCAATGATTGAAATGCTAGAGAATAAATGGTCTGATTGGCTAGATTGCAATCAACAAGTTCTTTTAGAAATTCCGGAAAAACCAGGAGTCTATATGATGCATGCCGCCATGAAAATATTATTAATTGGAGGTTCACATAACATGAAAAAATCAATATCAGAAGCATTAGAACAAAAATGTGTTTCAAAAGCAACCAGAATTAGATTTAGAGAAGAAGAGAATTTTGAAGAAATAAGAAAAGAAATGATCACAGATTACAAAAAAAGACATGAGGGAAATATCCCTCAGTGTATGAATTAATTCTGTGATCGTTTAAACTCAAATCTATCCCAAGGAAAAACAACATATGCAGAATTATTTGTCTTTTTAGCATAGATTAACTGTGGCGGATATTTTTTTCCACGTCTTGCAAATAATGTTGCAAAAACAAGTTTTGATGTATTATCCACCTTTGGAATAATATTGTTAAATGTATCACCAGTATCGAAAATATCGTCAACAAATAGGGAATCAGACGAAATTTTGTTTTTATCAACTAGAATCTTTTCAATCCCAAGTTGATCTGCCAATAATCTGGAAGGGATTAATCCACCTCTACTAATAGTAGTGATTGTAGAAAAAGTACGAGGTAGTTTTGCGATTTTTTTTGAAAGTATATTCACCAATGATTCTATTTCATTCCAATCTACATTTTGTTTTAAAGTCATGATGATAATTAGAAAATAACAAATTAAGAACTTATGCTTAGAAGGTTTTTGTCGGAGATTTCTTTAGTGCGTCAATTATTTTAAGAACTTTAAATGGAAGTTTTCCAAAATCAGTATTTTTTTCACACGATAGGAGTAACACATCATCATTGTTTAGAGGAAAACTCATTACAATTACTTTTTCTCTGTAAGACATTGAGAAATGAACTTCACCAAATTCGTGATCAAATTCTCGTCTCATTCTAACACGGAGTGCAAGTTCCATAAACATCATTTCATCTTGTTTTTGAGCCTCAAGTGAAAAGATGCCTTTTTTCATCCCACCAGCCACAAGATGACCCCTGCTGTTAATTATTCTGGCTGAACGCATCATAGGATCTAATTTCAGGATTTTTTGGCAGATTTTTTCAAGTTCTTCTGCATTATCCATTAGTCTAAATTTATAATCGATCTATTTATTGCGATCTGTAATTATGTATATCTATGCAGCCAGAGCAAACTAAGGACAAAGTGGAAATAAGTAAAGAAATGTCAGATCAATTCAAGCATCTGTCATTATTTTGGACAGACATAATGCACTTAATGGCAAGTAAACCTCAAGCTCTAACATCAATTGGGCCAATGCGAGCATTCGCTTCAAACTCTAAGAAAATTTCAACAGAATTAATCGAAATTAATGAAGATTTAATGGAATTTAACAAATATCTTACAGAATACTATAAACAATTATCAGAAGCTTGGGGAGTTGCTCAAAAAAAAGTAAACCTAAAAGCCCCAGAAGTTCCTCAAGATGTTGAACAAATAGAAGCATTCAAAAGAATATGGATTGACATATTTGATAATGACTTTACAGAATTGTTTGATTCTACAAAGTTTGGAGAGAATTACGGTAAACTCGTATCAAAAGAACTTGAATTAACCAAGCATTGGAATAACATATCAAATGTGATTTTGCAATCAGTTAATCTACCAAGTAAGGAAGAAATAGACGAGGTATACAAAGAAATTCATTCATTAAAAAAAAGAGTTGCAAAATTAGAATTAGAATTAAAGAAAAGGGAGATGAAGAAAAATGCAAAGTGAGTCAAAGATTGATCCAAAAATTATTGAAGAGATTTTAAAATTCAGTAAGAATGTGATAAATGCTCCAAAATTAGTATCTGCCCCAGACGAGATTGTTTTAGAAGTTACTCCCCACGATATAGTACAAGAGATGGACAAAACAAGGTTAATTCACTATAGATCAATCACTGATAAACAACATAAAACACCATTATTGATTTCATATGCACTGATTAACAGATATCACATACTAGATATTCAACCAGAAAAAAGTTGGGTGAGGAATTTACTTCAACAAGGATTCGATGTATACATGTTAGATTGGGGAACACCAACTAGTATGGACAAATATCTTGATTTTGATGATTATGTAAACGGATACTTGGATTCCTATGTAGAATATATCAAAAATGAATCATCAAATGAAAAAATTTCATTACAAGGATATTGTACTGGAGCAACAATTGCTACGGCATACACATCATTGCATCCAGAAAGTGTAAAAAACTACATTGCTACTGCACCGGTAATTGACGGATGGCGAGATACCACTGTAATTAGTAATCTAGCAAAGCATATGGATGTAGATAAAATGGTAGAAATTATTGGAAACATGCCTCCAGAGTTCATGTATTATTGTTTTTCAGTTCTCAAACCATTTGAACAGGGAATAGAAAAATACGTCAAATTTTTTAAAAATATAGACAACAAGCAATTTGTAGATAATTTTCTAAGAGTCGAAAAATGGTTAGGAGATACACCACCAATTCCAGGCGAATTATTCAAACAGTGGATTAAAGACATCTATCAAGACAACCTATTGATTCAAAACAAGATGTACATACAGGGGCAAAGAATTGATTTAAAAAAAATTGACATGCCAGTATTTACACAAGTTGCAGTAGGAGATCATCTAGTATCACCGGAATGCAGTATGCCTTTGCATTATGCTATTGGGAGTGAAGATAAAACATTGAGAATGTATCCAACAGGCCATGTGGGAATGATTGCAAGTTCATTGTCACAAAAGAAGGTATTACCAGAGCTTGGACAATGGCTAGCTGAAAGATCATAAAAAAGGAAAAAGAAAAAAATTCTTTCTAGTTATTCTTTGTAGTGAATACAGAAATCCATGATTGTAGAATATTTCTGTTTAGGTCAGCAAAAGATTTTGCATTATCGTTGAATGTTTTGATGTTTTGTTGTGTTGCATCGATAGTTGCAAGTGCTACTTGATTCTGTATAGAAGTAGCCTTTACAAATTCTTCAGTTGTATCATGAATTACTTTTAGTGTTGTTTCAGGAATATTTGCTGCAATACCTGCTTTCTTTACATATTCTTTTTGTAGTGTGATGGTTGAATCTACTATGTTTTCATATGCTTGTAGGTATTCCTGTTGTACGTTAGTAATTGATTGATGATACTGTGGTACGGATTGTTTGATACCATTGAAGATTTTATCTATATTTTCTTGATATGTAGAAAATAGATCTTTTGAATTTCCGGTTGTTTCGTTTTTACTCATTGTTTCACCTCCTTATTTTTTGATTTTTTTGCAATTGGCAAGATGATAACTTGAACCAAGTCACCGTCACTCAATCCAAGTGCATTACGTTCAGCTTCAGGAATTGAAATTCGTCCATTACTACTAATGGTAGTTTTGTATGCACCCCAATTCATAAAGGATGGAAGCATTTGTCCAATGTTAAACATGGTATCCATGCTTTTGTTTTGCATCGATGTCACATTTTCCATAATGTTAGATTGAGCTTTTCTAGTACTTTCAGAAACACCCTTTAGAGTTTCTAATGGATTGAATGTTTGACCAGGCTGATTTGTCATCAATGCGCCAAAATTTTTTATAAATTCTGCTTGAGCACGTCCACTTTTTTGGATCCAAGATTTGAACATCTCACTAGGATCGTATAGGTTTTGATTACCAGTCATAGGTAATCATTGGAAATAACTCATATTTAAATGATCTAAGGATCGGCTAAAAACTCTAAAACTTTGTTAGAAAAAATATCGGGTTTTTGCACGTATGGAGTGTGACCACATTTATCTATTTTAAAAAGGCGGCATCCTTGAATTTTAGAAACAAAAACATCAGAATTTTCTATCGGAATAACTGGATCATCGACCCCCCAAATAACTAGAGTAGGGTTAGTTATAGATTCGAGTTTCGAAGTAGCCAGTTTGGAATTTTTCAATCCCAAAATAGTAGACATGAAAGCTAGTTTTGCATTAGGTAATTTCATTCGCTCTATAAAGCCATTAACAACATCTTCAGGAACTTCTTCACCAGAGCCCTCCATTAGTTCAAATGCTTTTTTTGCATTTATTTCATTTGGATATAATGCAGCCATTATGTATGCATCAAGCGCGGGAGTAGAATGATCCAGGACTCCTGATGGAGATGTAAGAATCAGTTTCTCAACATTCTGAGGATGAGATATTGTAAATTCGGCAGATATTTGTCCTCCTAATGAAGAACCCACTATACTTGCGCGATCGATGTTTGTTGCATTAAAAAATTTTTTTAAAAAATCTGAAAAAAAAATAGGAGTATAATCTACCAAAGGCTTATCACTATAACCAAATCCAATTAAATCAGGAACCAATACACGGTAGTTTTTTGCAAAAATTGGAATGACTTTATTCCATCGTTCAGCTGATGCTCCCAAACCATGAACAAGAACAAGAATTTTTTGAGAATCTCCAGATTCTAGATACCGAATCTTATTTTCATCAATTTGAAGAAATTTTTCCTCCACTGTCGTAGCTCATTAAAATCACTAGATAAATTTAATGAAAATTGCGATCATGTGCTTTTTAGGATTTAAATTTGAAATACATGATATTGATTAGCTTTTTTAAGTTCAAAAATATTTGATTCTATGTGATACAAAAGAAAATTTCAAAAATTTTAGTACCGTTAGACGGTTCAAAAAACTCAATTAGAGGATTGGAGATGGCGATTACTTTGGCCAGACAAAGTGGTGCAATTATTACTGGAGTTTATTCTATTTATGCACCACCTCATTCGGAATTTAGAGGGGTAGGCTCAGTTGAAAAGGCTCTAAATAGAGAAGTGAAGAAAATTATGGAAGATGCCAAAGTTTTAGCAGCACAGAACGGAATAGTATTCAAAGAAAAAATAATGAGAGGAGAAACAGGATACAACATCATCAAATTGGCACACGGTAAAGAAAAATTCGACATGATAGTCATGGGATCACGTGGAAGAAGTTCAGCTAAAGAAATGTTTTTTGGAAGTACATCAAACTATGTGATTCATACGTCCAAAATTCCGGTTGTAATAGTAAAATAATTTTAAGAAAATCCGTGTTTTTTGAAATATTTTTGATGGTATTCTTCAGCTTTGTAAAACGTGGGAGCCGGAACAATTTCAGTTACAATAGGGTTTTCAAACCTACCTGATTTTTCAAGATCCTGTTTTGATTTTTCTGCAATTTTTTTTTGTTCTTCATCATGAACAAAAATTGCTGAACGGTATTGATGTCCAACATCAGGCCCCTGACGATTCAAAGTGGTAGGATTATGATTATTCCAAAACACATCTAAAAGGTCTTCATAAGATATTTCATCTGGATCAAATTCTACTTCAACAGCTTCTGCATGCCCTGTTTGATCAGTACATACTTCTTCATAAGTTGGATTAGGTAGTTGACCTCCAATATATCCCACATGTGTAGACTTGATCCCTTTAGTTTTATTAAACAAATCTTCGACATGCCAAAAACACCCAGCACCAAATGTTGCTTTCATATTATTTTTTATTTATCATAGAATTAAAACCATTCTAAACTATTCAATTATGATGATATCATTTTGAATAAGGAATTTGATTGAATTGATAAATTCTTGTTGAGAGATTAAATCATTTGCCCACCAATGAGAAATATTTCTAAACCACGAAGGTACATTGTCAAATGTAGAATAGGCATAATCGATGTTTGGAATTACAATTATTTTATTTTGTAACATAAAATCTAATCCAGTCATGAATTCTGAATCAGATATTTCTCCAGTAGCCCAATTTTTAGCATATGTCTTAATCCAGTCTGGAATATTTGTAGAAAATCCCAATACGTCATAAATTGTTTTTTCAGGAAATTGTGAATCAAACCAAGAGCGGTATTGAGGTTCAGTGTTATATCTGTCAATATAGTATTGTGGAGATTTATCATGAGAGGGAAAATTTTCAATATGAGTAGGGCTGTAACCTACAACATCATAAATTTCGTAAAATGGGAATTGTGAATCAAACCAAGAGCGGTATTGAGGTTCAGTGTTATATCTGTCAATATAGTATTGTGGAGATTTATCAAAAGCAGGAAATCCCAAAATTCTCATTTTAGGGTTTTCTGTAAAGGAAACATCAGATACATCATCAGATACATCATCAGATTTTTGTTCAGGTGATGGAGGCAAAGGGTTTGATTGAGACACGGTTGATTGAGAACTGCTTGATGTATTTTCATAATCAATCGATTTTTCAAGATTTCCACCATATGAGATTTTTATGACGTATTCTCCATTTTCATTCCAAGTTGGACCACCCGTGTGAATAGTTTTTGTGAAAGTACCATCAGATTTTGGGATGATGCTGTCAATATGAGCCAAACCACTTCCGCTAGGAGTGATAATTTGAACTATAATTGTTGGAATTGCAGGATCAACATCAACATTTCCAGAGATTCTCATAGAGTCGCCCAGATAATACAGTGTTTTATCAGTAGTGAAATTATTCACAGTTGCATGTGTGGAAGTCAAACCAAGCGGTGCAAGTAATAGTAATAAAAATAATATAAAAAAATATTTCATATTTGAATGATGATTCGATCAGAGATAATTAAACAATTCTACAGATATAGATGGCAGTTTTAAGTAACGTCGGTGAATATTTCAACGACTTTTTTTGCCAAAGTTTCAATATTAGCAGTAGGTTCAGCTGAAATTAACAAAAGAATTTGTGTGATCGGGAACGGAAAGCTTACCAAAACTGCCTTGTCACGTCGGGCTGCAAGATAATTAATTGGTCCCAAACTTTCATCATATTCTTTACGAATAGATGCTTTTGAAACAAACTCCAGAAAAGACTGCAATCTCGTCTCATCACCTTCGTGAGGAACAAGTCCTTCCTTAAATCCACCAGCTATCAGTTGGCCATCTTTATCAACAATGCCTGCAAATCTAATCTCCTTTTCATGAAGCAATTCATCACATTTTTCACTATATAATTTCAAAGCAACATCAGGTTTTAACATTGTAATATTAGTTAAGACATCAAAAATAAAAACCTAGTCAATTTCAAGAAACTTAAACCAGACCACAACAAAATTCCAAATTGGTCTTCATGTTTAAGAATTTTTTACATGGAATTAATAAGCAAAAGTAAGAGATAGTTCATTATTGAAAACAGTGATTTGGGGAATTTTAGGAATTTTTATAATTTTTAGTTTTAATGCTCAAAGTGCTTTTGCCCACACACCTGATTTTGAGATAACCACCACAGAAGATATTTTAAAATTTTGTGAGTTTTTTTATGAAGAATACCAATTACTTGGCATTTATGATTTAACGTTACAGCATCCACAGTTTCCAAATCTTAGAGCATGCGCAATTTTATACAATCATGTGGCATGGAATAGTACTCACGAGGCAAGAAATATTGTATTAATTGCTGAAATTGAAAAATATCTGGGAGATTCAAGTTACATCAAAGATAGACACATAGTTATTTCAGATATAATTCCTGATTGGGCAAAAAGAGAGGCAAGATTATGGGTCAATGGAGAAAATCAAGATGCTGGTTTTGCATACGTTGTTAGAACAATGTTAGAAGCAGGAATTTTAAAATTAGATTTTATTGAAAAAAATTGTGATGGAAATGAAATATGTTTGAAAGAAGGAGATTTTATCAAGTATTCCCATTTTGATAAGTTTGGAAACATCTCAACAATTAAACACACAGTAAAATCAATTATCAATGAAGAAATCACATTAACTGTAGAAAAAATTTCTGATGAGGGAAAAATAAAAGAAGAAATCACATTAGAGAAAAATGGGCTTATCAAAAACGATGAATGTTGTGAATATTACGAATTTGTCGTTCCAACTCAGATTAGTTTGGGAGACAAGATTTCAAATAATTTAAAAATTGTAAGTGAGACCACCCATATTTTTGAAAATCAGATGAAACAATCATGGTATGCAACGGATACAACTGGTCAGAATACCAAAGTGATTGACAAAAATACAGGACTAGTATTTCTGTATGAGCATCATGAAACAACTGTGTTATCAGTAGGGGAGAAAACGAAAATTACAGATACTAACTTTTTTGATTCCAAATATAACATAGAGGAACATCAAATAAAAATTCCAGAATGGTTGAAAAAAACAACAGTATGGTTACTAGATGAAAGAATTCCAGAAGAAGAGTATTTGCGAGCTATTGAAAATCTAATTTCTCGAAACATCATCAAAGTATAACTACATATGACATTTTAATAAAACATAATCAATTATTTTGTCTTCAGATGCTTGTCTCATTTTTAAAAGAGATTTGAAAAGAATTTGTTCGACATATTTGGGATAATTTTCTAAAATCAATTTTTTCAATCGTTCTCTATTTTCAAGATAATAATTCGTTAGAGGAGGATAAACATCAGAACCAATGTATAGTTCATCAGAAATTGAAAATCCAGTGTCTATAAGTAGATTTTTCAAATAATCCAAACTGTAGTGTTCAGAGGACCAAGTAAATTTCAAAACTCCTAATTTTCCAAATGATGAATTTCCAGTTGTTATAGGAATTGCAATTACAAGTAATCCAGATGTGCTCAATATTCTTTTTGATTCACAGATAAAATCAGATAAAGGACGGAAGTGTTGTGCAGATTCCAATGCCAATACACGATCAACAGAATTATTAGCAAAGGGTAATTTTGTAGAAGTAGCGTTTAAGAACTCTATGTTTTTTTGTGTTCCAGAAGAAATTAGTTGGTTGAAATTAATGTTTATATCATACAACTCCAAATTTGGAAAAACATCTCCCCATAATTTTGATGGAGCAGACAAACCACTTCCAACATCTACCACATGTTTTGCAGAAGACAATTCAGCTAAATCTCCAAAAATCAAACACAGATTATTTTGAGCTGAAATAGGATCTGCATTACATGATGACCAATAACCAAAATTAAGCATAGAGCCACCTGTTGCTATCTGCATGACTGGTGAAAGAGTGTTGTAAAGATTGACAACATCTTTTTCATTTCTTCGAAATGTCCAGAGTAATGCATGAAAAGGATTAATCGATATCAAAAATAATTTCAAATTTATTTAAAATTGAGGGGTATTAATTTCTAGGGCAATCCTTCTGAATCCTCAGCACAGTGCTTATGAACCCAAATATCATCTTTGTTTTTTGAGATCTCTTTTCCTGGTTGAATTTTATCCCCACAGGAGCTACATGATGTAGCAAATTTTGCTTTCATAGATATCCATCAGTATTCCAGAATAAATTATCTATGTTGGAATAGATATTAGCTAGTGATTAACACATTTTATTAATTTGAGTTGAATATTGAAATTATGGATGAATCAAATTCAGAAGGATCATCAAAGATAATTATTGCAAAATGGGCAGACAGATTTTTTGCGTGGTTAATTGATTTTATCATTGTTTCAAGTATTTCAACGGTTCTAATTTTTGTTTCATTCGGTTCATTAGATTATGAGTTTGAAGAAAATTCATTTTGGATGGAAAACATACAATACATTCCAACCAGTATTTTATTTTTTGTGTATTGGACTGTGTTAGAATACAAAATAGGTCAAACAGTTGGGAAAAAAATCATGAATTTAAAAACAGTTAACATTATTGGAGAAAGGCCAAGTTTGAAAGGCATATTGATCAGTAGTTTCGGTAAAGCATTTTTGCTTCCAATAGACGTAGTTTTAGGATGGTTTTTGACCAATGAGAAACGTCAAAGAATTTTCAATAAACTAGGAGACACATTGGTTGTAAAAATCAAAGATGTGGATGATATTTCAGATATCAAATATTTGAAAGATTAAATTTTGTCAGATTTTCTTGAATAATTACTTTGAAGATTTAACCAACAGATCTATTAGCAAGTTTTAAAATATTTTGCTTGATGTCTGATAATCATAAAGAATGGTGGGCAGGATTGCCAAAAGAACTTCAAAACGACATAGAATTGGAAGAATAATTCATCTAAAGAGGTAATTTTATGGTAAAAGTTGTAGGATTATTACTAACAGATATGTTTCCACCATGTTGTTCAACTATGCTTTTACAAATTACTAACCCTAGGCCAGTACCAGTATTTTTTGTTGTAAACATTGGTTCAAAGATTTTTTCCATGTTTTCATCAGGAATTCCAGGACCCGAATCCTTTACTTTGATAGTAACAAATTCAGAATCCAAAGATAATGAAATATCAATTTCACCCTGGCCGTCTAATGCATGAACTGCATTATTGATCAAATTAGACATTACACCTTCAATCTTTCTACGATCGCAGTTCAAAGTCACATCATTCTCAGGCAATTTGATTATAATACCATAAGAGGAACGCACATGATTCATAGACAATCTCAGAATACTCAAAAATGGAACTTTTTTCTTGTTTATTTCACTGGTTCTGGCAAAATCTAAAACATCATCTATTATTCTATGCATATCAAAGATGGAGTTTTGTAATCGAAACCATTTTTCTTTATCTTTAGAATCCAGTTTTGAGAGAATCTCAGGTGTTAACATATCAGCATATGTATGCAATATTGTCAAGGGATTTTTCAGGTCATGAGCAATCCTGCTTGCCATAGTTCCTATTGTTGCTAGTCGTTCGTTCTTCACGATGTCAGAACTTTTCATTGCAACTTTAGCTGCAAGTGAAAGATTTTGTTGCGCTAGTTGCTTTTCAGCATGTGAGAGTTTTTCTTGCATTTGTTTTTCTCTAGTAATATCAGTTCTGATCGCAACATAATATTTTATATTTTTTTGAGAATCCATAATTGGAATAATTGTAGTTTTAACCCAATAAAATGAACCATCTTTTGCACGATTCTTTATTTCACCATTCCAATTTTTCCCCTTAGATATTGTAGTCCACAATTCATTGTAAAATTGGTCGGAATGTTTACCAGATTTCAATAACCTATGGTTTTGCCCCAATAATTCGTCTTCAGAATATTTTGATATTTCACAAAATTTTTTGTTTGCATACACAATAGTCCCTTCATTGTCAGTAACTGTAGCAATAGAATGATCTGTAAGAATTTCTTCCAAATCAGACAAATTCAAATTTAATTTTTTTAATGATGATGTAAGACCCATATATATTCAGATTTATCATTTGATATAATACAAGCGCTTGTGTGTTATTTTCGATAACAGAGTAAATAGTAGTATATTATAGGCATGCCAAATACGCCAATTCTTTTTAAAAATATTATGACAGGAGCAGGAATTGAATCAGCATAGAAGTCCCTCAGATTAGGAATACTATTTTCTACAAACGAGATAATTTAGAGAACATAAAAAAATTACAATTAGAACATATTTTTTGAAACTATCCATAAGCTTAAGTTCATTCGTTTTGTTAGAAATTTGTGAGTGAGCGAAAATTTTACATTTGTAAAAATTGCGGAATTGAATTTCCATCAACAGAAGTTAGGTTGTATTGCAAAGTTTGTAAATCAAATTTAGATAAATCAGGAAATTTGCCAAAACTTTAGCAAACCCTTAAGTTTGTTCTTTTTGTAAAAGACGTGTGAATTGTTTTGTTTGTGGTAAAAAGAAAGAAGATTATCAGGTATGGACAAACAAAACAGTCATTGGTGCTACATATGACTCAGAATTTCAGAACAAGGACATTATACGAGATTTATCAGACAAGTCTGTAATTTGTCATGATTGTATTAAAAATATAGAAAAACAAATTTGATCAGAAAAGAAATAATACACTTATTGAAAAAATATTCCATTTAACATCAATGGATTATTTTTAACATACTTGTATAGTGTAAAGGATGAGAAAAAATCAACTCAGAAAGAAATTGTCAAAAAATATTTGGAGGGATAGAAACTGAAGAATTAATCAATCCAGTATCTTTCCAACAAAGCATTGTTTGCAAATTTTACTTCAAATTTAGGAATAAAATTTATTCAAAATTCAATCATCCACAACAAATAATGAATTTGATAATCTGAATGAAAATTGATGTTGCCAGGAAATAATTTTTTTGTCGTGTATAGTATCCACTAGGAAATTTATAATCATATAAAAAAATCTATAGCATTAGCTAAAGAATGATTAAAAATAAAATCATCGTACAAGTCGTGTATATTTTTCCACTTGATGAATGAAATGATTCATCGCGCATAGTCTCTATGTAAGTGGCTGAACCGATGTGTTGGTCTATTAGTAAAGGCTGGCTCACCACTCGCCGAAGCTTGTGATCCACACCACCTTCCTATCAACGCAGTATTCTGCTGCCGACCTTCATCTTACGAAAGAATAACTTGTCTCGGGATAGGATTCGTGCTTAGATGCTTTCAGCACTTAGCCTAAATGGCTTAGCTGCCCGGCCTGCCTTATCAGACAACCGGTAAACCAGTGGCCACGCTGCTCTGTTCCTCTCGTACTCGGAGCAACTTCCCCTCAGTTATTCGCGCTTCCATCAGGCAGAGACCGACCTGTCTCACGACGGTCTAAACCCAGCTCATGTTCCCTTTTAATAGGCGAGCAGCCTCACCCTTGGCCCCTGCTGCAGGACCAGGATAGGAAAAGCCGACATCGAGGTACCAAACCGCGGGGTCGATAGGAGCTCTCGCCCGCGACGAGCCTGTTATCCCTGGGGTAATTTTTCTGTCACCTCCGGGCCCCAATAGTGGGCACACGAAGGATCGCTAAGCCAGACTTTCGTCTATGAATTCCGTGCGTTTGGAAATCCATTCAGTCGAGTTTTTGGCTTTGCCCTCTTCAACGGATTTCTGCCCCGTTTGAACTCAACTTTGGGCCCCTTTGATATCTTTTCAAAGGGGTGCCGCCCCAGCCGAACTGCCCACCTGCACGTGTCTCCGGTCTTCACTGGATAAGTGGTACTGCAAAAAGAGTCTGGTGTTACATCGTTGCTTCTTAACATCCCGGGGAATGTTAAGCATGGCTCCCAGATACCCTGTGCAATTCTTACTATACCACAAGCACAAGCTGCAGTAAAACTCCACGGGGTCTTCTCTCCCCGATGGAAGTTGATGGACTGTTCGTCCACCTTATGTGGCTTCACCGGGTTGTAGGCGGGGACAGTGGGGCTCTCGTTGTTCCATTCATGCGCGTCGGAACTTACCCGACAAGGCATTTGGCTACCTTAAGAGAGTCAGAGTTACTCCCGGCGTTAACCGGCCCTTAGCTCGGTTGAACCCAAGTTTTAGGTACCGGCACCGGCCAGGATTCAGCGACTATACAAATCCTTTCGGACTAGCAGTCGCCTGTGTTTTTATTAAACAGTCGAAACCCCCTTGTCATTGCAACCTGCGGTCCCCATTCCTCATGAAGACCGCAGGCATCCCTTATACCTAAGCTACAGGACTAATTTGCCGAATTCCCTCGCCATACGGTATACCCGTAGCACCTTAGCTTTCTAAGCCAGCGCACCTGTGTCGGTTCTGGGTACGAACTTACATTTTGCTAACTACACAGTCTTTCATGGTCTCCTGGACTCGAGGAAACTTCGCTAACGCGAAGCCATTCCTACCTCGGACTGGTTCTCGTCATTACGACACTCCCCAATCCTTGAATAGTTAGATACAACGATGATTGTACAACCCCTATCCGGAAGCTAACCATATAGCTCAAACGCTCCATGTAAGGTACTAGAATATTAACTAGTTTCCCATTCGATTTACTCTTTTGAGGCAAACCTTAGGATCGACTACCTCCAGGCTGATAACGCATTGCCTGGAAACCCTTACGCTTGCGGTGGTATAGATTCTCACTATACTATGCTGTTACTGCCGCCAAGATCTGCAATAGAAACCGGTCCACAGGACGTCACCGCCCTGCTTCGACCCAATCACTACGCCAACCTACCACGAATCATCCACTGATGATTATCTAAAGTATCGGTACTTTGCTTTAGCCCCGTCCGTTTTTGAGGCATCCCCCCTCGGCAGGTAAGTTGTTACACACTTTTTAAAGGATAGCTGCTTCTGAGCTTACCTCCCTGCTGTCTTGGCGAGAATACGCTCTTTAGCTTGACACTTAGCAAAGATTTGGGGACCTTAACTTCAGTCTGGGTTAAACCCCTTTCGGTCATGAGCCTTACGCCACATGAACCCGTGTCCTTGCTTCTACGATGTGTATCCGTTCGGAGTTTGAATGAGAGGTGAGGGATTTCTCCCCCGCGCCTCTCTATCAGTGCTCTACCGGAAACACTATCTCCACAAAGCACGCCCTGCGAGACGCTTCGGTTGGAACTAGCGAGCGCCAGTCTAGATTGGTTTTTGACCCCTATTCCCAAGTCACAACAACGATTTGCACGTCAGAACGTCTTAAGACCTCCAGCGGGCTTTCGCCCGCCTTCGTCTAGCTCAGGAATAGATCGACTGGCTTCTAGCCTAGCCGCTATGACTCTACGCACTTTCACACGCTTCTCCTGACTTCTTGCGAAGCTGCGAGAACTCGGTTTCCCTTCGCATACACCTTTACAGGTTTAAGCTTGCCATAACGGTTAGCTCCTTGGCCCGTGTTTCGAGACGGAACGCGTGACACTGATGATTTGAACATCAAATCTTCAACTCTATTGCTAGAATCTCCAATCTGAAAAAATCACCTTTCATGCCACGCACGTCTGTAAGCAATAGGTTTCATGCACTTTTCGCCCCCCTTCCGGGGTACTTTTCAGCTTTCCCTCACGGTACTAGTCCACTATCGGTCTTGAGAGATATTTAGCCTCGGATGCTACTTTCACCCATATTCATTGCCCACTACCAAGGACAACTACTCGGGTATGAATAGGACTATTCACACTTCGCTTAAGGGGGTATCACCCTCTATGCCAGAACTTTTCAGATCATTTCAGCTGTGCTCCAAGATTCCATATTATCATACCAAAACACCACATCTCCCGAAGGATTCAGTTTGGGCTCTTTCCTTTTCGATCGCCTCTACTTGGGAAATCTCAATTGATTTCTTTTCCACGTGGTACTAAGATGCTTCAATTCCCACGGTTCGACTTCCAATACTAGTGTACTGGAATACACAAATGTGTAAGATTCTCATTCGGACATCTCGGGATCATAGGATGCGTGCGCCTACCCCGAGCTTATCGCAGCTTGCCACGTCCTTCTTCTCTCCTCAAGCCTAGCAATCCACCTATTGCCGTCTTTACATCGGCAAATTCAGCCACATATTACACGACTATGCACGACGATCATTGCAAGCTCCTGGCAGAGACCTGCTACATCCTTCATACATCACTTTCGTGATGCATTGCATCGATGATTTGATGTGAAGATTAGTGCATCCGTACACTTTCCATGTCTAAGGAGGTGATCCGACCGCAGGTTCCCCTACGGTCACCTTGTTACGACTTTTCCCTTGTCACGAACCTCGAGTTCGATAACGCCAATCAGACGTCACCTCGCTAAAAGCTCACTTCAATGAAACGACGGGCGGTGTGTGCAAGGAGCAGGGACGTATTCACCGCGCGATAATGACACGCAGTTACTAGGGATTCCATATTCGTGAGGGCGAGTTGCAGCCCTCAGTCATAACTGTGGTAATGTTTGGGGATTACCTCCTCCTTTCGGATTTGGAACCCATTGTCATTACCATTGCAGCCCGCGTGTGGCCCCAGAGTTTCGGGGCATACTGACCTGCCGTGGCCCCTTCCTTCCTCCGCATTAACTGCGGCGGTCCCGCTAATTCGCCCCACTACTCCTGAGAGTAATGGTGGCAACTAGAGGCAGGGATCTCGCTCGTTACCTGACTTAACAGGACATCTCACGGCACGAGCTGGCGACGGCCATGCACCACCTCTCAGCTTGTCTGGTAAAGTCTTCAGCTTGACCTTCATTCTGCTGTCTCTCCGGGTAAGATTTCTGGCGTTGACTCCAATTGAACCGCAGGCTTCACCCCTTGTGGTGCTCCCCCGCCAATTCCTTTAAGTTTCATACTTGCGTACGTACTTCCCAGGCGGCAAACTTAACGGCTTCCCTGCAGCACTGCATTGGCCACAAGCCAATGCATCACTGAGTTTGCATAGTTTACAGCTGGGACTACCCGGGTATCTAATCCGGTTTGCTCCCCCAGCTTTCATCCCTCACCGTCGGACGTGTTCTGGTAGACCGCCTTCGCCACAGGTGGTCATCAATAGATCAAAGGATTTTACCCCTTCCTACCGAGTACCGTCTACCTCTCCCACTCCCTAGCTCTGCAGTATTCCCGGCAGCCTGTACGTTGAGCGTACAGATTTAACCGAAAACTTACAGAGCCGGCTACGGATGCTTTAGGCCCAATAATCATCCTGACCACTTGAGGTGCTGGTTTTACCGCGGCGGCTGACACCAGAACTTGCCCACCCCTTATTCATCAGTGTTTCTAGGACTGACAAAAGGTTCCTTTAGCAGAAACCACTCGGATTAACCTTGTCGTGCTTTCGCACATTGCAAAGTTTTCTCGCCTGCTGCGCCCCATAGGGCCTGGGTCCGTGTCTCAGTACCCATCTCCGGGCTACTCCTCTCAGAGCCCGTACCTGTAATAGTCTTGGTGGGCCATTACCTCACCAACAAACTGATAGGCCGCAGTCCCATCCTACGGCGATAAATCATTTGAAACATAAACCATTCCAGGCATAATGTTCTATCGAGTATTATTCTCAGTTTCCCGAGGTTATTCTCGTCCATAGGGTAGGTTGACTACGCGTTACTGAGCCGTCTGCCTTGTATTGCTACAATGACTCGCATGGCTTAGTATCAATCCGATAGCAGTCAGGTCCGGCAGGATCAACCGGATTCTGAATTATATTTTGTATTTTGATTATTGAAGTACATTTGTACTTTAATTGGAATTGACGGATGCACATAATCTTCACATCTCAGATATTGATCTTTCAATCAAATCCTCATTCTTGTATGCGTAACTGGAGGCCCATGAATCACAAAATGGCATATTGCCAAACTTCATCACAAGCGCCGCCTATTGCGTTACGTATGCAGAAGGTGAAGTATACGGAATCCATATAAACTATACGTGAAATTGTGCCTGATCGGGGCTAAAAATTGAAAAAATTACATGTTTTATTTTTACAAATTTTTTCAGCATGAATCACACATAAAATTGAGCTGTTTTACGTTATTTTTGAGGGTTAAAATGACAGTAATAATTGATGAATTTGGTTTTGGATTATACAAGAGAGTACAAAAAGAAAACACCACAGTCTGCAAAATTATTTGCAAAGTCTGCTAAACTTCATGTAAATGGTGTAAGTCACAACATAAGATTTTATGAACCATATCCATTTATTGTAAAATCATCCGCAGGAAAAAACCTTGTCGATGTGGATTCCAACAAATATACGGATTACTGGATGGGTCACTGGAGTCTCATTTTAGGACATGGTCAAAAAAATGTCAAAGACGCTCTGAAAAAACAGATTGAGAAAAGCTGGATGTATGGAACGGTCAATATGCAGACCGTTTTACTGTCAGAATTAATTTCAAAAGCTGTTCCAGTAGCTGAGAAAATTCGTTATGTCACATCAGGAACTGAAGCTACAATGTATGCAGTAAGACTTGCGCGCTCTGTTACTGGAAAAAAAATAATTGCAAAGATTGATGGCGGATGGCATGGTTATACTTCAGATTTGCTAAAATCAGTGAATTGGCCATTTGCTGAATCAGAAAGTTCAGGTGTTGTTAATGAGGAAAAGATTGTTTCAATTCCTTATAATGACTTGGAAGCATCACTTTTCATTTTGAAAAAACATTCTAATGATTTAGCTGGCGTAATTATAGAACCAGTGTTAGGCGGTGGCGGATGCATTCCAGCTGAATCAGATTACTTGAAAGGAATACAAGAATTTTGTAAGAAAAACAATTCATTATTTATTTTAGATGAGATAGTTACAGGATTTAGATTTAGATATGGATGCATCTATCCAACAATGAAACTAGATCCAGACATTGTAACTCTGGGAAAAATCACAGGTGGCGGAATGGCAATCGGGGTGATGTGTGGCAAAAAAGAAATCATGGAATATGCAGATACCACGGGAAAGAAAAAATCAGAGCGAAGTTATGTAGGGGGTGGAACATTTTCTGCAAACCCCACATCGATGACTGCAGGATTTGCAACACTTTCTATTTTGAAAAATAACAAGTCCATCTATTCAACAATTAATTCTATAGGAGATTATGCCAGAAAAGAACTAACCAAAGCATTTGATGGTAAAGGAGTAGTAACTGGAAAAGGTTCTTTGTTTATGACCCATTTTGTGAATAATGGAACTGTGGAAATTACTAATGCCACTCAAGCAGCAAAATGCGATACTAGAGCACTTCATGATTACCATTTCAAGATGATAGCACATGATGGAATATTCTTTTTGCCAGGAAAATTAGGCGCCATATCATACACCCACACAAAGCAAGACATCAAAAAGATGGTCGTAGCAACTATTGATTATCTTCATTAGAGGGAAAGTATTTTTTTCGCCAAGAAATTAATTGGTTAAAAATATCCAAATAGTTTTCATTTTTGATAGTAACATGAACGTGTGCAAATAATTCTCCAAATTTTGCTTCAAATATCATGGTGCATTCATCCTTGAAGAGAGGTACAGTTACTCCGACTTTTTTAATTGAATAAAATTTGATGGTTTGAATTTGAATTATACTTTCGCCTACCACAATCTGTTTTTTTTCAAGATTTTTGTTAATTGTTTTATCTAGTTGTACAATGGTTGATTCATCCCAATCAGGGGAATCTTTGGGCCATCTGTGTACATGCACCTTGTCTGCAAGATATTTTAATTGAAAATCAGACACACTTGAAGTCTATATTGCTTCTTTTAAAAAATTGCTACGACATGACACATTGGCGTCAATACTTTTTCTCATCACTATTCAATGAATGAAATGATTTCAATTTACTCTCTACGTAATGCAACAAGGGGCGATAACGTGGAAGCTTTCCATGCAGGAAGTATTCCTGCAGATATGCTAAGTATTACGGATAACAACCATACGTATAGTGTATCTACAAAATGAAAAATAGGTACAATGTTTGAAGTATTTCCAAAACCAGGAGGAGATAGAATAGAACTTAGAGCATGTCCAGACATCATACCTACCAAGATTCCAGCTGTTCCACCTAATAGACCAATAAGTAATGCCTCCATTAGAAAAAGCAAAAGTATGGATTTATTCTGAGCACCTATAGCTTTCATCGTACCAATCTCTTTAATTCTTTCAGTAACTGATGTGTACAATGTAGTGATGATACCTACAGCACCAACAACCAAAGCAATTACACCGATGCTTTGAATAAATGCGTTATTACCTTCAGTAAACTGTTGTCTAAATTGCAATCGGGATTGAAGGCTAGAGATTCCTATAGACGTACCAAAGAGTTCTTTCAGATCCTCTTCGGTTTGTGAAATTAATTCAGATGATTGTAAAGAAACTAAGAGGCTATCAAATTTGCCTGATTTTTTTAAAAATGTATTTCCAACATTTTCGTTAATTATTACAGAACGATCCAAAGTACGATCACCTGATTCTTTTAAAATTCCAGACACCACAAATGTTCTAGAGTCTTCTTGCTGCTCGCCTTCCGTATCAACATATCTAAAAGTGAGTTTCAGCGATTGACCCAATGTAACTATTGGAAATGATGCCCCATCAGGATACGCTACACTTTGTCCAACAAGTATTGCTGAAGGGTCATTTCGCTTTATCACAGAACCCGCTTCCATTTCAAGACCAGGTACGCTAACATAAACATCATCAGGATTCATTGCCAGGACAGAGGTACGCAATACTCTTGCTTGTGAATTAAGATCAACTGTACCAGAATATCTCGGGATCACATCAACTACAGAAGACAGGGAATTTATTTTATTTACAACTGCAGAATTAAATACAATTGATGGAGTTGTATCCACACTTCGAAAAGAGCGTTGCCCAGGTGTCACTGTTAATACATTGTCTGCAAGTTGATTTAGTTGATCCTCAATAAATTGAGTTTGTCCGGCACTGAGTCCATTAAGAACAATCATCAAACTGCTTCCTACAACAACCATCAATACGGTCAATAATGTTCGGATCTTACGTTCGTTTAATGCAGAAAAAGACAGTAACAGAATTTCTTTAGGATTCAATTCTTTGAGCTCTTTGAGTTATCCAAGAGGAAATCCAGATCATCAGCACTGGAATCTATTTCGCTTTTCTTTTTTCTGATTTTAATTACTATTACTATAACGACAATTACTGCTGCTGCAATTCCCAATAAAACTTCAGTAGAGATCAGTGCGGAACTTTCACCGCGTTCATTTGATGATTGCTGTTTGATTTGAGAAACATTAACTATGTCATCAAAAACAATTTCATGAAAATTTCTAAGATCATCAGCATAAGTCACCTTAACTGAGAAAGGGTGTTTGCCTTGTGAAAGCGAAGATACTGGCAATGGAATACTAAATGGAATTGATGAATCATCTGTTAAATCTCCCATATACTGTGGAGAAATATCTGAAACATCTGGGATATCCGCAAGGGACAGCAGTTCTATGTTGGCAAATTTGCCAGTAGTGCTTCCCTGATTGAGCACGTTTCCAACAAGATGCAACTTGCCACCAATACTGCTAACCTGTACATCATATAGTGTCAATTCTATGCTCCCAGAAACAAACACTCCTACATTTGCAGCATCCAAGCTAGACTCTCCATCAGAGATGTAATCCAGATTCATGTTAAAGGAACTAGGAGTATTGATCAGGTTAGTTGACGCAAAGACATCAGTGGTAAACTCAAAAGTTTCACCCACAGGAAGAGAACTTATCATCCACTTTGACTTTCCCATAATTTTCATTTCTGTAGTTTCCCCAGATAGAGTAAGTAGCAGATCCGTAATCTCATCGTCACCATTGTTGGTAACTTGGAACATAATGTTTTCAACAATTCCTGCAGTCACTACTGGTTCATCATGTTGTGTATCAACTGATACGATGATTGGCGATTCTGAGGGTTTTGGCGAAACGACAAGTCCGGTAGTTAACAATTCAGTCTGCTTGTATCCATAGGCATTGCCATATGTTATTTGGAGACTTATGTTCTGAACTGATGAGCCTGATGTGGCTTCTGGAAATATTGTTGTTGAGATTCTCGTAGAGCCATTTGCAGGAATAGTTCCGATGTTGAACGTATTAGCTCCAAGATTGACCAATTCCGTTTCAGATGATTGTAAAGTAACAGTAGAGCTTGAACTGTCCCTTGATGAGCGACTGCTATCGTCTCCAATACTCAATATTGTCAAAATTGCACCAGTTGCAGGAGAACTTCCCGTGTTGGAAATTATAAAGTCAATAGGATTTGGCACCTTTGGGGTCAGTGGCTTATTATCAGTACCTAGATCCAAAACAACTTTTCCAGGTAAAATAAATGGCACATTTAGCAAGGCAGATTTACAGCTTCTCACATGATCTGGAGTGGAATAATCCAGGATTGCAGAACTAAGATACGAGCCAACTTCGGCATCATCTGTAATATCCACATCAAAGTACAGAGTAAACACTTCTCCTTCAACTAGTTTAGCAAAATAACTCGCTTGGGATACGTCTCCAATACTTTTGCTAAAAGTGGATGCAAAGTAGGATTTTGCCTGAGGATCTGCACTAGTTCCACCTGGCTTGAATCCGTCTGGCAGACGCAAATATCCTGTAACAGCATACAGTTCAAGTGGTGAGCGATTTACAAAGACAGCAGCAAGAGTTGATGGTCCCTCTCCAGGTCCTACTTCTAATTCATTGGGATTAAGTGAATCCGTACTAGAACTACTTCTGTCAGTCCAATACGCATCAAGGAAAACAGGTCCGTTGTAATCTGCATCAACCCGTGTAGTAGTAGATGAAGAACAATCGCTTCTAAAAGTTTGAGCATTTGCAAAGTTTGGCAAAACAGAAATCACCAGTATTGCAAACAGGGAAAGAGACAACATCTTGAGAACCATATTTTTTGATTTAGTTGCAGACATCTTTTTCAATTTCTCCATCTTTCATGTATATTGATCGATCTGTCCTTTTTGCCAAATCTACATTGTGTGTAATCATTACAACCGTTCTGGAATATTTTTTTGTCAGCTCTGTTAAAAGCTGGAAAATATCTTCACCAGTAGCAGTATCCAAATTTCCAGTTGGCTCATCTGCAAGAATAATTGCAGGATTATTTATCAAGGCTCTACCTATTGCAACTCTTTGTTGTTCTCCGCCACTGAGATTATTTGGTTTATGGTTTGCTTTTTTTAAAATACCGAGTTTTTTTAGAATGCTTTGGGCACGTTTAGTTCTAGTTGCATTGTCCATTCCAGAAATAATTCCAGGCATTTCAATATTTTTTTGAACAGTCGATCTGTTAATCAAATTAAATGATTGAAATACAAATCCGATTTTGGTATTTCGAATCTTTGCCAGTTTGTTATCAGGTAGCTTGAAGATATCAATCCCATCCATCAATACAGTACCCCTAGATGGTTTATCCAAAGCCCCAATCATATTCAGCAAAGTGGATTTCCCGCTACCTGAAGGACCGACAATTGATACAAACTGGTTTTTCGGAATGGAGAAACTGACATTTTTTAGAGCTACAACTTTTCCTGCAGCAGTTTGGTAAACTTTGGAAACATTTTGCACATCAAGTATGCCATGCACTTGTTTAGCGGTCTGGGACATAGAACTCATATTTTAACTCGCATTTCCTTCTTTTTTAGAAAATGATTTTCTGTCCAGTACAAGAATCACAATTACAATACCAACAAAAGCAATCTGAAATGCTTCAACTAGAATTCCGTTATCACTGATTCTTCCCTCACGTCCAGTAATGAAGTTATCAGGAATTCTAGTAATCACCCATATTGCAATAAACATCAAAGTTCCACCAAGACCTACACCATACCAGACAGCCCCCCACTTTCTAATCATTGGGACAGCCCAAAAAATCTGCGTAGCGCCTCCCACAACAAACAATATCTGACTATTGAGATTGTTTGAAGGAATCCCCAAAACAACATGAATTATTCCTGCAATGGCAGTAGTGACGGCCGCTGCAAAAAATAAAATATTGAGTTTATTCATTTTAAATTTACAACCAATTTATTTTTCATCATCAGAGTCATCTTCGAATTTCTTATCAATCTCTTTTTGGTTTTCCTTGAATTGTTGGTATCGCTTGTCCCATTTTGAGATAACAAACCATTGTCTTATTCCTATTCCCAACCAAACAACGGAGATTACGAATATTACAAGCTGATGGGGGCGAAGCAATGGATTTAGTTTTGTTTTCTTGGAGAATTTCTCCTTCATCAAATTGTATTCGTCTTCGGTTATTTCATCATTATCAAGTTTTGATTGCAGACGGGTGTCAAAATCTTCTCTGAATTTGTCTTGATATGGAGAATCATATACACTGGTAATTGCGATTAGGGAGAGTGGTGGAATTATTAATGTAGTAATTATCATAATCAAAAACATCTTTTTTGTTCTGCTAAGCTGAAACATTATTCCATCCAATATTTCAAAAATATTTTCACGGTCTTTATTGGAATTATCTTTAGACATTTTTATTCATCTCCGTTATCTCTTGGGAACAGGTCCTCATATCTCTGCAAAACTTCTTCAAGTAGCGTCTTTCCTTTTTCAGAAATTTTGTATTTGTAGATGGTTTTGTTCCCCCACGGCTCTTCTTTTCTTTCAATCATCTGTTTGTTTACCATGCTATCCAAAATTTCCTTGTGTTTTACATTGTTTAATCCACATATACTCATCAATCTACTTTGATTCATTTCACCATACTCGTAAAGTTTCAAGAGAATATCCTTCCTAATGTAAATTCGATCTCTGTATTCACGTGCCAGATAAAGTCGCCTCTAAAAATGGATTCCATAACACATCATCATTTATTCCGTAATTTTTTATTTCGTGGTTTTGTCCTAAGTCTGGTAGTACAACATGGACAAGAAATGTCTTCGGTATAGAAATAACAATCACATAAACCACATCTCTTCTGTCCTGAGTTATAACGTAAATTATTTGGCATTGAAAATGCCTTTTTGTACTCACAAATACCCTTGCAAATCTGTACCAACAAAATCAACGACGAAGCAAGTCAGATAAAGATCAGGTAACATTGTTACGTATCACTTGATAACAACGCCTTTTATGCAAAATTATATGAAATCATCCATGAATAGTAAAACAAAGTACATGATTCCTGCGTTTGTAGCAGTCTTTGCCCTGATGTTCGCTGTAGCATTACCAAGCGTAATGGCAGAAGGGGAAGATTATGCAAAATGGAGTGGGGAAAAAGACCACAAAAAAGGACATCATGGAAATAAGGCTATCCAAGTTGAAGGATTTACAGGATCAATTGCAATTCCTGCAGAAATGACAAAAGAGACTCACTCTGAGCTAAAAAATCAAGTAACAGTTTCTCTAGGTCAAGCAGTATCCATTGCTGAAAGTAATGGTGTTACGGATGCAATGAAGGCAAGCATTGGAATTGCAAAAGATGGTGAAGGCAACAAATATCTTGTATGGACCATTACCAGCATGAACAAAGATGAGTCTGAAACAATGACCAAAAACATCTTTGTTGTAGATGCAGGTGACAGTACAAACTTCACCACAGTCACCAAAACATTTGATCATTCAAAAATGAAAGAAATGAAAGGTGAAAAAACTGCAAAGAAATTTGAGAAATTCCAACAGAAATTCTCAGAACCAACTGGAGATGCAGATGTTGATGCTGCAAGGGCACAATTTCTAGATTTGATGCAACAACTTAGAGATGCATACAATAACGGAGATTCAGATGCAGTGAAAACTATCCACGACCAACTCAAAGAACTCAAGCAGAAAGTGTTTCTTAACATGAAAAGTTCTCATCTGTAGAGTCTTTTTTTATTTCTCTTAATTTAGATCCAATCAGCATAGAAATTGAATCAATCACACAATATCAGCAAACCTTAATTCGCATCTAAACCCAGCAGAATAGGTTGGTCTGTTTCAGATGTGATGGGAAAGGTCAATACAGGAATGAATTTGGCATCATGGAGAAGTGTGAGTCCTGCCAAAAAAAGGACATGACATTTGAGAAAATTGATGCAGAATCAGATTCAAACGAAGAAGGTTATTGAAAAAAGTAATTAGCAGTATCATTTTGTAAAAATCATGGGATTGTTTGGTGGAAAAGAGAATTCAGAGGATCTGATGTATAATGCAATGTCACTAATTGAGAAAAACCAACCAAAGGGAGCCATCTCGTTGTTTAACAAAGTGATAAAGCAAGAACCAGAAAACACCTCAGCAATATTTAACAAAGGACTAGCACTGAACCAGATAAAAAAATACAGTGATGCAATCACGTGTTTTGACAAATTACTAGAGATCAATCCAAAAGACGCTCAAGCATACAACAACAAGGGAATAGCAATGGCCGAGATGGGCAACATTCAAGACGCAGCAGAATGTTACGACAAAGCAATAGAAGCAGACCCAAAACATGCTGCATCTTATTTTAACAAAGGGGTGCTACTCGACAAACTAAAGGAACATGAGGAGGCATTGCAAGTGTTAGACAAAGCAATCATGATTGAGCCAAGAAAACCAAATGCATTATTCTACAAGGGAATCATCCTAGGGAAAATAAAAAGGCATGAGGAGGCACTGAATTGTTTTGACAAAGTTTACAAAAACAATCCTAGTCACATGGATGCGTTTTTCCACAAAGGGATAGAGTTAGCAGAGTTAGGCAAACATGAAAACGCAATTGAAATATTTGACAAAATCTTATCAAAACACAAAGACAACGTCAACATCATTTATGCAAAATCAAGAAGTAAAGCTGAACTTGGAATGGATCCTGAAGCATTAGGACTATTAAAACAGGCAGTTGCAAAGAATCCGAAAACTATTCGCTCATGGGCAAAAGAGGAAAAAGCTTTTGAGAAATTTCACGCCAATGACGAGTTTAGAAAAATTGTGAAGATGTAATTCATCAGATAAATCTAGAGTTCCATTATAGAATTTTTTTTCTTACTGCGTCAATTCGAATAATCTCAACTTTCTTTTTAAGATCAGATAATCTTGCCTCAAAAATTGGAATGTACACCTCTGTAATATCATGCAAGACGAATTCATCTTTCAGATCACGGACATCTCCCTCCATTGGTTTTTTTAGATGAAACTGAAGTTTGTCTATCACAGAATCATAAGAAAATTCAGGCTTTCGTATTACAGACGAACCGCCTTCCAGAATTTTTTTAGGATAATTCTCTATAGTTTTTGAATCAATTTTAAATGGCAACTCTATTTCAAGTCCATGATGATCAAATGTCAACTCATCTTCTTCTTCAACAAAAACATGTTCCTCTAAACTCAAGTCAACTTTGTTTTTTCCTTTTTTTCCAACAAATGCCTTTTCCAGGCCAGATTTTGAGCGAACTGGAAAGACAGCATCTCCTAAAACCACGCCATGTACATTTGAGTCAACATCGATTGAATGGATGGCTTTTCTAAAATAATTTGCAGAGTACTTGCCTGATACTATCAAGGAAGACTCGTAGCACAACTTTAGAGAATCGATATGAATGTCCTCTTTTTTTGGTCTGGACAATAATGATTTGAAAGGGTCTGTTTTCTTTTGCTCCACTAGTTTCAGCGCATCCTCCTCTTCAAGGTTTTTTCTTATCACAACAGTCTTTACATCATAGTCGTTTGTCAAAATCACTCTTTCTAACAAATCCAGGCTATTAAACCAATTCGACTAAGAAAGAAATAATAGATTTGAAATTATTAAAAACTCATGGGAACCTCAAAGAAATCAAAAAAAGGCGGATATATCGATAAATTTCTCAGAAGAGCAGACAAGGCAATCCAAGAAGGAATCAAAAAGGCTGACGATGTTTTAGATGAAGCAGTAGAATTAGGAGAAATCACTGCAAAACAAGCTTCTAAAGCGAGCAAAGAATTCAGCGAGAAAGCACGAAAAGAAAGTGAAATTTTACAAAAGAAAAGTATTGAAAGAATAAACGAAGGGATTTTGTCTGCAAAAAAAATGACATCGAGTTCAGAAGAAGATTTGAGATTGCTTGAAAAACTTGGAAAATTAAGAAAATCAGGAGTCCTTACTGAAAAAGAGTTCCAAGAAAAGAAAAAGAAGATTTTGAGTAGAATTTAAAATGAAGAAAGCGAATATTTTTGGAACAGGGGACCAAAGAAAGGTAAATCCAGATTGGTTTACAGGTAAAACATGGATGAAAGTAATATCTGAGAAAATCAAATCAAAGGATCAAGACATTTATCATGTTCATTTTGAAAAAGGTTCCAGAACCAAACTCCATCAGCATGATGGAAATCAAGTATTAATTGCAGTTAAAGGGAATGGAAGTCTCGAGATTTTTAAAAAATACGGCACATCTAAAACCAATTTCAAGATTAAACGAACAGAGAAAATATCACTTAATGAAGGAGATGTCGTGCACATTCCTGCAAATGTACTACATACTCACGGCTCAGTTGACAAGAAAAAGACATTCTCTCACATTGCAATAAACATATTGCCTAAAAAAAATGCATCATACAAAACAACATGGTATGAATCAGATTTCAAATCCAAAGTTTCAGAAATAATATAGACAATGTCATTACGAAAAAATTCTGAGATTCAACCTATTGACGGAAATGAGGGAACCAAAATCAAGCAGTATTTTCATCCACATAACACACTAAGTGGGATTAATTACAGCGTGGCACAATTCACATTAAAGCCTGGAAAAAGTTCCAAACTTCACAAACTTGCATCATCTGAAATTTATTACATTTTGGATGGGAATGCAAGACTGAATGTGGACGAGGAGGCGTATGAGCTTGAAAAAGATGATTCAGTGTATGTTGCGCCAAATTCCAAGCAATGCATTAAAAACACGGGATCAGAGAATTTGAGGTTTTTGTGCATTGTCGAACCTGCATGGAAAGCAGAAAATGAGGAAATACTGGAATAAAAGAAGCCAACATCGTTGCAATTATTTTTATCATATGACAAATCTCTATCTTCAGTGAACACATATCAGGCAATCAAGGTATTGAATGTGAATCAGGATTCATCACAAGACGAGATCAAGGCAGCATACAGAAAGCTGGCACTAGAATGGCATCCTGACAAAAATAAAAATGCAGTAAGTGACACGGAATTTAAAAAAATTACAGAGGCCTATAATTTTTTGAAGAAAAACCACAATCATCAAAACAGTTCACCACAGGAAAAACATGCAGAAAAACCAAACACCAAAACACGATACAAGAAAAAGCCACAATGGGGAGCACCAGATGACGGAGGCATTCCAGAACAAGATTGGAGTAAATACACTCGTGAGTTCGAAGAAGGAGATCCTGATTTTTGGAAAGAGTATGAGCGAAAATTTTGGGAGGAGTATAATGCACGGGTTCGTCCAGACGGGAGAAACGGGGAATACGAAAAAGCGCAAGAACCCAAAAAACAACCAAATCTTTTCGTAGATGTAGACAAAAGCCGATGTATTGGATGTTGTAGCTGTGAAATGATAGCTCCAGACGTGTTTGAAATCAATAAAGAAAGCAGGTCAAATCCAAAATCCTCGGTGATTAATCAAAAGGGTGCCGGAGTAAACAAAATTATGAATGCGGCTGAGACATGTCCGACAAAAGCAATCATCGTTGAAAATATAGATTCAAATGAAAGATTGTATCCGTATTAGACTTTTAATTTTTCATATATCTCATCTATTTCAGAGTCAGATAGTTTCAATGAATTACTAAACATGGAATGAATTGCTCCTGCAGAATCATCTTTGCTTCTCGGAACTAAATGTACATGAACATGTGGCACTTCCTGTCCCGCATCTTTACCGTTATGCACCGCAAGTAAAGTGGAACCGGTAATAGAGTCAACCTTTGAAATCATAGAATGTACAAGAGAAAACAAATCAGAGTTTTCTTTTTCGCTCATATCCTGAATTTTTTGATGATGGTTTTTTGGAATTACAAGTACATGACCCTTTGCAAGAGGAAATGCATCTAAAAACGATATAGAAGAGCTTGTTTCTTTAATGATTTTGGCAGGGATGTCACCAGAGATGATTTTACAGAAAATACAGTCCATGTGTTTTTAGCATATTTTCAAAATATTAAATCATCGATTACGGGGCAACTATCGTAGCCCAAGCAAGTCCATTGCCAAACTTGATAGTAGCTTTATCACCAGAGTCAAGGGTGCAATTTTCAATGGTTTTTGGAATGTTATCAGAAGTTTCAACATAGCACACTCCGTTATCATTTGTCAAAATCACCACTTCTTCAAACACATCTTCACGAATTAGATTCCAAAATGGAAAAACCATAGTGGATAGAACAATTCCTGCAGCAACAAATGCACCAACAAAAACAAGGATAGCTTTCCGACCAGAACTTAGTTCCATGCTACCAAGTTCCACCGTCACCTGCATTCGGATCCAACTTCTTTGCAGGTACGTTTCCATGTGCTTTTTTCAGGTGTTTTTTCAATCGTTCAGGATCATACAAATCAGTTCCACAGACATCGCATTTTGTCTTGTTTTTATCGTCTTTCTTACGTTTGAACAAACCCATAAGATAATAAAATTTTGAAATACATTATAAAGGATACTCAATTTTTTAGAATCAGTGTCAATAAAAAATATCACAGTTTTAGGATCTGGTGTAATGGGTCACGGCATAGCCCAAGTTTCTGCAACAGCAGGATATAATGTAGTTTTACGAGACATCAAACAGGAATTTTTAGACAAAGCCATGGAGAAGATAAAATGGAGCCTAGACAAACTGGTATCAAAAGAAAAAATTTCAAAAGATGAAGGAGATTCAATTTTTGCAAGAATAAAGCCAATTGTGGATTTGGCAGAAGCAGTAAAAGACGCAGAACTAGTAATCGAGGTAGTTCCCGAAATAATGGACTTGAAGAAAACAGTTTATGCAGAACTGGACAAAGTTGCAGCCCCAGAGGTAATCTTTGCATCAAACACAAGTACGTTGCCAATCACCGAAATTGCAAACACAACATCGCGCCCAGACAAATTCATAGGAATCCATTTCTTCAACCCACCACAGTTAATGAAGCTGGTAGAAATAATCCCAGGAGAAAAAACATCTCAAAAAATCACGGATTTAACTCAAGAATATGTCAAATCGGTTAACAAAGTTGCCGTACTATGTAGAAAGGACGTTCCAGGATTTATCATAAATAGATTGTTCATCCCAATGGTTCATGAAGCATGTTTTGTCAAAGACAGAACAGGTGCAACCCTTGAGGAGATAGACTCTGCTGTTAAATTCAAACTGGGATTTCCAATGGGAATTTTTGAGCTGGCAGATTTTACGGGAATGGATGTAATTCACAAAGCAACAGTCGAGATGCATCTACGAGACAAAAAAGTGATCAATCCACATCCGCTAGTTGAAAAAATGTTTGATGAGAAAAAACTGGGGCAAAAATCAGGAGAAGGGTTTTACAAGTATTCTGATGACAAATATGAGAGGGTTGCGCTTTCAGAAAAACTTGCACAAAAATGCAATCCCATTCAACTTGTTGCAAATATTATTAACAATGCCGCTTGGCTTGTGACTAACGGTGCAAGTGACATAGAGGAGATTGAAAAGGCAGCTCAGTTGGGACTGGGTCTGAAAAAACCATTGTTTGAAACTGCAAAAGAGATCGGCATCAAAAACATTGTCGATGAATTAAACAAACTTGCAGCAGAGCATGGAGAGTTTTACAAGCCAGATCCATTACTGGTGTCTATGCAGACTAGCTAATCTGTGACTAGTGTAAAAAATACTGAGAATCCGTCATGAATGAATTTTTAATTTATTTTCATGCCAAAGGGTTAACAAGTTCATCTACAAAGAGTAAAAATAGAATGCCCCCCGCTTTGTGCGTGGAATTTTGGTAATGACTAGCATTATGATGTAAGTTTGTTTGTTGGAAAGTGTTCAATAATCTAAATCAAGCCAACCTTCAGATTTTTCTGTAACATAACCTCTCTTATCTGGAGAATAATTGTTATGAAGTAATAACATTCCATGATCTATCAGACGTCCCATTTTTTTAGAATCTGTTTTTGGTTCGGCGCTAAAAATTTATCTTCTCGTAATTTGTAACATTCAGAGCCAGTATCAGTTTCTCCAAGTACTATATGTTTTGCAATTTCTTCAAGAGCGGTAAATGTTGAAGCATCTTTTTTAGATAAATATTCTAAAATCTTTTTCTGGTTTTTATTCATATCATATTGTATGATAATTCATTGATAAAGGCATTGATTTTATCATCTTGTTTCTATTTATGTTGATGATTTTTTCAAACCACATTCTCTTATTATCTGCATTTAGATTCACCATTCTCTCAATTACATTAAATTTCCCAATTTGAGATATGTCTCCAGATAAAATAGAACTTCGTAATCTGTTGACCCGCAGTATTTTCATCACTTGATACAATTTACCATCTCTTTCTATAGTGTCAAGATGCTCAATAGTTTTAGATCCTAATTTTCCAAATCCTCTTTTCTTCCATTTTTCATTGAATCTGATGTTATTTTATATGAAAATCATATTTTCAGATATTTTTTAAAAAAATTTCATCTCCATTTATCTCCATTTAATTCGTGCCTGGCTTTTGAAAAATAAATGGAGATTTTTCCATTTATTCCTCAAATTATTTGCAATATGTCATAATCTAGCAAATTATCACGATCGATTCCATAACCAAAAGGCAATTTACCTAGAGTTTAGAAAAACCGTAAGACTCTAACCTGGAAACCTCGCTTTTAGCAAAACAAGGATCCTCAAAATGAATAGAGAATCAGAAAACCAAACTACGAGAAAGTCAAGATCCTAAAAAAAGAAAATGAGAGGACGGTTAATCCTCATCATAGTCAGAGTCGTAATCTACGTCATCATTGTCGTCATCATATTGATAACTCATAGTAGATGTGGGTTGGAATTCTTGAATTTAAACAAGATGAATGATTTGTTCTCAAAGTTTTACTATCACAATCTGCATTACCGGTAACCAACTGCAAACAAGAATTTGTAAATTCAAGATATTTGGTTGTCCTAGTTCTGAATAAAGTCAATTAGGCTTTACTTCATTTACTTGTTTCCAGATGGCACGTCATGAGTAAAACCTCAAACAAAGCAAAAAAAGAAGCAAAGAAATCTGAAAAAGATAAAACTAAATAATTTATTTCTAGTGTAATCTTTTTCTTTTTTATTTATGTTCTCAAAATGATTCCTACATGCATAATGGAATCAGCATGAAATCCAAATGTTCGTTAAAAATAGTTATTGTAATTTCTTATGAATCTAAAAATTGCACAAAGGCGGATCTGCCCCCTAGGCAATTAGTAGAGTTATCATGAATTCGTACATTGGATTCTCAAACAATATGATCATCGACAATTGACTTTGGGCTAAATGAAATCAACTACTTTATTCCTTAATTACACGAATTAACACTGAGTATTTCGTGATACAGTTGCGTCTAAATCATAATACTTGGCAAGACACCAGGGTTTTGGTGAAAATCTAATGGAGACATTATGCTGGTCAAATTGCAATTCTTACAAAGAGTCAGAGTATGTGATTATTGGAATTTCTGACGAGTCTCATTCACATTCATTACGAAAAGGAACTTCAGAAGCGCCTGACAGAATAAGGAAAATCTCAAGGGACAGAGATGTATATGTAGAAAACAACAAGGAATCTTTAGCATATACAAATTCGGGAAAAGCTCAATCAAAAATCTTTGATTTGGGAAATATCTCTAGAGAAAATATCCCGCTAGTCTATGAAAGAATAACCGATGATGGAAAAGTGCCAATAACTATTGGAGGAGACCATTCTCTTACTGCATCCATCATACAGGGATTGGGGAATAAACGCGGGCCCATTTCTCTTGTCTACTTTGATGCACATCCGGATTTTCTTTCATCCACTAGAAATTTTTACGGTTCAGTTGTGTATGACTGCCTTCCGTATATTGATCCCAAGTCAAGCGTAATGATTGGTATCCGTAGTCCCGAATTAGAAGAGATCGAAAACATACAAAAATATGGAATCACGGTATTTTCGCCTGCCGATATTCAATACTATGGTTTCAAACAGGTAATCGAAGATATTCTCTCAAAGATAGGAAAAAACATCTACGTGTCTTTTGACATGGATTGCATAGATCCTGCCTTTGCACCGGGTGTTTCAGTTCCAGTACCCATGGGATTAAATCCAATTACTGCATCAATTCTTCTAAAAAGCATCACACAAGACGGGATATTGGGAATGGATATGATGGAAGTTTGTCCTAAATTTGATATTCAAGACAACACATCACATTTAGCATCACGAATGATTTGCGAATTATTGTCTTCTGTTAAAGTAAAACCTAAACTTCCTAATTTCTAAATTAAAAACAGATTCATTCCAAGCAAATTTTGTATGCCTATGCATCAATTAGTTCCAGAATTTTCTCTACTGCTTCCTTGGAGGTATCAACACCAACTATCCTGACATTCTCCCTTTGATCAATAAAACCATCAATGAATTTCTCAACTGAACCGCCCAAATTTCTAATTGCAACCATTGGTTTTTTGTACATGTATGCAGCAGTAGTTTCAGACAGAGTTCCAGAACCCCCTCCAATAATTATCACGCCATCAGCAGACAGTGCATTTAGGAAATCACGAGCAAGACCCATCCCAGTTGGAATGACCACATCACAGAATTCATTGGCCATAGCAGGATCATTTTGAGGAATGATACCAACTGTCAAGCCATTGCCGTCCTTAGCTCCATGAGCTGCTGCAGTCATTACCCCGCCTAATCCCCCACAAATCAACACAGATCCGGATTTTGCGACCTCCATCCCCACATCATATGCAATTTTTTCATGTTCCGGAGTGCACCCATTTGTATTGTGTCCTATTACTAAGATCTGCCTTTTCTTGACCACAGCCAGAATAGAAAAAATGGTTTGAAATACCTTTCCGAGAGAAAAAGATATTAGTAAAAAATCCAACATCACTTTATGGAAAGACGTTCAATGCCAGTATGTTTTACAGAAAAACAGTACAAAATGATCGAAGAATTTGCCAAGAGAAACGGCATGCTTAATGCAAGTCAAGCTCTTGAGAAAATCCTTAGCCAATAAACAATTTTTTTGTTATTTTTATTTTGTTTACATTTATAGATTAAGTCATATCAGAAGGATCAAAATGGGATTATTTAGTAAAAAACCATCATACTGTGCAATTTGCAACAAAGAGTTGTCACACAAACACAAACCAAAAAGAGAGTGGAATATCAAAGGAGTACTGTGCGGTGATTGTCATTTTGAAAAATCAAAGGAATACTATGAAGGCAAGGTCAGACAACCATGTGTAGAATGTGGAGAGACGCAGAAAATTACAGACTTGTGGGAACCAAGATGGCAATGGGACATGGAGGGTTTGTTATGCAAGAAATGTTTTGACAACAAAGAAGAAAGTCACGGTAAAAAGAAAAACTTTTGCTCATTATGTGGCGGAAAGATGGGTTTAATCAGATACAATCCAAAGGGACATTGGAAGATTGAAGGACAGTTATGCAGAAGATGTTGGGATGAAAAGAAATCAGAGTTGGGATAAACGTGGGATTTTTTAAAAAAACAAAATGTGATTTGTGTGATAAAAAATTCTCAAAAGAAGAAGAGTTAATGAACCACAAACAGATTGTTCACGGCAAAGATTTGCAGTATGATTGCAAAGAGTGCAACAAGTTTTTCTCAAACATGGAAGATATGAGAACCCATTTACAAAGAGAGCACAGCTACAAAAAAGACAGATAAATTAAATTGCTTTAACTGTTTTGACTACGGGCGGTCTTACTTTGGTAAATACTCGAAACCCACAGATACATTTGATTTCAGGCAATCTTGATAGTTCAGTGTTTGAAACTATAGTTCCGCATCGCAGACAAGAATAGTTTACATCAAATGTTTCAACAGGAGTTTCCTCAATTTCTTCATCATCAAAATTTTCAACCATGTTTATCATCAAAATTTCTATAATTTAAGGCTACCAGATTATGTCAAGGACAATTCAATGTAAACATCGTCAGGGATCTTTAGCCTCATTAGTTGTCGGATAGCTTTATCATCAGCGTTGATATTGATAATTCTTCGATGCATTTTCATCTCCCATTTTTCATAAGTTTCTGTTCCGCTACCGCAAGGAGATTTTCTAGTTGCCACATGTAATCTTTTTACAGGAAGTGGTGTCGGACCTTTTACCTTAACACCTGTCTTTTTACCAATACCCATGATTTCACCGCAGACGCCATCTAATTTTGGCAGACTGGTTGAAGTGAGTTTAACACGGGCGGTTTGAGTCATAAAAGATCCGCCTATGGTTTGTACTCTTCGGTAATTTCCTTTACAATTCCTGCTGCGATAGTTGCACCCATATCTCTAAGTGCGAATCTACCCATTTCAGGGAATTCTTGGAATGTTTCAATACAAGTTGGTCTCACCGGTCTGATTTTGACAATTGCAGAGTCACCAACTTTGAGGAACTTTGGATTTTCTTCTTCAACTGCGCCAGATGCTGGGTTTATCTTTTGGAGGAACTCAGTAACTGTTGCTGCCACTTGTGCTGTGTGTGCATGCATTACTGGTGTGTAACCAGGAGCAATTGCTGTTGGGTGGTGAATGACGATAATTTGTGCTTTGAATTCTTTTGCAACCATTGGTGGTGCATCAGGAGTTCCAAGTACATCGCCTCTCTTGATATCTTTCTTTTCAATACCTCTAAGGTTAAAACCAATGTTGTCACCTGCTTCTGCAGATGGCATTTCTGTGTGGTGAGTCTCAATAGATTTGATTTCACCTTGAGCACCAGATGGCATGACAATAATTTTTTGTCCTGCTTTCATAATACCGGTTTCAACTCTACCTACTGGGACTGTACCTACACCTGTAATGGTGTAAACGTCCTGTATTGGAACACGTAATGGTTTACCTACTGGCTTTTCAGCAATAGTAAAGTCATCAAATGCTTCAAGCAAAGTTTTACCTTTATACCAAGCCATGTTCTCAGATCTTTTAACTAGGTTGTCACCTTTCCATCCAGAAACTGGAATGAATGGTACGTTCTCTAGTTTGTAACCTACAGATCTTACTAATTTTTCACCTTTCTCTTTGGCTGCATTAAAAGCATCTTCTTTGTATTCTACTGCATCCATTTTGTTGATTGCAACAATTAGTTGGCTTACACCAAGTGTCTTGAGCAAGAATGCGTGTTCTCTTGCTTGTCCACCAGCTGCAATTGCAGTATCAGTTTCGCCTTCTTTTGCTGAAAGTACTAGAATGGCTGCGTCTGCTTCAGAAGCACCAGTAATCATGTTTTTAATAAAGTCCCTGTGACCAGGAGCGTCAATCAAAGTAAAGAAGTACTTTGGTGACTCAAATTTTTGGAAAGCTAGATCGATTGTAATACCTCTCTCTCTTTCATCTTTAATGTTATCCATAACCCAAGCATACTTGAAAGTATCACCTTTTCCGGTCTTTTCTGATTCTGCACCGTGAGCTGCAATAGTTCTTTCATCTACAACCCCAAGATCCATCAAAAAATGACCCATAGTAGTTGATTTTCCATTATCAATATGTCCTGTAACAATCAGGTTCAAGTGTGGTTTATCTGCCATATGAATTGCCTAACTGAGGGCATTTATTACTGTTATGAATTTTTGAATAAAAATTTAAAAAAATTCAATTAATTTCAGATCACGAAACTTTGTCAAAAGCACATAAATCAAAGGATTAAAAATAAAAAAATATGAAAATTACAGTTTCCGTTATCAAAGCAGACGTAGGTGGAGTAGGCGGCCACACAAAACCCAGTGATGGACTAATAGAAGCAATTAGAAACACAGTCAAGAATTCAGGGGATTTACTAATTGATCACTATATTGGTTATTGTGGAGATGATACCCACATTGTCATGACACATACTCATGGTGTGAATAATGAAAAAATTCACAAACTAGCATGGGATGCATTCATGGCGGGAACTCAAGTTGCAAAAGAAGAGGGACTGTATGGCGCAGGACAAGATTTGCTTAAAGATTCTTTTTCAGGCAATGTAAAAGGTATGGGTCCGGGAGTTGCAGAGATGGAATTTGAAGAAAGACCAAACGAAGCATTTACTGTGTTTGCAGCAGACAAAACAGAACCTGGTGCATTCAACTATCCAATTTACAGAATGTTTGTAGATGCACTAAGTAACACAGGATTAATTGTAAACAAGAGTCTTGCAGCAGGAGTAAAGATGCACATTATGGATGTTGAAAAAGCGCAAATTGCAGAACTTGAATTATGGCAAGACAAGCCTACAATTGAAGCTGCGTTGATGTATCCAGGCAGATATGTTGTAGATTCAGTATATACAAAAGATGGGGAACCAATTTTAGATGCATCAACTGACAGATTACACAACATTGCAGGAACATATGTCGGAAAAGACGATCCAATTTGTCTAGTAAGAACACAAAAGAATTTTCCAGCAACAGAAGAAGTAGGAAGTGTGTTTAACAATCCACATTATGTTGCAGGAAACACAAGAGGAAGTCACAATATGCCATTAATGCCTGTAAAACTAAATTCAGCTGCAACAATCAACTTTTGCATTCCAATTGTACAAGCCCTAGTGTTCAGCATGCATAATGGAAAGTTAACAGGACCATTTGACGGGTTCTCTACTCCAGATTGGGATTACATTAGAGAAATTGCAACAAAGAAAGCAATTGCGATTAGAAGCCAAGGATTCATCCACCCAGCAACACTTGTCCCATCAGAACTAGAATATGCTGAAGGATACAGAGCAAGAATGGATGTTCTTGAAGCAAAGATGAAACCAATGGAAGAGACATCCTCCAGTGGCGATAAAAAAGAGAACTACGAAGATCCAGATTAGTGATTTCAAATCTTGCAAATCATGGGAAATAGTTAAATCAAAATGAAGTGTATTCTTTGTATCTTTGAATTCTTTTCAGAAGATCTTTGATTGGAAGACGTATATTTTCACAGCGTTAGCAGTGATATCATTTTCAAATTTTGTAGCGGTGTTATTTGGACAAACCATACCAGGAGTAGTTTTAGCATTTTTCAAAGTAGCAGGAGAATACGTGATTTTAGGGGCAGTTTTTATTTTTGCCCTTGCATGGTTACTTAAAGCAAAACCACATAATCGCCCAAAACAGTATTCGGTTGTAGTATTTGATGTGTTTGGAAAAATAAGTCGCATTGATGGGATTAGAACAGAATTCAAAACACACGATGTTGCATGGAGTTTTATGAAACAATACAAAGAAGCATATCCGCTATACAATTTTGCACTAGTTTCTGAACTTCCGAAATCAGACAAACCTACAATTTTCAGATACATCTAGATTCAAACTTTTATTCAGGATTAGCAGAGAGTTAGAATGGAGTTTTCCATTTTAGCTGAATCATTTTACAAAATGGAATCAACCAGAAAAAGATTAGAATTAACACAGTTCTTAGTGGAATTGTTTGAGAATACACCACACGACATAATTTCAAAAATTGTGTATTTGTTACAAGGAAAACTAAGACCTGATTTTGAAGGCATTGAGTTAGGCGTTGCAGAAAAACTTGCAATAAGGGCAATTTCAAAGTCCTCAGGAATACCAATCAAAAAAATCGAGGACGAATATAGAAAAGGAGGAGACTTGGGGCAAGCAGCATCGATAATACTGGAACAAAAAACACAAACAACATTTCTTGTCGAAGACATTACAATAGAAAGAGTCTATGAAACGCTATTCAAAATTGCAAAATTAGAAGGTTCTCGTTCTCAAGACATGAAGATGAAATACATTTCAAGTTTGCTAAATGATGCAACTCCATTAGAAGCAAGTTACATTTTGAAAATTTTGTTAGGAACACTGCGATTAGGAATTGCGGAGAATACAGTAATGGATGCATTAGCAATAGCATTTTCTGGAAGTAAAGAAAATAGAAAAAGTTTAGAACACGCATACAATGTTTCAAGCGACTTGGGAAAGGTTGCAGAAATAATTGCAACAAAAGGAATTGAAGGAGTGGAAAAATTTGAAATTATTTTATTTAATCCAATTAGACCCATGCTTGCAGACAGAGTAAAAAGTGAAGAAGAGGCAATGGAGAAAATGGGAAAAGAGTTTGCCGCAGAATACAAACTAGACGGAGAAAGAGTACAACTTCACATAGAAGGAGAAAAAGTAGTATTGTTTTCAAGAAGTTTAGAAAACATATCAAGTTATTATCCTGACATCATAGAAAGAATTCCTAAAGCAGTTCAAGCTGACAATATCATATTGGAAGCAGAAGCGGTCGCAATGAACGAAAACACAGGAGAGTTTTTACCGTTTCAAGAACTAATGCACAGGAGAAGAAAATACAAAATAGAAAAAGCGGTAACACAGTATCCAATTTCAGTGAATTTATTTGATGTTCTATATTGCAATGGTAAAAGCTGTTTAGAATTATCCTACAAAAACAGAAGAGAGAAATTAGAAAAAACGGTCAAAGAAGATGAATTCGTAAAATACATACCAATGACCATAGTCAAAAACAAAAACGAAATTGAAGACTTTATGGAAAATGGCATCAATGCAGGTAGTGAAGGATTGATGTTAAAGATGATGGATAAACCATACCAAGCAGGTTCTAGAGGAAATTACTGGTTGAAATTAAAACGAGAGTATCAAAACGAATTAGGGGACAGTTTAGATCTAGTTGTGATAGGCGGATTTTTTGGAAAAGGAAGAAGAACAGGAAGTTATGGAACATTGTTGCTTGCAACATATGACGAAGACAATGATACATTTCCAAGTGTTTGTAAAGTAGGAACAGGATTTTCTGATGAATCATTAGATCAACTGTATCAAATATTACATCCAAAAGTTACAATCAAAAAAAATCCCCGCATCATAAGTGAGATGGAAGCAGATGTATGGTTTGAGCCAGAGCTAGTAGTAGAAGTAGTGGCATCAGAAATTACACTTAGTCCAATTCACAAAGCAGCAGAAGACAAAATTAGAAAAGGTGCAGGACTTGCATTGAGATTTCCAAAATTTACTGGAAAAATAAGAGTAGAAAAAGCAGCAGAAGACGCATCAACTAATGAAGAAGTGATCACACTGTACAGAGGGCAAAAAAAAGTGGCACATGATAAAAATTTGATTTAACATGCTCAAAAAACATCAAAAGTCATAGAGGATTTAAATTACCTGAAGATTTTTTACATTCTGTTATGTATAGCGGAGAGCTTGAAGTTCAAGCAAAAAGAAAGGCTATAGCAGTTTTACAAGACGAAATAAACAGAATTCTAAATGCTGCAAGAGAACTAGCAACACTTCCTGAGCTTATGATGAAAAAAGACAAGACAGGAATTAAAAACGCATTAGAGCAAATTTCTACAATTGAAGAAGAAGTAGAAAGTCTAAGACGAAAGATCACCAGAGAAGTTGCAGATGTAGGAGGATTAATCATGAATAGAGAAAATCTCCTAAACACAGCATATACAATGGATGAGATCGCAGGTTACATCACAGGAATTTCATTCAAACTATCAAATGTAAAGCCAGCTACGCTAAAAAGTTCAAAACTTGATCAAGACATCACTAAATTAATCGAGCTTGTTGTCGATGAAGTCTACAAGTTGAATGAAATCATTAGAAGCCTAAACACAAACACTGCAAATGCAATTGAATTGGCTCAAGAAACACAAACAATAGAAAGAGAAATCGATATAAAATATCGAGATGCAACAATTAAACTTCTAAACGAGGTTACATCAACAAAAGAACTGATGTTAATCAAAGATGTTATAGAAGGAATTGAAGAAATGTCAGACAAATGTCAAAGAGTATCAGACTCTTTCATATTACTAGCATTGAGCCTATAAACAATTCACTCTAAATTTTTACTTTATTTTTAATGTTTTAAAAATTCTATAAACAACTAGAGAATTCATATACACAGAATGTTTCAGAATAATAATGAAAAGTGAATTAATTGAAAACAGAATCATTGTGTGGAATATTGAAGATTCACGCAAACTTTTCAGTCAAGGATATTATGGCAAACCAATAGGGATACCAAAACCAAAAATTGAGGAAATCGATGCGCCGTTGATTTTGGATCTTATTGAAGGGTTGTACCTTTTAGAAAACAAAAAAATAACCATTAGAAAATCAAAACAAAAAATTACTGTAGAGCAATTGACAGATATTTGTAGAAATGAAGTTCACGAATTTGATAAAAAATATCTAGTTTACAAAAATTTTCGAGACAAAGGATACATCATTAATCCTGGAATAAAATTCGGTTGTGACTTTGCAGTTTATGAAAAAGGTCCAGGAATTGATCATGCACCTTTTTTAATTCAAGTGTACACTAGAAACGAATCAATTTCAGCAACAGGGATTGTTCTTGCAGGACGACTTGCTACAACCGTTAGAAAACAATTCATTTTAGCCATTCCAAAAGGAAAGGATAAAGTGGATTTTCTTGCATTAGACTGGTGGAAAGCTTAAACAGATTTTACGTGACCTGCTATTCTGTCGTAAATTTCAAAAAGATCTTTTGTGATTCCAAAAGATAAATGATTATTCCACTTATTTCTAATTCTAATAGCACCATCAGTAGGTTCAACATAGATTGTTGCGTCTTTAACAGATTGCTTTGCAATCATTTCGTTTAGCTCAGCATCTGCATTGAGTTTTGATGCTAAACTGCCAGGCCCATCCCATTCAACTTTTTCGACAGTCTTTGAAGCGAAATGGCCTTTTGTTGTTAGTTTTGTTTTTGCTACAAAGTTACCAACGGAAGTTCCAGAGTCTCTTTTTACAATAAAATGCGCTTGGAATCTATCTAATGCGCCCCAAGGAAGTGGATCAGGATCTTGCATTTTTATCCCTTTTGAATTATTTGTATTGTGTCAATGTTTGAGTTTTTGACATCAAGACATCCCCTATTAGTTATCATTCTAGCTGTATGAGCAAAATATCTACTATAGTAATCTCCTTTTTCAACATCATCAGTACCAATTTCTTTAGGTTCTGAATCAATTCCAATTTCTTTTAGCATCCCACTAAATTTCTCAGGCCATGTTTGATAAACAAATGTATCTGGCTCTGTATCGTGCATTAAAAATCATGAATCATACCCACAAATAAAGATTCGGCGTTTGATGAACATTCCACTCACTTCTAATTGTGGCATGTTGAACCTCCCAGATACCAATATTTCTAGGAGACTTCCACAAAGAAAATGTTTTGTTGTGGATTTTTTTCATATTTAGCAAACATGAAAACTAACAAAAAACAATCATGATTGAGAAAAATCAATACATATATCAAATTTACCACATCAGTAAAATCACATCTTTGGCAATGACCTTTTTTCATGTCATGAAATCCCAATAAAAATTTGAACCTAAACTTCGTCAATAATTTTACATTAATTTACTAATTATGACCTATAGGTCTAGTGTAAATTGTTGTGATTTTTTCTAATCTGATCTTGTGTTAGATTCCTTTGATTCATCTGCAAGAAGGGTTGCCATGTTGGATTGAGTTATCTTTTGTATAACAATAATGGTATCTAGAATTAATGGTATTGCAATTATCATGCCTATTGTAGATATTATGATGGGCATAGACGTTACTGTTTTGATATCTGCTGTAAAGGAAATAAATATTGCAACCATGAGCAAAATCAGTCCAACAAATAACACATTTCTTGTTATTCTTTGTACTGGTTTTCCTACTGCCATGAACCCGATGTTGATGGTGATGGTATTAGATACGACCTCTACTACCTTTTCTAATCTTCTTACAAGTGAAAATATTGGATACACTACAAGCAGAATTGTAATTATTGTCACAAAGACTTCTGGTTCCATAAAGAAAGGCACCTCTGGATCTTCTAAAAGAAGTACAATTTCTGATGAAAAATAATCCATCGCAGACAGTATGGCTACTATGATTACAAGATTGACAAAAAACGTCATGCCGTATTTTTTGAATATGCTGACAAACTTGATGTGTTCTGTCTCATTTTGATTTGGAAACATCTTCCTGAAGAACTGGCCTGTTATGTAGACTGAGTTTAGGAATCTATCTGGTATGAGAGAACGAGGATCAGCTACAGTAGGTGTTATTCGCAAAAGTAGCGGCAGCAAAAACATGGTTCCAAGAGACACCAAAAGTATTACTGGGTAGATGGATTCTCGTAAGCTTCCATTGTCTACTCCTTGTTTTGCAAGTATGTATGAAAATTCTGCAATAGGTACCATTACTGTAGCGATGGTAGCTGCACTTGTAAGGCTGTTTCCTGCAATTGATGCTGCAAAAAAGTTACCGATGAACTTGCCAATTACTGCAATGGCAATTATTGGTAGGGCAATCCATATGGCTTCGGGGAATAAGGCCACATTAAACAGCATTCCTATTGAGACAAAAAATATCACTCCAAAAAAATCTCTGATGGGAAGTATCTTTTGTATGATTGATTCTGAATGTTTAGATGATGCAATTATCACTCCCATCAGAAATGCACCGATAGCAGTGCTCAGACCAAGAAAGTTTGCAAGAACTGCAAGTCCAAAGCCCAGCGCAAGTGCCGTAATGAATGGAGCCTCTTCCATTCTCATTACGTTGACTTTTTCTATTATTCTGGGAACTACTTTTACTCCCATTACAAGAGCCAATACAAAAAACACCAAGCTCTCAAGTATCATTATTCCAATGTCAAAGAATTCAATACCTTGACCTTCAGACATGTTGCCAAGAACTGCCAAAAGTAGTACGGCAGCAAGATCCTCTATGATGAGAATCATTACTACAGTGTTCATCTCTTTGGTGTTCACTAGATTTAGATCACGCAATAATCTGAGCGATATTACAGTACTTGTAATGGATAAAATGGCACCTAGGTAAAGTCCTTCTATGTGTGTCCAACCAAATGATGTTGCAGTGATGTATCCTAGAAAAAACACAATTGAGAGCTGAACTGTTCCGACCAAGATTCCTTTGGAACCTATTCTTCGAAGCTTGTCAATACTGAATTCTAGTCCTACAACAAACAGAAGTATGATTATTCCAAATTCTGCAAGTATGTTGATCAATTCTGTATCAGTTACAACTCCCAGTCCAAACGGACCAGCAACAATTCCAATTAGGATAAATCCAATCATGGTGGGAAATTTTATCTTGTGCATCAACCATGCACCAAACATGCCTCCGCCCAAAAGAACTGCAAGCAGTGAGATGAACTCTGTACTACCTGCAGAAACCATGCTGTTATACCGCTGTGTTATCTAATTAAATTAGTTACTATGAGTAAGAAACTATTGTTTTATCTTGTCTTTTGAATCAATCAACATAAAGATCAATCCTATTGCAGATACGCTTCCTCCGACAAATAGATACTTGTAACTTGTATCCCATTTTGAAGATAGTATGATAGAATTTGTTATGTCATACATTACTACTGCGATTCCAATAAACAGGATCATTTTAGAGGCATTTATACGCAATAAATCCATGCTACGTCTTTTATGGTGTGAAGTTTTTAAACTTTTTAAGCCAAAAAGAAAAGGCAGGAATTTTGCCAGAGGTTCAATGAAAAATTAAACGACGCATGTCAGACAAGAATGAACTTTTGCATTCATCCATGTTGAGCCCTTAAAATCATAGTATGGCGACCAGTCTAGATTTTCCTGCTCTAGTCCAGGATAGCAACCTCTACAACCATAGCACGGAGCGTCTTGCCAGTCCTGATTTTCCACACATAATCCAAAACTATCAGAAACAAGATATGGAGAGATTGCAAATCCCACCAATACAAGAAAAATCATAAAACACTTCATAATATATGAAATCCTAATACGTCATTGAAAAATGCTTCTGATGTTTTGTATCAAATTCAGGAATACTTTTTATAAAATATTTGCAGGTGCAAATAACTTAAAATGAATATATGGATTGTTTATCGATCCACATAGATATTTGTGGATTGTTCAACCACCTGCAAAATCTACATTGTGGATGGCTTAACACATCATTCCTAAAGATATCAAGAAAAAAGTCCAGAGATCAATCGAATTAAATATCACAAAAGTTTTGGAATTTTAGCTAATGCCAAAATTCCAAAATAAAATTGCCCTAGTTACAGGAAGCGGAACAGGAATAGGCAAAGCTATCGCTACAAAATTCATAGAAGAAGGAGCTAGTGTGATTATTCTTGGAAGAAGAAAAGAACCCTTAGAAGAAGCAGCAAAGGAACTTGAAGGAAGAATCCCTCAAGGAATAAACGCATCAGTTAGAATTTTTGCGGGGGTTGATGTTGCAGATGAAACAGCAATGAACAACATGTTTGATGAACTAAAAAAGAACAATGTCACTATAGATTACATAATTAACAATGCAGGAGTCTCAGGACCAGTAACATGTTTTCCAAATGCCCCACTTGATGAATTTAAAAGTACAATTGGAATTCATCTCACAGGTACGTTCTGGGGATCTGTTCAGGCTCTAAAAGTAATGAAAGAAGGTGGAAAAATTATTACAATATCCACATTCTTTACAGAAGAAAAACCACTAGAACAGAGACCTTATAGATTTAGAAGCCCATATACTGCATCCCAAGGAGCAAAAAATAGATTAGCAGAATTAATGTCATGGGAATTGACAGATAAAGGAATCATATCTATCGCTACAAATCCAGGTCCAGTGCATTCAGATAGAATTTACAAAACGGTTTACCCAAAAGCCGCAGCAGAGTTTATGCGGGTAAGCGGATTTGAAGATTTGTCCCCAGTGCAAGTTGATGAAGCAAACAGAGAATTACTCCCATTATTAGGAGAAGATGAAAGTGTAATTAAAAAAGGAATTATTGATGCTGCAACTAAACTTGCAAACGGCAAAGATGCATCCAAATTAACTGAAACATTTACCAATCTACTAAACAAAATTCAAACCATTGCAGAAAAGGTTCAAAACAACACATCTCATATGATTGCAAACAGAGAATTTCTTTCACAAGGACAAGTTGCTGAAACAGTTCTCAATCTATGTGACGATGAAATTGCAAAAATAATTAATGGAAAAGTAATTCCCGGAGATAGAGTATTTTATCCAGTTAAACCACATATAGGAACTACCGCACCAGGAGTACATCAACCAGACTTTACTGGAAAAGCAGTCGTGTTTACAATTGACGCGACAGACAAAGCAGATGTTGAAAGAGCTGAATTTTTAGCACAACATGTAGAGAAAAATGGCGGAAAAGTTGCATGCTTTATTTCTCAAGACACACCCTTAGAATTACAAGAATACATCAGCAGTAAATTCCACTCCCATATAGTAGACATCAAGAATCCTGATGAAGTTGCGAGGTGGTTAAACACAGCAAAAACAAACATCGGGGATATTTTAGGAGTTATTCATGTAACTGGAAAACTACCAGACATACCAAAATTAACAGAAGTATCAAGAGCAGAATGGGAGGCTTTAACTGAAAAATTCATTTCAACTCCAGCAACAGTTGCACAAAGAGCACTTGAACAATTTGTTCCAGGAGGAGCTAATGATCCTCGTCTTTACAAAGATGCTAAAGGAGCAATTATGATAATTGGGCCAGATTTGCCAATTGGAAAGAAAGTAACAGGAATACAGAGAGCACAAGTAGAGGTTTTCAGAGGAGCATTAAGACCATTTACAACCACAGTTAACCAAGAACTTAGTGACGTTCTAAATTCAAAAATTAGAATGTTTACAATTTTTCCAGGTTCAGTAACAGGTGCAGAACCAAACAATCAAAGAATTGCAGACGCATTTAATTTTCTAGTTACTGATAATGCTTTATCATCAGCAGAAATTGTTTTCTGTGTTGATGAAACAAGATAAGAATGAAAAAATTTTCAGAATTCAGAGTCGGAGATTCGTTTTATTCCACATGTAGTATTTCAAACAAAGAATTAGAAGAATATTTGAATTTTTCAAGAGTTAGAAATGCATTCCTAGAAGATAGAGAAAAAGAAAAAGAAAAGATTGTTTCAGGAAGAGCAATTTTATCCAGAATGGAAGGAGAATTTACAAGATTGAGTCAGATTTATGGGAATCATATTATTTTTGTTGGAACAGATGGGGATCCAGACTGGAAAAACAGAAACACAAGATTTCTAAAGACATTATACACCAATCAAGTTTTGAAATTAAAATTCACAATATCACAAAAAGATGACATTGATGAAGAATATGGAAAGATTGGAATTGATTATGAAGGAACCAATCAAGAAGGAGAAACCATTGTTATTTCAAAAAGAAACATTTACAGAATAAAGAAAGAACCTCCTAGATAAAATAAAACCGGGAAGCCGACTAGTAGTCAACCTTTTTGCACACAATTTCGGCCCCATCCAGGCACAACAAAATTAAATCACGAAAAACTTGGTGTTTTTTCATCGAATTTGAACCAGCATTAGAGAAGTTTGATTCACAGATCAAATACTGTTTTTCAAGTATTGAACCACAGAAGGGATTTGAGCCAGTAAGACAATCCCCTTTCAGAGAATTGAGTGTAAGTCCTAACAGGTTTGAACTTTGTAATTTTCATTAATCTGAAGATGTGTAGTATTAAACTCCAAAGATCTTTTCTAATTCGCTAACTTGCTTAGTGGGTTTTGATAGAATTTTATTTTGTTTGGATGGTTTTGATAGAATTTTAATCCTATTCTCATAATTCAATTCTAAGCGTAGAACTAGATTCCAGCCAGGGTATGCCGTAACTCCAATTGCAAATAATATTGCAACAAAAATATCATACCATTCCATATTGTGTTTTAATAAAACCGCTTTTTTAAACATTATTTATTAAATTGAGATTAAACAATCTTGACAGTCCAAACTCTGACAGGTTTGGTTTAGTGGACTGTCGGGTTTGAACCCTAGTTTTCATTTTCTAATCAACTACAAAATACCCAATTCTTTTCCATTCACAGTTATTCTTATCCCAATGATGTGTCGAATTATCTGAATTTGGATTACCTTCTGAATCAAATCCATCTGCTCCACAATATGAAAATTGAACTGTAATGCCATCCTTGTATTTAGTCCAACCTCTCTCAATCAGTTTCTGTTTGGTTGATTCAGTTACACATGCAGGAGAGCCATCATATTTTTGAACTAAAACATATTCTGATTTACACAAAAAATCATTTTCATTCAAATCAAACATCATTGCACGATTCTGTTGAACTTTAAGTGGATATACAAGATCATAGTATTCTGAGTCTTGTTTTTCAAAATCAAAAGGATTCAAACAATCAATTATTTGAGAACTTTGAGAATCCCAAAAAGCAGTTGAATTTGCAAGAAAGGTATTAAGTCCGGGCATGAGATCAAACTCTAAAATTATACTACCATCTTCTGTTTTAGTAGGAATTATCTTCTCAAATCGGTTATCTTCTGGAAAATTAAAAGATGGCGAACTTATGATGTAATAGGTGCTATTCTCATATCCACCAGGCCAGTTCATGTTATTTGGAAATTTGTATTTTACATATCCGGATTCAGAAATAGAATTTTTATCAAGTATAAAGTCTGATGTGAAATGACATCTGTTAGAAGAGTCTTCTACTAATGCATCAATTGGATAATATTTGTATTGATAGAATTTTTCACCATAGTGAAAATCACTAAATCGTCCTGTATCAAAACCATCTTCTGAAAAACTCTGAACAGTATTAAAAAATCCTGCAAAAGTTATTATTACAACAATCATCAAAGTTCTAGTTTTCATTTTCTCTTTCTCCTAAATACTACAAAAACTGCTATTCCAGCAATTAGAATCAATAAAATAGACGTAATAATTATTGCCAGTCTCTGAGAAGTTACAGCATCCCATCTCTCAAGTTTCTTTTCTTGTATGACTTTTTGGTTTTCCTCAAGTTGTATTAGTTCTTGTTCCGTAAGGGATTCATAAACCACACTTGTAGGACTTGAACGAATCTCATGATTAGATGTTACAAGCTGTCTTGCAATCTCCAGAGTGGATGGAAATGCATGAAACTTTGGCCAACAAGGATCAGTTAGAAGCGACAATTCCTGTCTATATACAAACACAACATACTCAAAGCCATCTTCAAACTTGTAATCCCAATTTTCATTAACCGTTATTGAGATTTCCTCATACGCATTTCCCTTAAACGACTCTAGTACCTGAAACGTCACAATTGGCATTTGCGGATCCCATGTAAGGTAATTTTTGTCAAGAACCTTGCCGTGAATCACATAATCTGATTTGTCAAAGACGTCACCTAGATTCGGAATTGCACATGATAGAGATTGCACATCAGGAGTAAATCCTGAGAAAATCAAAAACAAAATTAGGGGAATTGTCAAAAGTTTGGTTTTCATTATGCGCACGCAATCCTTGTTTCATTTACCGCAATCACTTCATCTAATTTTTCTAAAGTATCTGTCAGTGAAATAACAACGGAAGAACGTTCGCCCCAATCTCCCTTTACGTTTGCTACAAACAAAGAATCATTTTTGTAAAATGAAATATCGTCTGCCGTAAATTCTAGTCCTTGTACATTTAGAGCATCAAGCATCACTGTCTTTGTGTAAAACTCATTTGGTGATTTTGTAACGTTCATCCAAAAACCGGTCTCACATAAGGGATCATAATCTAAATTTCGGTTGTAGTCAATGATGTGCCCATCAAGTAGTAATCCAAAACAATATGCAAAACCAGATCTGGGGTGCTTTACCCAAAGAGGAGGGTTTGTGCACTCATACATTACAGCATACACAGATACAAAACCAGATAGGAATGCCAGTCCTGTAATTAATAGAATTGTCAAAAGCCTAGTTTTCATTTTGTACAACACGGAATAATCGACTAACTTGTGGGACAGACACATCATCACTTTGTTGCAAGGTTATTTTGTAATGTCCTGACAATTGAAATAACGGGCCTCCATTAGTAATGATTGTAGAAAAGGTACCATCAGAATCAGGCAAGATGACATCTCTAGAAACAAATACATCTTCAGGATTATACAAATGCATGATAATTTCTGATTTTGTATCAGTGGTTTTACCTGTTACTATCCATACTGAAGGATCAGACTGATTGATTGCATCTAGTTTTATCACAGGCCCAGTTCCAAAGTGAGATGAAAAAGAAAATTTTGCCAGTTCCCTAAAATGTTCAATGTCAATTATTTCTCTTGGATCTTTGTCGTAAAGATACATCACATAGTTTCCACGTGGCAACTCCAGATAATCTAAATCATAAACAAATTTCTGCCGTTTGATTTGTTCAGAGGATTCAGCACAGATCTCCCCATATGGAATAAAAGACAATGTCTCATCACGGTTGTCATTGTTGACTATCCTAAGATAAAGCGAATCACACGCATCAAATCCCCATTTTTCTACAGATATCGGAATGAATTGATCAAGGTTTGTCTTTTCCATTTTGATTTCATATCGTGGTAAATACAATCCAAATACAAGATCATTGTCATCAGTAAGATATGCCCAATCATTGTAAGTCAATGGACAGCCAGTGTCATTAAACTCATCATTTTGTATAATGTCCCATCCTGGAAGCTTAGGTTCGCAAGACAAAACATTTCCATCATCATCAACATATGATTTGCAAGGAACATAGTTGTCTTTTGACTCTTGCAGAAGTTTATCAAATTGCTCTGCGCACTGGTAATTGTCAGGTACAGATACTATAGGAACATCAATGGAGATCTTTCCATTGGAAAATACTATCGGAATGTCTTCAGGGTAACTAGAGATGATTTTCTTTATTTCAGAGTTGAGTTGTGTGTTTTCAATTATAACCTCAATCTCTTTTGTTTGATGGTTTAGATTTACTGCGTAGGAGCTTGGAGGCAATCCTTCATGCAATTGCCTAACTTTTTCTCTGATGCTAATCTCAACTCTCTCAAGATTTGCTTTTAGGTTTGGTTCTATGTATGAGCGTTCACCTGGCTTTGGTTGATTTTCTATTGCTAGTCTTTCATACTCTAACTGCTCTAAATAATTATCATATCGGTCAAGAACGATAATTGTTGCAAACGGGACAGTACTAAAAATAACTATTCCAATAATTAGCAATAACCTAGTTTTCATTTTCTATTCTAAACTCCCAACGAATGGTATTGCCTGACATGGTTTTTACCAGTTCACCATTACTAGTACAAAACTCAACAAGTGGGAAAATCTGGTTTCCCCATGGCGGATATCGGGGATAATCTTCAGGCAAATCTATTTTCTCTTTACCATGCTCGTTTAACCAATATGCATATCGATTGCAACTATCATAAAGAAAAACGGGCCTCATCCCATCATTGTATACTAGTGGGCTTCCATTACCAAACACTTCGCTAAATTCTGATGTAAGCGGGGTCCCATCATCATCCATAACAACAATGATTCCGTCAGTTCCAGGTCTTCCATGATACTCGTAAATTCCAGGCTCATCAAACGTCACAGTAACATACTCATCAGGCAAGATTACTCCAGTACTCCAAGGATTGTCAGGATCATTGGAGTTTATCGTAACTGGAGTTTTATCAGAATTATACCAAAGTACTTTACTGCCAGGACCGATTGTTATAAAATCAGGAGATACATATTGCTTCATTGTTTTTGTGTTTTGGAGTATAGATATTTGGTATTTCTGTGAGAAGATTGATTCTGAATCATAACTACTATCATCAAGCGATTCTGTTTCATGCCAGAGAACTGTGCAAGTTCTAGAATTTGAGAATACATAATGAGTACAAAATAAAACGTATGACTGGTCATCTTTTACTATTGAGAAATTCAATGGAATCATGACTGCAACAAAAACGGCGATGCAGATTATTATCAAGAATTTAGTTTTCATTGTCTTCTCCAAATTAAAATCATTTTTTGGTTTTACAGTTTTAGTGATTAGGATTAACAAATCTTCCCATGAACAATATTTGATCAGTTTCATGGTCCTGTATAATATAGATAAACGGATGATTGCCATTAAACGTGTATGGAGAACCTGATTGCAACTCAGCCATTGCCCCAGTTGCAGCAGCAGCCTCTGTTCCCAACTCATGAAGATCAATTGCAGTCTTGTGGACGGCCTCATCTATGAAGATGTTGGGATAATTTGCCATCCCACTTAGATCAGCCAATTCTCTAGAAAATGGATGAGTCATTCCCATTTCTGTTAGGATTTCCCTAAGATCATAGTCCATTTCCATTGAAAATTTTGGCATAATTACTGATACCATTTTTTCAGATAGTTTGGATTTTAGCTCATTAAAATAATTTGCAGTAAGATTGTCTTCCAACTGTTTTAGCTGATGCATCTCAAAGGATTGCAAAAGATACATGGATGCTCTGTTACTTTTGTAAGGAAGCTCAACAATTTTTACTGCATCATCTTCATAATAATTAAAATGATAATTTTTAATCTTCATCATATCTATCATTTGTACATTGTCAGGAGTGACAAAAAATTTCCTTTCATATGTCATGCCAGGAGGAAATTGTTTTTCCCACAACCCGTTAAAGTAAACTGTGTTAGTTGCCGCCATCAAAGTCAGCGGTCCAGTGCTATTGTCTTCAAAGATTTTTTCAATTTTGCCGTTAGTGTTTTCTTTGACCCACTGATTTATGGTTTGAACTCCATGATTGGAAACAAAATCAACATTTTGTGAGGATGCAGCATAGTCATTTGTAACTATTTTTTCATATTCAGGGTTTATTTCATACATGTCTGAAACCCAGATTCCGTTTTTGACATTTAGTTCAAAGTCAGGGTTTTTCTGGTTTAGGTTTTTAATTGTATTTTTGTAGGATAATCGTCTTTTCTCAGAATCTTGCTCAAACTCAAATAATTGATGCATGTTTTCTCTAGTCTCGCCTTGTGCAGATTCATAAATTATTGCAAAAACAATATCGATACTAATAGGTGAGAAAAACAAGTTTTCATCAGAATCAGATAAGTGTCTGTAAAATTTGAAACCAAAATCATTTGAGTTTAATGAGGCATAATCAGAAAAATTAATCGGGCTGTCTTTGCTTACAACATATTCAGATTTAGGCACCACTATTTCTTCAGGTTCTGCCCCATCAAAGGGTTCTTTTAGTTGATAAACAAAGTCATCAAAATTATTTATCGAAGGACTAGCAACAGACATGCCAACAATAACTGCAATTACAGATAGGATTCCACTAATGATCAAGAGTCTAGTCTTCATTTTCTAATTCCCCTCAAGAAATTCATTGTACTTGCTTTGTGACGGAACAAAACCCCAGTCTCTTTGAATCAATTTTGCAACAGTGTCTTTTGTGGCGCATGCAGGATGATTGTCATATCGAGGTTTGGTATCGTCATTTTTCAGAATCAGAAACAAGTTTTCCTTGCACCACACATCCTGTGCATAGATTTGTGCATCAATCTGTTGTTTTGGGGACGAACCATGATCAATGATTGCAGTGCCAAAAGAACCATCTCCCCCTCCCTCATGTTTTGAATTAAAGCCATAGGTTCCCATCTTGGTTGGCACAAATGATACAGTGACTGTTTCAAACCCTACACATTGAGGGATTGTTCCATTTACAACATCAGAGAATGCAAAGCCATTAGTGTGTGCAGTTAGTCCCACAGAGTAGTCCTGTTCTGTCATGTCAGAATTTGTCACAACAAAATGTATGTCAACTGGTTTGCCAGTAAAAAAGACATCGTACTGTCCATCTTGAGTCCAAAAGAAATGAGGCTTGAATCCTCTGTATGTTGAAAGAAACTCTTGTGCTGAACACATTGCATCAGATACGCGAGATTCAAAAGACAAGCGATATAGATCATCGGATTGAAAAATCAAGAACAGACCTCTTTGCCCTTGTTCATATGACGTACATGGAGTACCTAATTGTCGTCTGTTAGGATCACAACCCAACGCGACAACTGTTTTACTGTCAAATGACTGAGGCTGTATTACCTGCTCTATGTCTATGTGAAACTCTGTAGGTTTACCATCAAATACTTTAACATCAGATATTGTACCAAGAACAATCAAGTTATCTCCCTCAAGTAGTTCCTCTGTAGAACTTGGAATTACAAGACCCTCTGCAAGTAAGGGAGTAATCAATGCAGAAACAAGTGCAAGGAATAGTAAAACTCTAGTCTTCATTTCAATCAGCTGCCATCATGGTGACACTGTAAACATTATCTTTGTATTCAAAATGACTACTGAATCCATCATTTGATTCGCCGAACTGTTTGGCATATTCAGATTCTAGCCAATCATGAATGCCGTGATGGTTTGGGACTGAATAATCTTTTTGAATGGTTTTGATGAATAACGTGTTGTCATACTTTGATATATTATAATTCTCAAACTTCCACATTTCATTTAACAGATCAAAGACTATTGGGTCAATGTTTTTGTCATCAATAACTAGTGGCGGCATTGCATCGTGTTCTTCCCCTCTATCTTTTTCCCAATCATAGTATTCATCCCAGCTTGATAGTGTAATGTATACAGTAGTATATCCTGCTGAATGTCTAACTTGTAATCGGTCACCAGGTCTTAATGAATTAGTTTCTGATTCCAGACATACAAAATTCTGCAATATTGTTGGAGGGAAAATATCTCCATTTGTCACTTCTATTCGATAATATCCAGAATCATCACAAACAAATTCGTTAAAATAATCCCCCATAGAATACGAATTAAAGATAACAAGTGGGACATCAGTACTAACACAAAGATTTTTTGGAATATGTTCAAACACAGATTGATCATACATGTCAATTATTCTGAGTTGAAGATTTGAACAGTCAGAAGATTTTCCCCACTCTAGCAAATCAAACTGAACTTTATCTCCCATATTGTAATGATTTTGGTGTGGAGTAATTGCATATTCCAGATATTGTTCTCCTGAATGATATTGTTTGGAATATTCCTCTACTGCATTTCTTTTCTCATCAAGGGTTTCAACAGGAGTGCTACTGTAAGAAAAAGTTCCCTCTAACATCATAGACATTACATTCCTTCCCATCCATTCCATCTCCTTTTCCGGATCAGGACCTGCAGGAAGCATTAATCGAAGTTTTGCCCAACCTCGGTTGATAAGTTCGGATTCAGAGTCAGGATATACACATGCAGGTTTGTAGTGAGTGTTCCAGACAGGGTATTTGTCTTTGTCACATATGATATGTCCCAATTTGATTCCAAGTTTCATTTGTTTTAGCGGTGGAGGAATAACATCTGAAACGGGTTTTTGTTCTATTGATCGAGCAGAATCCCAACTACTAGAAGAAGATTTTGTGGAATTTTCTATTTCATCAACAACGCAGATATTATCATGGAGTGTTGTTCCTGGACCACAATCATAAAACACAGGAATATCTTGTTCAGGTTCAGGTATTGGAGGATCAGATGGTTCATCTGCAAATGAACTTCCCATAAATCCAATCAAAACAAGAAAAATCACAAAATACTTCATAATGTATGAAATTTTACAGTCATTGAAAAGTGCTTCTGAGGTTTTGCATCAAACTCAAATGTGTAAAACAGATCAATTACCATGAAGACCTGCGCTCTCACGCTCTACTGCCAACTGGTATTGAGACGGTACAGGATAAACACTCTCATCATAATCATGATAAACTATGTCATTTTCATTGCTTGTAAAAGGACTCTTAGGAATCTGCAGGCATTGAGTGTATTCTAAATACAAAATAGCTAACGTGTCACGAGCACTTGGAAGATGATCGTCTCCAGAAAGGTTACATCGGATAGAATAATCCAAGACCCCATTGCGAGGATCATAATCCATGTTCAGTGTTATGTAGTGAAAAGTTGTAAAATTCATAGCAGTCAAGTCTATACGCGCATTCCTATTGTTGTGATTTTTGAGAACCACGCTGGCATCAGGGTATTTTGCTTTGAATTTTGAATAGATGACCTCATTGCTGAAAATCTCCATTGCTTCTTCATCTGTGAGTTTTGGTGTTAGCGCATCATTCCAATTACGTTGCGCATCTGATATGATGTTTGGAAGGACCATAATTAAAAATATTGAAAAGAACATCAATGCTATTGCCACTGCAATTACAATTGCAATTTTTAGTAGTTTTTCCACAGGTCATAGCACCTCAAACGTACAGATATTCATGTGTACATAGATTGATTATATTTTGGTTATAACGTTTGATTAAATCTGAATTTTACCGAACATTTAATTCATAAAATATGACAGATGGAATTATCATGAAAGACGGGGATGAAGACATAGAGATCATCTCAACAGAAGATGATAGAATAAAGATCATCGGTGAGATATTTAGCAATGACTCTAGCAGAAAAATTTTGAAGACAATCTCAAAAGGCAACGAAATGACTGCAAACGAGATTGCACAAGAAAATGAAATATCCCTAGCATTGGCAATACATCACCTAAAAAGAATGCAGTCTGCAGGAATGATCAAAGTATCCAAAACAGGAATTTCCGCAAAGGGTCAGGAAATGAAATATTATGTTTCTACAAACCAGTCTTTTCTCATTACTTCAGAAGAATCAACCAATTCACTTGTGGAATCATTGAAAAAGTTCTCCAAATTTGCAGCAATAGGAATGGCAGGAGTTGTGTCATGGTTTGCGCTAAAACCAAATCAGGGGAATTTGGACATACAACCTCACGATTCAGGGATGAAATCATCCATAGATGAATTTGCAATTTCAGAGGATGAGGTAGAATTTTCAGAATCAATTGCCGAGCCCGTTCCGGAACCTGAACCGCAGCCAGAACCTGAACCGGAAATAGAGTATTGGGATTCAGCAGACACTGATGCTGTATTTACAGGATCTGCTTCAGCAGACAGAACAGTATACCCACAACCGTTTGATTCTCTAAATGACGGAGGAGTTGAATCACTAGTTGTCGCAATGGTTGTTTCAGTCAGTGTTGTGATTGGAGGGATAGTTTTGGAGCGAATACTTGCAAGATTATACAATAAACGAAGGCAAAATAAAAAGTTGCGAGACAGATTGCCATGACTATATGCAAAGGAAGATGCTCACAGTCAGAATCTACAACAAGGCATATTGCATATCATACAGGGGGATGCTACTGCAAGATATGCGACTATTATTTTAAAAAAAGATTCCTGCGTTGCCCATGTTGCAATATTCGTGTCAGATACTCTACTCGCTCTAACAGAAGAAGATTAGAATCAGAAATAGCAAGAATATGAAGAGCAAGTTTTTACTAATCACAATAGTGGCAGCATTGGTAATTGTTGCACTGGCTGCATCCAATATAGAATCATCACCAGTATCATATGCAGATTCTATCTTTGAATCATGTTACAATGATGATGAATGCACTATTGACAAACTCTACGAGTTGTCGCAAAACAACTCTACTGAGACAGTGTTTTTGACATTAGATGAACTTTTAGATTTGTACGTCGATGCAGACTTTTATTGTCATCCAGCAGCACATCATTTAGGAGAGTTTCTTTTCGGATACGTTAACCGCGACTTGCAAAAGGCATCAGTTCTTTCTGATCATAGATGTGCATCAGGCATAATGCACGGTCTACTTGAAAACACAATCCAGATAGAAAACATGCTGGACGGAAAACCAGTTGAATCTGTCAACATCAAAGAATCATGCGAGACAGTTCAAAGCGCATTAGGATCCAATGCAAAACAAGAATGTATTCATGGCATGGGACACAGCCTGATAAAGACATACAATTACAACACAACAAAGGCATTGGAGCGATGCAATGAGTTTGATAATTGGCGTGAGGTCTACATGTGTAACGGAGGTTTGTTCATGGAGAATCTCGGAGAATATGCAGAAAGCAGAGGAGGAGATTTTGATGAATCTGATTTGTATCATCCTTGTAATCAGATTGATGGAACTGAAAATTCAGAAGCTGCAACTCTATGTCACAGATATCAGGCAAATTATTTTTTGATACAAACAGGCTATGATTTGCAAAGTGCATTTTCATTATGTAGTGGCATTGAAGACCAGAGATACATTGCTGTTTGTTACAAAGGCATTTCGGCCCACATGACAAAAGACAATTTCAATGATCTGGATAAAACACAGTCAATGTGTCTTTCAACTCCTGACAAATACAGGGAGGCGTGCATAATCGGTGCAGTTGAGTCCCTTACAAGATTTGTCTCAGAACAAAAGGCAGAAGATTTTTGCCAGAGGTTCAATGAAAAATTAAACGACGCATGTCAGACAAGAATGAACTCACTCTTGGATAGCAGGTTTTGATTAACTCCTAGTCTTCATTTTCTTACATCCCATTCACAATATTGTCCATCAAGATGATGTGTCCCGTTATCAAAATAATCAGACCAAAATACCAGTTCTGTTCTACAGGATTTGATTCAAAAAGCGACTGCAATAATGGCTGCAATTCCTTGGACTCAGGAGTTCTTTGATGGCAATAGGAGAACTTCGATCATTGCAGCAGGAACATTTCTGCGAGATAGTGATTATGAATTAGATATTAATCCAGAAGAAGAAAATACAAAATTAAGAGAAATGTTGAGATCAAGAAACATCGACGTGATCTTGAACCAACTATTATGAAGCAGTTGTTTTCATATGTCTCAGAAAGGATAAAACAAGTATGAGTCCAAAACATGAGAGAATAACTGATGAACTCATCGAGAAATACTCTAAACTCTTAGATGATCTTGCTACTGATGATTAATTACAAAAAAATCTTGTTGGTTCAATTGTGGTTTTTGAAAAGTGCTTTTGATGTTTTGTATCTACGAGTATTTTCAATAAAATAAATTCATTCATAGGTGTAAACTATGAATGAAATTGGTTCTACCAGTAACTCAAACATAGAATTCTTTATGAAGAATTACACTAGTTTCTTAACGTGAAAAAGTATGATAACTGAAGATGCAGGTTTAGTATTGGCGATCTTTGTTTTGGCAGTGGGTTTTATTGTCACTCTTATCGGCGTTGCAAATTTGTTTGATTCTGAACCCAATCCTCTAATCTTTGTCAGTGGAGTGAGTGCGTTAATCATTGGCGGAATTCTTGTAAAGTTTTCCACTTGATTTTACAAATTTTCATTTTACAATTTCCCCAAATACAGGAGTGTCAAAGTCATCAGGGGATCTCATCCAATGTGTTTTTCCAAATATTCCAGTAAACTCACAAAATTTCTCTTCTTGCGTGTTAAACTTGCCAGAAAATATACAGTTATAAGCACATTCAGACTCGGTTGTTATTCCCTGCGAAGATGAACCGCTAAAATTACCACCATCATTGTAGCTTCCAGATTTTGTAATACATCCGCCTTGTTCCAGCTGAGGAATTACATATCCGCTTGGCAGCGAAACTGTAAGAGTTACAATTATCAAGATTGAAATCAGGACAAATTTTCTGTATTTTTCTTGTTGTGGAACAAGGGATGGCTTGACATGAACTAGTGCAAGATACAAAGACAACACCATGATTCCAATTCTCACACTGTTAAAGAAAAAGTATGATGATACAGGATCGGGCAATGGAGCATAGGATAGTTTATGATAAAGCAAACCTAACGGGATTATACCAAAATAAGATGCAATAATTCCCAGAATTACAATGATTATTCTTTTTCGCAGATTCTCTAAAAATTTAGCATTCATTTTCCAATCCTCTCAAGTGCCTGCCATTGACAGTTTACTGTATCAATGTAATGAGTGTCATTAGAATAAGAAAGCCCTTTAGTTTCTACAAGATCTTTTGAGTCAATACAATGCTCTGATATTGCCTCTAGTTGCACAGGACTGGGATCGTAGGAAGTATTGGCGTATTTTTCAAATTTTAGCCACTCTGAGCATTCTTGGTATATTGGATCATTTGTATAGTCGTGTGTTTTGTTGTCCCACATTTCAAATAATTCACCGCGCCAATATCTTGAACACACAGTTGATGAGTACACTACTTCTTTGAGATCATCCCTGTCATCAGATACATTTGGTTCAGATGGGTTTTGAACAAGAAACAAAAGTAACAGTGCAGAAAAGCCAACAATTACTGTAAGGATTAGCAAAAACCTCATTTTCTCATTCTCCAAATTAACAAAAGTATACCTAGCATAAACAAACCACCAATTACAAACCAAAGCCATTCTGAGGGTTGTTCATCAGTAAAGAATCCAACTGGTGTAGGAGGTTCAAAGTTCGGATCGTATTTTACAAAAAAACTATCATATGGAAGACTGCTTTGAATTTCATTTCTGGATAAATAATATTGGTAAACATTATGATTTTCTAATTTCTCAACCCATTCTTCTATAGTTCCTTGCTCTAAGACTTGATTGAGTTCGATTCTTTTGTTTTCCATCCATTCTGAACCCTTGTGATCATAGTACGGAGCCCATGCTTTATTGAATTCCAAATGACTTACAGGACCCGTATCAAAACACGGAGCATCAGGCCAGTCATCATTGTAGATGCATTGTGAAAATCCTTGTGGCAAAATCATTGGGAGCGTGATCATACCAATAATTATCAAAAGTCTAGACTTCATTTTCTTGCCTCCAGTATCTGTAAAAATTCTTCAGGCAAGGAACCAAACAGGGCATTGTATTGTTTTATCTTGTCTTCAATGTCTTCTTCATTGTCTATTCCCATCACATACATGCTTGAGATGTCTCGTAATAGTCCAAATCGACGATGCTCCAAATCCCATGCGGATAAAGACTCGTGATTTTGTTCAATGACTTCAATTGTTTGAAAATATTTTGTTTGTTGTTCATGAATTTTCTGATTATAGTCATACACTGATTGGCGCCACGAGTCAAGCGGTATGGTGCAAAAGTCTGGATGATTCAGACTTGCAAGAACATCATCTTTGTTTATCGTGCCAAAGATCTTGTGCGTTGCATCATCATGGCATGACAGGAAATATCGTTCGGAATCTGTAACCTGATTTGTGCAAGAATTCACATGAAACATTGTCAATGCGGTTTTTCCATCAGGGGAGTTTGCAATCAATCCGTAATGGAACAAGGATTCACTCCATCGCTCATCCTGTAGATTCAGCTCTATTGGATAACTAGAATATTTTGCTGCAAAGAGTTTGAATTTTTCTGTCTTGCTTATTTCTTGAAGGTGTGCTGGAATGTTTTCTGCAACATTGCAAATTTGAAACGAGTCTCTTCCCTCTTGAATTTCCACATCAGAGCCTTTTGCTAATGGGAAATAAGACCGGTAAGCATCACCCATGAATATGTGCAATCCAAGTGAGTCACTTGCAATCTTTGTTATCTTTTCTTGTATCTGCATTGCATGCTCATTGAGTTTGGCATCATCTTCTGCCTTTTCAGCCTCAATTCCCTTTTCATTGATTTGAGTCAATGCAGTCTCATATGGTGTGGAATCAGGATTTGATGCGATAAATCCCAATGATATCAAAACAAGAATGCCTACTGCTATGATTACGCCGTGCTCTGTTTTCATTTTTTTCTCCACTCACAGATATTGTTGTCAATATAATGCGTAGAGTTCTCCCAGTCAATGAAGGGTTGAGTGCACAGCATGTTTGTATCAGGGTTTTGTTTTTCCTGACATGCACAGTTGGCAAAAACTCCTCGTAGCTGATTTGGAGTGTTGTTTGACTCGTATTCACGGATTGAAATGTGGTGGTTTATCAGAACTGCAAGCATTGCTCCAATAACCAAAACAAGTCCGACAATTACCAAAAGTCTAGTTTTCATTCAAACATCTAATCCTGTCATTGTAATCCATCCCAAAGAATTTAGATACCATTGCTTCCCAACAATCAAATACGCCTGTGATGTAAATTACAAAAATCATTATACCAATTAGAAATAGGATGTATCCGAGTTTCCAATTTGTGTGTGTCTTTTTTAGATTTATTGGCAAGCAGATAATGTTTGCAAAATAAATTATCCACAAGCCAATCATTGCATAATTTTGTGTGGACATTCTTACTATATCAGAAATATTTCTATCAAACATGACTAGTGGAACCAGTGTAAAATAAGACGCACCAATGCTTAGAATGCCAACTAGTACTGCATTAAGTATAAACAAAATGTTTGTCTTGCATGATGGAATTTTGAATCTAGTTTTCATTTTTTATTCCACCAAGATCACATTGCATAAAGGATTCAAAGCCATTATCTCATCAGACATATCAGAGCCGAGATGTTTTTTCCAGCCTTTCCTAGCAGGGCTTCCTACAACCATCAAATCAACATTATTTTTTGATGCAAACTCTACAAAGGCTTTGGCAGGAGACAAATGCATGTCAAGAACATGTACGTCTAATTTGACTTTGGCAGTAATTGCATTTTTTTGTAGATTTGTCACTATTTTGTCAAACTTGGACAGATCATATTCACGTGAAACCATATCCATCACCAAGAACGTATCCAGACCTATCCCAGCAGGATAATGGATAACCTTGACTAGCGAAAGTAATGCATTGTTTTGCTTTGCCACATTTAATGCACTCTCAAATGCTCGATAAAATACGCCATCTGGACGAAATGGAATCATAACATGTTTCATTTTCTAATTCTCCAAACAGTAAAAACTATCATGATCGCAATTCCAGAAATAATGTAAGGCCAAAAGACTACAAAAAACATCATCACAGAAGGCCTGCCATCCATTTTGCAAGGTGTCAGGCTCCCGTCATCTTCTAGAACCCAGCATTCGTTTGAATTACCTGTGTTTTTAGAATCAATTACAAAGTATGGCAAACTAGAATAATCCATAGGTCCAATCCCTGAAATACGCATACAAGTACCGTTTTCAGAATCAAAAACATCGCAGTAAACATTAGTGGCATAAAATGGAATGGTCAAAAACCCTGCAATTGAAACTATTCCAATGATCATGAGTCTAGTTTTCATTTTCTATTTCTCCAGATAAAAAACACAGACAGTCCAACTATAGGTAAGGCAATTCCAATTGGCAAAAATACGGTGCGTATTAGTTTTTCAAATTCACATTGCTCTACAGTAAATAATCCAGGACCTCTGCAGTCGTCTGATGAAGAACCTTTCACATCTCTTGCATCAATAAAGTGATGTGTCGCCCCCATGGCATCCAATGCTTTTACATCATCTGCACGTCCATCCAAAAACCATGATCCTGAACAGCTACTTGTTGTCAAAACATCCCCGTCAATTTTTGCAAAAATCAGATACTTGTTGTTGGGAATAAATGTGACACCACATATTCCGCTATCCACTCCTGTAACTACGGTAACATCCCCTGTTGCAATCTGTGGGAAAGAATCTGCACCTTTCCAGACTTGGATCACATTAAAATTTCCAGCAATCTTTAATTCTGAAAAATCCCATACATTTGGATAGAGTTTTCCAGAAAAGATCACATCAGAATTTTCAATTCTTTGCTCAAGAGTGGACCCTACACACTCACATGCAAAAACAAAAGGGAGTGATAGTCCGGTTAACCCAAGTGCAAAAATTATCAAAAGCCTAGTTTTCATATTTATTCAATTTCCGAAAGTGACTTTGCAATACTCATCACCTCATAAAGAGGCAAATGTGCTGTGATTTTATATCCAGCAGAATTTTTTTCATCAAAAACATGAACTCGTGTGGGCTCTATCCATTTTTCATCATGAATCATGTCATCATCCACTAACTGCTGCATCATGCCATTAACACCGATTATGTAAAGTCTGGAATCCACAACGGATGTTTGAAAACCAATATTATTTTCCCTGTATTGTGTCTTGTATTGCTCCAAAAATGTTTCTCCATCTGACTCTAGAGGAGCATCAGGAGAAAAGGCAATCACAATCTCTATCTTTCCATCCTCTAATGTATGCGCATCTGGACCACACGTGTTTCCTCTAGCATAGTTTAACAGAACAATGCCCGGATGAATGTCGTCGGTGCTTTTTAGCGAATACCCAACAGGAAGGTTTTTTGGAGTTAGAATGTCAATAGAGGATTCTGCCCGTATCTGTTCTATGGAGGGTCCACAAAATACAGATATTGTGTTTTGTGTTGGTTTTGAAATCAAGTTTTTAACATAAAATTCTTCTGTGATGACGGCATGTCCAAATTTAATCTCAAAGATGTAATTCCCAGTCGTTTCAATTATCGGGTATTTTTTGTTTCTTGGCACATCAATTGTTGATTTGCTTAGTTTAGGAGGATCTAGCGTTATGCAAGAGCCAGATGACGAGTAACCCCACACGTTGTCATGTGAAACAGTGTATATTTTTGCATCATAACTATTGCATTTATTCCATCCCAATTTTTCAACTGCAATTTTGATTGGCTCGTCAACATATGCCTTGTCAAGCCCCACAACTTTGTATGATGGAGATACTGTCCAATGACGTTCAAGTAATTTCTGTTTAGATTCAGGTTTCACACAAGCGGGATTTTCATCATGTTTTTCAATTAACATCAAACCCTCTTTGCATTGTATGTTATGAATTGGAATATCGGACCTGAATTGTTGTAGTGGAGAAAGAACGAATGTTTCACATCCTTCTATTGTTTCAGGATATTCAGGCCAAAAAGCAAACACAAGTTCGATTGTTTCAGGTGTCTTTGTTTCAATATTTACATAGTAAAAACAATCATCTGAGGTGTATTCAGGTGCAATCTCTACTCCATTTTTTAAAATGAATGGTCCCGGTCCTACTTTGTATACTTTGGGAGATTTAATCTCCAATATAGCATCACTTCCAGTTTCAAATATTACTGAAGATGAATCAGAGTCAAATAAAACAGAATCTACATTTTTCTCATTATAGTAAACCTTCCTAAAGTCACCATCTACCTGAACCAATATTGAATCCGTAAAAGATGCATATGCAGGAGAAATTGCAAACAGTCCAATTGTTGAGATTAATCCAATAATTATTAAAAATTCAATGTTCATTTTCTGAAAACCTTTCTCTTATTCCTTTTTGCATATTACATACACATTCTTTAGATTCTCCAGAGCAATCATATGGATTTGCCTCATGTAATTCAGAGGAAGTGATAATTTTATCAAATGTTGCAGTATACCAATACTCATCTCCATCATCAGAGATTACAAATCCACAATAACTTGCAGGCATGATAATTTGATATTCCAAGTTATCATAATTCGTGCCACTTGAATAATCATAACCAGTATTGAAATGTTCATCTGAATACACAATGTTTTTTTCATTAAGCATTCTTTTGAAATCCTTATCTGTTTCAAGCCATGCTACAGTGTCATAGTCAATTCCGCCATAGATTCCATGAGGTACTGCAAATTGTGTAATGTCAGGAGTTCCATAAATGAAAATTGAGTAAAATATCATCACTACAAAAATGATTACTGGAATCAACAGATAGAGTTTTTTGGAAAGTTTCTTTTTTCTTATGATAACAATTAGTGGAACGATAAATGCAAGTATGATGTATATCATTCCTAACCAACTTAGATTCCCTACAGTAACAGAACAGTCTCCATGTAATTTTTCACTCCAAGGAGAGAAAGTATTCAAGTCAGGTCCACCTTTTGAGCATGCAAGGGCTTGAGAAGAGATAAAAGTAAAAACAACCATACCAATAATTATCAAAAGCATAGTCTTCATTTTTTCATCAGTTTCCTAAGGATTGAGGATTTATACAATAAGACTCCTGGGATAGATAACACCATGATTGGCACCAGTAACAAAACAAATCGAATATCAATAACCCACGTTCTAATTTGTTCAGGTTGAGAAAATATTATTGCCATAGTCTGTAAAGACAAAATAATATAAGGCATTCCAAAATACAACAACGATCCTGCCAAGATTAAAGACAGGTACGGTTTGCTTGGAATATTTTTTCTTTTCAGAATAAAATAAGGCACTAGAAATAATGCAGAGATTACCGTAGACAAAGCAATCAGGGATAAAATTGTATGATAAAACAAACCGCCCATAAAATCTAAAGCATAAGTTGGCGATAAATCAGGATCCAAATCAATTGCGCCGCTTCCTAGCTCGGGTTGGGGCTGACTCCAAGATCCAAATAAAATAACAATTCCCAAAATCCCAAGAAACGCCAATACAGGGATTAGTGTCAAAATTATAGTATTCATTTTCTTTTTCTCCAAATTACCACAGCTAAAGCAATTCCAATAGGTGCAACAATTATCATCAATAGTGGAACTCCCAATATACTCCAAGTCCAAATTGATCCACAATCCTCCCAAGCATATCCAACAAAATGAATTACAGGGCAACTATCGTCCCCAGTTTGTCTATTGGATTCTTTAATTGGAATATAGGATAATTCTTGAACAGGTAACTCATCATTTGGATCATGGTATATTACTACAAAAAATGTAGAAAGGCCAATAATAGAACCAATTGCAATAATTATAAAAAATCTAGTTTTCATTTTTTTATCCAAAAACTACATCAATATAACATCTAATCAAGTGTTAGTTTTGCAGGATAAATGTAGAAGTCAGTACCTTTTCATCAGAATGCCATAATTGAATTTCATATGTACCTGTTGGCCAATTCTTTCTGGCTTGAAAAGACCAACCATGTTCATCATCCGATTCTGAAATTATGCTTGCATGAGTTTTTCCATCAGGTCCTACAACTTTAATTTCATGTGAGTTAGTAACAGGACTGTCAATTTTAACATCCACTCTTAGAAATTCGCCAAAAGTCATCATATTTTTATCAGCAATCATTTGATATTTTCTATCCATTATCTCTGATTCAGTTTTATTGACATTGGTTTGACCATGCCAACCTCGTTCTAACAGTTTTTCATATGTGGGTAATGTCACACATGCAGGAGATTCCCCCCCAGGTTTGATTAATTTTTTCCAGACTTGTTTGCAAACAATTTCATCAGGTTGCAATCCCATTTGTGATTGCTGTAGTGGAGGAACATCAATGCTTCTAGTTTTCAAATCATCAATGCTTGTAATAGTGATTTGAGTGGTGGTTTGCTTGTCATTTTTTATGCTAACTGCATTAATGTCATACTTTCCAGATGAAGAAGGATCAGTTAAAGTAAATTCAGTATCAAACATCCCATTGTTATCTGCATGTACTTGTTCAAACAACACATGAGATCCACGTGTTGATAAAAGTGACACATTTATAATTTCATCAGGTTCTGCATATCCAGTCACCTTAATTGACTGGTCATCTAGATACGCCTTTTTGTCTGAATGTACGGACAATCTCAAATCATTGTGAATTCTACCTGACGTGTTATCTGGATACTCTAGTCCATGATGCAACAAAATATTATTTGAGTATGTAGGAGATTCAGTATCAGATACGAGATAGTATGCAGTTATACTTCGTACGTTGTTTTCATTTTTTATCAGATATATCTTTGAGAATGACTTGTAGCTAGAAAACGATAATGAGCCTTCAAACACTCCCGTGTCAGGTCCTGTCTCATCTAGAACCTCAAAAATTCTATGTGCATCATATGCAGAAAAAGTAACTTTGAGTTGATCAACTGTTGTAGGTGACTTGTTTTGAGATGGATATTGTACTGTAAGAATTCCCTGTCCGTCATAGGGACTAATCATTGTGCCGTTTCGAAATTGGATAGAATGTACGGAGGATATTCTTGGATACATGTCAAACATATTTTGTATTTGCTCATCACTTGGAAGAGTATTGTCATTTGGATATGTGATTTTTGCAGTTGCAACATATCCATTGATTGAATCTACATCAAATTGAAAGTGGATATCGGTGGTAGAATCAGACACTATTATGTAATTACTGTTGACATCATATGTTGGCTTGGCTTCAGGATCAGATACGACAAAATCCCATTCAAACAAACCAGTATCAGGTCCAGTCTCAGTTAAGATAAAATTTTCTTGACGGGTAGAATCTGGATAGACGGATATTTCATAGCTAAATGTTGAATTGTTGGAAGTTATGACTTCGATTCGTTGAGGATCTTTGTTATCAAGTGAAGAAGCCAAGAAAATTTTCCCTTGCTCTCCCCACGTGTACGCATATTTATCAAAGCCAGCATTTGGAACTTGGTAGACGGTAGGTAATTGTGGATGTGTATTCTGTGCAAAAACAGGATTAAAAACAAAAATTAAACTTGCAAATACAATCAATCCTAACAGAAGTTTAGAATTCATTTTTCTGTGAAACTCCAGTTTATGTTTCCATCAATGGTTTTTAATTCATAGTTTCCGATACCAGTACAGTAATCCATCAAAGGGAATACCTGATTTGCCCATGCGGCATCAAAGGTTGTGGTTTCACGTGTGAATAGTTTTGGTCTTTCTTCTTTTGTGTAATTATCTGCAACTCTTTTACAGTTATCAATATCCAATACAGGCAAAAGGGTGTCGTTGTAAATTAAAGGAGAACCAGGAGCGGGCAACACCGTATAATGAATTCCATCAACAATAATATCTTGAGATTTTTCATAGTTTGGACCAATTTCTCCAAGTGTGATGTTCGAATCATCAATATCACATGCTCCAATTTCAAAGTAAACTTGTTTACCACTTTTTAACACAAACCAGTATTGCAGATCAGGAATGTCAGTCAGATATTTCGAACGTTCAACATGTGTAAAATTTCCTTGTTGAGATGTAAGATATGGGACACCATAAGAAACCCATGAATTTTTTATTATATCTAACCTCATTTCATCAGTAACTGGATATCCGCATAATTCTTCGTAATCATCTGAATCTGAATTTACAAAATAATTTACAGAAACATCATCATAATAAGTGGAGAACCCAAAACTTTGCTGAGTAGTTACAGAGTCATATGAGACGGTGATTAAATAAAGTCCACTTTGTTGCCACAAAGGACCTGCAGCTTTAATCGAATGTGAAAAAGTACCGTCTGAAGACACTGGAACCTGAGCAATTTCTATTAATTCATCATCATAATTGACCTGAATTATTACGGGAGTCTCGTCAAAATTTTCTTTTTGCAGAGTCCAAATATTTCCAGATACTTTAATTTCATCATCTATAAAATAGAAATTATCTGGAAAATTAAAATCACCTAAAATGTCAAAAGATATTTGAAATGTTGGAGCATCATTTTCAGAATCATGTTTCATTTCTGTAATGTTGTTATCAACCCATCCTCTTTTGACTAGTTTTTCAACGGTCTCATCAAATACACATACAGCGGTGCCATAGTTTGGCTTTATTATGAATTTATGATCTGGACTACACCCATTTAGTGCAACATCAGAATATTCTTTGAAAATAATAAATTCGGTAGTTTCCGGTTCTTTGATTGGCTTTCCATCAACTTCATATACAAAGTGGATTAAAAACCTGCCAGTATTTTTAAAAAAATACGATTGATGAGTTACAAAGCTTGAATTAGCATCTGCTGTGCCTGTATGTTTTTTGGCATCCCAGTGGTTTCCACTGTCAATATCCTCAAAGACAAACTCGATTGATGCAGACACGGGAAAATCATATGGGTTTTGTATGTGGGTATTAAGTGACACTGCTGTTCCGACTTGACCATATGAAATGCCATGTGTGTCGTCAATGGGTTCAGCAAACACAGGATGAGCAGTAACAAAAACCAATGTAAACAAGACTGCAACAGTAAACAAGAAAAATTTAAAATTCATCACACCACAAAACTCCATTTTAGTTTTTCATCGATTATATCCATCTTGAAATCCCCTGCATCATTGCAGTAATCCATTAATGGAAATACTTGATCTTTCCAAATAGGATCAAATGTTACATTTTCACGAGTAAACATTGTGTGGCTTTGGAGTGTTGTGTAATACTTGGCAACTCTTTGGCAGTTCTCAGCATCAAGTACAGGTTGCATCGTACTGAATTGGACCATTGGGTTTCCAGGAACTGAGATAGTGTTAAAAAAAGCATCACCATATTCTGATTGGGGTTTAAGATAAGTTGGACCATATTCTATCAGACCTATTTTGGAACTATCAAGATTGCAAGCATCCATCTCAAAAGAGACATGTTTTCCAGAATCAAGCTCAAACTGATATTGTAATACAGGAATCGCCTCAATATCTCGTGAAAGAATAACATGTGTAAAATGTCCCGGATGACCTTTCAGATATGGAAAAGAGTCATGGCTCCAAGAAGATCGAGAGATCAAATCCAATCTCATCTCATCAGTTACAGGATATCCACATACATCCTCATATGCATAGGATTCTAGATTTACAACAACACCATCATCCATGTTATTCTTGATTAGATCATCATTATTGATAGAAAGAAACACAAACACGCCTAAAAAAGAGATGGCCGACAAGGATGAAACCAGTAATATTTTAGAATTCATCCCAACCACGCCCATTATAAAAAAACCAAAAATTATCCCTTTTAAGAATTACTCATGAATTCTTTGTTTATGAATATATGATAGTCCTAAAAATAAAACTGTGATGGCATCATGCAAAAACAAGTGCAATGAATTCGAGCAGATTCACAAGAAATTAGTTTATCAGAACGGCGGATGCTATTGCAGGAACTGCGATTATTATTTCAAAGACAGGATGGTAAAATGCCCGTGCTGCAATACAAAGACCAGAGGCAACACAAGAACCAACAGGGGAAAAGAACTCGACATCATCAGAATTGAGTGAAGGGATTTTGTTTTTATGGCATGTGCAATCTAAAGATGAATTCACACATTCATTGTTGCACGATAGGTGCCTTGCGCATCGTTCCAGACAATCTTGATTTCAGAATCATGCTCGTATTTGGATATCAAAGTATCTAGGTTTTCTCTCAGGGATTTGTCCAGTATGTCCAGAGTCTGAAATTTCTCTTTGATCATGTTTTTCTCAACTGCCTTGTATTTTGCACGAATGTCTGTAATTTGGACACTAAAGTTTTCAGCATCTATTTCATCAGAGTTTAGTTTGTTTAGGACAAGTTTCTCTTCGTCTTTTTGTTTTTGCTCCATTTCTACAAACATATGGTCGTATTTTTTCTCCATGTTTTGGACTTGAATCTCATGATTGTCATGAATTTTTTGGATTTTCAGATTTATGGCAGAGACTTTTTCTGCAATCCTGTCATGATTCAGTTGGATTCTAGTCAGTTCATCAGGAATTGATGATATCTCTTTGTTTACTGGATTCCCCATACCATGACGCTGCCACATTTCGGCTGTATATTCAGTTACGCAGACATAGTCATCAGCATGATTTCTGTATATCAGAATGTATTCGTCTCTGCATACGGTATTTGGATTGGTTTCACTCAAATCCTCCCATGATGTAGTGTCTTTTGGATTTGCCAACAGATAGCCGGGATTTGTTCTGTAATCAAGATAGTATTTGCGCAACTGGTCTCCAGACAAATCCAGATTAAATTGGCCATCTGATTCAAACAGAATCTGTTGGTTATAGTATGCATTGCCATTTAGAACATTAAACAGAGCATTGGCAGTTACCATCTCTGCCTGAGTAATCTTTGCAGCATTTGCAAACGCGTTTCTTGCCTCTTCAGGACCTCCGCCGTTTTGAATTACTTGGGCCAAAGCAGCACGTCCTGCGTTGATTTTTGATGCAGTGAATTTCAGGGGATGATCATAAATGGTATCAGTATGTTTTGCAGGGCTATCTTCTAGTGCACGCTCTAGCATTTTATCAAATGTATAGTACCCCCACAAATCTTCCCATTTTTTCAAATCCGCATTCAGATGTTCCAATACTTCTGCCCTTTTCTCTTCTAGTTCTCGCTGTCTTTCAGAGGCCTCAAAATTTCTTTCTTGCAGTTTTGCAATCCATTTCTTGCTTTTCTCAATTTTGTCTAGAATATCCTGAGCTACAGGATTGTTCTGCAAATCTCCTGACAAGGTGACTTGGTCATCGGTAATTTGGGCATATGCAGTATTGGTAAAAACCAAAGCAACAGATGCTAACACTATAAACCCTGCAACCGCCATACGAAAAAAATTAATTTTTTGTATATATCACACACTGATGAATCATTAGTGAATATTATAAACAAATTCCTCATAATTTCAGGATGCGATGAAAGGAGTCATTTTCATCAGTGTGTACAACCGACCATAGCGCTTCCAGTCGGGTCAGATTTTGGCCCGACTAAATTTAGATTTTGCATCTGCAAATGATTCGAATTACTTATGAATATCATAATTTTAGTTCCATACTGCGGTGAACAAATAGAATACATTTGTGTGGAATAGAAAATGAAAACCATATTGAACAAATCCATGATGATCTGAACATGAAACTATGCTGGTTTTTTATACACAAACACAACTACTATGATCATAGTGATGCTAATTATTCCAGTCAGTGTTATGATGATGCATTGGTTTAACCAGTCACAATCTTCCTCACCTAGTGTTGGCCGTTTAATTTCTGGTTGTTTAAGATGCATGTGGGTATCGTCAGAAAATTTTACGAATGATTTTGTATAGTTAATTTCTGGATGTCCATAAATTGAAGTTGGCATGAAAAATAGTGACACAAAAACCAATACGCCTACCAAAATTTTCAGCATGTTCTGTTTGAAAAATATTGTGTTTTAAACACTGTTTTCGGTATCAAAACTGCATGGTTTTGAATTTCTAATCTTAAAATCCCATGATCTCTTCTAGTTCTGTTGGGGGTTTTCTATATGCTCTGGTCTGCTTTTTCTTCTTGATAATTCTAAGGGAAATTCCCAACACGGCAATAAATGGAACCAGTGTAAATAACATGATGTACAAAATGAACGAAAGATACTCCAACAGCATTAATGCTTTGAAGGAATATTGTTTTATTACTTTTACCATAATGTGTTCAGACATTTTGAAAATACATGATAGTTCTCAAAATTTAGACCAGTGCCCAAAATCGGTAAAATCACATCTTTGGCAATGACCTTTTTTCATGTCATGAAATCCCAATAAACATTTGAACGATTTAGTTTTCATTTTTATCCACACCTAATTATTGTTGTATCATCAGGGAATTCAATAGTTGTACACCCTGCATCTGTTGTAACTTTAGAATCAGAACATAATTGCTCAATAGTAATTCCATCTTTTTTACCGCTGATGCATTGCTCAAAATTTTGCGCAGAAGCATCACAATGGAAAAATGAAAGGCATTGTGATACAGAGGAATCATATTCTTTCCATTTGTTATTGATACCATCATCAATGATTTCAGAGTTGTTTGTTGAATTTACAACTTGAAAATTAATCAAAACATGTTTTTTTGCATCAACATCTACACGAAGAGTATAGTTTCCATTATTAGAAAATCTAATCGGAATATCAGATTCTAGAGGGAAATTCCAAGTTCTATCTCTCCATTCTAATGATTTTTGTTTATCACCTGATTCAATTGGGGTCATATACATTCTAGAATAAACTGGCTTTGAACTAATGTCTACATAATCTTGATATATTCTAAGAGTGGGCCATGGTACAATATTTCCCAAAGAATTTACATGAACAGAAAAACTAACAGGCTCCCCAATTGTATAGTTCGATTTTATTCCAACAACATTAACTTCTACATCAAGAACATTGTATGTACTATTATTATCAAATGTGTAAAACACCGTGAAAAAAATGGAAAATGCAATCATCAATAAAATTCCAATAATTATTAAAAATCTAGTTTTCATTTTCTAATTCTCCGTTTTAGAAAACCCATCAAAAAGTAAATTCCAGTTCCAATCAAGACAAGAATGCTTGTAATAATCATGTAATTTCCAACAGGAGTTGACGTCTTTCCGACTTCAGGCGTGATTGGAGTCATTCCTTCAGGCAAGTTTTCTGGGTATTCAGAAGGAATCGTCTCAAAGCTTTGAATGGTAATTGCAATACCTAACACAAGAGAGATTGCAGCACCTATTGCAATGTATCTGGTTTTCATTTGGTTTTTCTCCAAAATGTAATGATTCCTACAAGAGTGATAAAAAATCCCAGTATCCCACTTAGCCAAAATGCGTGACGGTATACAATAATAATAAGATCAATACCTTCAATTGGTCGCATCGTCGGTGGTTCTGTAGGCGAAAGTAAAACGAATGACAAGTACAAAGTCACAAATAATCCTTCAATCATTAATACGGCGCCAAGAATAATCAAAAACTTACTTTTCAGCGTTTTACCTTGAATTATCAATATGGTTACTATCAAAGACGGAATTATGATTAGAAAGAAAACAAATTCAATATGTGCATTAATAACACTACCAAATCCTGTTTCTTCCATTCCTTCTGCAGTACCAGTCCAGTCACCAATGCCTTGGTTCATCGAATTTGTTGAAACTGCCAAAATCACCAAGATCAAAGTAACATATGCAAGAGTTAGAGTAATTGCAGATATTATCAGAGATTTGTTCTGTGCTTGACAAATCATCTTTTTTTGAATCATAAAAGATGCAAATCCTGCAACTAGGCCTACAATTATTGCAGCCATTGGGCCAAGAGTTTGGCTAAATGGAAGCATTAGGGAGGCAGCAGTAATAACACTTAGAGGAATTCCTGCAATTCGGATATTTTTTGATGCCCATGAAAACAAAATCCATGACACTAGAGAAAAAACAATAGCTAATGTCATAACTGTAACACTGCTAACTGTGATTCCATCTACCATCACTTTATTATTAATGTCAAAATCCAATCCTTTAATCCAAGGAATCAGTACAAGAAATACTGCAACAATTATCAAAAGTCTAGTTTTCATTTTCTATCTCCAATCATCTACAAAATTACAATTTGAGATCTTTGATTCAGCAAATATTTTATTTTCTTTATTTTGATAAGGCCTATCTGCAGTGTGTCTTTCTAAAAGTTCATCACAAGACATACCATTAATTTCTTGATATTCCATAGAAGACGGTTTATGATTGATATTTTTTATCCATGCACATGAATTTTCATCAATTGTATGCGTCCCATTATCATAAGTGATTAACATCAAAGAGCCATAACGATGTATTCCAAGTGTACAATTATACAAAATCAAACCTAGTTTGTCTGACTGTCTATACAAATATGCAGGAATAATCATGTTGATTATTAGTAATAAAAGTATAGCAATTACCACAATCAGAATCAAAATTACAAAATACCTCATACTGTATGAAATCTTATTAGGTCATTGAAAAGTGCTTCTGATATTTTGTATTAAATCAATACAGGTTTGAACTCTAATTTTCATCAGGCAATCCATGAACTAATGGAGAAATAATTTCCTTCATAGACAATAACATTGGATTCAAAACTTTGTGTGAAATCCTGATATAAGTTACGTGCTCCTGAATCAGACATGTGATTTTTTATTTTTAGTTCACCATGAGAGTCAAAAATTCGATAGGTATCAAAATTTACAAAAAAACTTCTAGTTCCCCGAGGGTTTTCTTTTTCTTCTAATAATAGATTGATCATGGTAGAGATTTGTGGAAACTGCATTAATTCTTCTTGTGTAATAGTTTTTGGCTCAGATATTGCAAAACTTTCTAGCTGTTGTTCAGAGAGTAATCGTACGTAAATTCCAGCATGGTAAGTAGAAAATCCATTAATTGAGATATAGTAAAAAAATCCAATAGGAATTATAATCAAAACAATTGCAATAATTATCAATAGTCTAGTTTTCATTTTCTATCCCTAACAAATAGGAAACCCCAAATCATAATACTCGTTGTTGTACACAAATCCAGGAACATAGGTTTCATCTAGATTAAATTGCTCAGTCTTTTTTTGCCCAAACCATTCTCGATATTCATTCCAGTCAGGATTTTCAGGCAATCCCTTGTAAGCAACAATGCTTTCAAACTCTGTGCCAATTTTTTCTATAGCTTGTTTTATCTTTGGAATTGATTCCATGTCTTTTTCAGTAATGGTAATGAATTTTTTATCGTGGTCTATACTGTCTTGTAAATGAACTGACATGTGTTGTGTTTCATGTTCATTTGCAACCCAAAAAAAAGTGTGACTTAGGACATACGCATTGTCATCATAGACTAGCTGAGGAGATAAAAATTCATTTGAGAATCCCTGTGGTTTCGGATCTGCAAGTTTCTCATCTAGATTACCATCAAGTTTGACAAAATAGTCATCTTGAGAATCATCATATTTGTCAATTGCTTTTCCCATAATGAAAAACTCATAGTCTACAAGTTCTCGTAAACCCATTTCCGCACGTGCATCATCATTTGTTGTAAATTCCAGATGATGGGTTGCCTGAATTAATTCATCTAAAACAGGTAACTTTTCCAAATCAGTTTTGGTAATTTCAAAAAATCGAATCTCTTTATCTCTGGACTGGTATTGCTCTAGATTGTCTGCAGAAAGTAGTCTAAGTGATATATGTGCACATGTGTCTGTTGGATTCAATGTAATGCGATTGTCTTCTATACTTGCAATATCCAGAAGTTTTGATTTTTGAAGAAATGACTCATTGATTTTGCCGGTTGGCCATTTGACAAAATCATTAAAGTGTACGTTCTCTCCATTTGTTCTCTTGTTTTCATAATAATTCAAAGCATCCCCAATTATCTGAGACTCTTTGTCGGTAAGAAATTGGTTGAATGGTCCATTGGTTCCCGTATTATCGTGATATCCCCCCAATGATGTCAATAGCACCCCACGTTTGACAAAAAGATTCATCGGATTTTCCTCAAAGAATTTTTGAAGGTGGGGTTTGGTAATTTTTCCAAAAACGCTTGAAAAAGATTCGTTTGTATTGGTTTTTTCTGATAAAATTTCTATCTCATAATATTGAATAATCGGTAAAACCATGTTTGGTTTACCTTCAAGCGATATTGCTACAGTCTGGTTTTCTATGTGTGGAAGAAGCATCATCAGCCCCAAATACCCAACCTCACGAAAAATCCTATCTGGGTTTTGAAAGTCGATTATTGGCAGAGTTCGGAATTTATCATCAGTCCACCCTCTAAAAACAAGAGCGTTTATTGATTTTGGTTTTACACATGCAAGAGCACCGTCATGTTTCTGAATAAGATGCAGATTGTCTTTACATTGTATATCATCAATTGGAACTCCGGACTTGAATTGCTTTAGTGGAGGCAGTAATTTTATCTTCTCTTTGTAATTGTTACACCATTTGTAATTTTTATCATCAAAATCTCCAAGTAGACAACTTTTCAGATCGTCAGGGTGCAGAGGAGGAGTGGAAAGCATCAACATATCAGGTTCAGGAGTCAGAGTGTTCATAGACTTGTTTACATACAAAGAATCAGGTCTGTTTTCAGAATTAATTGGGTTGAGTGATTGTTCACACAATTCTGGCACATACATATCCACTATGTTAGAAATGCTTTTGTGATCTATCCAATTGGTCATGAGAAAATGTGGCTCACCATCAGCAATTATTTCAAAACAATAAACTGCAGGAAACCCATCAAAGTTATTTGCCACATTAACTGATTTGTTTGGCCAATCATAATGGACAAAAACATCATCAGCATAATCAAAAATGTAATTTCTTACAAAATGTTCATCAATTTTATCATATGTTTTAATTCTTTGAAAACAAGGTTCAGAATGTGCATCACAAAATGCAAATGCTTGATCTGCATTCATTAGAATTGAAACAATGCTAATTGAAACTATAATTCCAACAATTATCAAAAGCATAGTTTTCATTTTCTTTTTCTCCAGACAATAAAAATAATTCCAACAATAACTCCAACGACTAGCACTAGAATCAATGTTAAACTTGGATTACATTTAAAAAAAAATAAAACATCATTGTCAAAAGAGTCATTAGGGAATGCCCTCAAACCAGTACTGCATCCAACTTCAATGATTTCACCGGACGCATTACGAAAGTCAACATAGTTTGCATCAATATTTTTTTCTGTTTTTGATACGTCAAGGATTGCAACATAGTCTGATTTTTCAGTGCTGATTGGATGTGGCTTTACATCAATTAGAGTAATTGTATATGGTGTCATGTAGGTAAGAGGATAGCCAATTTCAAAAAGCCCTCCAATTTTGTGAGTTTGGTTGCTAGTGCTAATCATGGCTGTAACTTTTCCTTCCCAAATGCATGTCACATCCAAAGGACACCTAGAATCCCTTATATCATAAAAAGATAAATTCAAATTTTCATAGAGAATAGTTTCGCCAAGTTTTATTTCAATTGGTTCGGCAAAGGATTCAGTTATTGGTATAGCCATTACAAATGTAACAATTATCAAGAATATAGTTTTCATTGTCTGGAAACTGCTTCATATCCGGTATGACCCATGTTCAATCTGACCTCGACATATGGATCACTCTCATAAAGAGAAACCAGTTCTTTCATGCGGTCTTGGAATTCTTTTTCAAGGTTCTTCAAGTCGTCAATCTTGTTCTCAAGAATGGATTCTTTTTCTGATTCAAGATTTTCCCTAATCTCGCCAATCTTTATGCTCAATTCTTCTTTTGACATGCCGGTGCGCTGGTTATAGTCAACAGTTGCATTCTTTTCATCTATTTTTGATTGGGATATGGCATCATCGTATTTTTTGTCGTATTCTTTTTTTAGCTCGATTTGTTTTTCCTCAAGTTCTTTTTTCATTTCTCGTATTTGCAAATTCACTTCCTCGACTCTTACAGATTTGTCTTTATTCTCAATGCTGGTTGCAACATAGTCATCTACATTATGAAACTCTGCCAGCCCTTGTTCTGTCCATTCTTTTGCAGTATCATCAGGTACGCAGGAATATTTCTGGGTTTCAAGATTAAATATCACGCTGAATCCGTCATTGCATTTTGTAAGTGGTGTGATTGGTTCTTGTGCAAATCTATTTTGTGCGTCACCTGTAATCTCACCCATCCCATGTCGCACCCACATCTCTGCAGTAGACACGCTCACACAGACATAATCTTCTGCATGAAATCTATACACTACAACATTTCCCTCCCGGCATTCGGTGTCAGGAGTAGTTTTGCCAAGATCCTCCCATGAAACAGCATCGTCAGGATTTGCCTGAAGATATGCAGGGTTTGTCCTGTAATCCTCATAGTATTTTCGTAGCTGCTCACCAGTAATCGGAGAATCAATGAACTGTCCTTCTTTATCAAAAAGGATTTGCTGCGAGTAATATGCCAAGTTATGGTTCACATTAAACTGTGAATTTGTTTCAATAAGCTCAATTCGTTTGGTCTCAGCTGCTGCAAGATATGCCTGAAGTGCATCACGCCTGGAACCGCCATCAGCAATCACTTGTTTGAATGCATCTCGTCCTGCCTCTACTTTTTGTTCCTTGAATTCAAACTGGTCCCAGAAAACATCTTGCACTTGAGAGTCAGGAATCTTGTCTACAAACCTCTCAAAAGCGTTGTAAGAGGAATAATAATCCCACAGTTTTTCCCAGTCTGCCAGATCCTGATTCAGTATTTGGAGAGATTGTGCTCTTTTTGCCTCCAGTTCCTTTTGCGCCTCTAGTCTTTCATAATCTTTTTGTTCTAGGTCTTTGATCCATTTTTTTGTCTGCTCTATCTTTTTTAGAATGTCTTGTGCTACTGGATTGTTTGAGAGATCACCTGACAGTGTGGTCTGGTTGCTTGTCTCAACTGGTTCTTGGGCAAAAGCAGGACTTGTGATAAAAAATGCAAAAACAACACAAATTCCAAGAATTGTCACGCCAACCATGAAAAATCGACTGAGTTTTTCCATATAATAAACACTGATGAATTATTAGTAAAATTTTGGAGTTTACGCACAGATGAACAGGGTTTTTTTTAGAAAAATGTCAAGATAACTCCAACATTACCTGCTTTGCAGTAATCATGTCACCATCATCATGATATGCAATGACATAGAGAATAGCAATGCCATTTTCAAGTGAAGTAATGTCAGACAAGACTATTTCATCATAAGTGGTGTTTTCTGAGAAATTAGGAATACAACTTACACATCCTATATCATAGCTGGATATGGAATCATCATGATTCCATGCCAAGTGTACTGATGCTAGGGAATCATCATATTCAAGCACAGTTGCACTAATGTCATCTAATGGTTGAGCATATGCAGTGCCAAACAAGCCCAGAATAGCAACAGACATCACGACAAGCAGAGATTTCATGATATGGTAATTTTGAAATTTTGATGTTGATAAACCCTTCTTATCTTTTGTATCTAGTTTTCATTATCAATTTTTTTCCATTTACAATCATTATTATCAATATAGTGAGTTTCATTTTTAAAAGACAGACCTATATCAAGAACTCCAAATCCTAATGATTCTCGATGACACCAATCTAAAATTTTTTGAACTTGTTGCATGGAATCAAGATCTAACACTAATTCACCAGAATTGTGGGGATTCTCTATGTATATCGGATCTACAGTGTGTTGTTTCTTTTCTGTTGTTGTATCAAATGGATGTGGATGTACGTCTTTGTCTATTACATGGACATCATAACTCAGAGTATTGTTTTTGATGATAAAAACAAATGATTTTTCCGTGTTTGTATCTGCATCCCAAGTTGTTACTATTGTCATTTTAGAACCATCCTCCTGAATATTTGCAGGATAATTTGGAGGACATTCACCCCCAGTGATGGAGCAAATTTCTTGCGCCATCTTTCCTGTAATTCTAGGTTCAGATGAAATGCCTACAGAATTTCTAGACATGGTGGGATCTAGTGTAGGATACACAACTCTTCCCCCTAATTCAATACCGCATTTGTTAAACATGCAATGTAATTGAGAGGGGGTTCCAGTTCCCCATTGAAGATAAGAAAAAAATGAAACTGAAACAAGCACAATTATTCCAATAATTATCAAAAGCCTAGTTTTCATTTTCTTTTTCTCCAATTAATGCAAAAATAATGTATCTAGTTCTCATTTTTCACAAAAATTTCCAGTGGTAGTGGAGGGGACAAAGCAGTAGGGTTGTCAATGGACTCCCAAACAAAGACTGTTGCAAAATATTTTCCTTCTTTGATTGGAATCCAAGTTGTACCCAAGTTTATTTTTTGATATGCAGTTAAATTTCCAGTTAACCAAGACAAAGACTCTACTTGATTTTGCTCATTATGTATTTGAACTAGATATGCAAATGGTTGAATACGACTCATTTGATTTTCCAGATCAGAAACTAGTCTTATTTGTTGATCAACTGCAATCAGATTGTTTTCTATCGGGGTTTTTCTTATATCAAGTACCATAAAGTTTGATGCAGGTGCTCTTTCCATTGGAGGACCAGTGCTTCCAACAATTGCAGTTGCAAACATCTCTATTTTGTCTTCTGTCACAACAATGTTTCTACGCTCAGATTCATAATCTGAAGGAAAATTTCTGTCAACGTATTTTGCAGTTATGGTGTCACCGTCCACAGTATGCAAAAAACCACCTCCAGAAGGAGCAGTTCCTGTAAATATCACATCATTCTCAAATACTCCAGAATCAAAATCAGTCTCAAATAGATTCATTCTAAAACCTACACCATCAGAGTCAGAACGAACGTCAATCCATATGTAATCAATTACTTCAGAATGTTTGTTCATGTCACTGTCAGTTACAGTTATTGTGGCTTTTGTACCCGCATGACTTGGGAAAGAAGCCTCTTTCCATTGAATATCAGCCAATGCAGAATCGCTAGATTCTGCAAAAACGTCAGGTAAAACAAATACTATCAATAAAAGAAGAATTACAAAATACTTCATACCGTATGAAAATTCATCCCATCATTGAAAAGTGCTTCTGATGTTTTGTATCTAGTTTTCATTTTCTAATCATAGTAATTCCCTATGGCCAAGTTGATTCTCTAGTAATGGAGTCAGTTCCTGCACTAAAATCAAATCCATCAGGAAATACGGGTTTACAATTAATTGGTTTTTGTAACCAGTTAATATCACAAACTATCACTACTTCGTCTTGTAGTGAATCAAAATTCCCTTCTTGATACACGGTAAAATTAGCAGTCAATAAAATACCACCAACAATAACTAAAATTGACATTATTTTGTATCTACTTTTCATTTTCTTTTTCTCAGATGATTATACTCATAAAACATTCTATTGAATATGCAAATCCATACAGGTTTGAACTGTTGAATCTGTCAAGATGTGCACATTTATTTTTGATTTGTTTTCTAATCATTAATTTAATTGAACTGTAGATGTCCAAGGACCTGAAATAACAACAAATGCAGGAAACTTGTCAATTTTTGCATATTCCTCTTTTGTTCCCCTCATTGGTTTGCGTGACACAGAACCTGGACTTTCTCTTGGAAAACGTTCTTGAATGAGGATCTCATGCAGCGTAATGGTAATTTGCTTTGCATCATGATGCAAAGGTTTTCCAAGAAACTCGTGTTTGTATTCAAACCCATTCTGGGAACTTGAACCTCCACCACCGTGGTTGGTCAGTTCATGCAAATTTCCAAGGTCATCCTCCAGAGTAACAACTACAGATGTTGCTCCGTTTTGAATGGTCTGACTAGGTTCAAAATCACTTTTTATGTATAAGGCAAATCGAATCCCAGTATCAAAGATTTCAAGTGAAGGTATTGTTACATTCACATCATTCAGAGTTTCCTGATATACGATAGGAATCACATCTTGCAGTCTTTCTAGTTTGGGACCGCTAAAGAAGGAACTTATCTTGTCTGGTTTTATCTTTACAAATTCTATTACAGTATCTTTGGTGATTTGGGCATAATCTGAAGGCTCAACACATGTAATGTGATACCCAAAGTTGTTTTGCGGCACGGCATCTCGAAAATTTAGTCGATCATTCTCACATACAATCAATGCATCAAGCTTGCTCCTGGCAAAACTTTCATCATCCGAGCCAGAGTTAAGAGACATTAGGCAAACTTTGCTTGCAGGACGTGTACCCTCATACACTTTTTCCACACTTACTGGAATTAGCCCTGAACCATGACGGTTGATGTTGTATCCAACAAAGTTGCCTGCTCTCAAAGAGGGCAAAATTGTAGGATTCTCTGACAGATATGTGATATCTGAATCATTTGGCAGTTTAAAATCATCATCTATAGAATAACACAATGCACCTGAGGATTTCATCCCAGTAACCTTTACTGTGTCACCGTCGTGCAATCCCATCTTTTCCATTTGACTTTTTCCAATGCGCACTATTGTTGTATCAAAATCATCCACAGTTGGAGGAAGCAGTCTAAATCGATTCATACTTGTCATACTCTATTTGTTTTGATAAATTATTGTATCTTTTTACTATTGAGAAGATTGACAATAGAATAATTCTTACAAGAATAACAATTCCAACAAGTATCAAAAATCTAGTTTTCATATTCTCATTCAACCGAAACACACTCTATTTTTTCACCGCAAAAAGGACAGTAATCAATCGGAGTAAGAACATCTTTTTCCACAATACAGAATTTCCCAATTTTGCCACTCCAAGATTTTACAACTGAAACATATTTCTTTAATCTCTCACAGCAAAAATCTAACTCATCCTCATTTTTAAATTCAGTAAAAGAGACATACTCAAATGCCTGAACCTCTTTGCGAACATACACTTGCATTAATCAAACTCAGTACATTATACTCATAAGTTGTTCTAATCTATGAGATTTTTTTATTCTAGAAATAAGAGGATAAAATCAGATCACCAGTCAGAATATTCATCTTGAGACAAGACGATGCTCCATCCCCTATGAGACAATTTATCAGCAGTTTCACCAGTGACGCAAGCAGATGTTGTGAATTCTGTAGGTTTTAGCAACAAAGTCATATCATCATTACATTTGACCATCCAAGGTTCAACGCCAATCTTTGTTTGCAGTAGCGGAGAGATATATCTAGAGTCATCACCCCATATTGAACCGCAAAATCCACTGCCTCCACCATAGGAAAATCCTGCAATCTCTGCCTCGTTGTATCCTGGCAAAAACTCGAACTTGAATATTTTCTTGTCTTCCTCAACAACCAACTCATACGATATTTCTTCATTATTGTTTAACACCATAAAACCATCAATAACACAGTTGTAAAACAAAGCATCCATTGCTTTGTCTTTGATGTGAACCTCAACTGTTCCACCAACATGTTTTTGAAGGTGCATCTCTATGGAACCATTAACATCAGATTTGCAAAAGTACGGTTTTGAGTTGCCGTCCAATACAGCATCTAATTGGATAGTATTGCAGTTTTTGGCGTAAAAGTGCTCTATTTTCTTGTCTTCTAGTTTTATCAGATTGATTATCTCAGTGATGTCGAGTACAGAGTATTGTACTGTACCATCAATTATTCCATCATCATAGGAATAGATATACGGGTATGGTCTATAGCATCCGTTTTCATTTTGATTGAATTTTATCAAAAGGATTTCTTCTTTGCCATTGTCATCTGTTGTGAAACTGATTTTTCCTTGCAGAGGATCTGTTTGCTCAATTACAACTTGCCGTATCGCATTGGGATGTTTTTCAGTAAATGCCTTGACTGCCATGTCTTTTTCAAAGATGTCATCAAGTGATACAGAATCATCTCCAAAATAGCAGTTGACGGGTTTTTGTGCAAATGATGTCATAGGGATAAGGATTGATACGGTCAACAAGATAGTTATCAAGAGCCTAGTTTTCAAGGATCAGTACCTTCTCCACACCATTCAGGGTCATACTCACCCCGACAGACTTTAATTTTGACAGATTCGGATTCAGAATGAATTGTCTCAGTGATTAAACAAGTATCAGTATCTATGTAATGTGTCACATTATTCCATAATACAAAATCATCAGCGAGGAATTCACTGTTTCCAGTCCAGCATCTGGCTAAAGCATTTCTAAGATTAGCATCAGATTCGTATTTTTCAATGGTTTGCCAATTGCAGATATTATTATCAAGATGATGAGTAGAGTTGCTCCACACATACAACGGTTGATGATCAAGAATTTTGTTTCCATCAAGGCCGATCCAGCCTCTTTCATCCATCATTTTTTGATAATCACATCGTTTGAAAATTCTATCTATTTGTACTTCGTTAAACTTTTGAGTTTTTATTTTCTCATCAACATAATAATTTAAGATAAATGCGCTTGTAATAGAAATTGTCAAAACAATTCCAATGATTATCAAAATCTTAGTTTTCATTTTCTATTCTAAACTCCCAACGAATGTTATTGCCTGATATGGTTTTTACCAGTTCCCCATTACTAGTACAAAACTCAACAAGTGGGAAAATCTGGTTTCCCCATGGCGGATATCGTGGATAGTCTTCAGGCAAATCTATTTTCTCTTTACCATGCGCGTTTAACCAATATGCATATCGATTACAATTATCATAAAGAAAAACGGGCCTCATTCCATCATTGTATACTAGTGGACTTCCATTACCAAACACTTCGCTAAATTCTGATGTAAGCGGGGTCCCATCATCATCCATAACAACAATGATTCCATTGATTCCAGGTCTTCCATGATACTCGTAAATTCCAGGCTCATCAAACGTCACAGTAGCATACTCATCAGGCAAGATTACTCCAGTACTCCAAGGATTGTCAGGATCGTTGGAGTTTATCGTAACTGGAGTTTTATCAGAATTATACCAAAGTACTTTACTGCCAGGACCGATTGTTATAAAATCAGGAGATACGTATTGCCTCATTGTTTTTGTGTTTTGGAGTATAGATATTTGGTATTTCTGTGAGAAGCTTGATTCTGAATCATAACTAATATCATCAAGTGGTTCTGTTTCATGCCAGAGAACTGTGCAAGTTCTAGAATTTGAGAATACATAATGAGTACAAAATAAAACGTATGACTGGTCATCTTTTACTATTGAGAAATTCAATAGAATCATGACTGCAACAAAAACGGCGATGCAGATTATTATCAAGAGCCTAGTTTTCATTTTCATATTCTTCAATAGTCTGCCATTCACAAGAATTGTTGGCAATGGTATGAGTGTCATTTGAATATCTATATCCAACACTAGGTTGAATTCCAGTAGAATTGCAACTGTCTAAAACTCTTTGAAGACCCAACGGTTTTGGAATCACGTTGACATTGATTGTTCCCAGTATTTTTCCATCAAGGTTTGTCATCCATCCCGTTTGGTTGTGTACTGTGTCTCCCCTTCCAAGAATTTGTACGGTATAGTTTTCTGTGGTTGCATCAGGTTTAGGATGAATGATAATTATTTTTTCGCCTGGAGGCACCCCGTTGATTGGAGTGTAAGGACTGGTAGGAGTTATTTGAGATTCTATATCAGAATCAGATGCAATCGATACATCAAAGTTTGATCTAGCGTATCCTTGCTCAAATTTTATGTCCCATGGAATTTCTACGGAATCACCTTTTGCAATTGCAACATCAAATAATCCCGGAATTTTTGGCACAATTTTGACATGAAGATCCTCAGAATCACGAATATCTGTAAGATCATAGTACACTTTATCAAAATCAGGAATCACTTCAAACATTACGAGTTGATTTGTGTCATTTGCCATTACAAAGTATTCATCGCTGTTTGCAAGCGCAAAAACAGCACCTAGACTTTCTTTGTCAGCAGGATAGTTGGAAAGTATGTTCCCCTTACCGTCAAACAATGTAATGCTGGCACCAGAACCCTGATTGAATATGGTTCCTAGCAGAAATGAGCCAAATGAAGACATTGTCAGATTAGATGGAATGTTGTTCTTCCACAGCAGATTTCCCTGCATGTCATACACCATGAATGCACCGTTTAATTCAGCTAAGATGCGGGAATCATCACCTGAAAATTCCAGATGCAATACTGTGTTTCCTGTATTGGCTTGCCACAAAAGATTTCCATTGGAATCTAACAAGTAGATATTTCCATCGTCTGGACTTGTATAATCAGATACAGCGAAATATTTTCCATTGCTTGAAGTTGCATAGGAATAGTTGTCTGGATAGTTTGTGGCAAAATTCCACAATTCATCTCCAGTATTGTCTAGTGCGATTATTTCTCCTGCGTTGTCTGTATTTACTAGCAATGTTGAATCTGTAAGAAATGTCGCATGTCTGATTGATTCATCTGGATCATACATCCAAGAATCATTTTCTTGGATATCGAAGTATTCTAGCACATCATAGGTATGAGTGATTATCTGACTTCCGTTTGGCGAAAGCGATGCTCCAAAAGAAGTATTGTCATCATGAGCGTAGCTTTGTATATTATTGCCTTGAATGTCAAAAATATCTACAGTATAGTTGCAATGTGTTCTCGCTCCTCCACCTCCTCCACAAATATGAAATCCGTTCACCAAAATTGTATTGTTTGATATATCTACATGATTGATCATACTATCAAACTCCTCTTCCCACAAAAGCATCCCATCATTGTCTAAAAGATACAACATTCCCTTCTGGGTGTCTCTGATTGCGGTACCTACTACAATAATGGAGTCATCCTTTGAAATATCAATACTGGATATTTCGCCCTTTGTATCGTATGTCCATTTCTGTAGTAATGAATTATTCGAGTCTTTGATTTCTATTTTTATCCACCCTCTCTCAACTAGTTTTTGTTTGGTTGACTCTGTTACACATGCAGGGGAGCCATCATACTTTTGGATTAAAATTAATTCGTCTTTGCACTGTATTTCATCAAATGGAATTGCTAACTTGAGTTGTTTTAATGGTAAAATAGAATTGGTTTCAACGCTTAGTAGAAAATTAAACGTGCCATCTGAATTGTGTTTAACTCCTGCCTTGGGATCATCGTGGTCTGTGAATTCAATAAATGGAGTAGGCGGTCCAACTCTCCCAATTGATTCTTTGATCCCATCAGAAAAGGTAATTTCGACTGTCATTACTCCCCCAGGAGGTATAGGTACAGGATAATAGGGATATGTGAATTCAGTATCCCCTAAACGAATTGCATCTTCCGATTGACTTTGTAGAGTAAACGGACCAATAACATGATATAATTTTCCATCAATATTTTTAAGTTGAGTTTCATGTGATTCAATAATCAGCATAGCACGAAGATCATCGCATGGTTTGTGGGGATTAGTAGGATCATATGCACACATTGCAAACACATGATTTGTTGTAATTGTGATTACCATCATCAGCATTACAACAATTATCAATAGTCTACTTTTCATCCCCTTGAAACTAAAATTCCCCAATGCCTTTGAATTAGTTTGTTAAAAGTGTCTTCAGTTACGCAAACAGGTCTAGAGTCTTTAGGAGACAACAGCATTGTAAGTCCGTCTTTGCATATTATCTCATCAACAAACAATCCAGATTCAATTTGTTTGAGAGGTGCAGGATAAAATATGTCAAGTTGTGCAAATTCATCTCCAGTGCCAACAAGATCCATTTGTTTTTTTAAACACGGATCATAGACCAGAGGGATGTCATAAAGAGATGAAAATTCTTCCCATCTCTCCCAAGAACCTCCAATTGAAAGAATTTTTGCAGAGGTAGTCTCTATTATTTTTAGTTCATTAGAAGACGATACTGTATAGTCTACATATTTTGCAAAGATAGTATTTTCAATTCCAACTGGAATTCTGTGCCCGGATGTCTCATCATATGCACTTCCAAGAAACACAAGGCTCTCAAAAACACCAGTAGAATTTCCAGTCTCAATTACATTTACAGGTAAAATCTTGCTTTCTCCTGTTTCTTCTTCTATCCAATCAGACCATACAGTAATTTGAAACTGGTCTGGAACATTAGGATCAACGTTCATGTCTTGATCAATCACAGTAACAGTTGCAACATCATGAGTAGAGTAACATCGAGAATTCCATTGTATTATAGCGGTTTGAAATTGGTTTAGAGCAGACTTCGGAAATTTTTCATAAAACACCTTGTTGTAGCATTGGTGGTTTTCATCAAATTGTATGGGACTGTAAAGTTGCCACGAACCTGTCAAGATAACTGTATAGAGAATCTCCAAGTTTGTCTTCTCATCAACAGGAATCTTGTAATGAGAATAGCATGGATCTGGGATTATGTCATAACCAATTTCAGCACCATCTGCTAGTATGATTGGATTTGCGTCATAATGCCATGAATTAGTAAAGCTTGCAGGAGTTGACAAGTTTTTTGGAATTTTGATCTCAAGAATTCCAGTAGAATTTTGGTTTAATTTAACATCAAAACCCAAAAAATCCAGAGATTCATCAGAACGTGTTGTAATGGACTGAATCATATCCGGACTAGTCTCGATTTTGAAAACTTTGTCAGAAGTAACAGGAACAGAGTCATCAAATCCTGGAACTAGTAGTATTAACCAAGATATGAGAATGAGAACAGCATCCATCAAAAGTATGGATTATTTTATCACTGATTAATTCTTCTGATGTTTTGTATCCATGAATATTTTTTATAAAATATGTGCTGACCAACCAGTCTCCCCAGCTCTCAGATCAAAAGACCTGAAGAACATTTTATAATTACAAAAAAAGTATAAAAGCACAACAAGACTAAAAACCAAAATTACCAGAAAGTGAATCTAGAATAAGTTTTCCTGCAGCTATCAGAACTACAACAGAGACAATTATTTGTAAATATCTTTCACGTATATCAATAGACAAGCGTGCGCCAACTAATCCACCAACAAAAGAACCAACTGCCAAAAATCCTGCCTGTGTAAAATCAGGATGGCCTAAAAGACTATGAGAGACTACTCCAGAAAATGAAGAGAACAACAATATCAGTTGAGATGTAGGGGCCGCTCTTTTCATTGCCATTCCCATTCCAACAACCATCAATGGCACAAAGATGATACCACCACCTATCCCAAAAAATGAAGAGACAATTCCTGCAAAAAAACTTGCACCCACTGCAAAGATCATTATTTGTTTTGATATTGCTTTTTCTTTAGGTTCAATTTGTTTCCTTAAAAAAATATAAGCTGCAGACGCTATCAAAACAAAGCCAAATAATATTTTAAAAATATCTGGTGCCACATCAGTTGAGATCATTGCACCCAAAACAGTTCCAGGAATTGAGAGCAATCCAAGTTTTAATCCTAAAGAAATTTCTATTCTTTTTTGTTTAGAATATGAAATTGTAGAAGCAATCGCATTGCTTAATGCAGCAAAAAGACTGTTACTTGCAGCAGTCGTAGGTGGAAATCCTAGAAATGTCAATACAGGAACTACGATAATTCCTCCACCAAGACCAATCATAGATCCTAGAAGTCCTGCTGCAAATCCCAAAAGAATTAACCAAAATTGATCAATCATTGTAATTGTCAATCAAAGAATTTTGCAGTATATAATCAGACTACTTTAGTACAATTAATGTCCACAGATATGATTCACCTGTGGATGTAATCTCCAAAATCAACCTCTTGTTATCTAAACCATTAATCTCAGATTTGATGGTGGTTTGAGAGGATTCAACATATTTCTCTTGTGTAGTATCAATCCATTCTGATATAGATTCAAACCCCCCAGGCTGACGGTCTTCCCAGCAAGTACAGACCAATGTTTCAATCATAGTTTGAAAAATAATGTCAATCTCGTCTGCTTTTGAATTCAAAAATGGTGATGCATCCACAATAGCAAGTGCCATGATAGGGTTGTCAGTGGTTCCACCCATGTTTAGATTTCCAATAGTTTTTCCATCAGAGTTCAAGAGTGCTGTAGTAGTACAATACTCTACAGTTCTTTTTGTGTTTGTAGAATCAAAAAAAGTGCAATACTGGTCTATTGTATGATCAGTGATTGCACTTGGAGTAGACACGAAAATATCATGCTCATTAAGAGATTTTTGAATTTTTTCGACATCATAAAAAGTAAAATCAATGTCATAAACAGGTGTCGAAGTTTTAGCATCCAATAAATTTGGAGAAATTAATAGAGAAGAAATAAGACCAACAATTACAAATCCTATAATTACTGAAATTAAAACTATTTTCTTCATTAGAATCATTTTATGCACATCTCAGATAAGCTTTTTTAAAATCAGATAGAGATAATAGTCAATACAGAATCTTTTGTAATATTATTTTGTTCAACAAAACCAGATGTTACTTCAAGAACATATATTGCTTCATCACCAGGTACAACACTTTGACATGTAGTTATTTCTAACGGACTTTTACATGGAGGGATATTTTTTTCGATATGAACTACTTTACCGTCTTCATCAAACCAAATCATGTCAAGCGAAAATTGCATGTTAAGCATCCAAAGAGAGTATAATCCAGATTGTTCAAATACAAAAATCATACCTTGATCATATGGAAGTTCATCTTGAAACATTAAACCACGAACACGTCTGGGTTCAGTGTCAGCAATCTGTACCTGCAAGGGAACATCATCAACCTTTATTGTCCCCCTAGGAAATTCAACAGATTCCAATTTACTTTCACTTGGAATCGACATTAATCCAACAACACCGATTATGACAGCTGCAATAAAAATAGGAATTAGTACTTGAGACCTAGTTGTCATGAGGTAACTAATCTCAATCCTTTTAAAATACGTTAATTTGTCAACTATCGCCTCGGACACACACTTACAAATCATAATAGGATCATTTCCAAAAAATCTCCCTTCTATAACAAAGTTCAAAAGCTATGGCCTATCTTATCATTCAGGGTATTTCTGATACGTCTATTTTGAAAGTATTTGGCATTATGATACATTTCATAATGAAATCAATTCTGAAAATCAATTCTGGGAATCAAATTTTCAAGTTATAACATAATCATTCCCTAAAATACTCAATGAATATCAGTAAAGGACTGTTAATCGGAATAGTTGCAGGAGTTTTAACTTCTGGAGCGCTAGCATTCTCTCATGATTTTTCTCAAGCTGATGCTCAAATGAGTATGGGCGGAAGTTCAGGAGGAGGTATGGGGCATGATTCAAGCTCGGGTTCCAGTATGGGTGGAATGATGGGAGGAAATCCAAGCAAACATGGTGTTTGGTATGCTCCAGGGACCATACATGAACAATGCAACATGAGTGGCGATATGCCTCCACACTATTGCGAACCATATTACAAAGGAATGTCATCTGTTGTGGGCGTAAAGATTTCCAATGTTGATCCTGTGGATGAAAGAACTCTAAGAGTCACACTAAAAGAAATTAGTGTTGCATCTCCTGGAATAAATCAAAAGATTTCAGTTTCTGCAGGTACAGGAGACTTGGTAGGAACTGCAATTATCAACGGAGGTTGGTCAGGTACTACAACTGTAGATATCCCTTTGAAAGGAATGGGACATATTTACAATCATAACAGCATGCCTGTTCACATATTTCCGATAACCAATGGTTGAGGAAATTCTTTTTTATCTTTTAAAAACTATCACATTATGGAATTCTTAAAGTCACTAATTGATGAAAGGGTATTTTTTGTTTCATGACCAATATCGTGAATAGTAGAACCATTGTATTTTTTGTCAAGATATCTTCCTGCAACAATCATCGGACCACCAACAGCACAAGTGACGCCAGTAGGTTCGGGAATCCACAACATCAAAAATCCGATTTTTTGGAGTTTTTTGCCTGGTGCAGGAGCTTTCTGAAGTGCGCCCAATGAGGAATTGGTATGTTTGCTATCAATTTTAGCAATGTCAGTATATAAATTGGCTCTACGTTTAGCTGAATCAGATATTTTTTTTAAATTAGCTAGTCGTTCCTTTAGGGGGTCTACCATACCAATTATGATTTATAAAAAAATAGTTAACATTCTAAGATCAACTACCATCACACTCAAGTCAACAAAGAGTAACCACGGTTTATTGAAAAGACACTCAATTATACTAGATTTAACGTAATTACAACGAACGCATGAAATCTAAAAATTCCAAGAGATTAGATTCAATTAAAGCAGCCCATCAAACAGAAAGAACCCGTTCCAGTGCCAGAATGGAAGATTATTTAGAAATTATTTCAGAACTTGTAGAATTAAAGGGATATGCCACAACATTAGACATTTCAAGATACATGAATGTAAGTGCACCAAGTGTAACTAAAATGCTTCAAAGATTAGACGAGGGAGGATTTTTAGAATATGAAAAGTATCATGGAATTAATCTTACAGCAAAAGGTTCACAAATAGCCGAGGGAATAAGACAAAACCATGGAATTTTGTTAGAATTTTTTGAAATTTTAGGTGTAGGATATGACACTGCAAATCAGGACACAGAAGGAATAGAGCATCACTTAAATCCAAAAACAATTAGACAGTTAAGAAAATTTATTACTTTTCTAAAAGCAAATCCCAAAATCATTGAAAATTTTAAAAATCTTTAAGATATAATTTTATTTCATTGTGTGAAGTGGAATTCATAAGATCTCTTGCAATGTCAGAACGTTTTGGAATTTTGATTTGCCCTTTTTTGCCAATTCTAACAGAGGTCAAAAATTTATCATTTGCATAAATATCAGCATGCATTGAAGTATATTCTCTACTCACAGTAAGAAGTAATGCAGTTTTTGATTCTGAAAATGAAAACGGGAGATCATTTGAGGTCAAGGACAAATTTTTGGAGTCTTTTGCTACAACATCAATATGTACTTGAAGGGATTTTTCAATTTCGTTAATGTTGGATCCACCTCTTCCAATTATTGATGGAATGTATTGTTCATTTACAAGAACTTTGACTCTATTATCAGATAAAATCTCAACTTGAACATTAGGATCGTATCTCTTGAAGGAATCTCTTATTTTATCTTCAGCAAGTTTTTCAATCCCTATTTTTTGAACACGTTTTGCAACAGGAACAATGACATTTTCCTCTCCAAATGTGTATATTTCATGTTCCAAAACATTATCTTGAAAATTCCTTACTTCAATAACAGGCCTGGCAAGATCAGATTCAGTCATACCAGAAGGAACTTTAACTTTTAATTCAAGATCATAAACTTTCTCTATCCGCCCATCATTTACAAATACAACAGTATCCAAAATATTTGGTATGATTCCCAATTCAATTTTCCCAATAAAACGCTGAATTGCATCTAATGGAGAGTTTGCATGAACAACACCAACCATTCCAACTCCAGTTAGTCGCAAATCAGCAAAAGTCCTAAAATCTTCCCGTCTTCTTACTTCATCAAAAATAGTATAATCAGGACGAACCAAAAGTAAAATGTCTGCAGTATTATCAAAACTTCCATCTAATTTACCATATTGTGTTATACCAGGATCAACTTGTAAATCTCGAGGCGATTCAAAAGTTTTAACAATTTTCCCTTTTTTGTGATAAAAATTTGCAAGTCCTGATGCAAGAGTGCTTTTCCCAGAACCAGGCGCACCCGAAATGACAATTCCTTCGGCTCTATCAGATAGTCTCTCCATGAGCGCATCAGAGATGTCATAATCTTCCAACGACAATTTTATGATGGGATGGACAATTGTGATTTCATATGATTCAGAAAAGGGTGGATAAGTTATTGCTATTCGGTAATCATCATGTTGGATTACAGAGGCGCCAGTCTTTGAAATTTCGATAGTACTGGAATCAGACACATTTGCAATATCAAAGATTTGTGATGCAATCATTTTCAAATAAGATTTTGTGAGAACATCATCGTTAATTTGAGTTAAAATAAAAGCACCAGGTTTTCCTTTCTTAGCTAAAGGAAATTGATTTTCTTTAAGATGAATACTCATTGTTTCAGCATCAAAAAATTTCAAAAATTCTAATTTTTCAGGCTTGATCTTAGTTTTAAGAAATACAGTTTTTATTCCTTCAGCTTGCGCAACTAGATTTTGAATTTTATCAGAAGTGTAAAGAGTTGCATCATTTTGTTTTGCCATATCAACAATAAGCGCATCAATCCTGCCACTAGAAGCAAACTTGATATCATCAGAAGAAGGATGTGAACCTTTCATTACAATTTCTAAACCAAAACTTCCAGATAATTCATTAAGTTTTCTAATTTTTTCCAAACCAACAAACCCTTGTTCTTTTTTATTTGATGCTTGAGATCGTAATTCGTCAAACACAGCTTGCGGAATGATGATTTGGGCATTTCTAATTGAACCTGTTTCTATTTGAGAAATTAGTTCACCGTTAATTATAACGCTAGTATCAGGGACTATTTTTGACAAGTTATTACTTATTAGTTCCAATAGTACCTAAATTACTTTTTAGAATTTCTTTTATGGTATCCAAAACTGCATTAAAATCAAAAGGTTTTGAAACATAGGAGAATGCACCTTCATTCAAACATTTCTGAATTGTTTTTTGATCATCACTTGCCGTAATTAAAATTATTTTTGCATTAGGATCATATGAGATAATTTCTTTTGTTACAGCATAACCATCTTTTTTTGGCATAGCAAGATCAAGTAACATCAAGTCAGGATTATATTTTTTATAAAATTCAACTGCCTCAGAGCCATCACACGCTTCAGCAATAACATCATGCTCGCCAATTGACAAAATATCTTTTAAAACCAGACGAATGGCATTAGAATCATCAGCAATCAAAATATTGGCCATACAGAACTGTGAAAGCATGAATATAAAAAATATTCATCATTTCACATTAGAAGAAAAACTAGTCACTTTATCTATGATAGACGTCATGTCATATCCAGGTTCACTCATTGAATGTTTCATGAAAGGCAAGGATTCAGTAAAAATATCATAAATGCCCTCAATTTTTTTGCCATCGTTGATTTGCTTTAACACTGCGTCCAACATAGAACATATGGAACCCAATTCTTCTTGACCCATCATTGGTGCCAATCCTTTGATTTTATGAGTATGACTTTGTAATTCTTTAGAATTTTGAAAAACATCCTCATTGGTCGCACATGAATTTAAAATCGATGAAATTGCAGAAATCTCCTCATTGATTTCGGTTGTAGCAATTTTGATAAATTCATCAGACATTATGCAAAATAGTGTATCTGGATGTTTTTATACTCTTTGTATGAAAATCATAGTTGTGAAAATAGTAAGTAAAGCATATCTTTTGATAATAATTTTAATCGCAGCAGCTGTGTTCAATCTGTTTTTGCTATATCAAGATGACAAATCTGGAATATCACAATCACACTCCATAATTAGAATCGGGGATGTGAAAGTTAAAGCTGAATCAATTTCAGCACTCGCAACATCTGTTGCAAATGGAAATGCAGAAGATAAAAATGAATTACAAAAAGAAATTGATGAAGTTCAATCAACATTATTGAAAATTAAAAACGGGGGAAACATTAATGGGCAAGAGATATCCGTTATTCCCCCAGCACTTATTTTAGATTATAACAAGGTTTACTCATCATGGGAAAATTACAAATCACGAGCATTAGACGTAGAAGTAACATCAGTATTTGATCCAGAAGCTACAAATGCAATGAACTATGTTTTACAAAAAAACCAAGATCTAGTTCTGCTTACAGATAATCTAGTAAGAGATTTGGACACTTTGGATAGAAATTACAACACTCACAAACAAATTGCAAAAGATTTAGCAGAATGTGCAAAGATTATCGGACAACAAAGCTTGCTAATTTCAATAGGAGAGGGAGAAAACGCTCAAGAAATACTTGGAGAGAAAAAACTACAATTCGAAATTGGAATCAGAAAATTATTACAAATTTCAACTGAAGATTTGGAAGTCGAAAGTGTAGGTATGACACATGAAGAGTTGGAAGCAATTCCAAGGGAAAATTCTGAATCTCTAAGAAAAATAGACCCTCTTTGGGAAGCAATTCAATTAAGAATAAGCATCCTTGAAGATAGAGCACTATTATCTCCAGAATTCAATATTGCGAAAAATAAAATGCAGGAACAGAAGTTAATTTTATTTGAAGACACAGACAGATTGATAAATTCTTGGAATAATGAAATCACAAAAGAAGGTTCCGAAGGTCAAATAATTATTCAAATTTTATTAATTGTAGACATCGCTGCATTCATTTTAGTTCTAACAATAATTAGAAAATCACTTTTACCTCTGGAGATAATCAGTAAAGCACTATCAAAGGTAAAAGAAGGAGTATATGGTGAAAAAATTGAATATACAGGCACAGATGAAGTAGGACAGCTTGTAACGAATTTCAACATAATGTCTGATACAATTAAAGAAAAAGAAGAAGAAGCTAAAAAAACAGACATTGCAAAAGATGAATTTTTAGCAATGATTACTCACGAATTAAAGACACCGTTAGTCCCAATTCAAGGATATTCAGATATTTTACTTGGAGAACATTTGGGAAAATTAACAGACAAACAAAAAGAAAGAATCGAGATTATCAAATCAAGTTCTGAGACATTGTTAGGAATTATTTCAGACTTGTTAGATGCACAAAAATTAGATTTAGGTCAGTTAAGAATGAAAAAAGAAATCAAAAACATCAAAGAAACAATCAACAAAGCAATCAATTCGTTATTACCTGAAGCCCAAAAAAATAAAATTGAATTAAGTTCAAATTTGTTAGATTTAGAAATAGAACACGATCCAGATAGAATCATGCAAGTAATTACAAATTTAATTAAAAACAGTTTGAATGCAGTGCAACCAAACACAGGAAAAATTCAAGTTAGCATGGAAGAACTTCCAAAAGAAGTCAAAATTGTCATCAAAGATAACGGAGTCGGCATTCCAAAGAGTCATCAAAAAGAACTCTTCAAGAAATTCTATCAAGTTGATGCTACATTAACTAGGGAAAGAGGAGGGAGTGGATTAGGATTAGCCATTTGTAAAGGAATAATAGATAATCATATGGGAAAAATATCTGTACAAAGCGAGATCAATCAAGGAGCAACATTTACATTTACACTTCCAAAATTAACTAGCCACGTAAAATCAGCAGTTAATCCTACTTAAAGAAAACAAACTTTCAGAGCTAAAATTACTCACTCTCCTAAAAAAATGCAGATTTTGAAAAAGCAGTCATGAAACAAGGGCAAAAAAATAATGAATTTTATGAAAATTGTACCAAATATTTTGAATTTTTACGTAAGAAAGGTACAGCAGACTATGAATTTGAGGACGAGTATTATTTCACCATGCCCGCAATTTCAAATCACTGAATAGTAGAAGATTTACTAGTCCTTTGAATCAAGTAATTATGAATTCAGATCTACGCGAATTAGCAGACAAGGGAATCAAGTACGCAATGGAATTGGGAGCACATTACTGTGATGTACGAGCTGAGATACAAGATAAAAAATCAGTGTTAATAGAAAATAAAGATATAGAAAACATCAAAACATCTACAGATTCGGGACTAGGAATTAGATTAATTAAAAATGGAGCATGGGGTTTTTGTTCAGTTACAGATCCCAAATCATTTGAAGAGATAAAAGACAAGATTGATCACGCCGTTAAAAATTCATCACACCACAGAAAAAAGAAAATAGAGACATATTCTAACACAGTTAATAATGCAAAAATAGATTTCCCAGTTTTGAAAAAACCATCAATACAGGAATTAATAAAAATAGGTCTAGATTGTAGTCAAATTATTTTAGATACACCAAAAATTATCAAATCAGTTATCAATCCATGGTATACAGAGAATTCGAAATATTTTACAAATAGCGAAGGCTCAAAAATTGAACAAAATTTTACAGATGTGGTAATAGACATGAATGCAGTAGCTCATGATTCTGGAATTACACAATCAATTAACATTACAGAAGGTGGGAGGGGCGGATTAGAACAAATTACAGATAAAGAAAAAATTCAACAAAAAGCCAAAGAAATATCCCAAAAAGCATCGGAATTAATTATTGCAAAATTTGCAAAAGAAGAACAAACAACAGTTGTCATGAATCCAGATTTTGTTTCATTACTAACACATGAAATACTAGGTCACCCATCAGAAGCAGACAGAGTTTTAGGAAAAGAAATGGCATGGGCAGGGGGTGCATGGTGGAAAGGAAAGATTGGAGAAAAGATAGGCTCTGAGAATCTTAATGTCTTTGATGATCCAACCATCAAAGAGAGTTTAGGGTGGTATTTTTTTGATGATGAAGGAATAAAAACTCAAAAAACGACACTTGTTGAAAATGGAATTTTAAAAAAACATCTGCAAAACAGGGAAACTGCCCAAATTTTTAACACAAAGCCAACAGGAAACATGAGAGCCACCAACTATAGATTCATGCCTTTAATTCGTATGGCATGTACATGTATTGGAAACGGCGATAGAAATCCAGATGAAATAATAAAAGAAGTAAAAAACGGAATTCTCATTTCAAATATGAAAATCCCTTCAATAGATATGAAACGATATAATTGGAGCATTTCATGCCAGTACGCTCAAAAAATAGAAAACGGAGAAATTACAGACTTGCTAAGAGATGTGATAGTGATGGGCACTGCACCAGAATTTTTTGCATCAATTAATGCTTGTGGGAATGACTTTACAGTAAGACCAATAACTAATTGTGGCAAAGGGGATCCTATGCAATCAATGATCATGGGAAACGGGGGACCAACAATTCGTGGAATAGCAACTGTAAAGAGTGTTAATTAAAAATGGAGCAAGAATTAGAGTCAATAAAACAAAATGTCATAAATTGTACAAAGTGCGATCTTTGTAAGACTAGGACAAACTCAGTTCCAGGGAAAGGAAATTCTCAAGCAGAAGTAATTTTTGTCGGAGAAGCACCTGGAAGAAATGAGGATAAAAGCGGAGAACCATTTGTAGGGATTGCAGGACAGAAACTCTCAATTGCACTAGATGAAGCAGGAGTTTCAAGAGAATCAGTATACATTACAAATATTGTAAAGTGCAGACCGCCACAAAACAGAGTTCCAAATACAGATGAAAGAAACACTTGTCAAGAATACCTAAAGCAGGAAATTTCAATAATAAAACCAAAAATTATTTGTATTTTGGGAAATACTGCATTTAGTTCGATTTTAGGAGGTTCAGAAATAACAAAATTTAGAGGAAAAATCGTAAGAAAAGACAATCAACTGTATTTTCTCACCATTCATCCAGCAGCAACGATATACAATCAAGGGCTAATTGATGTACTAAAGAACGACATTGTAAAATTATTTGAAAACATAAGAGAATTAAAAAATGGAAAAGAAATCAAAGTAGATATAGAATATGATTCCTAGAGAATTCTATTCCAAAGACACTATTACAGTTGCAAGAAACATTCTGGGAAAAAGAATCATTAGGAAAATTGGAAGAATGGAGTTATCAGGAATCATTACTGAAACTGAAGCATACAGGCATACCGATGATCCTGCAAGTCATGCATTTGGCAAAAAGACAGATAGAAACAAAGTGATGTTTGAGGATGTGGGGCATGCTTATGTCTATTTTACCTATGGAATGCATTATTGCTTTAATGTAGTAGCAAGACATCCAAAAACCAAAGCAGGTGCAGTTCTCATTCGAGCAATTAAGCCTGAAAAGGGAATTGAGAAAATGCAGAAAAATAGAAAGATTGTAAATCTGAAAAATCTCACAAATGGACCAGCAAAACTAACTCAGGCCTTAGAAATTACAAAAGAGCATTATGGAATAGATTTAACCAAAGATTCAAGGCTATACATTGCAGAAGGAATTCAACCAAAAAAAATAACAGCATCGCCGAGAATAGGAATAAAAAATGCGACAGACAAATTATGGAATTTTAAAATAGATATTTAAAAAAACTATTCTTTATTGTTTTCATCCAAAGTCCATGGTGCAAATTTACCAAGAATTCTTTCCCAATCCAACCTTAACAGTAAGATTACAACAGAAGTCATCATAATACCAAAAATAATAATTCCGATGTAGATAGGAGTCGCATCATCAATGTTTTCAATTAGAGGCTCCACTAAAGACAATCCCAGATAATGAGAAATGAAAACAATGGAATAACTAAGAACTATTTTTCCAGTAAGAGTTGCTATGAAAAATCGTTTTGGATTATATTTTGCCAATCCTAAAGGTACATACACCAAATCATCAGGAATCGGAGTAGCTGCAGCAAAAAAGGCAGCACCAGCACCGTATCTCTTAACTAATCTTTCAAAGGGGCGCATTCTTTTTCTGGTTTTTTCATTGATAATTTTTCGCCCACCATAACTGATGTAGAAGATTATTTGTTTTGCAACTGTTGCAGTAATTGCAGATAAGAGTGCCAGAATATGAAGATCAAATTGATCACCTACTGCCATAGTAGCTAAAAGCAAGAATCCAGGTAATGGAACAAACGGAATAAGCGAACCAAAGAAGTTAACTAAAGATAAGCTCAGATAACCTACTTCCGGTGCAAATGGAAATAGATCAACAAAATCCACAAATCAAACTGTTTTTGGGCTTTATTTAATTAAAACTAGAAGAGTCGCTCACAACAATCATTAAAATATCATCTTTTCAAAGAGGAGTAAATTGTCAAAAAAAGACTTTGAAACAATATGCAACACAATAGCCACAATAAGTCCATACATACGATTCGTAGGTGTGATTGGAGAGAGTGGAGAGTTATTGGCTTATAAAAGAAGGCCAGATTTAATTCCGCTTTTAGACGAAAAGAACACACAGTATCAATTTTCACATATTGCCATGAAAACTGACCTTGAAGGATTTTTTGATAAGAATTTGGGAGAAATTGAATTTTCGTGGGAAGAAAGAAAAAAAGTCCAGACAATTTCTTTTGCCATAAAAAAAATCAGAGTGTGGATATCAATTGATAAAAAAGTAATCAGATCAGAAGTATTACGAATTATAGATTCATGTCTACCAATTGTAAAAAAATATTCAAACACATGAATCACTTTGAAGTGTCCTTACTGTAGCATCGATTTAGATTCATTAAGCATGACGAATGGATTAAAACATATTTTAGAACATAAAAAAGAAAACCAAAAATGAGAATTTAAAATTAATATTATAAAGTAAAAAACATACCAAAGATGGATGAAATTGAAAAAATAATAGATGAAATCAGTTTTAGAAAAGCAAAATGCAAAGATTACGAGACGATGAAGATCGAAGACATCAGTAAAGAATTACAAGACATTATGAAGTTTGAGCAAGAATCATTGAAAAAAATTGAAGAGTTTGAAAACATGCAAAAAAATCAAGATTTGGCAAATTATCTAAGAATGATTTCTAAAAATACAACACAGCGAGAAATCACAGAGATTCAAGAAATTTATCTAAAGAAAATTGACAAAGAATATCTAAATTCAAAATAAAAACCTCATTTATCTTCATAAAGCCAGCATCTTACATACCCTGTTTTAGTTTTAAGTTTTGGTGGAAGTTTTTTGCATTTTTCAATTGCTAAAGGACATCTTTCTAAAAACCGACATGCAGTTGGAGCATCAAGTAAACTTGGAGGATTTCCCTTGATGTATTTTGGCGAGCCACCCTTTAATGTTGGAATGGATTCTAGTAGACCTTGTGTGTATGGATGTTGAGGATTTTTGTAAATTTCTTCAGCAGTTCCAAATTCAACAATCTGTCCACCATACATTATTCCAATCTTATCTGCAATTTCAGATAACACTGCCAAATCATGTGTGATTAGTAAAAATGACATTCCTTCTTTTTTTAGGGTTTTTAGCAATGCGATAATTTGTGCTTGAATTAGCATGTCAAGTGCTGTTGTAGGCTCATCAGCAATAACAAATTTTGGCTTTAAGAGCAATGCCATTGCAATGACCACTCTTTGTTTCATACCACCACTTAGTTCATGAGGATATTTTTTCAAAACATTTTCATCAAGACTAACAGAATTAATTGCATCCAAAATTAATTGTTTGGAATTCCCCTCAAAGTGGTGTTGTTTGAGAATTTCATGGAATTGTTCATTTATGGTGAAAACAGGATCTAGCGCATTCATTGCACCTTGAAAAATCATGGATATTTTTTTCCATCTGTAATTTTCATTAAAATCAGATTCGCTCATATCCAAAATAGAATTATTTTCAAAGAAAATTTTGCCTTGGATATTTCTACTAGAAAGCATTCGAATTATTGACAGTCCCAGTGTACTTTTTCCACATGCACTCTCACCTGCAATTCCAATTGATTGTCCATCTTCTAATTGAATATCCACATCATCCACGGCATAAACTGGACCAGATGATGAAGGATATTTTACAGATAATCCACGAATATCTAAGAAAACCATACCTCTATTTGATCCAAACTAGAATTTTTGTTTTGCACTAAGGGATATAAACAACATTATTGAAATGAAAAAAAGTCGATCGAAATGATTCTTCCAATTTGTGGTTTTGATGCAAAAAATTCAGTTCTTTGTCCAAAGTGTGAAGGTAAAGTGGATGCAGGAGAACTTACACAAGCAGATATAGATGCATCAATTATTCTTGCAAAAACTGCAAAATTGAATAAAGCGATTGAAAATTTCACATTGTATTCATGTAAGGAGTTTGATGGAAATTTTGTTTTATCGTTAGCTAAAAATGACATTATGATCATCAGGCAAAGCCGTACACTGTACAGACTTCTTCAAGACCAATTCAAGGGAAAAATTTGGTTGGTTGAGGCAGACGAAAACGATAAAAGATTCATCGAAGACCTATTCTTTCCTACTAAAATATTATCAATCAATGCAGTATGGGCACCAGGAGGAGTACAAAAAACTAAAGCAGTAGTGTCAGGGAAATGGACACCAAAGTTTCCCATAGACACCGAAAAAGTAGTACAAATTGTAAGAAATGCCCGAAACCTTGACATTGAGATAGAATTTGAGGATAAAAGATAGGCATGGGTTTTGTAAAAACACACGATATTGACGAATTAACTTCTGAATTAATTGGAAATCAAGTAATCCTTGGTGGATGGGTAGAAGATTTTAGAAAATTAGGCAAAATGTCATTTATTACATTACGTGATGTTACAGGAATATCCCAGATAATTGTCAAAGGAGAATTAAATGACAATTTAGGAGAGATTAATCGTCAAAGCGTGGTTTCTGTAAAAGGAATTGTGCAAGAGACTAAAGCTCGAGACTTTGCATTTGAAATTAAAGCTGAAGAGATCGAAGTGCTAGGCAAAGCAGTTCATCCATTACCAGTTGATCCTATTGGCAGAGTAGAGAGCAATATCGATACAAGATTAAATCATCGAGCACTAGACATGAGAAATCAAAAAACAGCTTCGATTTTCAAGCTTCGACATTATGTTTTGCAATCATTACGAAAAACATTGTCTGAAAAAAAATTCATTGAAATCACAACTCCCAAAATAATTGGCAGTGCAAGCGAAGGAGGTGCAAACTTATTTTCTCTAGATTATTTTGGAAAGACCGCATATTTAGCTCAGAGTCCACAATTATACAAAGAACAGATGACTATTGGATTAGAGCGAGTGTTTGAGATTTCCAATTTTTATCGTGCAGAAAACTCCCATACAGGGAGGCATCTATCAGAATTTACAAGTATCGACATTGAAGCAGCATTTATGGATTACAATGACGTTATGGATGTACTAGAATCACTTGTATTGGAAGTTTATAAATTCACTTCAGAGAGGTGTAAAAAAGAACAAGAGGTTATTGGTCACACAATAGAAGTTCCAAAATCACCATTTGAGAGAATTACATATTCACAATGTGTTGAGGAATTACAAAAGGACGGAGAAAAAATAGAGTTCGGGGATGATTTGCTTGATTCACATCTTAGAACAATTGGAAACAATCATCCAGGATTTTTCTTCCTGACTGATTGGCCAATGAAGCTAAAACCATTTTACATTAGAGAAAAAGATGAAGATCCCACTTTATCGCGCTCATTTGATTTACAGTTTGGTTATCTAGAATTGTCTTCGGGTGGAACTAGATTACACAATCCAGACATGTTAAAGGCACGATTAAAAGAACAAGGTTTGGATCCAGCACAATTCCAAGACCATCTGAAAACATTTGATTGGGGAATGCCTCCGCATTCTGGTTGGGGAATGGGATTAGACAGACTGATGACTACCCTAATTGGAATAGATAATGTTCGAGAGGTTGTTTTGTATCCCAGGGATCCAGATAGGCTAACCCCATGATTCAGATTTTTATTGCATTGTAATAATTAGAATTCATGATTGAAACTCAAGATGCTAAAAAAATAGTAGAAGTAATAGGAAATAATTTGATAGGAGTATCTCATGATTCAAACAGTTTTGCAAAGCTGCCTGATTCTTTTTGGGGATATTTTGCAAGAGGTCATGACAAAAAAGGAACGTTTGGGGTGATCGTGACATATTCAGAAGAGGGAAAAGATGTCGATGAATTGATTTCCATGTACGAGAAATGGGCGGAGAAAAATAAAACTAAAACAGAATAATCTATTTGGTTTCTTTTAGAAGTTTTCTGTAACCTTGGCATTCTTTGCAGATTGGTTTACCTTTGTATTTTGGATTACCGTCAGAAATTTTAAGTGTACCTTCAACTATTTTACAAATACAGCATTTAACCATATCATTTTGAGAAAAATGTGATTAATAAAAATTGGTAATTTTTGAAAAAGAGATAAATTCAAAGGAATGGATCTTAATTAGTGCACAAGTGTGATTGCTGCGGATCCGTGTTTGGGGACAGAATATGTTATTTTTGTGAAAAGACTTGTTGTACATCATGTATGGTAGATGACAGAACCCGTTGCAAGGAGTGCTACATTAAAAAACGCCATCTAGGATGGAAAAAACTAATCAAGAAGAACAAGGTTGTGCTAATATTTGTTGCAATTTTGTGGGTATACGCAGTATTTCCAGGTCCATTCATACCAGGATTGGATCAAACATTTTATACAATTTCATTAGTAGCTGCTTTACTAATCATGATTCCTATTGGATTGGCATTATTCTTTTGGTCATTGAATCCACCAAAATCAGATGTAAAGAAAAGAAAGGACTGACAGTTATCAGGGAAAACTAAGACTTCCAAACTAGAGAGATCACCACAACCGCCAAATCATCCCGATAGATGAATTGTACATAAAGAGGCAATCACCTGCAGAAAGTTCAAAAAAACAGTATCTTCTCAACAGATTTACCATCAAGTTCATCAATTAAAAAAAATGCTAAATGAGTGTTCATTTTGTTTCCTTGAATTACATTTTCCCCATTATTATCTTCAAAAAATTGGATTTAATTAGAGACATATTCTAAAAATCTTTGATCATTTGAAGTAAAACTTTACTTTGATGAATTGGATTTTCAGGATAACAATTCAACATCCACCCATTTACAATTCTATAAAACCCCATATCCTTACAATCCATATCATATTCTAAATTACTATTATCAAATTCCCAATCAAACCCATTGACAATTTCGGGTTCAGGGAAATTGTGACCTCTTATTAGAGAAATAGTATTTTTCTCATAATCTACCTCTACTTCAGCATAAAGAGCATTAGGATAAAGATAAAGAACTTTGGGATGATTAGTAATAGCATCAAATTCTTTTTTTGTCACATATTCATTATGAAGTAATATTACTTTGTCATATTTTTCAAGAATTTCAGGATTTTGATCTACATCAATATCAGTAATTATTGGATAACCTAACAGATTCAATACTTGATATCCATTACCACTTGCAACAAAATCTAAAGAATATTCAGAATCGATTTCATCGGTAAGGCATTCTTGTCCACATTCACCTCTAAAAAAGGTGTAAAACCCAGGCTCGCTGTATGCAGATGCAGTAAAAATAGGATAAATCACCACAGCATTTTCTATAGGAGAATAGTTGAGTTCCGAATAAAGATCATTATTTTCAGGATTTAATTCAAATTTTGGATCATTCCAAATTTTCTTTCCATCTTGGATTCTAAAATTATCCTCATACCCATAAATGTTGAAAAGTGATTTAATATCCAATTTTGTTTTCTTTATTTCATCTTGAGTTTGAACAGACACGTAAGTTTCATCTAAAAAGAATTGAAACCCTGCAAAAGAGGCAACTATTGCAATGAAAATTATTAAAATAAAAAATTTAGTATTCATTGTTAAAGAAACTATTTTTGCATATTATCTGTAATGTGTTTAGTAAAATCTAAAGTGGACATGTCGCCTCCAATATCTTTAGTTTTAACGCCAGATTTAACCAAATCAAAAATTGTAGATTCCAACTTTGTTCCAACTTCGATGCATTTTGAATCGTTGTGTTTGTTACCTAACCAATCCAACATCATCTTCATAGATAACAAAAATGATGAGGGGTTTGCAATGTTTTTCCCTGCAATATCAAATGCGGCCCCATGAACAGGTTCAAACAATGCAAAATTATCTCCAACGTTTGCAGCTGGTGCCATCCCCAATCCACCAACAACTTGAGATGATTCATCAGAGAGAATATCACCAAACAAATTCGTAGTTACTATTACATCGAATTTTTCCGGTTGGCGGATCAAATTCATGGCGCATGCATCAACATACATTTCCTCAAATGCAACATCAGGGTAATTTTTTGAAATTTCAGCACAAGCCTTTGCAAATAATCCATCAGTGACCCTCATAACATTTGATTTATGAACACATGTTACTTTTTTCATAGAATTTCTATGTACAGCTGTTTCAAATGCATATTTTGCAATTCGTTTTGATGCATCCTCAGAAATTATTCTCAGAGCAACTGCTGCATTTCCTAAACTGAATTCTTTTCCAGTATAAAGATCCTCAGTATTTTCTCGAACAATTACCATATCAATATCATCACGTAATGCAGGCATGTGAGGATATGATTTTGCAGGCCTAATGTTTGCATAAAGATCAAGTATTCGTCTCAAAACTACAATGACATCAGCGGCTGATTCTCCAACTGGTGCCTTCATGCAAGCATCAGATTGTTTTATTGTCTTAACTGTATCATCAGGTAGTGCTTCACCAGTTTCTTTGAGGGTTTTATCACCAGCAGATAATTCTGTAACATCGAATTTTAATCCAAGTTTGTCGTTTATGGTATCAAATACAGAAATTGCAGAATCAGATAATTCAGGACCAATTCCGTCGCCAGTTATTAATGAGATTTTATACATAATAACGCATCACAGAAAGAGAATTTTAGGATTTAGTTGACCTGCTTCTCTTGTAGCATCTTTTTGAGCATTATTCTATTAATCGCATCAATCACTGCCTTAACAGATGTAGTCACAATGTCTTCGCCTACTGATTTTGCGGAAACCTTGTTTCCTAATGCATCCTCTACTTTTACAGTAACCTCACATAATGCACTAGAACCGCCAGAAATGGATGCTAATCCATAGTCTTTAATTCTAATTTCAGAAATTTTTCCAGTAATTTTTTGGATTGCATTCAATGCTGCATCTACTGGACCAACCCCATAATCAGTACCTATGTGATCATGGCCATCAATGTTTAATTTTACAAATGCATAAGGCATTGTTCCAATCCCTGTTGAAACGGAAAACCCAGTTAATTGAACGATTCTTTTGAGTTCTTTTTCTCCCAAGACATCACTTGCAATTGACAATAATTCAACATCAGTGATCTGCTTTCCAGCGTCACCTAATATTTTTACTTTATCTAAGATTTGTTTTGATTGTTCCCCTGTAGGTTTTACTCCATATTCTGCAAGCATCGCATTCATTCCATGGACTCCTGCATGTTTTCCAACTTGAAGCCATCTCTTTCTTCCAACTAATTCAGGACTAATTGGCTCATAAGTAAGCGGATTACTTAATACACCATGTGTGTGAATGCCGGATTCATGACCGAATGCATTTGCGCCAACAATTGCCTTGTTTGGCTGAACCATAATACCCACGGTTTTTGAAATAAATCGTGATGTGTCATAAATTAATTCAGATTTGATATTGGTTTCGTATTTTTGTTTATAGGGCAAACATTTGAGTGCCATGGAAAATTCTTCCAAGGATGCATTTCCAGCACGTTCCCCAATTCCGTTAATTGTCACATGTGCACAAGATGCCCCCGCATGAATGCCCGACAAAGAATTTGCTACTGCCAACCCAAAGTCATTGTGACAGTGAACACTTACTGGAAGATGTGTAGCTTCAACGGTATCTCGAGTTATCTCTGCAATATATTCAGGAGTTGAATATCCCACAGTGTCGGGAATATTAACACGGTCTGCTCCTGCTTTTGCTACTTCACCAAATACTTTTTTCAAAAACTCTCTATCAGTTCTTGTTGCATCTTCAGCTGAAAACTCAACTTGAAGTCCAAGTGATTTTCCATATTCAACTGCTTCAATAGCTTTTTCAAGTGCTTGATCACGGGTCATCTTTAGTTTGTATTCTAAGTGAATATCGGACGTTGCAATGAATGTGTGAATATAATTTAGACCCGCATTAACTGCAGCATCAATATCGTTCTTGATGGTTCTTGTCAAACCTGCTATTTCACATGACAAGCCTTCAGATGTGATCATTTTGACTGCTTTTAATTCACCATCAGAAATTACTGGAAAGCCAGCTTCGATTGCATCAACACCGAGTTCATCAAGTTTTTTGGCAATGGATAGTTTTTGATCAGGAGATAACGATACGCCAATAGTTTGTTCACCATCCCTTAATGTGGTATCAAATATTCTAACTTTCATGCTCCACTCCTTTGCAAAGCAGCAACACCAGTTCTGGCCACATCTATAATTCCAAACGGTTTTGCTAATTCTTCAAATGCTTGAATTTGATCAGGAGTTGCAGTTAATTCAACCATAATTGAATCTCTTTTTACATCGTGGACTTTGCCCCCATATGCATTTGCCAATTTGTTAATTTCCATACTGTCATTAGCATTACTGAGTTTTATCTTAAAAAGACTCAGTTCGCGATATACTGTTTTATGCTCATCCAAATGTTCAACTTTTACAGTATCGATCATTTTATCAAGTTGTTTTACAATTTGTTCTACTTGTTTTTCATCACCATATGTGGTAATAGTCATTTTTGAGAATTCAGGATTTTCAGTAACGCCTACTGAAATGCTATCAATATTGAAATTTCTGGACCTGAAAAGATGTGTCACTTTAAACAAGATCCCAGGTTTGTTTTCAACTAAAATAGAAAGAATCGCCCACATGATAAATCACTATGAAGGTAAAATCATATCCGAAAGTGAAGTTCCGGGAGCTACAAATGGCAATACGTCCTCTTCAGGATCAATTGGAATGTCAATTACAGTTGCAATATCACTGCTTAATGCAGTTTTGATTGCCTTGTCAAGTTCATCCATCGATTGTGCGCGTATTCCTTGTGCACCATAAGATTCTGCTAATTTAACATAATCAGGGCAATGACCTTGGTCAACACCGTTCATTCTTCTGTCATAGAAAGTTCTTTGCCATTGCGCAACCATTCCCAATGAGGAATTGTTTAAAATAAACACGATTACAGGAATATCTTCTAACACAGCAGTTGCAAGAGAATTTTCAGTCATACTAAAACTTCCATCCCCTGCAATGTCAACTACTGGAACATCAGGTTTTGCAACTTTAGCACCAATTGCTGCAGGAAATCCCCAACCCATAGTACCAAGACCAGTAGAACTAAAGAAAGTTCCAGGTTGAATCACATCATAGAACAAGGAGGCCCACATTTGGTGTTGTCCAACTTCCGTAGTTACAATAGATTCTTTTGGCAATAATTCACGAAGTTTACGCAATATTTTTGCTGCACCTAATTCACCTGGATGAAGCTTCAAGTTTTCTTTCCAGTATGCTTTGGTTTCTTTAACATGTTTAATCCAAGGAGTTTCTTCTGTTTTTTTAATTGCACGTTGTAAAAGCAACTTGACCATTATTCTAAGTGATGCTCTAACATCTCCAACTACAGCTATTTGTGCAGTTTGATTCTTTCCAATTTCTGCTGGGTCTACATCCATATGAATAATTTTTAATCTCTTTTCAAAGGCCTCAAATGTCCCAACAGATCTATCAGAAAATCTTGTTCCAATTGCCAACACACAATCAGCTTCTGCCATCATTTTATTTGCCTCAGCATGACCATGCATTCCAATTGGACCTAATGATAAAGGATGGTTTTCAGGAAATGCTCCCTTGCCTTTGAATGTGGTTACTACAGGAAGCATCAAGGCTTCTGCAATAGCTTGTAATTCAGCAAAAGCTGATGAGATGATTGTTCCACCACCAGCTAAAATAATCGGTTTTTCAGAATGAAGCAACATATCAATTGCTTTTTCAACATTAACAATATCAGGATCAGCCCATGGATGATATCCTTGAATTTTAAATTCTTCTGGAAATACCATTTCTGCTTCATTTGTTTGAACATCTTTTGGGATGTCAATTAACACAGGCCCAGGTCTTCCAGTTTCTGCAATGAAAAATCCTTTTTTTACAACTTCTGGAATTTCGGCAGCTGTTCTAGGTTGGAATGCATATTTTACAACAGGATTTGCCATGCCAATAATATCACTTTCTTGAAATGCATCTCTTCCAATCATGGCAACAGGTACTTGACCAGTTACTGCAATCATGGGTGCAGAATCAGCTTGAGCTGTTGCAATGCCTGTTAAGATATTGGTAGCGCCAGGTCCAGATGTTGCAAAACAAACACCGGCCTTTCTACTAACTCTACCAAAGCCATCAGCCATATGAGCTGCCGATTGCTCATGTCTAACCAAAATATGCCTGATATTACATCTAGCAAATTCATCATACATTGGAAGATTAGCCCCGCCAGGTAAACCAAATACTTGTTTAACACCTTCTTTTTCCATAGCCATCATCAAGGCTTTTGCACCCTTCATATTTTCCATTTTATTCATTAAATCATTCGCCATAATTTTAACCTAGTAAATTTTGAGTGTGTTTTACAGTAGAAAAACAACAGACAATTTTTTGTCAAAGGTTCCTGTTAATTGCACACACATTGAAATCATAAAATCACTCATTTGATAATTAATAAAGATTCTCTGAAAATGATTGTTTTTTTGTGCTCAATTACACAGAAGACTTAAACTGAGAATTTTCATATTTGATATTGGTTGTTTTGTCCGATAATGAAGAAATCATCAATGTTATTGAAACATTATTTCAAGCTGGAATTACAAAAGATTTGTCAGTATTAAAAGAAATTCATCTGAATGATTCAAAATTTTCTAGTTTCAGTGATTTGCCACCATATGATCTAAAAGATTATCAAAACACAATTGAGCTTGAAGAACTAAAATTTGTAAGTATATCGGATTACAGTTATGAAATTAAGAGTCCGAAAATCAGCATCTTTGGAGATACAGCAGTTGTAGCAATGGGATTGATTCAGAAAGGGATGCTAGTTGATACTAAAGCATACACAGGAGAACATATGATAATTACTGGACGTGCGACATTTGTACTAGTAAAACAACCAACGTGGAAAATTGCACATATTCATCTATCAAAAATTGGATGAAATATTATTTAGTTTGATTAGGAAGGTTTGATTTCTTTTGATTAGGATTGAATGGTTTCTTTGGTGTGTTTGATTTCTTTTGATTAGGATTGAATGGTTTCTTTGGTGTGTTTGATTTCTTTTGATTAGGATTGAATGGTTTCTTTGGTGTGTTTGATTTTTGTTTTGGTTCTTCGCTTACTAGTTTTTTATAAAGTTTGAATGCCTGATCCACATTTTGATTTCCATGTACAATTGCTCTAACTGCTTTAATCATTGAAACTGGATGTTCAGATTGCCAGATGTTCCTCCCCATATCAACACCAACTGCACCACCTTTGATTGCATTGTATGTTAATTGTAATGCATCACGTTCCGGGATTTTCTTTCCCCCTGCAACAATTATTGGTACAGGGCAGGATTGAACAACTTTTTCGAAATCATCACAATAGTAAGTTTTGACAATATGTGCACCTTGTTCAGCTGCAACTCTGCAAGCAAGTGACAGATATCTAGCATCTTTTCCAAGTTCTTTTCCTACTGCAGTTACAGCTAAAACTGGAAGTCCATATTTTGCAGCCTCATTGACTAATTTTCCAAGATTGACAATAGTTTGATATTCATATTTTGAACCAACAAAGATAGACATTGCAAGCGCACTAGCATTTAGTCTAATTGCATCCTCAATGGATACTGTGATATCTTCTTGAGATAGATCCTCACCAATGATGCTAGATCCACCAGAAACTCTCAACACCATAGGTGTGTTAGTTGTTGCCGGAACACATGCTCTTTGAACACCTCTTGTAAGCATCAATGAATCACAATGCTTCAAGAGAGGCGCAATTACCTTTTTTGGATCCTCTAATTTTTCAGTTGGACCAAGAAAATAGCCATGATCTACAGCTAACATCAAAGCACGATTATTTTGTGGTTTAATAATACTAGAAATTCTGTTTTTTAATCCCCAATCCATATCTCATCGAATTTGAAATAATCGAAATACCTTTCTTAAGCCTTTCTTATTTTGTAATAATTATCTTCATTGCGTTTTCACCAGTATGCGCATGGTCAAATGCCTTTTGTGAATCAACGATAGAATAAGTATGAGTGATTAGTTGTTTAACATCAATTTTTGAAGATTCGATTAACTCAAGGGCTTCTTTTGTGTCTTTGTCTGAAGCAGCATAGCTAGTTACTAGTGTGATTTCTTTAGAATAAATTTTGCTCATATCCAAATTTAGTTGGGAATCCTTTGAAGGAACACCAAACATCATAACAGTTCCCCCTTTTCGAACCATATCTATAGCATCTTCAAGTGCTTTGAGACTACTTGTAGCAACAATTGCCACGTCGACTCCTCTTCCTTCAGTACCATCCAAAATTTTTTGCTTTCTATTTTCATCCATAGAGTTAATGGAATCGGTAATGTTAAATTTTTTTGCAAAATCTAATCTAAATCTATTTACATCAAAGCAGAAGATTTTTGAGAATTTTTTCACATGTGCAAGCATTACGTGCATCATACCAGTAGGACCTACACCAAAAATTGCAATTGAATCATGTTCATGATAATGAAATTTACTCCACGCTCTCACACAACAAGCAAGGGGTTCTATCATGGCTGCTTCTTCAAAACTTATAGAATCAGAGATTTTCAAAATACCACCATGAGAAACATTCCATTCAGGAACAACATATTCTTCAGACAAACCACATGGAAAGAGATTTGTTTCATAGTATTTTGGACACATCGTTTCATTTCCATGATTACATAAATGACAATCATAACAAGGAACATGATGATGTGTAAAAACACGATCGCCTTTTTTAAATTCAATAACATTAGAGCCCACATCTAAAATAACACCAGATGGTTCATGACCTAATCGCATTGAAGGTTGCCCGTATTGGCCAAAGACTTTTTCCAAATCAGAGCCACATATCCCACACGCATTCATTTGTACCAAAACATCACCATCACCTAATGAGGGTCTTTTAGTTTCATCAACAATAATAACAGATGGTTCTTTAACTGATGCAGTTTTCATGATAAATCATTAAAAAATTGAATATAAGTAGATTAAACAATCATACGCCTAGAATCTTTTTCAACATTACTCTGTAATCGACTTCGGTTTTTTCACTTCCAGTTGCAGGTAATGCAAAAACTAAAGTAGATTTCTCTGCTCTCAATGCTGTTAATTCATCATTAATTGGTTCAGTGATATCATCACTAACCAAAACTAGTCCGACATCAGAATCATCTGTCAATCTCTTAATTTCATCCAAAGCCTTTTGAGGAGTTTCAGAAATAATACCTGGAACTCCAGCTAATTGGAAACTGGTAACAAAAGATTTGCTACCAACAGTAAAGATTTTCACAGTTAAAATTTTTGTCCATTCTAATTTAACCCTTTATGGTAGTAATTAGATCAAGAAAGATTGATTTAGTTTAGAAAACCAGTTAATTTATGACAGAAATTAATACTCAGAAGGATGTGTACCTATTCCTACACGGAAGAATGGATCTTAAAGAAAAAGCAATGAATGCACTCACAACAAAAGGGTTTTCTAGCGATAAAGTCGTGATGGCATTACCAAATAAAGTTGGAAATGTTGGAGATTATATGGCAATGTTATGGATGCCACCAAACCCAGATCATGTAAAAATTCAAGAAATTACCAAAGTCGAAGAAGTGAAACCAGAAGGAATGATTGGACTCTGGAAAGGTGTTTCGAAAGAAGATATAGACACCATTCAGTTAGAATAACTAACTGAATCCCGCACCAAAATCATTGCCTTTTTCTAAAATATCACCAGAATCAGAATTTTTTAATTTTCGGTAAAGTAATGTTTCATAAACTAATTTCATAGATGACTCATCATCAAGATTGCAATCTTCTTTGATCATATTTTTGTATTTTTCTAATTTTGTTTCATCTTGTTCATCAGGGGAAATCCCATCATGAACCATTAAATTTGCAATTTTCTCAATTTCAGAATTCTGTTGTTCGTCATTCATAGTGTGTGATATAATTTCTAGTTATTAATACATTCGAATAAAAAATAGTTACAAATCAGAAATTAATCCAAAAAGAAAATCATCAAATTCATCATCAGAAAAAATGATTTTTTCAATTTTATTTTCTTTTTGAGCTAATTTTACAGAGTCAAGATGATAACAAGTGCTTTTTCCATTTAGTTGGCCAAAATAGAATCCAGGACAAGAGCAATAACTCCCATTTGGATCAATCCAGTGCTCTTCACCTTTTCCAACTACAGTCCAAATTTTTCTTTGACTGGGTTGAAAAACATGTAATTTTACACGTTTTTCAGAAACTAGAACTTCAACTCTATCAAAGTCTTTGTTCATAAGGATTTAATCAGATATGTACAGTATAACTTTGATGTTGCAAACAAGAATTATTCCATCCAAACCTGCATTGGTTTTAGAAGGAGAGAAAAAGAATCTTATTGTTACTGACATTCATTTGGGATTTGAAAATACACTAAAATCAAATGAGATATTCATTGGAAAAAATTCAACAATTAATGAAACAATTCAAGAGTTATCAGAAATTATTGATTCAGAGAATCCTGATTCAGTAATTCTACTAGGAGACATAAAATCAAGCATAAAAAACATATCAAGAAATGAATGGGAGGAAGTCCCATTATTTTTTGAAGAGATCGGGAAAAAATGCGATATCATATTGATTCCAGGAAACCATGATGCAAATATTCAAAAATTAATTCCAAACAATATTTCCATGATTAGTTCAACAGGGATGGTTGAAGAGAATGTTTTACTAACACATGGGCATACAATGCCATCAGAAAATTTTTCCCATATTGACAAAATCATTATGGGACACATTCATCCAGTATTTTTCCAAGAAGACTCGATAATGAACGGACAGAGAGTGTGGGTTTCACTAAAAACAGAAAAACAAAAAATATTCCCATCAAAGTCAGGTGAATTAGAAATTATTATTGTACCATCGTTTAACAGGTATTTTTATGCCACACACAAAAAATATTATAAAAAATCCATTTCCCCGATAATAGAAAGATTGGAAATTTTGTCAGCAAAAATTGTTTCGCTAGAAGGAGTAATACTAGGAGATGAAACAATCATTAAACAAGTTTTGTGATTTAAAATATCATTAATCATACTTGTCATAGGGTTCAATTGGTTCTTTGGTAGTTTGATTTGTTTTAAGCCACTCCAAAGTTTTAACGAAAGAATCTGCTAATTCAATAGTAGTAAGAACAGGAATTCCCAGTTCCAAAGATTTCCGTCTTATTTGATATTCATCATCAAGCATTCCAACGTATTTTTCCAATGTAGAAGTACTTGGAATGTTTATGATAAAATCGATCTTTCGTTCATAAAGAAGATCAGCAATGTTTGGTTTTCTTTCAGGTTCAGAAATTTTATGAACAATTTCAACTTGACCTACTTTTTCTTCAAAGTATTCGGCAGTATGTTCTGTTGCCAAAATTTTAAATCCCAAGTGTTTTAGTTTTGCAATACTTGAAACAAGTTTTTCTTTGTTTTGAGCACCGCCTACTGTAACAAGCGCAGTTCCTCTATCGGGAAGATTATACCCAACAGAAGTCAATCCTTTTGATAATGCGTCATAGAAACTGTTTCCAAAACATGCAGCTTCCCCAGTGGATTGCATTTCAACACCCAAAGCAATATCAGCACCTTCTAATTGCATAAATGAGAATTGGGGAACCTTGATTCCATAGTTGTGAATCTTTTGCCATTTATTTTCAGGGATTTTAGGAAGAGGTTTGTCTAGAATTGCCTTTGCTGCAAGTGATATGAGATTTGTTTTTACTAATTTTGACACAAATGGCATAGAGCGTGAAGCTCTAATGTTTAGTTCAATTACATAGACATGATCATCATGAACCAAAAATTGTAGATTGAATGGTCCTTTGACATTAAAGGTTAATGCTATTTTTTTAGTATATTCACTTATTGTTTCAATAATTTTATTGCTTAATCGCCATGGCGGAATACACATCATTGCATCTCCAGAATGAACACCTGCACTGTCAATATGTTCAACAATTGCACCAATGACTACTTCTTTTCCATTGCTTATTCCATCTACATCTACTTCAAGAGAATTTAACATGAATTTTGAGATTACGACTGGATGATCAGGGGAAACATCGGTGGCTTCTTTAACATATGTTTTTAATTCATCTTGAGACCAAACAACTTTCATTGCAGCACCAGAAAGAACGTAAGAAGGTCTTACAATTACTGGAAATTCAACTTCTTGTGCAAAGTTTTTGGCTTCAGTAAGATTTGAGAATGCTTGCCAACGAGGTTGTTTAATGTGAAGTTTATCAAGTTCTGCACTAAACTTTGAACGGTTTTCTGCTCTATCTACATCATATGCGCTAGTTCCCAAAATATTTACACCATGTTGTGCAAGGCCAGGAGTCAAATTATTTGCAGTTTGTCCCCCTACACATGTGATTACACCTCTTGGATGTTCAAATTCTACAATATCTAAAATCCTTTCTTGAGTTAACTCTTCAAAGTATAGTCTAGTGCAGATATCATAGTCTGTCGATACTGTTTCAGGATTACAATTAACAACTGAAACACTTTTCTCACCATTTTCCTGTAATCCCCAAACCATGTTGACTGTGCCCCAATCAAATTCAACACTACTACCAATTCTATAAGGACCAGCCCCAAGGACTACAATTCCTTTTTCATCAGATGGAATTTGAATATCATGGGCATGCCCGCCATATGTAAGATAGAGATAATTGGTCACTGCAGGCCATTCTGCTGCAAGTGTGTCAATTTGTTTTACAGAAGGCAGTACGCCTAATTTCTTACGTAAATTTCGTATATCATCAGGAATAAACCCTTTAGCTCTTGCTATTTGCTTGTCTGAAAATCCCATTTTTTTGGCTTCCCAAAGGAGAGAGGTGTTAAGTTCAGAAGTTTTTAGTTTTGATTCAACATCGACAATATTTTTAATTTTTTCAATAAACCAAGGATCAATTGTAGAAAGTTTGTAGATGCGCTCAACGGAGATCCCCATTTTTAGTGCAATGGCAACATTGTACAAAATATGATCATCATGATGAGTTAGTTTATCTTCAATTTCTTCTTCAGAGTATGTTTTTCCGTTTGTGCGGTTTAGGACAAGTCCATCATTTCCAATATCTAGCATTCGTATTGCTTTTTGGAATGATTCCTCAAATGTTCTTCCTACAGCCATAACTTCTCCAACGGATTTCATTGTAGGTCCAAGTCTTCTGTTAACGAGTTCAAATTTTTCAAAATCCCATCTAGGATGTTTGCACACAATATAATCAAGAGAGGGTTCAAAACATGCAGTAGTATTTTTTGTAATTCGGTTTACAAGTTCAGATAAATTGTAACCTAATCCAATTTTTGCAGACATGTATGCTAATGGATATCCAGTTGCTTTACTTGCAAGGGCAGAAGATCGAGAAAGCCTAGGATTGATTTCAATTGCAACGTATCTGTCTGATTTTGGTTCCAGTGCGTATTGGATATTACATTCACCTACAATTCCAACATGTTTTGTTGCACGCAGTGCTGCAGAACGCAACATATGATATTCATGATTGTCAATTGTTTGTGATGGTGCAACCACAATATTATCACCGGTGTGAGCTTTCATAGAAAGAACATTTTCCATATTACAAACAATTACGTTATTGCCACCATAATCTTGCATAACCTCATATTCAATTTGTTTCCAATGTCCAATGTACTCTTCTATTAGAACCTGACCCACAAGACTTGCTTTGAAACCACGTTCAACAATTTCATGTAATTCAATTTCGTTATAGGCAACCCCACCTCCACGGCCACCCAATGTATATGCGACTCTAACAATTACAGGGTATTCGAGCTCTTCAGCTATTTTTTTAGCATCATCAAAGTTGGTTACAGTCTTGCTTTTGAGCACAGGCACGTTACATTCATTCATAGAATCTTTGAAGAGTTGTCTATCCTCAGTTTTCTGGATTCCTTTTATTTGAGTACCAAGAACTTGGACATTATATTTTTGCAGAATCCCAGATTCTTCTAGTCCAACCCCGCAATTTAGAGCAGTTTGTCCACCATATGCCAGCATAATTCCATCTGGTCTTTCTTTTTCGATAATTGATTCCACATACTCTTGGTTTACAGGAAGAAGATACACTTGATCTGCAAATCTAGTGTCAGTCTGAATCGTTGCAATGTTTGGATTGATTAAAACACTGCTTAGTCCATCTTCCCGTATGGCTTTAAGGCATTGGCTTCCGGAGTAGTCAAATTGACGGTCGTTTTAGCGACTCTCGCCGGCTTCTCCGATTTTAATTGCCCCACTACCAAGTACAAGAATTTTCTTTAACGTTTCATTCTTTGGCAGATGTTCCTTCCTCCATAAGGTGTTGTAGCTCTTCAAAGACGAACTTGCAATCATAAGGACCTGGCGCAGCTTCTGGATGAAACTGTACTGCAATACACTTTTGTTTTTTGTGTTTTATTCCTTCAACTGTCTTGTCGTCTGCATTAGTAAACCATAAATTAAATTCAGATTTTTGAAGGGATTCTGGAGTGATTCCATATCCATGATTCTGACTAGTAACATAAACTTGATTGTTTTCTAAATTGACACAAGATTTGTTTTGGCCACGATGGCCATACTTTAGTTTGTATGTTTCAGTATTTCCGGCAATACCAATTATTTGTGCACCTAAACAAATTCCTAATGTCGGAACATTGTTTTCAATTAATTTTTTAGCTGTGTTTATGGTGTCAGGACATTTTTGTGGATCACCTGGGCCACTACTAAGTACAACTCCTTTTGGATGATAGGACATGATCTTTTCATATGAAGTGTCCCAAGGAAGGCGTATCACTTTGTAACCAATCTCTCGAATATTTCGGATAATGGCATTTTTTGCACCAGTATCAACAACTACAACAGAACGATTTTCATTACCATACACTTTTTCTTGTTTTGTAGATACATCATCCATAAATTGTTCAGAATCATAACGTGGTGCAGACGCAAGTTGTTTTTTGATATCCTCAGTATTAATTTCGGAATCAGACACAACTAGTGCTGCCATCATGACTCCACCAGTTCTAATCTTTTTTGTTAATTCACGAGTATCAATACCAGAAATTCCAGGAATTTTTTCGTTGTAAAGCCACTCATCAAGAGTCATAGCAAGATTCCAATGACTTGCAGTAAGAGATAATTCATGAACCACAAGACCCCTAACTTGAATTTTCTCAGATTCAAAGAATTTTGGGATTCCATCATTATCTTTAATTGAGGAGTCTGGAACTCCATAATTCCCAACTAATGGGTATGTCAGGGTAAGAATTTGACCGCTATATGAGGGATCTGTAAGTGCCTCAGTATAACCTACCATACCCGTATTAAAGACAATTTCACCAAAAGTAGTAGTAGAGTAGCCAAAACCTTCCCCATCAAGAACAGTACCATCATCAAAAATCAGTTTTCCAAACTTTTTTGCGTGGTGTGATTTCTTTATAGTAATTGTGACCCTCGATAAGTCCGCTAGAAAGCGAATTTAAGTTTTATGAGAAAAATAAAATAAAAAAATTGATCGCAAAACCAAGATTTTAGAGCAGATAATTTTAGAAATTAGTTAGTAATCAGCAATCTAAAGTGCTTGGAACTCTTCACTCCATTTGTGATATGCACGAATCATTTCAAGGGAAACGCTGGGTTTTCTTCTAGCCATTATATCTTTAAAATCAGAGGTGGTCAATTCTCTTGGCTGTACAGGTTCTTCGCCTTCAACAGGTTCATGATAATCCGGAGCATTAAAGATTTCATGTACAGTTTTAATCTGAGCTGCTTGACATACATCTTTGATATCACTAGCACTGTAGCCATCAAATAGTTTTGCCAATTCAGAATTATTCACTTTATAATTTTTGCTAAGAGGTGCAGTGTATTGTTCAAATAGATTTTCTCTTGCTTCTTGAGTTGGTAAAGATACATAAATTCTCTTTTGGAATCTTCTAAGGAAAGGCCAATCAAGACTCCAGGGTTTGTTTGTTGCGCCAATTACATAAAGCATTAAATCTTTTCCTTTTCCATTTACACCATCCATTTCAGTTAAAAATTGATTTTTAGTTCTCACTTCGCCACCAACTTCGCTGTTTCTAGAACCTAACAATGAATCCACCTCATCCACAAACAAAATAACAGGTTTCCCTTCTTTTTCAGCATATTGTCTTGCCATCGCAAATAATTTTGAAACATTTTTTTCTGCTTCACCTAACCATTTACTCATCATTGAAGATGCGTCAACGTTGATAAAATATCCGTCCATCTCATTTGCAGTTGCTGCAGCCAGCATAGTTTTTCCAGTACCAGGAGGACCATAAAGTAACATACCTTTTGGCCATCCTAATGGAAATAGATCAGGTCTTTTAGTTGGATATACAATAGATTCACGTAAAGCACTTTTTGCATCATCTAATCCAATCACTTGGTCCCAAGTTACATTGGGTTTTTCTTTCATCAAAAGATCTTCAAAATCATTTTCATCTTCTTGTCTTTGGACAGATTTTTTCTGTTCTTCTTCAGAAGCCTTTGGATCTACTGCAGGTTCAACACCATGAGCCTGTTGTAGTGCGTTAATTCTGTTATGGTAAGAGTTACATCTGTCTTTGTAGATTTGGTTTAGTTTACTAGCAGGATACAATTGTAACAATTTTACCAAAGAGTCAATGGCATGCTGATAATGAGTTATCGCCATCCCTCTGGCTCCTTGAGAATCAAATTTTATAGCTTCTGAAGCATATTTGCTTGCAGTGTTTTCTAATTCTTGTGGGGCTAAACTCATTTCATTTACCTACGCAGTATGTCTTTGAGAATTTTGTTGGTATTCTACGGTGTTAATCTCTGTCACAAAATTGGTTAAATTAATTCCACTTGTTTCTTCCTCGTTAAAATCAGGGCCATCATGATAATTCTTTTTAAAATCAGATTTATCAGAAATATGGGTATGAATGTCTTTTACTTTGTTGATAGAATCTTCAGCTGAAATAATCAATTCAGATATTTCATCATCCAAGTCTTCAAGAGATACTGCAGTTTCAGATATAACAGAGGTAAAATGCCTCAAAATTGAACTCATCTCTTTTTTATCAGAATATTTGCACATCATAAAATCAGCAATTTTAACAATCTTATCCAAATCCTGTAATTCCTCCAAAGTTAATTTATCAATTTTTTCATCATCGGAAGGTTTTACTTCAGAGAGTTTTTTATCAATTTTTGCTGAAATTTCTTTAATTCGCTGAAAATCTTTTGAAAAATCATGTTTTGACGATATAGTAATCAAGTATCACATAATTTGAAAAAATCAACATTAGGATACTGCTTACTTAATTTAGAGTCCACCATCAATTTTACTTCATCAAGAAATATCGAAGCCTCATTATTTGATTGACTGAAATCAAATCTAGCCTTTGTAAGAGCAGCTGAATCTAAAACAATACTGCCCAGATGGACAGACAATTCAGATAATCTTTGGCTGCAATTTGGAATAACACTAAACAATTGAGCACTAACAGTCCTAATCATAGGAATTGAAGAAGGAAGCATCTCAGGAATGCTACTCAAACCAGAAATACTGGCAATTCTTTTTTTTATGTGTAAGAGTACATCTGATGAAAAAAGCAAAACACGCTCCAATTCTATTATAGAGACATGATTTTTGTCAGTTTCATCAAAAAATAAAACTAAATCACAGTTTGATTGTTTCAAATCATCAAGTTTTTTGGCAATAAAATCAATTATCTCAGACAATAAATGGGCAGAGTATCCTAATCTAGGAACCAATGTCACTGAATGAGAGATGTTTTCACATTCCACTGTTTCAGTACTAGCCTTTACCATCATACCAATATTTTCATTCAGATTTTGTATTTGAGGACGATGTCACAGTAATTTTGGTAACCACAGTTACATCTACCTGTGGATACAATTTTGATTTTTTTTGAGTATTTGTGTAAAGGAATTTAGCTCTCAATTTTACCTAATAACAAATCAAGAAAAATCATGGTTGATGAACATGTGTTAACAGTAAGTTTAGAAGAATTTGGATTAAGTAAGTATGAAGCACAGGCATATGTGGCGCTCATTTCAAAAGGTACCATTACAGCTAGTGAACTAGCATATTATTCAGAGATCCCACGGACAAAAATTTACCCAACATTGTTGAAATTAGAAAATAAGAAACTAGCAATCATTTCAAAGAGCAAACCAATCATGTGCACAGCGATTGCGCCTGAAGATGCATTTGATGGAATTATTCATGAACAAATCAACAAGGTAAACGCAATGAATTCATTGGTATCTAATTTAAAAAAAGCAAGTGAAGAAAGTAGAAAAACCAGAGGATCAGAAGAAAAAAGATATTTCCACATCAGTGCGAACAACGTCTTATTACAACTTCAAACAATGATTGAGGGTTCAAAATCATCCATCAAAATTATGACTGATCAGTGGGGATTTGGATTGTTGGCAGAGTGCAAAGATCAATTAAGTTCGGTTGTACGACGAAATTTAGATATCAAAATCATTGTTCCAACAACTCAAATTTGTTCAGAATCGCATAGAAAAATCCCAGATAGAATAGATATCAGAGCATCAGAAATAACTCAAAATTGTTTCATATTTGATGAAACAGAATTATTATTGATAAACAATGACAACGGAAAAGGGGCAATTTTTTCATCGACAGATATTCTTGGTTCAAATCAAGAAAAAATATTTTCAAATCTCTGGAAAAACTCAATAAAGACAAAAGCACTTGCAGACATGTCTAAAACTGAAGCCCAAGAAATATACAAAATAATTAAAACGGTAAACGAGATTGGTTTAACATACATTCTAAATTCTACAATGGTATCAAAAAAATCTGAATCAGACATGTTCAAGCTATTAGAAAACAACGGGATATCATTCAAATCAAAATCGCTGGATGATGTGATTGAAATAATGGATGCAATAATGCAAATTACATGTTCAGGACATGTGAATTTTGAGGCAAATACAAAAAACATTACAGTAGAATCAAAATTAAACAGCGGACATTCATTGCCATGGGTGTCAATTCTAGATGGATGTCTTCAAAAACAAGGATATAAGACTAGAACAATTTATCAAAACAATGCAAACAAAGGGGAAAAAGTCCACATCAAAATAAGTAAAAGTTAAAATTTCATAGGACAAATCAGGAACAAAATATCAGAATTTTTAACATTTTTTCAATTTAGAATAAAACAATATCAAAAAAAGTGTTATTTTCAAACAAACAATGTTTAATGTATTATGATGTTCATACCGTTTTATGGGATTAAATGTATTGGTTGTGGATGATTCACCATTTATGAGACAAAATATCAAAGATGTATTCAGATACATGAAAATCAATTCTGTGATAGAGGCGAAAAACGGCATGGACGCAATTAGAGCATTTAGAAAATACAGACCGTCTTTAGTTACCATAGATTATGAGATGCCTGGAATGAATGGGATTGAGACAGCAATGAAGATTAGAGAAATTGATAAAAATGTAAAGATGATAATTGTCACATCTATCAAGTCAAACATGATTGCAGTCAAGAGTGGGAAAATTCCTCAGTTAGGATACATTACAAAGCCAATAGATCCTTTTATGATAAAAAATGAACTGGCAAAATTATAGAAATAAAAAGAAAATTTTGAGATTCAGGTAAAAATAAATTCAAACAATTTATTGCAATAATTTATGATTGAAGAAAAATTGGATGAATTAGGAATAAAACTTCCAAACCCACCAACACCAGCAGGCTCATATGTACCTGCAATTAGAACGGGAAATTTATTATTCATTTCAGGACAAATTCCCATGGAAGACGGAAAGGTGATATTTACAGGTAAAGTTTCAGATGAGAATTTAGAGACGGCACAGAAATCAGCAAGAATGTGTGCAATTAACATTTTAGCACAAATAAAAAGAGAATTGGGAGATTTAAACAAAGTTTCAAAAATAGTTAGACTTTCAGGATTTGTGAATTCGGTTCCAGAATTTTCTCAGCAACCAAAAGTAATCAATCCGGCATCGGATTTATTTTTTGAGATCTTTGGTGAAAAGGGTAAACATTCAAGAATTGCTGTTGGAGTATCTTGCTTGCCCCTAAATTCAATGACGGAAATTGACGCCATTGTAGAATTTATGGAGTGATTTGCATATTTTCACAAACAGGATTCATCAGGGTATTCTTTTAGGCTACAAACTAATTAAAAAAATTTAAGAAAAAGGAAAAATACAAAAAATAAATTCAAAGATAAGAATATTTCTATTGATTTTAAGAAACAATTCATATACTCTAAAAATTTACTGAAAAAGTGTTCAAGATTTCATTATTAATGTTATGTACAATATCATTGGTTTCAACTTTAGCTTTTGCAGACACGACCATAGAAGTACAAACATCAGAAACAAAGATCAAAGCATTAGAATCAATTTGGGTTACAGGTAAAATTACAGATGTCGCACAATACAAGCCAGTAAAATTAAGGATCATCGGTCCAGATGGAGAAATAGTATTTGCACCACAAGTTACGATTGACAATAATGGAGAATTTAGAAAATTACTAAATCCGCCAATTCCAAGTTTTAAGCCAGGAGAATACATTGTCACTGCAAGCCACGATGACACAAAATCAGTTGCACAAACTCAATTCACAGTTATTTCACAAGAGATTCCAAGAAATTCAGATATCCAGACAAGCGAATCAAAAGTAATAGTAGAAAAAGAACAAGAAAGTTCAAAGGAAATTACCATACAAGCTGAAGCAGAAAACGGTTCAGATGTCATCATGATTAAAGGAAACACCAATTTTAGAGGAACAGACATCACGTTGATTGTAAAATCACCAGTAGGGAACATGATAACAATTGATCAAGTCACACCTGGAATATATGGAGATTTTCAAACAGAAATTAAAATAGGAGGTCCAATGTGGAAGGAAGACGGCATGTACACAATCACTGCAAATCACGGATCTTCATCAGAGTACAAAGAATCAATCAAAGTTGAAATCAAAGACGGGGTGGTAGTTCCAGAATTTGGAGTCGTAGCATCATTGGTTTTAGCAATATCAATTATTTCAATGATTATTGTTTCAACAAAATTAAAACTTGCCATACCATTCAGATATTAATCTGAGAATATATCAAAACAATATGATTAGTTTAGAGAAAATAAAATCAAAGAAATACATCGCACTTGAAACATATAGAAAAAATGGCAAACCAGTTAAAACTCCAGTATGGTTTGTAATCAATGATGACTTTGTGTATGTAGTAACGAGAAGCCATACAGGTAAAGTAAAACGCCTTCAAAATAATCCTAAAGTAAAATTTGCTCTATGTACCATAAAAGGAAAAGTCACAGGAGAATGGATTTCAGGAACTGTAAAAATGTTAGATAAGAATCAAACAAAAAACACAATAGAAATGAGAGATAAAAAATACGGATTCATGGCTAAGATTGCAAAATTCTTGAGTAAAAACAAGGGAGAACTTTGTGCATTTTCAATTAAGATAGATTAAAAGAATTATTTTATTTGTTTGTTTAATTCAGTGATGAATTTTTTAATTTTGGGTTTTGGTATTACAGCACCACATGCCTTATCATGACCTCCACCAGATCCTCCAAGATTGGTTGCCAAAATATTGACAATTTTTCCCAAATGAACTTTACAGTCTTTAGAACCACGAACAGATACTGCATAAATTCCATGATCAACACGCTCTTTGTATGCAACACCTACATTTTTTCCAGACAATCCCATAACAAAATTAACAGCACCGCTTGCACCAGCATCAAGAATTTCCATATATCCAAGATTCTTCATAGTCTTCATACCTTGTTTGACCTTGGCAATCATTTGAGATAGTTTCTCAACTTGAATTTGTGCAAACTCAAAAGTATTTGGTATAGCATGCGGAAATTTAGAATCGGCCAACTCCTCAACCAAATACAAAAGATAGTCAGGTTCTTTTTGATGCCCCACAATATTATAGGTAAGAACAGTTGCGCTAATCAATGCAAATTGCCTATCATAGATTTGTAATAACTTTGCACCAATTGGTCGAGTTTCCATATAGTCAGTGATTGCAGCACATGCTGCAACAAATGATGCATGATCATTTAGTTTTGATTTAAATGCACTGTAAACTAAAACTGCAGTGCATTCATTGATATCATGAATTATTTTTACTTTGATCTTATTTAATTCCTTTAGAACATTAGGATCAATATCATGGTGGTCAATGTAAGTCACTGACACTTTATTTTTTCTTAAAGTGGTCATAATATCAATAAATTCATCTTGGGTTTTTTTGCTAAGACCTAAATCACAAATAAATAATGATTTTAATTTTTCATCTAAAACTACTTGATTTAGTGCCTCCATTTGGCCTGGGTAATCAACCAATATTGCATCACCACCAAATGCCTGTCTAATCAACGCGGCAGAACTAATTCCATCACAATCTTCTTTATGCGAAATACAAATTACTTTGGTGCGTTGTGGTTTAACAGTTTTTGTAGCAGTGATTTTTTTTGTAGGTTTTTTATTGATTTTTTTAGAAACTTTTTTTGTAGCTGTTTTTTTAACAATCTTTTTGGTTGTATGTTTTTTAGTTTTAGATACTGTCAATACAGAATGAAAAATTAATTACCCTCATTTAAATGAAGAATGAAATCAGGATCGTCTTGATGATTTTTTAATATTTTTATGAATTAAAGAACTTGAATCCACATATACTTCAAAGAATGATAGTCCTTCCAGTTGGGTCTGATGATCGATTTCCTGGATTTTTTTTAATTCATCTGAAGATGCATTAAGCACCAAATCATCTAGTTTTTTCAAATCTTCACGCTCTTTGGGAGTCAATTAATTTTGGATTAAAAATTATCATTTATGACCAAAAGTTGGCTGATTAGACTAATTACTAAATTTTATAGACACAATGTTGGAGAAAATATAATAAAAGATTTTGGATAGGCTCATCATGGAGACTAAAAATATAGGCCTCAGAGGAATCGAAGTAGCAGATACCAAAATTTCGAATATTGATGGTGAAAGGGGCAGGCTGATTTACAGAGGATATGACATTTTAGAACTTACCAAAAACTCAACATTTGAGGAAACAGCATATTTACTACTTTATGATGATCTGCCAACCAGAAATCAGTTAGAGGAGTTTAATTCTAAATTAATTGATGCAAGATTCATTCCAAAACAGATGCAAAAAAACATGGGAAACTGGAGAAAGGATGCAGATCCTATGGATATGCTTCAGGCTTTTGTAGCAGCTCTTGCAGGATATTATGATGAAGAATTTGCAAATAAAGAGGCCAGTTATGATAAGGCAATAAACCTAATTGCAAAAGTGCCTACTATTATTGCAAGTTGGAATAGAATTAGAAACGGATTAGATATTGTAGATCCAGATCCAACATTAAGTCATGCGGCAAATTTTCTATATATGATGTCAGGGGAAAAACCAGATTCAGAGGTCGAAAAAATCTTTGATGTATGCTTGATTCTTCATGCAGACCATACTTTCAATGCATCCACATTTACAGCAAGACAGGTTGCATCAACTAGAGCACACATGTATTCAGCATGTAGTGCGGCAATTGGAGCACTTAGTGGCGAGTTACACGGAGGTGCAAATACAGAAGTAATGAAGATGTTGTTAGAAATTGGAGACATAGAAAAAGTTGAAGAATGGATTAAAGAAAAAATGAGCAAAGGAGAAAGAATTATGGGTATGGGCCATGCAGTTTACAAAACATATGATCCTAGAGCACAAGTACTAAAGCAGTTATCAAGGAAGTTGGCAGAAAAAACTAAAGACCCATGGTTTGCAATCACAGAAAAAATTGAAACTGTGACTATTTCTGAAATGAAATCCCAGAAAAACAAAGACATCTATCCAAATGTTGACTTGTACAGTGCATCATTATACTATATGTTAAAAATCCCAATGGATTTGAACACCCCAATCTTTGCAATTTCAAGAGTTGTTGGATGGGCAGCACACATCATTGAGGAAAAATTTGCAGAGGCAGCACCAAAGCCAGCACTGTATAGACCAAAGGCAACATATGTTGGAAAATATTGCGGGCCAGAAGGTTGTGAATACAAAACTCTAGATTTGAGAAAATAATTAATTTCTCGTACTAAGCCACTCTTTTGCTTTAGAGTTTACATCATGTTTATACAATACTTCAAAAACCATATCATAAAATGTAATTCCTTTTTTTTGAGCCTGATCATCAAGCCATTTTATTCCGTCAGCTAATTCAGGATCATGTTCGGAGAATTCCACTAGTTCATCTACCATCTTTGAGAAGAAAGTGTGAGATTCAAGCATATGTACACCTTTAAATCTACGATCATAAGTGAAGGATTCAAATTATATAGACAAAAGAGTCACATTATTTTTAAAATTCACCCGTTCCAAACATGATAAAATATCCGTTTAGAAATTACAATCACATGGATAAAAAATGAATTAATTTATGGGCAAGTACATTGTAGAAAAATATTGAACAAAATAATTTTGATGTAATTTTAATACGATGTTAAAATTATGTGAGAATTATTTTTTCTTTTGCAATAGCAATTAGGAAAGCATTGATTGATATCAAAATTTTTGAGCGTTGATATTTCTCCGTGAAAATATCAATAATCATCTAATAATTACTAGTGTTTTATCAATTAGGACACACAGAAAAATACATACTAATTAATTAGTAGTACTGTAACTGTCACCAACATACCTTCCCGTGGTTGGTCTTAAGTTGAGAAAAGAATTGGACTCATGTCAAAATCTTTAAGAAATTGAGGAGTCTAATTCTTTATAGAATTTATAAAACGATAAAAATGCAGCATAATTTAACAAAAATTTTATAAAATAATTATAACGAAGCGCACACCAGTTAGAATAATTAGATCAAAGTAACATATTTTTCTAAATTAATAGAAATATGGATTTGGAAATTTTGTTTTAGTAAAAACCTATAAGAATACCTATTAACACATTTTAGAAATTAAATGATTTGAATGTGTGTAGCTTGTTTACTATGAAATAACTAGATGATAATAATTACATTTTGATTGTTCTAATATGAACAGTTTACCCATTATTGCACTAATAGGAGTAGCAATTCTAGTGACATCTACCATAGGATTTGGAGCTAGTCTTACTAACACTCCAACATTTAACCTAATTGGAGCAAGTGACAATAATGCAGTGACAACAGCAAGAGGAAATATTACAGCCTTAGTTTGGACTGAAGAGGTTTCAACAGAAGGAGTAATTGAAACTGATGAGATTACTTTCGCAGTGGGTAATGAAGATGGAACAGAGGCACATGATTTCCAGATCTGTGCAGTTATTGAAGGACCAATTGGAACATACTCTCCTGCAGCAGGTTCACCTCCAGCATGCACTACTACAGGAAGTGTTGCTGCACATGCAAATTCAACTGGTCACACAATTGATTTTGTAACGCCTGTAAATGTAACCAGCATAGTTGACATTAGTTTCTCAATAGAAGAACTAGACCAAGAATGATCAACAATCATTTTTTTATTTTCTAAATATCGTATGTGAAAAGATATGATTCAGAAAAAAATTAAAATTATCATAGTACTTTTATTTATTCCAATTTTGATATATTTTTGGCCTGTTCAACTTTATGGGGATACAACATACATTATGCTTGTAGGCAACAGTATGTACCCAGTTATAGAAAGCGGTACGTTTGTCGTACTAAAACAAGAACAACAATATTTTCTGGGAGACATAATAGGATTTGTTAATGAAGATAACAAAAATGTTGTACACAGAATAGTAGATCAAACAGATAAAGGATTCATAACAAAAGGAGACAACAATAGAAAAAATGATCCAGGAGTAATTCCAGTTGACAAAGTAGTTGGAAGATCGATATTTGTAATACCATATGTAGGATATACTTCATTATTTTTACAAACCCCTATAGGAATGTCAATTTTTGGAATATGGGCTTTGATAATGTTTAATAAAAACAAATCCAAAACTAATAACAAGAAATCATCAGAAAGTTTTATAATTTTTAAAATTGGACTGATTTCTGTATTAATAAATTATGTATTAACTCAGATTACTTTGGGATTTGACATCAGACTATCTAAAACAATGAACATACCTTTTTCAAATATTTTTGAGCCAACTATTGCAAATTCAGTATCATTCGGAATGCTAACAATGGCAATCATTATGCTATATCTTTTTTCACGAAAAATCCAACATAATAAAAGTGACGAGATAAAACCTTTGAAATTAATATTTGCATTAGGCGGAATAATGATTCTTGTACTTCAGATAATTAGTGCAATTAACACCATTCCTATACTAATTACAAACATCAGTGAGAATCAACTAATTCCTCCCATTTTTTAGATGAAAGTCATTTAAAGCGATTTTTAAAAGCATAACAGATTCCTGTAAAATACCATTATGGAATACGAGAATTAGAATATTTTCCGTACCTGATAATATGCACAATTCCCGTAATTAAGAAGAATCAAATTGAATCATGTTTACTTTGGAAAAAGCCTGAAAAAGGTTGCAAATAAAATAAAATTTGATGGAAGAAACGGTTTTCAAAAATTCTTTATTCATGCTAGTTTCATAGTAATTCTAATCATTGCAACCACCACAATGGCTATTGCAGATGAATCAATTCTAACTCAATCATTCTCAAATTTGGAAGTTATAGAAAATTCGGCATTTACTCCTCGTGGACATATTGAAGATTTTTCATGGACAAAAAGGGTTTCACCAGATGGAGTTATTGAAATTAGTGGCATCGGATTTTCAGTTATCAATGATGATGACAGAGTACAGTCTTTTGAAATTTGCACCATAGTTCAAGGACCATTAGAAAAATTCACACCATCGTTAGATAGTCCACTTGCATGTACAAATACAGAAAAAATTGAACCTTATGGAAAAATAGTGAATCAATTTATTGATTTTTCTAGCGGAGTCAAAGTTAGTGAACTCGTAGACATATCCATAGCAATTCAAGAATTGGATAAATAAAAAATAGATATTTTTCTGAAAATCAATAATTTATTTCTGTTTTAAAGTTTTACAGATTATATTCTAAGTGATTTCTTGTATTGAAATATCAGCAAAATCCACAGTAGTTTTATTCAGAGGGTTTGTAAAAGTAACTACAACAGAATCTATATCATTAGAAGAAATGGAAGTAGTTGCACAGTCAGGAACAGTGCCAACAGTATCACTGATTGAAGATCCAGCTTTTGTAATTACACAGATACGATATGAGTGAGAAACACTATCAGTATTTCGAATAGTGATTGTGGAAGAATCAATATTACTGCCACTTGTAGAATGCACCACATTTGTAATATCTACTTCAGACGCACGAGATGAAATATTATCATCACTTCCAATGGAATTAAACGTAATTGAACTATTTAGATTTGAACCCAATCCTATTGTAGATACAGTGATAATTAACACGCCTACTAAGAAAATTATTTTGAGACTCAATTATACCACCTTTAGGCTACCGTAATACTTGCATATTGTAAAGTACGTCTTTCTGGATCAGTAATAGAATCACTTAGACTGATAACTACAGTTTGAGTTGGGCCTCCAGTTACTGTAGAACCAGTTCCAATTTCAACATCATTAGTATCCTTGAGTGAAATAGTTACAGTAGTATCTTCCGGAATATTAGAATCAAAGGTAAGAGTTACAGAAGATATAGCATCAGAAGTTCCTAAATTCAATCCTAGTAGAGTACTGTCAGAAGAATCAAAAACTTGCAGAGCCCCCATTTTACTTACATCAGATGGTGTATCTAAAGGGTTTGCAAGACCTTGAGTGCTCAGCAATACAACCCCAAATGTAGAGAACAGTAACAGAGCAAGTAAAAGTAAACTCATTATTTATCACCAGAATATGTCGTGTGTTCATCATCAGATGATTGTTGTACGGATAATTCATCTTCTAGAACATTTGACCATTCTCTAAATTTTTCATAGGAACTGTTGTCAAAGTTTGCAGAATAAGAATAATCTAGAACTTTCTTTGTCAAAGCATTATTTTTTGAATTATTTTTTCCAAATTCACGTGTTTGATGCTCTAAATTCTTCTTTTCAAGTTCTATTTCAGATTCTATTCGTGCAATTTGTACTGCAGAAATTTTTCTCTCAACTTCAAGTCCTGAAATTCGTTTTTCCAACATTGCAGTTTGTTCATCCAGACGTTGTTTTTGTAGTTTAATTACAGATTCTTTTCTTTCAAGTTCAACTACAGAAATTTTTCTTGCAAGTTCAATTTCTGCAATGATATTTTCCAAATCCTTTGATTTTGAAGAAATGTTTTTCTTGGATAATTTTGAATTGTTTTTCGTTTGAATTTCAGTAGGAATGATGTCTCTTTCAATTTCAATTGATGCAATGCTCTTATCTAATTCCTCCCTTCTTTGAGAAAGATGCTCCTTTTCAAGGTCAATGAGAGTTTGTTTTCTTTCAAGTTCAGCATTAATTTTCTTCTTTTCTAGCTCAATTGAGGCTATTTTTCTCTCAAGAGAGAAATTGGCAATTCTCTTTTCTAAATCCCATATTTTTTGCCCTAGTCTTTTCTCTTCGACTTCAATCAAAGACTCCTTTCTTTCAAGTTCGGAGGAAAGTTTTTTCTTTTCAAGGTCAATTTTTGACAATTTACCTTCAAGTTCAATTCTTTGAGAAGATAGATTCTTCTTTTGAATTGCCACTTCGGCGAGGTTACTTTCAAGTTGTTTTGCTTTATGCTCCAAATTTTGTTTGACAAAATTTAACTCATTTTCTTTTCGTTGAAGTTCAATTGTTTTGCTTTTATTTTCTAATTCAAATTCTGCCTCTTTATTTTTTAATTTATTAGATATTTCTCTCTTCTCATACTCTATATCCTCTATAGCTTTGTTCAATTGTTTTGTTTTTTCAGCTAATTCTTTCTTTTGTAGATTGATTTCTTCAAGATTTTTATCGAATTGTTCAGTTTTTTCAGTTAAACTTTGTCTTTGAAGATTGACTTCTGCAATTTCATTTTCAAGCTTGATGATCGATTTCTTTTTTTCAAGTTCAACATCCCCAATGTTTTTCTCTAGTTCTACTGAGCATTTCATTTTTTCAAATTCAATTGCGGATAAACTTGCATCTAATTTTCTTTTTTTATCAATCATGTTTTTCTTTTCGTTTTCTACTTGAAGTAAAGATTCTTCTAGTTTCTTTGTTTTTTCAAAGAGATTCGTTTTTTGAAAATTAACTGTTTGTAGATCATTTTCAAGTTGTTTTGATTTTTCATCATAATTCTTTTTAATTAATTGAATTTCAGATTCTTTTTGTTCAAGATTTTCTGCTACTTTTTTCTTTTCTATTTCTACTTCTTTGATTCTTTTTTCAAGTTCCAATATTCTCTGAGAAGCACCCTTTTTCTGCAATTCTATAGCTGCAAAATTTTTCTGGATCTCATCAGCATGAATCTTTTTCTTTTGCTCAATTTCCAAAAGACTTTTTTCTAATTCATTAGTTTTTTGTGATAGAATTTTTCTCTCAAGTTCTACAGCAGTTATGCTTTTCTCTAATTCTTCTTTTTCAAAAATGACTGCTTTCTTTTGTAATTCAACTTCGGATAGATTTTTGTCTAATTGCTCAGTTTTTTGTTGAATTCTTTGTTTGGTAAGATCAATTGCAGAGAGATTTTTTTGAAGTTCCACTTCAGCTTGTTTTTTCTCAGATTCAGCCTTAGTGAGTTGATTTTCTAATTGATTGATTCTTTTAATTCGTGCCTGTCGTTCAAATTCAAATAGTTCTGCCTTATTCTCAAATTCTGAAGAAATCTTCTTTTTTTGTAGAATTATATCAGTAATGCTATCTTCCAAATTCTCTTTTTTCTGAGTCAGACTCTGCTTTTGAAATTCTACTTCAGAAAGATTTTTTTCTAATTGTTCAGTTTTTTGAGATAATTTCTTTTTTTGAATATCTACTTCAGCATATTTCTTTTTAAGGTCAATTTCCAACTCTTTTCTTTCCAATTCAATCGCATGTGTTTTTTGTTCAAGTTTGTCAATAATTCTATCCTTTTGTTGTTCCACATCTTGTAATTTTATTTCTAATTGAATTTTTTCTTGAATGATTCTTTTCTTTTCACGCTCAACTTCGGATAGAGATTCTTCAAGTTTTTCAGTTTTTTCTGATAAATTCTTCTTTTGAAGATTTACTTCTTCAATTGCGTTTTCAAGTTTTATCATTATTTTCTTCTTTTCAAATTTTGAATCAGTTAGGTTTTTTTCAAGTAATTCTTTTTCTTTAAGGATATTTTGCTTTTCTTCTTCTACGTCAGATAGGTTTTTTTCAAGTAATTTTGTTTTTTCTTCTAATTTCTTTTTTTCAAATTCAATTTCTGATTCTTTCTGTTCAAGCTCTATTTCAGATAATCGTTTATCTAACTGCATTGATTTTTTAAGCACATTTCTCTTTTCCTCTTCTATATTTTCTCTTAATTCCTGTGTCTTTTCCAGTAAAACTTTCTTTTCAGATTCAGCATTCTCTAAAACTATTTCATAGTCTTTATTTTCTATTGCAAATACATTTTTACCAAAATTGATTTTTCCACCAAATAATTTATTTAATCCTGATGGTTTTTGTCTTTTTTCTTTTATTGATTCAACTATTTCTTTGGTGCGGTATTTTTTCTGTTTTTCATTTTGTTTTATTTTATTATATACAATAAATCCTCCAATTGCAACGGCAGAGATTATTCCGATATTCAAATATGCTATAGTGTAATCTTCATTCCATTGTGCAGTAACAGTTTTTGGACCATTCATCAACAAGCTTCCACTAAGGGATGTACTCTGTGAATCACCACCCCAACCTTGAAAAGTAGTTTGTTTCCACATTCCTGCAGGATCTCTAGGTATACTTGTTCCAAATTTAGCCACACTTCCTTCATCATACCAATATGTTCCACCTCCAGTACCGTATCCAGAATTTACAGTAAGTAAATACTGTTTTTTCCATATTCCCTCAATAGATTTTGGAGAATTCATGATTACCTGAACATTTTTACCATCAGAATTTACATCTCCACTCCAACCATCAAAAATCAATCTTGTTCCTGGAATGCCCGAATCTTGAGTGGTAGAATCAATAGAGGCAACCACCACATCGTTTTCATCATAAAAACCACTTCCCTGAACTTGACCATATTTGCTTTTAACATCAAGATAAAATTGATCCTTCCAATCCACAGAGATCGAATAAGGATTTTCCATTTTAACACTGGTTATAGGTTGTGTAGAATCTTTGATAGCAGCAAAATTAGAACCGCTACTTACCCATTCATTTATTGTTCTTTTTATTTTTCCATCAGATTCTGAATTTACTGTACTCATAACTAATGGAGCAGTTGAATTAACATTATGCCAACTAGTGTTGATTACCTTCATATTTTGAGTCGAATCCAATATTTGCAATCTGTATTGGACATTCCAATTTGCAGCAATTGTTTTATCCTCATCCATTTTTATGAAATTAGTCTTCAGATTTGGAGTAAACCCATCACTCCATTCAGAAAAGGCATATCGTATTCCAAGATCATTTTCATCATAAACATAAGGTTCTAACACACTAAAATTTACAATTTCTCCAGAATCATAACTGCCACTTCCAATTGTGTTTCCATACGGAGAAATAATTCTCAAATCATATGTTGTGCCACTACTTGAACCTTGTAAAAAGTTCACACTATCTTGTTTTTGAGCTGGATGTAATGCATATGTTGCAATCGCAGTGACATCTCCATCCATTAAAACATTAATTGGATTGCCATCTACCAATTCATTATTTACTGTCCAACTGACAAATTCATATGCACCCCATTTATCTTTGGCAGTGCCAATTACAACCCAAGAGTCTTCTTCATATATTCCGGATCCATCAATGTGTAATCCTGGTGGTGAAGACTTGACTTTTAATTCATAAAGATTTTTATGAATTACATCATCACCAATTTTATGATCCCCTAAAACTTGATCAAATGATGAGACATACAAAATTGCAAATAACATCATAGAAATACAGATTATTTTTGAATTCCACTTCATTTAGTCCACAATAAATTAAGTTACAGGTGAGTAATGCGTAATGGTATGATCAAGATGATCAAACTGAATTTCTGCCAGCTTATTTTGAACAATGTGCCAGATGTTTGTTTTAATCAAAAAATCTGAGAAATGTTAAAAATAGGCTCACAGATTTGTGAAAAATACTAACTTTTATGCCTAAATTTATGAATTGTTAAAATTCAGCATATCATACATGCCATTCTAAAAATAGGACAATTTTAAAATAAAATTATTTTTTAGTTTAACTGGCGGGAATAGATTTGGTAAAATTTGTGCCAGGCATTTTTCCTTTTGCCAAAACATCAGTAATCTCTTTCATCAAACTAATACGATTCGATGGTTTTGGTACAAAACTTATTGCGCCCATTTTCAGTAATTTATTAATAAATTCTTGATCTCGTCCATAAGCTGAAGTGACAATGATTTTTGTATTTTGATCATTTTTTTTGATTACTTCCAAGACTTTATCACCCTCCAATCTAGGCATTTTTAAATCCAATAAAATTACATCAGGTCTATGTAATTGATACTGTTTTAAGGTTTCAATTCCATCTGAAGCCTCTATAATTTGAATAAATTTTATAGAATTTTTAATTGCATCCCTACAAAATACCCTAAATGCCTGAGAATCATCAGCAAGTAATATTACAGGAAATTTTCTAGCCATACCTAAACAAAGTATAATTATGATACATATTGACTAGTGTGATTTTTTCAAACACACTTCCCATAAATCTTTGTACAAGATTTTAATTCATCCATAATTTTTTGTGTGTTTTCAAATATGGTTTTAGTTGTAATTTGTGCATGAATTTTACAAACATATCCATCCAATGAACAATACATACAGTTTGTTATTTGTTCAGCTAAGGTTCCAATTAATTCTTTACGATAAGTTTGCATGAGTTATTGTGCCACCATTGTTGAATTGTTAACTTTTGGCATAAGTACTGAGAATGTAGAGGGAGTGTTTTTGTAAATTAATCTACCCCCATGTTGTTCAACTATCATTTTACAAATAGCCAATCCTAGTCCAGTACCATGCTGTTTTGTTGTAAACATTGGTTCAAAAATTTTCTCCTGCAAACGTGGAATTACACCAGATCCTGAATCTTCAAAACATATTTCGATATTTTCTTTGTTATCCTTAATGATTATAGTTACAAATCCTTTTCCACGGATGGATTCAATAGCATTTGTAATAAGATTGATAAACACCGCTTCTAATTTTCTAGAATCACATAAAGTCATTCGATCATCCCCTTTAATTTCTAATTTCACTGATGGCGGAATATGAATCCCTTCAAGACTAGATTTTATGATTGTTTTTAATGATGTTTCATGCATGTTAAGTTCAGACATTCGAACAAATTCTAAAACATCTTCAATAATATGAGTCATATTAGAAATAGCAGACTCAATTCTTTGCTGATGTTTTATTTTTTCAAGTACTGGCATGTTTGGAGAATTACATAAAATATCATGAGACATTTTTAATTTTGATAACGGATTTCTTATATCATGAGCCAATCTGGACGTAAATGTTCCTATTATAGACATTTTTTCGCCTTTCATTAAATTCTCGGCCTGTTCCTTTACTTTTCTTTCAAGGAAAATTTGTTTGATGGAGAGTTCTTTTTCTTTTTTAATTACTTTAGTAAGATCTTCTTTTAATAATGAATTGAGTTTGCTGTAATTGATTTTTTCTGTTTCAGTAATTTTTAATTCTTTTTCAAGGTGTTCATTTTTTTCTTGGATTGATTTTGTCATGGTTTCTACAAAAGATATTTTATCTTGAAGTTGCTGATTAACTCTAGACATTTCATTTACTCGTTCATTTGCAAGTTTGTTCATTTCTTGCATTCGGAGATCGTTTTCTTTAAGTTCCTTTCTAGCTAGTTCTAAATCCTTTAGGGCATTAACTGAAATTTCAGTCAAATCACGTAGAACTGGATCTCGTTCCATAGGATTATCTACCAACATCATAAGAAATTATTCTAAGCACCATATTACGTACAGTTTGTTTATTTCAAACATACTCATGAATGCTAGAGCACATTAGAGAAAATAATGAGATATTTATCAATAAAACATATTCATGTATTAGTCAACCAAATTTCGTTCAACGTATTTTCATATTAGAAAACAGTACTACAGATATGAAGCAAACCACAGAAGTTTCTAAAAGTATTAAAAAATCACTGCAGCAAAATGCCCCAATGGTTTTTGAGTCATACTTATACCATTTAGAGATTTTAGAAGATATTGAGATTAATGAATAATAATTAATATTCATAAATTTCTCATATTATCAAAAAAATCAACTCATAGAATGTTCTAAACAGAATAAACAATGTTAGTTCTTCATTCTAAGAAGCAATTGATTAATCCCTTCAGTGCTATATTCTATTCCATGTTCATCTATAGAATGCTTTTGATATTTTTCAATTACTTCATTTGTATTGCCATTTATTTCAAAACTACAATCAAATCCATAATTGTTACAGGATATTTTTACCATGTTGTTCTTTTAAAAATATAAATAAATCATTTGGTTTGTTCACATAAAACAAATAAATTTAGTCAAATACACAACAGAAAGAGAAATCATTTTAATAAAATATGTAATTTTGAAAATAAAAAAATCGAACCCCCTAAAAGGGGGAGTCGCAAAGGACGCGACATCCCATTGAGAGTTATCGATGACAACATAATTACAACAGATTGGTTAATGGGGTGTTGTATGTGCAAAGTAGGCAACCTGTTCAAATTTCAAAAAATGTGAAATCTCTAATCTGAATTATGATACGTTGTTATTTTTTGCAGTCATTGCAATTTTTTCCTTTAGATTTTTAAGGAATTCACGTATTTCTTCATGTCTTTGAATTATCTTATATATCTCATAGAGTTCTTCGTATGATAAATTCAGTTTTTTTAGATCAGTATGAGTTATCCCATAATGGTTCAACACAGTCCAATATGAGGTAGGTTTGTTTTGTTGGGTTGCAATACAGGTACCTAGATGAACAGATATCTTGTACATATTCATATTATCACAAGAAAAGTTATAGATTAGATGGAAAAATAGGTAAAAAACCAATTCCAAATTGGCAGAAATACAGCCGTCAAACTAAAAAAACAGAATTATTAAAAAATCATATTAATAGATTGTTGTGAGTAAATCCATGAAAGAACAGGTTTATGGAGCTGAAAAAGGCAATGGTGAAAAAGTTGCAAGTTGGTTAAACGAACAAGCGAAAGATTCAGATTTAAAATTGCAAGTAAAATTAAAAAATAGTATTTTATCTACACAGAATTTTGGTGACTTTGATTTATTATTATTATCAGATGACTCAGTTAAAAGTAGGAAGTTAATCTCCAAAGCTGGAAAAAGATTTGGAATAAAAATGATAGAAGGAGGATATAAAGAAGAAGCAAGGATCATTCGTAGGAAAAAATCAGATTATGCCAAAGTTCTCAATGGAGATAAAGTCATAGGGCACTTGGAATTAGAAACTTCAAGATTCGGTACTAAAAAGTGGGAAATTAAATCAGAAGAAAGAAGATAGGTTCATTTTATTAAAAATAATCGAATTACCGATTTCGGAAAATGTGGACATTATTATATTATTATGTGAGATGCACATAAATCAAAGCAATTCAACATTATTTTGTTGTATTGGTCATGGCAGAGAAAACGAAGATATCCAAAATGGAAAAACAAAATTCTCTAGAAGACAATTTACGAAGAGCGATTGATTCTTCATCAATCGTAACAGTGATGAATACAAATGGAATTGTTACACATGTAAATCAAAAGTTTTGTGAAATTTCAGGATTTACAGAAAATGAAATAATTGGAACAGATCTATTAATGTTGAAAAGTGGCGTACATCCCATAGAATACTATGATGAGTTATGGGCAACAATCTCGAAAGGAGAAATATGGACTGGAGAAATTTGTAATCAAAGAAAAAACGGAGAGCTCTTTTGGAACAAAGCAACCATTATACCTATTAAAAATCAAGATGGAGAAATTTTAGAATATATCGCCATACGTTTTGACATTACAAATCAAAAAGAAAAAGAAAGTAAAATGGAAGAGACGTTAATGAAATTACAAAAATCCAATCAAATAATTGAAGAACAATCAAAAAAATTGGTTAAGCAAGAAAAACTAGTCACTATTGGAGAACTAGCAGCAAGATTATCACATGATATTAGAAATCCCCTTTCAATAATTAGAGTATCACTTGAAAATCTCAAGATCATATATGGCAAAAATGAATTAGAAACAAAGCATTTTGATAGAGTTGAGCGCGCAATTGACAGAATATCTCATCAAATAGACGATGTGTTAGGCTTCATTAGAAAAGAACCTATGCGATTTGAAAAAACCCTAATTTCGGAAATCATTGCAGACTCGTTAGATTCAATTAATCTTCCAGACAGAATTTATTTTGAAATTTCTAAAAACGATTTTGAAATTTATTGTGATAAAAAACGACTTTCAGTTGCTATTACCAATTTAATTTTAAATGCAATTCAAGGAATTGAAGGAAAAGGCACCATAGAAATTATTTTAGAAGATAAAGGAGAAAACATAGTCATCAAAATTAAAGATTCAGGAAAAGGAATTCCAAGTGACATAATAGAAGAAATTTTTGAACCTTTATTTACTACAAAACAGCAAGGAACAGGCCTAGGATTAGCCAGTGTTAAATCAATAATTAGCGGACATGGAGGAAAAATTTTCGTCACTTCACCACCCACAATATTTACAATCAGAATTCCAAAAAAAGGAATAGATAATGATCTCATTGATTCTCATTTTTAATGAAAGTCACTTATCTTTAAGCAAAATTATCGGATTGTTTCTGGACTTTGAGTTGCAGTTAATAGATTATTTTCTTGGTTAGATCTTTTTATACTTGAAAAGGATCTTGGAGTAATTTTCTTTAGTAAAAATTCCAAAGAAAAGGGTTTTTGCATGATCTGAAGATAGGAATCTTTTGTGCTTTCATTTGATTGCATGATGCTTTGACCATATGCAGACAAGAAAATAATTCTTTGTCGAGGACATTGTCTGTGGATTTTTTCAGATACTACAGTACCCGTCATTTTTGGCATATCCTGATCTAATAAAACATAATCATAGGGAGGTGTTTTATCCTTTAATACAATTTTCCTGTATCTTAATTCGTTTTCATATTTTTGAAGACAGATAGCACCATTGTTAAAGATATCAACATCATAACCATTTGCTTCAAAGAATTTTTTATATTGCATCGCAGTAAATTTGTTGTCTTCTGCGATTAGTAATTTTTTGACCATTTCTGTTTTACCAATTTTTTAGTTATCAAGACTTGTTTGTTGAATCTAAGCTCATTTTTCACATATTGTAGTCCCATCAGAATTCTCATTATACAAATCAGTCATTGCAATTATGTTACAGTCTGAGATATATGGATAAGTCATATCAATAGTTGGGGCCATGAGATCTTCAGGAGCAGTTGAATGTCCCAATCCCAACGCATGTCCAAATTCATGTCTCATAATTGTTCCAAGCTGAGTATTTGAAAGTGAATCAACATCATAAATTGTTATAAAGGCTTTGACAATTTCTTCGCCTTCCAGAATTGTTTTGGTATAACCAGTATTACCTGAACGATCTTTAATGTTTGATAAAATCACAACAATATCACCATTTGATTTTTGTGAGTTTAGAACTTCAAAATTTTTGGGGATTGGAATTTTTGTTTCAGGAGTATTTTCAAGGGCTCCAGCCCAACCAATGTAATAATTTGAGAAAGAGTTTTGAGGTCCTTTGTGCAATAAAGAATCTTCGAGATTAATTTTTTCTTTTGATAATATAGATTCCCGAATAGTTTCAATGGATTCGTTAGAAATTGAAACAGGGTTTAGAATATTTACACTTAATGAAGATCCTTGAGAAAGTCTCCAGTATTTAGAAAGACTAATAGAATCACCTCTCAAATTTTCGACAGTATGTTCGGAATTAAAAAGGCCAACATAATTTAGAAGTTCTTCATTTTCACCAGATGAAGATGGAAGTCCAGTAAAATAACCTCCAAAAAATATCAGTATTCCAATTTGTAAAACTAGAATTGATTTCTGATGTTTAATTTTGGATACTTTTGTTCTAGGTGGGAGATTTTTTTTAGTGAAATGAATTAATTTCTTATTTTTAAGAACATAAGATATGCCTAACATTTGAATTTGTTTATTAATTATTCATCGATATATGAGAGTCTGTCCACCATGAACAAACCTTTCATATTGTTTAATTCGAACAAATAGTTCTTTTTGTATTATTCTTAGGCATAGAAAATATTGCCGATAAGTAGAAAAATTATGATTTGTTCAATTTTGATTATGTTATCAGTGATAATTATTTTGAAAACAGGTTCTTCAGAAGCACTAAACACATCTAATGATTTTGATGAGTATAGAATATCTCAAATGCCAGAGACTCGATTTTTTGAGCAATATGACGAACTTAGCGCCCCTGAAAAAACTGCAGTGATATATCCTATTCTCACACAAACAGCGTATGCATGGGGAGGAATTCATGACTTCTATTTGGGCAGATGTGATACATGTTCAGAAGTGAAAATTGAAGAATATTATGATCCTATTTTTTCTGTAGGTGCAAAAAGTTTTAGGGTTTTAGAATTCTTAGGATATAGTGTAATAGATGACATAGATATTGATAAAAATCCTGAGATTTTGAACAATTATGATTCAATAGTTTTGTTACATAATGAATTTGTTACAGAAAACGAATTTTTAGCAATAACTTCTCATCCAAATGTTATTTTTATGTATCCAGGCGCATTAAATTCCAAAGTCAAGATAAATTATGAGAAGGAAACAATGATTCTTCAGAGAGGACCGTCATTTCCAGATCCAGACACAATTAACGGATTTGATTGGAAGTATGATAATTCAAATATTTCAAATAATACAATTTGCGAGGAATGGAAATTTTATAAAATAGAGAATGGACACATGCTTAATTGCACACCAGAAGACATAATACAAAATAATGATAAAATATTAAAAGAACTAAAACGACTTGCAGAATTTTAACTTTAAAAAATTAATTCATAGAAAATGAATTTATTTTGACTTTCTTTTCATATAAAATATCATCCCCACAATTACAGCAGGGACCATAATTAATATAGGATCAAATCCTGCAACGTCAGGTTTCTTAAATGAATCATCAGATTCTTGAATCATTTCAATAGATGTTGCATTGACTTTGATAATTTTTGATGCAAATGCTGATTGAATAGGACCGTCAATACTAGCCAAAATCTTTACAGATTCATCCGAAGTAGAAATTATAGATGCAATTGCCTCACCTGTGGGACCAGTTTGTTCATCACTGATAGTAGTAATACCGCCCTCTAATTCCCAAATAACAGGAGCATTTTGCAAAGGAACTCCATTTTGTTTTGCCAAAATTGAAACAATAAAAGAGTCTCCTTCTTCCACAATATCGGCGCTAGTAATTTGTATTGTAGGGGTAATTTCCTCGACGACGATCTCTTCAGTAAGTATTGGTAATCCCTCAGAAACAAAAGAAACATCAAAGGTTCCAGAAGATGCAGGTTCTAGATCAAACAATGTAAAACTAGACTTTTTGGGAATTGTTACACTTTTGGGAAAATCAAGTATGGAGGAATCAGAAGAAAATATTTTGACATTAATGTCTTCATTGATTTTTACAGGGAATCCTGAGGAATCTAATATTTGCAAAACAAATGTATCTTTAACTCCATTAAATAATCTATCAGAATAGTCAAGGGATAATGAATCAGGTTTTGATGAAACACTAGATAATGAAATACTAGTTTCAAATTCACCTGCATTAATTACTAAATCGTCATCACCTGAATTAACTGCCATTATAGGGATTATTGTAAAATAAGGATATTTCATTATGTTTTCTTTATCAACTGCAAATATATCAGAATCAGAGATATCAATTTGCAGGTAATTTGGAATTTGAAACAACCCATCAGAAGATTCCATATATACAGCAATCCAATGTCGTTCACCTTTTAGAAAATGATCTGTAGACACATAGGTCTTCAAGGATACAGAATCCTCATCAAATCCATCAATATCTAGTGTAACAACTTCAGAGTTGGGAATATTTGGGGCAATGTTAGAATTTGCAGGAACAAAATACCCCATGTTCCCAAATACCAAAGCAGATTCAAATCCTCTTTTAATAATCGAATTCTCAATAGAGATTGTTTTATCAGAGGTAGTAAATGGAACAACAATATCTCTATCAGCAGTTACAGGATGACCATTTTCATCTTCAAGATAAAGCACGCCTATTAATTGCCTAGAACCATCCGATAAAACAGATAGGGGTTCAAATTTTATTTGTTCATGCCCATACAATTCAACATCTATTGTTTCAAATGTTTCTTCGACTATTACTAATGGATCTTGAGTTGTTGCAGTAAGTGTGTAGGAGTCAGTTTCGCCTTTTTGAATTGAAAATAACTCATGTCCATAAGTTTGCCCTTTTTTAATTTGAAAGTATCCATTAGGGTTTATAGTATTAACATCAGAACTTGTGTTTACAGTTTCTGAATCAGTTGAACTTTCAATTTCATAGAAAACAGTGATATCTTTTGTAGCTTTGATTAACTTTCCATTGGAAAATAGCTGTGCAATTAAATGTCCACTTGAAGTGTTAGACGAACTAATATCTTCAGGAATTATAAATATTTGAATTTCTCTGTCAGCAGATTCATCAACAGTTAATAATTTAGATGATTCAAGATCATCAGACTTTGCAGTAATAGTGATTAATCCTTTTTTATTTACCGTAAAAGTTTGCATGGTTTCAAACTCCCCCTTAGATATAATCGCAGTAGAATCACTAAAAGTGATAACTCCCGATTTTGAAGCACCAAGTTTTATTAAATAATCTTTGTCTGCTCTTGTCACCATACCATTTTCATCGGTAAGTAAAAGTGACAATATTCCTTGATTGTTTTGGTCTATTTCAAAAACATCAGGAAATAGATCAAGAGAGATGTTTTTTGGAAGATTATTTCCATAAACTTTTACAGGAATCTCCAATAATGTAGAACCTTCAGTGAAAACATAAAGAATTGTTTCACCCTCATCATATGCTTTTAATTTAATCAAGGTTTTGTAGGGATGGATTTTTTCAAAATCAATTACTTCAATAATGGATTTGTCAAGAGATTCAACTTTCAGATCACGTATTTTATCCAAAGATACTTTACTGCCATGTGTGTTATACACTTCTAAAGTAACTATATCATTTTCATGAATTTTGTTAGGAAGAAGATTATATTCCAATTCATACTCATTTTCTATTGCATAAGCATAGCCTATGACAGAAAAAGTCAACAAAAGAGATACTCCAAATAATATTGATTTCAATATATAAACAACTTAAATGAACATTATAATCATAAGTTCACCCGAATTGAACGCACAAATATTTCCAACAAAAATGCTCAGTTTAAACAAATTGAACGTACAGAATGCTATTACAACAAAAATCTCTGCATAATTAATGTCTGCAAATTCTGCGTTAGTCAAATTTAAGATGGTAAATGGCCTAATAGGCAGTATTTTGGAGGAAAATAGAGTATCATTTAGAACGTTATTTCCTAAATTACCCCAAATTGATACGGAAGTAAGATCAAAAATCGAGAAATTATTAGAATCAAGAGAGAGAATTAAAGGAGAAATTGACGGAGATGATGATTTTGAAGATTTTACAGATGATCTAAATCTTGCAAACTATTTTCTTGCATGTAGAAAATTTTCTGAATCATTAAGGTACTATGAAAGTGCCTTAGCAAAAAACCCTCAATCATATTCAGCTTTATGTAACAAGGGATTATGTCTTTTTAAATTATCAAAATTAGATGAGGCGCTAACATGTTATGATGAAGCCTTAATTACATATAAGAATATTCCAGAGGCGTTTTTTATGAAAGGGAAAATCATGTTTGCAAAACAAAATTTTTCAGAAGCAATTAAACAGTTTCAAAACATACTAGATTTAGAATCTGAAAATTTAGAGGCCAAATTTTATTTAGGAAAATCACAAATAAAAATTGGAAATATTCAAGATGGAATTAGCATATTAGAATCAATCATTGCAGATAATGATCATGTTGATTCATTATTGTTGCTAGGACATACATTTACAAAACAAAATGAATATCAAAAGGCTTTAATATATTTGAATAAACTTGTAGAGATTTCACCAAACCATGTAGAAGCTCATTTGCTTTTAGGAAAAATATATGTTGAAATCAATAATTTTAATGATGCAATTGCACACTTTAAAAAAGTACTAAATAAAACACCAAACAATATAGAGGCACATCTGCTTTTAGGAAAAACACACATGGACATAAATAATACTAATGAGGCAATGTCCAATTTTGAAAAAATTTTAGAAATTTCACCAAACCATAAAGAAGCATTAAATTATAAAATCGAATTGTTAGAAAAAAATGGAAAACTTGATGAAGCAATAGAGTGTTGTGATCATTTGGTAGATTCAACAACAGAACCCAGAGAGCAATTATTAAAGAAAGGAATATTGTTATTCAACAACAATAAAACTGCTGCTGCATTAACTATTTTTAATGGGGTTTTAGGTAAAACAAAAACAAACAATATTGCTCTCATTTACAAAGCAAGAATATTTGCTCAAAAACAAGAATTTCAAGAAGCTCTTCTATGTATAGAAAACATCCTCAAATCAGAACCAGACAATATTGAAGCACTGGAAAATGCAGCTGAACTATCATTAAAAGTGGGAAATTATGAAAACGGGTTATCTTATACTAATCAACTATTATCAAAATCATCATCAACATCAATTTTAGAGAGAAAATCCCACCTATTATCCATTCTTGGGCGTCATGAAGAAGCAGGTCAAATAGCCATGAAAATAATCCAAAATAACAAAAATAATCCACAAGCATTCTATGAACTTGGCAAAACACACCTAATTTTGAATAATTTTGAGAAGGCAATAGATTCTTTTGAAAAAGCACTGAGCGTGAATCCTCTGGATTCAAACATAATTTTGAAAAAATCTATGGCGTTTTTTTCTCAACAAAAATACGAGGATGCAATTCTTTGTCTAGAGCAAATTCCAGAGAATGACGACCGCTATTATTATGCACAATATCAAAAATCAAAGATTCAGATGATACAAGGCAATACAAAACAAGCCATGGAAATTTTATCCAAAGTGATTAAAACAAATAATACATTTAAAGAAATTGCATCAAACGAAGTAATTTTTGAAAGCATATCAAATATGTTTGAATTTAAAGAATTAATAAAATAAAAAAAGAAAAAATTAATTGGAAGATAGTATTTCCATTGGTTTTGATTTTTTCCATAAATGAGTACACAAACTAAACATGTTTTCAACCATCTCTTCAGAATTTGTGTACATGATTGAATCTACATCGTCGTTAAGATCCATGGATTCTTTCATTGCACCAGACATTATTAGTTGATGTTTGGATTCCACAATCATCCTACTTTTAGAGGGTAGTTTTCCAATTTTAACTTCAGGCGTACCTAACTGCTCAATTATCTCCATTGTTTTGGAATCACAGTCATTAGTAATTATTCTCACTTCGCCGCCTGTGCTAATTTTTGCATGGATTTTATCTGGAATAGATGTATGATACATCCTCATCAAATCATCTGAAGTTGTAACCAGGAAGATTTTATCTGTAGATTCTTGAATTAGTTTTCCAATTCTAGTATAGATATTTGATCTTCCTTGAACAATAGAGAATGATGACAAATCAGTAGCAGACACATTATTTTCATAATTATGCAGACTCTCAATTACCGTTCTTGCCAACTTTTGTAACATCACTATTTCATCTTCTTTCTTTTGAATTACACTTGTTAATGCTTCTGATGGCTCTACAGCATTCACAATTGTAGGATTTGAAAAGGTTGTTGAAATAACTCCCATGTTTCTCAGCTTGTTAAGAGATCTGTATGCCTTTCCTCTATCGACGTTTAGTTTTTGTGCCATTGTACCTACAGTTACAGAACCCATTTGAAGCAGACCTACATAGATTTTGGCATCTATTTCTTCTAAACCAAAATGAACTAGAGAATTATAGATTTCATCTTTACTTAACATATTACTTTCTCCTCTGAGTTTTTCTGGTATATATCTGATCCACCATTAGGAACTTTATAACTTAGAAGTCGTTGATTTTTCATTAAGTTTTAAACAAATTTTGACATAATTAGATACTGTATGTTTTTTCCAAACGAACACCCCCATTCAGAAAAGTTGTACGATCACAGCAAACACACGCCATGATATACCCCTATCATTCATTTTCTAATCAATGAAATTACAACGAAAGGGAACGCGACATTCTCATCGTGGAGTCATCGGTGTAGAGTCTGCAATAGTCATGATTGCATTTGTAATCGTAGCAGCAGCCTTAGCATTTGTTGTACTTAACATGGGATTCTCAACTACGCAAAAAACAAAAAATGCCATAGTCTCAAGTGCAGATGAAGCAAGTAGTGCATTAGAGATTGCAGGGAAAATTGTAGGTTCAGGCCACATCACTGCAGGAAAACTTAATGCAACAGCTGTTCCACTAAAGATTGTCTCTGGAGGATCATCTATTAATCTTAATCCTTCAAATGCTGCCATTCGTTATCTTAGTAACAATGTTGAGCATGGAAACATCTATGCAGGAGCTATAGCTACAGGAACTTATGATACACTGGCAGATGCCATGGAAGCATCAGTTACAGCAGGATATATTTCATCAAATCCGGTAAATGCTTCTAGTCCAACGGATACAAAAGCAATTTTTTATTTCAACGTAAATAGAAATGACAACTTTATCTTGGACCAAGGAGAACACGGAATGTTAGCAATAGCATTTTCAGAATCTGAAAGACCACAGTCACTTGATGTGATTAGAGCAGAAGTAATTCTTCCAACTGGAGCACCATTGTCAGTAGAGCGTACTGTTCCAAACATATCATCGAGAATAGTAGATCTTGGTTAATCTTGTGAGTTAGCCAGGTTTTTTACTTTTTTATTTTGTTTATTTTGATCAAACAACACTACAAATTACAAATTTTTTATGATTATGTGATGACGATGAAAATAATGATAATTTTAGGATTATTCATGGTTTTACCATATATCGTATTGTCAGCATATGCAGAAAATTCTTGGATCGTATCCATAAATCCTTACGATAGCCATGGAGGACAAGAATTGTTCAAGCCCAAAGAACTCCCAATATTTTCAGGAGATAGAGTAACATGGCAAAACAATGATTCAATTAGCCATAGAATTGTTAGCGGAGTACCTCAACATCCAGATTATTCTGGAACATTCTTTTCCACAGATATTATTTCAGGAGGAGAAAATAGCAATTCGATTTCATTAGATTTTACGGATTATGCAGGATACTATTATTTTTGTGAAATACATCCATGGTATACAGGTAAAATATTTTTTGAAGATAGACCAAACATACTTTTTTCCACATTAGACATATCATATGAAATTCTAAATCAAAATATTTTATCAATTGGAGGATTAGTGGAATCAGATTTAGGAAATACAGAATATGAGATGTTAATTTATGACAGTAAAAACAATCTCGTCTATCAAAAAATCAAATCATTTGAATCAGATTCATCTTTTAACGAAGTTATAGATATTTCAGATTCTTTATGGGACAAAGATGAAAATTATGTACTCAAGTTAGTTTATGGCATTCCAAGTGAATCTACCAGCATGCAGATAAAAATTTCAAAAAATATAGCATATGAGAAATCAAAATATCTGGAATTTTGTCAAGATTTTAAATTAGAAGATAATTTTATTTTTGAAGAAGTACTTCTTCCAAATTGGTTCAAAAAAACATTATGCTGGTACGGAAATGATTTAATGACAGAAAAAGAATTCGTCAATTCATTAAATTTCTTCAAAAATTCTCTTTAAAGTCATTATTTTAAACATGTATGATCACAGCAAACACACGCCATGATATACCTACATCATTCATTTTCTAATCAATGAAATTACAGCGAAAGGGAACGCGACATGCTCATCGTGGAGTCATCGGTGTAGAGTCTGCAATAGTCATGATTGCATTTGTAATCGTAGCAGCAGCCTTGGCATTTGTTGTACTTAACATGGGATTTACTACATCACAGAAAGCAAAAACCACAATCATCGCTGGATTAGGAGAGTCTAGTAGCAGCATGCAGGTTGCCGGTAAAGTTATCGGCGTAGGTTGCACAACATCGGCAGGAGGTTGTTCATCAACTCCATATCTTAATGCAACTGCATACCCAATCAAGATTACTTCTGGTGGAGATGCAGTAGACTTGTCAGCAGCAACAACAGCTGTAAGATACCTTAGTAATGCAATTGAGTATGATGATGTTTACGCAGGTCCAATCACGGCAACAGAATACAGATCTTTAACATCCGCATTAGATCAAGCAGATGCTGAAAGTAGTAGTGATTTTGATGATTTTAACAATGCACAGCCAATGACAGGATCTGTTGTAGCTAACACAGCAGCATTCATCTATTGGTCAGTCCAAACAACTGCTAATGCAGTATTAGATCAAGGCGAGCATGCAGTATTGGTAGTAGCATTTGAAGATGGAGAGAGACCAACTTCACTTGATACAGTTAGAGTGGAGATAATTCCAGCAACTGGAGCCTCATTGTCAGTAGAACGTCAAGTTCCAACAATCACTACATCCGTAGTAGACCTAGGTTAAACCAATAACACTGGTTTTCCTTTTTCTTATTTTTGATATTTCGAGTTTTCTGTTTGATCACAGCAAACACACGCGATGATATACTCCCATCCCACTAAATTCTATCAATGAAATTACAACGAAAGGGAACGCGACATTCTCATCGTGGAGTCATCGGTGTAGAGTCTGCAATAGTCATGATTGCATTTGTAATCGTAGCAGCAGCCTTAGCATTTGTTGTACTTAACATGGGATTTACTACCTCACAGAAAGCAAAAACCACAATCATCTCTGGATTAGGAGAGTCTAGTAGCAGCATGCAGGTTGCCGGTAAAGTTATCGGCGTAGGTTGTACATCATCTAGTAATGGATGTAGTACACCATATCTTAATGCAACTGCATACCCAATCAAGATTACTTCTGGTGGAGATGCAGTAGACTTGTCAGCAGCAACAACTGCAGTGAAATATGTCAGCAATAGTATCGAATATGATGATATTTACTCTGGTACAGTTACTGATGCAGAATACAGATCATTAGCTGATGCATTTAGAGGAGCAGTGGATAATAGTTTGACAAACTTCTCAGGAGTTATGAATCCTGTAAATCAAACCGTAGTAACCAATACTGCAGCATTCATCTACTGGTCAGTTAGTGGATCAACCATCAATTCAATCTTAGATGATGGTGAACATGCAATATTGGCAGTGGCATTTGAAGATGGAGAGAGACCAACTTCACTTGATACAGTTAGAGTGGAGATAATTCCAGCAACTGGAGCCTCATTGTCAGTAGAACGTCAAGTTCCAACAATCACTACATCCGTAGTAGACCTAGGTTAAACCAATAACACTGGTTTTCCTTTTTCTTATTTTTGATATTTCGAGTTTTCTGTTTGATCACAGCAAACACACGCGATGATATACTCCCATCCCACTAAATTCTATCAATGAAATTACAACGAAAGGGAACGCGACATTCTCATCGTGGAGTCATCGGTGTAGAGTCTGCAATAGTCATGATTGCATTTGTAATCGTAGCAGCAGCCTTAGCATTTGTTGTACTTAACATGGGATTTACTACCTCACAGAAAGCAAAGACTGTAACTCTGGCAGGTCTTGAAGAAGCTACAAGTGCCATGAAGATAGCAGGATCAATTACTGCAGTAGGTTGTATTAATGTGAATTCAGGATGCGGAGTTGTTCAAAAAATTAATGCTACTACAATACCATTAAAAATTTCAGAGTCGGGAAATTCTGTAAATTTTGCATCAGATGTTGTCTCAATTAGTTATATCACTAAATCTATTCAGTACAATAACATCTATGCAGGAGCTATAACATCTGAAATTTTTAGACAATCTGTTCTTGCATTTAGACAGGCAGACCTTGAAACAGATTCTTCATTTGATGCTTTTAATGAGGCAAATCCGGTTAATGGGACCACTCCCAATGAAACAAGTGCATTCGTATATTGGGCAAAGAGATTAAATGCAAACCAAGTTTTAGATATGGGAGAGCACGCAGTATTGGCAGTGGCATTTGCTGAAAATGACAGACCTCAATCACAAGACAGGATTAATTTAGAAATAATGATTTCAAGTGGCGCAACCATGACAATAAGCAGAGACATACCAAGTATTACCCACGAAGTTCTAGATTTAGGATAAATACTGTTTTTTGAATAATTTGAAATTAGTCTTGTTTGATCACAGCAAACACACGCGATGATATACTCCCATCCCACTAAATTCTATCAATGAAATTACAACGAAAGGGAACGCGACATTCTCATCGTGGAGTCATCGGTGTAGAGTCTGCAATAGTCATGATTGCATTTGTAATCGTAGCAGCAGCCTTAGCATTTGTTGTACTTAACATGGGATTTACTACCTCACAGAAAGCAAAGACTTCGATCATCTCTAGTTTGGGTGAATCCAGTAGCAGCATGCAGGTTGCAGGCAAAGTTATTGGTCAAGGATACGTAAATGACGGATCACTTAATGCTACAGCATTTCCATTTAAGGTCTCATCTGGTGGATCAGATGTAAATCTTGATGCAGAGACTATGGCCGTAAAATATGTCAGTAATGGCGAAAATTACGACAACATCTACGTAGGTACATTATCTACTCAAGAATGGAAACAACTATCAGCAGCATCCATACAAGCAGATAATACAGAATCTAGTGGAACAGGTGAAGCATTTGCCGACATAGTTGGCGATCCATTCAGTAATGAAATTCCAACAGATACACGTGCATTCGTTTACTTTACACAAGCAAATGAATCACCACCAAATGACATTCTTTCACAAGGTGAAACAGCAGTTTTGGCAATTCTTTACAGTGCAGCTGATAGACCTGCATCATTAGACAAGGTCAAAGTGGAAATCATTACACCAACTGGTGCAGCCTTGACGGTAGAAAGACAAGTTCCAACAATCACAAACACCATAGTAGATTTGGGCTAGGAGGTTTTTTATGCTCCCCCCATCAACTATTTTTTCTAAACTAAAAATCAGTGAAAGCAATTTAAAATTAATCATATTTTCAGGATTTGCAATGTATTTTCTTGTTCTTTATGAAATATTTCCTCAATATCTTTTTGATGAACAGTATGTTTTGTTTACATTGTTGGTTCCACTTGTTGTAATAGTAGTTGGTCTTAATTTTAAAAAAATTAATTTAAAAAATTTATCATTAAAAAACATATCAGTAAAAGGGAAAGGAAAATCAAACAACGCCAAAATACAAACACCAAAAAAATCATCAATCACAGAAACTTCAAGTAGTGAAAATTCGGAGATTGATGCTTTGTTAGCAGGGACAGATTCTGAAAACGGTTCAGGAATGTCAGAAATGGAAACACTTTTGACAAAAACAAATGCTGAGGGAGAAGAAAATAGAAATCCAGAGATAGAGGCCATGTTATCCAGAGCAAATGCTGAGGATAATTCAGAAGACAGCATAGGGGGCAATTCAGAAATAGAAGCTTTACTAGCAGGAGTGGAAACTGAGGGCGATGGAAATTATTCAGATACATCACTAGATAATTCAGACACAGAATTAATCATCATGGAGAAACTAGAACCAATAGAAAACGATATTCAGACACTTAAAACAGATTTTGATCAATTCAAGATGGATCTGACTACAGTAAAAGAAGAAGTGGAAATTCTTTCAAATTCTTTTGAAACCACTCTAACTGACATTAAATTACTCACAACAGATATGAACAATCCATTAAATTTCATGAAAGAAGATGCTCCATTCAAAGATAACATTCAAACAATTAATGTAGACGAATTAATTCAAAAACCAACCAATCCTCCAGAAATTTCAAAATCAAATTCTAAACCAAAAGAACCTGTGGTACAAGAACCTGTGGTACAAGAACCTGTGGTACAAGAACCTGTGGTACAAGAACCTGTGGTACAAGAACCTGTGGTACAAGAACCTGTGGTACAAGAACCTATAGAGGAAGAAAATTCCAAATTGCCAGAAGATGTTATTTCTCTGATTGATGAATTATCAAGAGATTTTGTTTCAGAAGAAGTATTTGAACTAGCTAAAGTTCATTGTAAGACTTTGAATATTACAGTGGATGAAAAACAATTAAAAAAATTTATTGATAAAAAAAATAATTCTAATGGAATAACGAAAATCGAAGATGAGAATTCAGAGATGGAAGATTTTCTGGAAAAAACAGTTGCAAATGAGGTGAAATAATGGCATCTGGAATGATCAGTGAAGGGATTTTAATTATTGCATCAATCATAGTTGCAGGATTAATTACAGGCATTGTTGTGAGCAAGGTTGGAACATTTGAAGGATACTATACTGCAACAACAGAAGCTCAAAAAGACAAAATGCTAAGTAAGTTTGAGATAATTCATGTTAGCCAGTTAAACAGCACGTCAGTGAATGCGTGGGTAAAAAATACAGGTTTGACACCAATTAAGGGATTGGGTTCATCTGACCTATATTTTGGACCTATTACTTCAGTTGATTTTGTGGGATACTCAACAGGCACCACACCACAATGGATTTTCAATGGAACCAGCGTGGATTCTGTATGGTCTCAAGGCGATACAATCCAAATCACAATACAGGACGACTCGTCATTACAAAGCAGTACATCATATCTTGTTCAATTAACTATATCGAATGGTGAATCAGATGATTATATTTTCTCGGTACCTTGAGGAATGAATCATGGGGTTAAGTAATGCAATTAGTGGCGGAATTATCATGTTTGGAATCACATTTGTGATTTTTACATTTGGTGGACTAACAGATAAAGCTGCTTCATTTTCAGATGCATCATCAGAAACATCTGATTGGGAGAGTAAATTAGTCAAAACATCAATTGGTGTGAGCATCCCAAATGATCCTGGAACAGATTCCACATTTAGTTTTGACATCACAAACACAAATCTTGAAAAATTGTGGGAATTTGATAAATTTGATATAATAATCACGTATAATAGTGCAGGTATAACACAGACTGAAACTTTGACTTATGATTACACCTGTGCGCCGGATATTGGAGAATGGTGTATCAGTACTTGGACAAATGATATCATTGATCCAAAAATTCTCAATAACGGCGAAACAATTACGGTAGATGTAGAAATATCCAATAACATACAAAGTGGAAGTAATTTGATTGTCATAGTTGCAACACAAAATGGTGTAGTCGCTACTGAAACAAGATCTGTTGCCTAAGTTCTGTTCAAAAAAGTCAAACATTTTCTTTAATAGAAAATTCTCATAGTTTTCTTAGTGTTCAATTTGAGGTGTACTTATGCTTAATATTATTTCTACAGGAAATGAAGAGATAGACAGGCAATTTGGAGGGGGGATTCCTTCGCCATCTCTTGTATTCATAGAAGGGGCACATGGAACTGGAAAAAGTGCAATTTCAGCACAAATAATGAATGGGTTACTCACATCAAAAAAAAGTTTACTTTGTGTAATTGAGAATACAGTTAAACAACATATTCAAAAAATGAAATCAATTACATTTAATTTTTCAAAACCTTTTGTTCGCAGTCAATTAATTTTTGTTCCAATGTATATCAAAGATGCAAAATGGACTAATAACAATACAGAAAAGATTCTTCCTGCAATTAAAGAATTTATTTTAGAAAAAATAGATAAAGTGGACGGGGTAATTATTGATTCAATTTCTCCAATGGCGAACAATTCAAAAAATGAATCAATACTTGACTTTATCTCATTTTGCAAAGAAATAGTATCAATGGGAAAAACAATAATCATAACGAGCCATTCATCTGATTTTTCACAAGCCATAAACACAGCAATAATTGGAACCGCAGACGTATACATCAAATTAGGAACAGTAGTAGTTGGAGATAAAGAAGTCAAGACTCTAAAAATTATAAAGCTATTAGGTGCTGCAGATACACCAGAATCAGGTTTTGCTTTTGAGGTAGATTTGATTTTTGGGATAAAGATTGTTCCAATATCAATGGCTAATGCATAGGTGAGAAAATGGTTTTTGACATATCAAAAATTAACGATGCGGAGTTTGTCCAGAAAATAAAGGAAAAACCATACCTGAAAAACTATCTCGAGACATATCAAGCAAAAGGCAATCCACTTCCTCTTTTCTCCGAAGAATTAAAAGCTGAACACAAAAAGCTGAAAGAACCAAATTTAATTTATGCAGTTGGGGAAGACACATTCATTCACATTAATCCACATACTACCTCAGATGACGGATATAATGAATATGTAATAATTGAGCCTGATGAGCCAGATAGAGAACTAATGGAATTTGCAGACAAAGTGTTTGCTGCAAAAGCTGGAGGGTTGGATCCACCAATAGAAATTACAGAGAGATTCAACATGGTAGATCAATATCTCAGCAAAACCTTGGCATCATCCCCAAATCCAGTAGATTATTCTAAACTAGGAGATCCATTTACAATAAAGACTCTACCAGTAGAGGCAAACAAAATAACTGATCTGAAATACCATTTTCTGCAAAAAAGAGCAGGAACTGGACTCTTAGATCCATTTCTAAATGATCCAAATTTAGAAGACATTTCAATTATTGGAGCTGGAAACATGTACATAATTCACAAAGCATTTGGAACACTGAAAGTTCCAGTTTTTCTCAGTGTTGATGCAATTGATGAATTAATTATCAGTTTATCAGAACAGTTTGGAAAAACAATATCGCATGCAAGACCAGTGGTAGATGCAACGTTACCTGATGGTTCCAGAATTAACATAGTATTTGGAAAAGACATCAGTAGAAAAGGAACAAATGCAACTATACGTAAATTTGCCAGTACACCACTATCAATTATTCAAGTTCTAACATCAGGAGTCATGAACTTTACTGAAGTTGCATATTTGTGGATGATGTTGGAAGCAGGAATGAGTCTGTTTGTAAATGGAGAGACTGCATCAGGAAAAACCACAACATTGATGGGATTAACTGCATTCATTCCAGCAAACTGGAAAGTAGTAACAATTGAAGATACTCCTGAATTGACACTTCCTCATAACAACTGGATTACAGAAGCTACTAGAAACACAGGAAATGCAGCTTCCAGCGTTACAATGGATGATCTTCTCAAAGCAGCATTAAGACAGAGACCCAATTACATTCTTGTAGGAGAAATTAGGGGGGCCGAAGGAAATGTAGCATTTGCAGCTATGCAGACAGGCCACCCTGTAATTGCAACATTTCACGCAGCAGGAATGGTTCCACTTATTCAAAGACTCTCAAATGATCCAATTAACATTCCAAAAACATACATGGAAAATTTAAACCTGGCATTATTCCAAGGGGCGGTTCTTAATCCAGAAGGAAAAAGAGTTCGTCGAGTATTATCAATAAATGAAATTTTAGGAATTTCAAATGAGGGTAACGTAATGTTCATACCAGTTTTTGATTGGGATGCAGGAACCGATACTGTAAGATTCAAAGGAAAAGGAAGCAGTGCACTATTCATTTCAAAAGTATTAGAAAAAAGAGGAATGAAAAAGAAAGACGAGGGAAAATTATATGAAGAACTAGAATTACGAGCAAAAATCTTAGAGAAAATGATGGAGAAGAAAATATTCAATTATTATGATGTGTTCAATGCAATTTCACATTGTAATGAAGTTGGATTGGAAGAATATCTAAAGGAGCTTGATGAACAATGATGGTAAACAAGGTAAAAGATGTAAAAAATCTTTTTACCTCAGGAAGTAAGGTTGACGAAAATTTTGTTTATTTCATTGCTTTGTTGTACTGTATTTCTACAGGGGAAATTGGAGCAGTGGATCTTTTTAAAACTGGAAAAGACTCAAAGTATGGAAAATACTCCGAGGCATTCAGAGACACATACAGATTAGGTGTGGGATGGTCATATGGATTGGCATCAGCATGTGAAATGATTGGAAGAAAAGTTTCAAAACAAAAAGACGATCCAACAAAATTACTTCTTGTGAAACTATCTCAAGTTGTAAGATTAGGGGATGACTTGAAGACATTTTTTAGAGATGAATTAAAAAATTCATTGGCGTCATATTCAATAAAATATGAAGCAAATCTTGAGACTCAAAAATTATTTTCAGAGATGTTTTACACTTTAATGTCTACTGCATCGTTTATGATTTCTGCAAACGCCATTATGAGCATGTTAATGGGATTTGGAGATTCAGAAACAATTCTAATTGTCTCAATGATGGGCACAGGTATTGGGATGGCAGTGTTTGTGGCAATGATGTTTTTCATGTTTCCAAGAGACGTACTAGCACATACAGATGATGCAATTGAAAAACAATTTCGAATGAAGATGCATATGGGAATTTTTGGCACTGTAGGAATTTCAGCAGTGCTTTTAATTACAAACATGATACCACCAATTCTTGCTGTGGGGTTGGGTGGAATACCATTACTTTATCCTGGAATAGTTGCAAAAAAACAAGAATCAAAAATTTCAACATATACTGAATGGTATCCTACATTTATTCTCCATTTTGGACAATTATTATCCACAGTAGGTTCCATGGGGCAAGCACTGCAGGCAGTAATGAGAAGTAATTTTGGAACCATTCAGATATTCATTGACGGATTAAAGAATAGAATCAAAAATAGAATTGACCAGAAAATTTGTTTCCAATTATTCTCAATTGAAGCAGGGCATCACATCATTGCAAATGGAAATGATATTGTTTCAACATCAATATACAAAGGAGCAGATATGAATCTGGTAGGAAATGTAGTTGCAGACATTACAAAAAAAATTAGTGAATTAAGAGGCAAAAGAGCACAGAACGCATCAACATTTCAACTAGTTGTAGTTATTTTACATGTTCTCTCATTGTCAATATTTGGATTAATGAATAAATTAACTGAGTTATTCAACGATTTATCTGAAGGAGATCTTTCAAATGCTGCGTTTGAATTAAGCCCAATAGATCCAGTCCTAATGAGTATGCTGATGCCAGTTTTACTCATAATGACATCAATAATTAGCGGATTTGCCATAAAAATTATCCAAGGAGGTCTATACAAAACAGTCTTTTTCCATATCGGATTATTACTTGTAGTAGGAGGAATCTCAATGTTTGCAATAAATGAATTTATGGCAGACTTTTTGGATAGCATCATATTTACAGCTCCACTTCCAGGAGTTTGATTCAGATATTTCATATGTTTCAAAAATAGATTTATTGAAAAAGAATCTGTTCTAAATGATCAAACAAAGCATTAACTAGAAAATTATCATTGATGAAATATGTCAACACAAAAAACCAAAATCATCGATGAAAACGCAATCTTAAAATCAGAATCAACAGATAATATTAATACAAATAGCAATAGCATGGGAACAAAGGTTCTCAAATCATTTGATCAAGCAGTAGCATCATCTGAAGAATTAAGCGAAACAGTGACACAGTTAGAATCGGCTTCAAGAAGTCAGACAAGCGGAGTTGAAGAAGTATCACAATCCTTACAATCAATTGCATCGGCAATTCAAGGAGTAGCTAAAAATGCAACAAAAGCCATGGAGATGATGCGACAATCAGAGGAAATCAGCAAAACCATCAGTGCTGATGCTGAGAAAGGAATGAACAAGATGGACAGTATGAAATCAATTGTATCAGAATCATCCAATGATGTAAAGAAATTAGCAGTAGAATTATCAAAAGTGGATAACATGACAGGATTTATTACTCAAATTGCAGAGCAAACAAATCTTTTGGCGCTTAATGCAGCAATTGAAGCTGCAAGAGCAGGAGATGTGGGAAGAGGATTTGCAGTAGTAGCTGACGAGGTAAGAAGACTTGCAGAAAATTCCAAAAAAGGAGCAGAAGATATTTCAGAACTTGTAAGTTCATTAAAAAATTCATCAGATAAAACAACTGGCAGTATTGAGAAAGGAAATAGCATTGTTCAAGATGCTCATGAAGTAATTACAAATATACTTACATCGATTAAAAATATTTCAGTATCAATTTCAGAAGTCGTTTCACAAATGCAAGAAATTTCAGTAGCAACAGAAGAAGTTTCAAGTGGAACAGAAGAGGCTACTGCTGCAAGCGAAGAAGTGTTATCTGTAGCACAAACAAATCTAGAGAGTTTTGAAGATATTGTTAAAGCAAAAGACAAAGAAACAAAGACTCTAAAAGATGCATATAAAGACGCAAGAACGTTATCAGAAATCACAAATGTTTTAGATTCATCAACAATCATATCAACTACAGATGTTGATGGGATCAGTGATTATGTAAATCACTTTTTCTTAGATATTTCAAAATTCCCTGAAGAAGAATTAAAAGGCGAAATGCATAGAATTTTTAAATCGGATTGGCATGATGAGAAATTATTCGATTTATTATGGAAAACAATTTCAAGTGGAAAAATATTTCAGACATATCTTAGAAATAAAACAAAAGATGGCAAAAGATTCTGGACAAAAACAGTAATCAGTCCAACATTTGATGAAAATAACAACGTCAAAGGATATGTGATAATTGGAACACCAATTACAGAAATAATGGAAATTACAGGCATGGAAGAAGCATGTAAAGATATCGATGCAGGGAAAATAGTCAAACCACAGATCAAAGAAATTGTTGAAAAACTAAAAAAAGGAAACATCAAATAAAAAGTGTCAAAGGTTTATTTTAAAAATTCCAGACAACAATTATTTTTTAAATTTAAAAAATAATTTAAAGACGATTTTACATTAATCATGTACGCATAAAAAAATTGCAAGCATAAATCAGAAATAAACTGTTACGTACACATGATAGATAATCAATATGGTTATTGTTCACATTAAACAAACAAATAATTATCATATATTGTTTTAAAATCATTTCATGTCAACACAAACAGTATTAAATGATACAATACAAGTTGTCACGTTTACCATTTCAGAAAAATCTTCAAAAAAAGGTAATTATGCAGTACCAATTGATCAAGTTAAAGAAATTAAAATCGTTGAAGCAATTACAAAAATACCTAAATCAAAACCATATGTTAGAGGAGTGATGAATTTAAGAGGAAAAATCATCCCGATTATTGATGTGAACAAAAAAATAGGATTATCAAATTCAAGTACAACTGAAATTGAAAAACAAAGAATACTAGTCGCAGATGTAAACGATACTCTCACAGGGCTCCTAGTTGATGAGGTAAACGAAGTATTAAGAATATCAACAAAAGATGTAGAGGAATCCCCACAAGGTGCATTTGAAGAGAATTACATCAAAGGAATAGCTAAAATGAATGAAAAATTAATTATTTTAGTGGATGTGGCCAAGTTCCTGAGCGAAACTGATGAACATAATAAAAACGACACACCCATAAATTCAAAATCTGTTGAAATAGAATCAGAAAATAATGTAGAAAATAGTAATGATGAAATTATTCCAGAAATAGAAGCTATAATTAATCAAGAAGCATAAAAATAAAAATTACGTCATTTCATTATTAGATTATTTCCATTTTGGAATTGAAATCAGATGGTTTTAGCCGTTGTTTTTATCTTTAAAACAAGACATGGTAAGATAGTGTGCTCAAATTATATCAATCTAAATACCATGTGGGACAAAATTGAACTTGAATCAAGTGATAAAGAAAAAGACATCATCAGATGGAAACAAGAATATATGAAAAACATAGTAGAAGATTTAATTGAATTAAAAATTAAAGCAAAAAAAGAAAACAATCCATCACTATATGATCAATTACGAATTTCATTAATACGGGCTCATGAAGTTCAGAATGGATTAAATCAGAATTAAGAGTAAACCATTTTTTAGTCTGTTCGACGCAGACATACACCACATTATTATGAATTTTTTGATTTAAAAAATATGGTTAATTTTGAATCAAATGATATGAGATTTTTATCAAGGAGACATCATACATGTTAAAAGAAAAAGCGATACCAATCAATGTAGGCATTGTAAATGATTCAAATCTTATGCGAAAATACATATCAGATTTGATTAATGTTGATGAAATTGAAATTAAATGGACAGCAGTAAACGGTGAAGATGCATTAGCAAAAATACCCAAAAGAAAACCAGATGTGATTTTGTTAGATTTAGAAATGCCAACAATGGATGGAATGACTTTCATTGAAAATATGGGAAAAATGAAAATGATGATTCCAACAATAATAGTAAGCAGTTTTTCACAAGATGGATCTAAGGTAGTTCTTGATGCATTAGAGAACGGTGCAGTAGATTTTGTCACCATACCATTAAAAGACATAGATGATAAAAAACTGCAAGAAGAATTAATAACAAAAATAAAAATTTCTGCAAAATCAGATCCAATACAATTGATTACAGAAAAAATTTATTCACTTAAACCAAGTAAAAAAATTTTTACAAAATCAAATTCATCTGAACGATTAATAGTAATTGGTTCATCAACTGGAGGACCAGGAATGGTTCAAAAAGTGCTAAGCAACCTACCTGCAAATATTGCCGCTGGAATTTTGGTAGTCCAACATATGCCAAAAGAGTTTACAAAACAGTTTGCCAATAGATTATCAGAAAAAACAGGATTCACAGTAAAGGAAGCTAATGAAGGAGATGAAATCAGAGATCATGAAATCCTAGTAGCGCCTGGAGACTATCACATGATTGTTCTTCCTAATAGAAGGATTCACTTAGATTCAAGTGAAAAGAGATTTGGAGTTAGACCATCAGTTAACATGACAATGGTTTCTGCAGCAGAAGTGTATGGATCAAATGTGATAGGCGTAGTACTTACAGGGATGGGTCATGACGGAGGATTCGGCATGAAAACAATAAAAAAAAGAGGAGGTCACACCATTGTTCAAAATAAAGAAACATGTGTAATTTTTGGAATGCCAAAAGCTGTAATTGATCTTGATGCGGCTGATCACGTAGTAGGAATAAATGAAATACCAATAAAAATTTACGAGGAAATGCAAAATCTTGTCTGATAATAATTATCGTGAGATGTATGTCTCCGAGGCATTAGAACATATAGAAATAATGAACAAGACATTATTACAATTAGAAGAACAACCAGAAAATAGATCATATTTAGATCAAATCTTTAGGTCAGCTCATACTATCAAAGGTATGGCATCTACAATGAATTATGACGATACAAGAGAACTGTGTAAAAATATTGAAAACATATTTGACAATATTAGAAAAGGAACAGAAAAATTAACACATGATCTTACCAGTGCGCTTTTTGTATGCATTGATCTTTTACAACAAATGATATCAGATGATAAATTAAAAGTGGATTTAGCACCTTATTTAAAAAAACTAGAATCACCAGAACAAGAAATTCAAAATATCCCCATGCAAGAATCCGTCAAGACAACAACATTACCCACAATAAGAGTAAAAATGTCGGATTTGGACTCTGTTGTAAATTTAGTGGGGGAGTTATTGACATCAAAAATGCAACTACAGCAAACAATTGAAAATGAAAAATATGAAAATTTAAAGCAAATAGTAACAGAAATTGATAGATTAATCACAGATTTACAATATCAGTCGATGCAAATTCGACTTGTCCCAATAGATCAGATTTTTGGTAGATTCAACAGAACAGTAAGAGACACATCTCAAAAATTATCAAAGAAAATTAATTTGAGCATGGATGGTTCTGGAATTGAATTGGATAGAAGTGTTTTAGATTCTATCACAGATCCTCTATTACACATTCTAAGAAATTGTGCAGATCATGGCATTGAATCACCTGATGAACGAACAATCTGCGGAAAACCAGAAACAGGCAATATCACACTCACAGTTTCAAGAAAAGGAGAAAATGTACTCATCATAATCAATGATGATGGAAGAGGAATTGATGTAGACAGAGTAAAAGAAAAAGCTATAGAAAGCGGAATTATTACTCAAGAAGAAGCAGAGAAAATCTCACATCAAGAAGCAGTTCAATTAATTGGAGCCCCAGGTTTATCCACCGCAAAAGAAGTAACAGATATTTCAGGAAGAGGGGTAGGAATGGACGTAGTAATTTCACAAATTGAGTCAGTTGGAGGAACAGTCAAAATCAACAGTGAGAGAGGTAATGGCACCACTATTGAATTATCTTTACCTTTGAGTCTTTCAATAATCAGAGGACTGTTAGTAGTGATATCAGGGGAAAAATTTGCAATTCCACTTTCAAGTATTACAACTACACTCCAAATAAAACAGAATGAAATAACTTCATTGCATGGAACTGAAGTAATTAAACTTCGAGATAGAATAATTCCTTTGATAAAACTAAATGAATTATTTGAAATGAAAAACGAATCAGATAAATCAAAACCACTAACAGTAGTAATAATTGAAAATGATGGAAAAAATTATGGGTTAGTAGTGGATAAATTTGAAAGAAATCAAGAAATTGTAATTAAAAAATTAGACAGAAATGAATCAACAGATTTATTTTCAAATGCTACCATACTGCCAGATGGAAAAGTCGCCCTAGTAATTGATCCATCAACAATAATTCAATAGGAGTTAAAACATGAACTTGCAAAAAATTGAAATTAAAAAATTATCATCAACATTCAATGATTATATTACAGAAAAAACATGTGAAGTTTTTTCTACATTATTGAAAGAACCAATACAACACAAATTAACCATGCTAGAAAACAACATAAATGTAAGAAATATCGGTTTAACATCCAAACAAATTAAATTACATTCAGTTAGATTAAACGGTAAAGGAGACATCCATATCGAATTACTATATACTTTAAGACTTGAAGATGCAATGAAAATTGCATCAAAATTACTAGGTTCCGAAGTTAACAAGATTGATGAAATGGGAGAATCAGCATTGCAAGAAGTTGCCAATATTTTAACGGGGTCATTTTTCAATGCATTATCTAAAGATACAGGATTTAGAATAGATTTATCCACACCAACATTCAAAGAAGGAGAATTAGAGGAATTATTATCAGAACCTACAAACGATGTCAATAGCAATAGTAAAGACATTGTAATTGCAGATGTACTACTAACAGGAAAAAATAGTAAAACCGAAATCCACATGATCATCATTCAACATCCTGAACATGCAAAGAAATTGATCTCCCATGAATCAAAAGATATTGAAGAAAACAAGTATTCAGACAAATCAAATACAAATTTGCTAGGAGGTCAAAATGATGCAATTGATGATTTGTTAAAAAACTTGTAGGAAGCGGGCACCATGATGGTCAAGGATACGATTAGAAAAGAAAAAATGAAAAGTGGAATAATTTGATGGAATCAGAAATTAACGCAATTTTAGATAAAATAAGAACGGAGGTAAAGATAAAAACTGGAAAAAACATAGATGGTTTCAAACCTGCTTTTTTAGAAAGAAGAATTCGTCACAGAATGGAAATTAATGGAATTGTGAATTTTGATGAATATTTAAAACTGCTATCAACAAATTTGGAGGAGGCAAATAATCTTTATTTAGCATTCTCAATTAATGTAACACAATTTTTTAGAGATCCACATGTTTGGGAGAAACTGGAGAAGGAGATAATTCCAAATTTAATAAATAAATCAAAAGTTCATACTGCGTATGTATGGAGTTGTGGGTGTGCAACAGGTGAGGAACCACACAGTGTTTCAATAACACTAAACGAAGTATTAAAGTCAAGAGATATTAAATATGAAATTTTTGCAAATGATATTAATTTAGATGCAATTAGTCGTGCAAAAAAAGGAATTTACAGAGATGCAAATTTAGTAAATATCAACACAAAAAGGAGAATAAAGTATTTTGAAAAATTAGAATACGATCAATATCAAATCAAATCCAACATAAGTAATCAAATAAAATATGAAAATATAGACATGATGAAAATTACAGAAAAGAAATTCCATATGATTTTTTGCAGAAATGTGTTGATCTATTATGATAAACAGAGGTATAAGGCAATTTTTGAAAAATTTGCAGATTCATTAACGGAAAACGGAATACTAATTCTTGGACAAAATGAATCTATGTTTGGTACGATTGGAAATAAGTTATTTTTAACTCTGTACCCAAAAGAAAGAATTTATCAAAAAATAGAATATTAAAAATATTTTGTTGAATTTAACAACTATGAAAAATTTGTCAAGACATTAGTTTGTACAACATAAACAAACTTATAGATATTAATAAAAAAAATAAGAAGAAACATGCAAATATTTTTTGAATCTAAAGTCAAAAAAAATCCAATGAGAAGGAGTTTTTAAAATGGGAGACGGAGTGAAGGTGTTAATTGCAGACGATGCATCTTTTATGAGAACAGTTCTAAAAGATATTTTAAAATCTAATGGACTTGCAACTGAAATTGTAGAAGCGCCAGACGGAGTAGAAGCTGTAAGACAATACATACAGCATAAACCAGACTTGGTGACTATGGATGTCAACATGCCCAAAGCAGATGGAATTCAAGCTTTAAAGGGAATCATGAAAGTGAATCCAAATGCACGAGTAATAATGGTCACATCAGTAGAACAAAAACACATAGTTCAAGACGCGATGAAATCAGGTGCAAGAGATTACATAATAAAACCATTTGACAAGGGAAATGTAGGGTTAGTTTTGAATAAAGCATTAAGAGCAAAATAGACACAAACGCTGCAGTGTACCAGATTATCAAATAGTGATAAACAAAAGTCAGAGCACCACATTATCAACAAAATCATCAATGAGAAATATTGTCAAAGAAAACAAAAGAGAAAATCGAATCAGAAAATCAGTATTTGAAACGCATTACAAAACTATGTGATCGTACATAAATTAAGAAAACGGGCCAGAAATGACCATATCAACATAAAAGATGGCCAAAATTTAAAAAACTAATCATCAATTTATCTACCAAAATGGAAGGTATTTTCAAGGAAAAATTCCGTATATGATATAGTCTAATTTGTGCTAAATAGGCCATGTCATTAAACGCATATGGGTTATTCATCATATCATCAGCATTCTTTGGGTTGGTTGCATTATCTGGAAACGCTTTTGCAATTCAAGATACGGTAAAAGTAGGAGATTTCCCCAGAGATATCGATTTTGACCCAAGATTGAATAATCTATACGTGCCAAATTATGAATCTGGAACAATATCAATTATTGATGCATCAACCATGATAATCAAAGACACAGTAATGATAAATGAAGGGAATTCCAATCCCACAAGAATTGCAGTAGACTACAAACAACATTTGATTTATGTAACAGACAAAATTTCAGGAACGCTTTCTGTAATTGATGGAATCAATGGAAAAGTGATAAAATCCATTAAAATTGGTGAATCGTTATGGGACATTGCACTTAATGAAGATAATAAAAAACTGTATGTTTCAGATTTAATAAAAAATGAAATTATAATTTTAGATACAGAAAATTTCAAAGTCATCAAATCAATATTTATCAATTCAAGTCCTTGGGCAATTACAATTAATCAGAACACAGACAAGACATATGTTGCAAGTGGAACATCTGAAGTAATCCACATAATTGATGGAAATACGGATGAATTAATTAACGATGTAAATCCAGGAGTTAAACCATGGGGGCTATCAATTAATGAAAAGAGCAACGTTCTTTATATAACAAGTTGGGATTCAAATGCAATAACTGTACTAGATCTTCAAAATGAACAAGTAATATTTGAAATTCCAATCACATCAGGAGCTTGGCAAATGAATACTAATCAAAAGAATGGAATCACAACAATTTCAAATGAACATTCAAATGAATTGTATTTACTTGATGAAAATTCTAAAAAAATTCAAACAATTTCTGTATTTGACTCACCACAATCAATGATTATTTCTCCAACTGCAAATATCATCTATGTTGCAAATCCATTGTCAAATTCAATCTCCGCTGTATCATATGATTATGATCACTATACACTCACGCCTATTATTGAAGAAGTCATCTCAGATAACAATTCAGTAAATGATGAGTTAATTTTAGAGGTAATAGAGGGAATTTCCAACATCCCACAACGTGAAGATATTGATACAGACATGATTTCAGGATTGCTGAAAAACCTGGGAGTCACAGGTGAGTTTGATGGAAATGGAATTGCACGTATTTTGCTTGACGACTATAATAAAAAGAAAGAACTTCAGCCAAAAACAGCTGTAATTCCCACATGGACGATGGACCTAGCAATGATGTTTAGCAATGATCTTGAAAATAAACCTCAACCAAAAGAAATCAACTGTGATGAAGAGTTTTTCTTCCCCATTAACGATATTGACAAGGTTAACCCATATGAGATTTGGGTGAACATTCTTCCTATCTGCGCTCTATCTTAATCATCAGTATTTTTTTTGATAAATGAAAAAGAGGTTCCAAGAATCCCAATACCCATGACAACTGCAAGACAAACGGCAGAAATGTAAACCAAGGCAGGGATTGAAGACAGTAAATAACTCAATTCTGTTTGATATAGTGGACTAGTGGCAATACCAGCAAAAATCAAAGATATTGTAATCATACTACCAAAAATATTTGTTCCAAATAGATGAATCCATGACAGCAGAGTATTGAATTTTGTAAACCCACTATGCAAATTTGTTTCAATATGATTATAAAATATGCCAATTGTTGCCAATCCTGCAGTTAATCCAATTTGCAAAACAAATCCAAAAAAGAAAATTCCGAGATTATCAGTAAAGGCAAAATCAAACATGTTTTGAGTATTTCCACTAAACACAAAAAGTTGATTTAAAAAAAGAGCTATTGTTAACCCAGTAACAATCGCTCCTTGAATCATTGCAGATATAATGAATTTTTTGCCAAATTTTCCAGGTTTTGATTCATCAGATATTTCGAGAAACGCTCGCTTTGAAATCTTTTTTTCTAGATTTGCATAATCATTAAATTTTTCTAATAATTGTGCTTCTTCTCTAGAATCATTCTCAAATCCATCATATTTATCAGAACTTGTAAATCGCATAGAATCAGTCAGAAGTATTTGGATAATATTATATAATGTGTGTTAAACGAACGAACTGTTTTACATTAAAAATCAAATTTCCGTGTTTGATTTGAACAGACAAGACATGATTAACCAGAATTTACTGAAAAAATCATGGCAAAGAAAATTCTAGTTGCAGAAGATAATAAATTCACAGCAACACAATATGCAAAAATACTTGAAAGTGAAAATCATCAAGTCGAGATTGTAAAAGATGGAGAAGAATGTATTCAAAAATATACAAAAAGCATTAATGCAGATTCAAAGAAGAGCACATTTGATGTATTGATTTTGGATCATTCAATGCCTCAAAGAAACGGGGCAGAAGTAGCAGGAGACATTTTATCCCTAAATCCAGAACAAAAAATTATTCTAGCATCAGCATATGCATTATCAACTGAGAGAAACTTTTCAAAATTAAAAGACAAAGTTTTGTTTCTTCAAAAACCATTTCAGTTATCAAAGATTCTAGAATTGGTATAAATTTTATAATTTAAAATATTTTATCGCTAGTTATATTCAATATTTTTTTCTAAATTAGATGACTCAGAATCTTTCCATGTAAGATCAAATGAAATTATAGGTAAGGATATCTCAAAAACAGGATGTCCATTTTTGTTATATGCAGAAATTTTCCCTTTATGAGCGTCAACAATATTTTTGGATATATACAGTCCAAGTCCAAATCCTGAAACCTTGTAATTACCTTTTGTCACAAATTTTTTGAAAATTTTTGGTAAAACATCATGTGGGATTTCAGGACCCGAATCAGTTATGAAAAGTTTTAGAGTTTTTTTGTCTTTTAATAAATTAGTTTGAATAGTAATAGTACCTGTTTCTGTAAATTTTATACAGTTATCCAAAATATTTCTCAAAACCTGTTTAATTCTAGTCCTGTCAAGATTCATGACTACATCAACATCAAGTCTGGTAATTATCGGTACTTTTCTGTCAGGATTAAAATGCTCAGAATCCAATACTTCAGAAATCAGGTCATTTATGCTATTTTTCTCCAAGTGTAATTCTAGTTCATCATTTTCAATTTTTGTCAGATCTAGTACATTATTTGCAATATTTTCCAGATTTAGAGCAATGTTAGATATTCCTTCCAAAGCCTCCTGATTAGAGATAATTCCTGTTTTAGCAAGTTCAACAAATCCAAAAATAGGTTGAATTGGACCTTTTAATTCATGAGATGCAATAGAGATGAACTCCTCTCTTTTTTTGTCTACTTTTTTTAATTGTTCATTTAATTTCTGAAGATTTTTTGTTTGCATTTTTATCTCAGATTTGAGATTAGAATTTGTCTGATTAAGGAAAAAAACTAGCATAGTAGTTACAACTCCTACCAAAATTATCATAGCCCATTGTAGAATCTGAAAATCAGTAATAATGTGTTCAACAGATATTTTGGAATAAACTGGTATTATTTCAAGAGTCTGTTCTATATCCTCAAGTTTTTCAAATAATTCAAATTGCAAATGTTTTAGATTTTCATATTCGAGTAAAAATGAACCAAAATCACCATCATAGAAATAAGATAGTGCATCAGATGCGCTATTTTCATAATTTAGATGTAAATTATAATATGAATCAATATTATTTTCAAGTTCAAGAGATTTTTTATCTTCTAAAAGTTCAATGAATTGAGGATTATTAATAATCAAAGTATTGAAATCATAAATTTTGTTTTTTATTTCTGTATTATATATCCAAAAAGTGCCAACACCTACCAAATTCTCTTCAGATTTTAAGCTTTCAAAGATAGTCATCTGGCGCTCATATTTTATTTTAATATCATCAAAATTTGAAATGTTTTGATTGTATTCTAAAATAAAATTATAATTTTGATTAATACCATCCATTGTTTTTATAGTATAAATTGAAACTACGCCTAGCAGCAAAATTATCATTGATATGCATATTCCAATTCTAAATTGGGAGTGACTAGAAATCTCTAACAACTTTCCATTATGATTTAAATTAACTTGAATTACTGGTTGTCTAAATTAAACAGACACTTTTGTTTGTTCAAAAATTTAAAACAATTCCTTTTCATGCAGAAAAAAAGAAAATCAACATGACAACTGCTGTAATTATAGATGATGATTTTGATACAGTAGAAGTATTTTCAGAATTTCTTTCATTGCAAGATATTGAGGTCTTAGGAAAAGCATACAATGGTTTAGACGGAGTAAAATTATTTGAAGAAAAAAAACCAGACATAGTTTTTTCAGATCTTTGGATGCCAGAATACGATGGATTTTATCTTTTAACAAATTTGAGGCAAAAATTTAAAGAGGCAAAAATCATCATGGTTACTGCAGATTTAACTCAAGAAACAGACAGAAAACTAAAAGAATGTAATGTGGACGCAGTAATTTTTAAACCATTTAAAATAAGTCAAATTATGGAGGCCGTTGAAAAAGTATCAAATAAATCTAAACCGGTGATTTCTACATAGATTATAAATAATACAGAGAAAACTAAAATTATGAATGTATTAATTGTTGAAGATGAAATTGACCTGCTTGAAGAATATAAAATTTTTCTAGAATCAAATAACCATAATGTAACTTTAGAAACGAACGGGGAATCAGGATTAAAAACATACTTTGCAAATTTTGATCAGAATTCAGAATCAATTCCATACGATATTGTTATTTTAGATTATCAGCTATCAGGTAAAAATGGAATGCAAGTTGCATCAGAAATATTAGCAAAATGTCCAAAACAAAGGATTTTGTTCGCATCAGCTTATGTTGAAGACACACTAAAAGAATCAATTAAAACTTTGAAACAGATAGTGGAGCTTTTGCAAAAACCGTTTGGATTGCAAAAATTACTGAATGTGATTGAAGATAAAACTACATATGAAGAATTAGAAAAACTAAACGTAGACATTAAAAGTCTAAAAGAACTAGAACCCACACATGCTCAAATTAGTACATATTTGGACATCATGAGAAAACTTCACGACAAATTAGAATAGATAATTGATTCTAGGATTCTGTTTAAATTAACCATACAACTTGCTTTAAAATTTAGACACCAATATCATTCATGCAAGTGAGTACACCTCAACAAGAGAAATTCTCAAAAGCGATTTTTCGAAAAATTTTGGTACCTTTTGATAATTCAAAAATGTCAGATAGAGCGTTTTGGCATGCAATTAATTTAAATTTTAAGCATAAATCAGAAATAATCATTCTTTCAGTTTTTTATAGTGAACAACATTCAAGTTCATTCTTGAATTATAATACACACCAAACCGTCATTGAACAAAAAAAACTTAATGAAATAAAAATCAAACACAAAAAATTAAAAGAAATTTCAGAGGAGCACGGAATTCCATGTAGAACATTTATAGCAACTTCATCCTCAATTACTCAAACTGTAATGTCTTATGTTTATTCGACAAAAGCAGATCTGGTAATAATGGGCACCAGGGGGAATGGATCAGATAGGAAATTAATGTTAGGAAGTGTATCACTTGAAATATCACAGAATGCACCAATTCCTGTATTGTTGGTAAAATAAAATTTTTATTAAAAATAAATTAAAAAATAATTAAAATAATCAGAAAATACGTTTGTGTAAAAACGACACACATATGATAATAGTCCATTTTATTGGCAAGTAGTTGTTTGTATAAGAATCTTGAAACAAAATCAAAAAATATGGAAAATATAGATAGTCTTTTTGGTGAATTTAGAAAACCAGTGAGTCATAATGTTAAAATAAATTTTAGCAAAATTTCAATTAATGAATTAATTAACCAATCAGTTGAAAATGCAATTAATGATGTGGTTAGCAACATAATCAATACCAAGATAAACATAATAGAATCAGAAAATGTCAGAGAGATTGCAGAAAAGTGTAAAAAATTTTTTCAAGATTCTGATTTTGGGACGTTTGAATACATACAAAGAGCAGGAAGAAGTAATTTTAAAGTTGTTCATAAATCAGGAATTAATGGAACCAAGTTTTTGAAGAAGTTTTTTGAAAAGATGTTCACAATTCATTTAAAAAATTATTCAATCCACACAATTTCAAATGAAAATTCTTTATGTGTAATCTTTAGATAAATTACGAATTTGACAACAATTGTTCTTTAATTGAAGGAACGTTTTCATTGACATGTATTGAATTAACTTCTTTCTTTTTAATTAAACCAATGTGTGTCACATCAGGGGGCAAAATACTATCAGTAAACCAATCTACAGAAATTTTTAATTTTTTTCCAAATGAAGGAATTTTTGATAAATAATACATTCTCCAAAGTAACCACGCAGAAAATCCACTAATATTTCTCCCCCCTATAGTTGCAATGCCCACTTTATTACCGATAATCGCCATTATTCCTAAACTATGAAAAGTGAATTTTTTTAAATTTTTGCGGTTATTAAATACAAGCATCAAATTTTCGGCCACCAATTTTCCTTCCCTAATTGCATGCTGTGCGGTTGACGGATAGAAAGTATCCGTAGATTCATCTTTAATCAGAGCACAATCGCCCAACACAAAAACATTTTTTTTATTTTTCATCCTTAATGATTGATCAACTATAATTCTTTTATTTGCATCATGTTCACAATTCAAATCTGAAATAACTGGATCCATTTTTGTACCTCCAGTCCATATTAAAGTAGCACAAGACAATTTTCCACCGTTGCTCAACATAACATTTTCTTCATCTGCATCATCAGCTTTAGTATTTTTCATAATCGTTACTCCAGATTTTTCAAGAAAAATAGTAGCTTTTTCAGACAATTTTCCATTGATTTCAGGCAAAATACGATCCTTAGAAGAGATTAAAATCATGTTTACATTTTTTGGATTAATGCTAGGGTATGATTTTGAGATTGATTTTTTAATAAATTGGTTTATTTCGCTTATGGTCTCCACACCAGCAAATCCTGCGCCAACAACAACAAATGTCAACAATGTTCTTTGTAGCTCATAGTTTCCTGTTTGTGCAGCATGTTCCAGCATTACAATTACATGGTTTTTAATTGCAATTGCATCTTCAATATTCTTCATTGTGAAAGAATGTTTTTTGAGATTTTCATTATGAAAGAAATTAGTTTGTGCACCCAATGCCAATATCAGATAATCATATTCTAACGTACGAACTTTGTGATCAAATGATCTTTCAATAGTAACAAGTTGATTATCTAAATCAATAGAGTCTATAGAAGCATGTAAATATTTTGCTTTTTTACAAAAATATCGTATAGGTATTGTAATATTACTTGCATGTAGTAATCCAGAAGCAACCTGAGGCAACATTGGAGTAAAAAGAAAAGAATTCTTATCTGAAACAATAGTTATTTCTACAGATTCTTTTTGAAATTTTTTTTCTATTTCCTTTAACGCCGTAATACCACCAAAACCGCCACCTAAAATTAAAATTTTTTTTGTAGATGAGGAAATACTTTTGTGAATGCCAATATAATGTGCATAGTATTTTGATTCCGAATCAAATACAAGATCACAGCAATTGCAATTAATTTTAGACATAAAGAAATAGATGATTTCAGTTTAAAAACAACCTGTGTGTTTTATTAATACAAAAAATACAAGAAGTATCTATTTTTCTGCAAAAAAATTGGCATGAATTTAGGCACAAACTTGCTAAATCACAGGGATTTACACGTAGATACGATTTGGTCAAAAATAAGCCCACAGTATTTACAATCAAACTTTCATTTAGTCAATGATGTATTTTCTAAATTAAATTCAAGATAAATTTACGATCCTGTAAGGAAGAGAAATTAATTGACAAAACCATAGTTTTTTTAACTTTGTTGTAAATTCCGAAATAAAATAGTAAACATAAGTCATGACTGAATTATTATTGAATGCCAACCGGTAGAAAATCCTTCATATCCGCTTGATTTTGCATGACCTGCCAATAATTTCGAATTATCTAAAGTAATAGTTTGAAAATTCTTGGTTTCATTAAGTAATAGCAGTAAATCATGGTCTGAAATCATATTTTTGTGTTTGATGTTCTCAGATAGTTTGTTTCCATCAGAATCCAATATGACTAAACTAGTAGAATCGACTTCGTTTCCATTAAGTGGTGTTTCTTTGAATATCACATCAATGAATTGGTTCCAATTAAATACAACTCCAAGAATTCCTATAACATCATCAGAAATATTTCCATCTTTGTGTATTTTACATGAAAATACAAGACCAGTTGATGTGTCATTCCCTTTTTCTGTTTTAATTATGTCAAATCCATATTCGCTACCATTTTTAGTCTTTAATGCAGTTTGAAACCACGAAGCATCATTCATGTTGGTGTTCTCCACATTATTTGAAGAGCCATTTGCAATGACAACACCGTTTGTGTCACATACGATCAAATCTGAATATACTGTATAATACTTGAGAATTGTTTGAAGACGAGTTGTTAGAAAATCTTTATTTTCAATTGTTTTTTGAGTTAATGCTTGAATTACACTCCCTTCAGTAGCCCACCAGCGAACATCTGCTGTTCGTTCATACAATGCCCTGTCTATCAAATCAATGTTTGTAAAAGACAGGTTCACAAGTCTGTCACCTTTAATTTCTCTAGAATTGATAGATATCAATGAATTAAGATCTACGAGTTTTTTTTGGGTGTTCGAATCCATTTTTGATGTTATTTCAGCAGTGGTTCGTGAAAGGTCACCCATAAATCCGGCTATAACCCCAAATCCACGCCCGGCATCACCCACACGGGCAGCTTCAATTGCAGCGTTTAGAGACAACACATGAGTTTCATCATTGACATTGTTAATTTCTTTAATTGCCTGTTGTGTTTCTTCAGACAAATTTGATATTAAATCAAGTATTGAATCAAGAGATTCATCATTATTGTCGGTCAAATCCAGATCCTGACAAGACGCATCAATATCTTGAATTATTAATGAATGCCATTCTTTTGATCTATACCCTTCAAACCCAGGAGACAACGCATGGCAGACAATTTTTTTAATTCCATCTTTTTCAACGACGCTGAATCCTTTTTCTTTTAGGAACAAATCATTTTTACCTTTAAAATTAATCGTCTGTTTTAGGATTCTTTCTTTTGTATCAGCAAGAACATTTCCCGCATCATCACAAAGTAGCACACGTGTTTTTGATTTTTCCTCAGAAGATAAAGAAGTTTCATTTACTATTCTTTGTGCAAATTCAGTCCATTTGAAAACAGCACCCAGAACACCAATAACTTTGTTATCAGGATTTCCCCCCTCATGTATCTTGCAGGAATAAGTTACTGTATAATCATCATTTACAGATGGGGAGTGATGTACAGTTTCAAATGCATGTTCTTTACCACTGTTGGTATTCATGGCTCCTTTAAACCAAGGTTTATCAGAAAAATTTCTTCCAGTAAAACCAAATTTGCTTTCTCCAGAAGCTTTACAGTTGCCTTCCACATCACATAAAATAAGATCATAGTAAACAGTATACGATTGTAAAATCACTCTAAGGCGATTTTCTGCTTCTTGATACGCATCAATATTATTCTCTACAAGAGATTTGACCAAGATATCGTCTGTTGCCCACCAGCGAACATCGGCAGCCCTTTCAAAAAGATTTCTGTCAATTAGTCGAATATTTGTCAAAGCAAGAGTTGCCAATCTGCTTCCACGAATGCTGACAGATTTACTTTCAATTGATTTAGATAAATTTTCAATCTCTCGTATAGTTTCTTTTTTCATTTTATCTAGAACTTCATCTGTTTTTGTACTTAATTCATCAATTGAGTTCGATACGACCAAAAAATTTCTTCCAATATCACCAGTACGATTTGCTTCAATTTTTGCAGTTGTGGAAAGCATATGTGCCCTACCGTTGATTTCTTTGGTAGATTTTAACGCTCTGTTGATTTCATGACCAATTTCAGAAGTTTGTTCAACTACCTGCTGGAAAAAATCTTTTTTATTTTCATGCAATTCTATAACTTGTTGAGAATCACTCATTATGGAAAGAAATGCATAGATCAACATAATTTACTGGTAATTCAAAATGAACAAACAGCCGTTTTTTATTCATACTTACATTGAGAAAATTTTCTCAACAATAAAATACAAATGTAATGTTTTATAATAATTATGATTATTATGTGATTTAATTAAACAGACACTAGATAATATTTCTAAAAAATAACGAAGATTATGAATATCAAAGTGATTTCTGTAATGATGGTTTTATTGACAACGTTACTTTTAGCTCAGACAGTTTCCATAGTTGATGCACATCATAATCCAGATAGCAAAAATGAGAATGCAAGAAAAGAGATGGAAGAAAAATCCAAGGATTATGACAAACAAGGAAACAAAAAAGATGTCATTGAAGAAAAGAAGAAGGCGTTTTTAGCATACAAAACAGCGTTTGCAGCATGGAAAACTGCAAAAGAAGATTACAAATCAGCTAAAAGCTCAGGGGAGCAAACTGTAATTAATGCAAAAAAAGTGATTTTAGATGTGGCCAAGATTGTCAAAGATGACGCATTTGCAGAATACAAAGAAGCATTAAAACAGAAAGCAAGGTAGGATAAACGAAAAATATTTTTTAGTACACGTATTGTTCATGCATATTTTGAAGTAAATTTTCTTGTAATGAACAAAAATATCGAAATCTCCACAGTTTCAATTACCATGATTTGCCAAAAATACATCACCCATCCACCCATCATTTGATCAGTAACCGCCAACACTACTGAAAAAATTTCAAAATTTTGTATAGTAAGCAGCGGCAATGCTGCAATGGCCCCTACCTGTTGTTCGGGAGAAACTTGGGAAGATATTTGATTAATTGCGTCAAAATTCAAGTCCGAATCAATCATGATTCCTTTGCTCCCAAATTCTGCTATCACCTGCTCTTTTAAGAGATAATATTCGGTATTTCCGGCATGTATGCTAAATATAGTCAAAATTCCCAGAGACAGAAATAATCCGGTTTGAGAAAAAATAATCCATTTTTGTTTTCGGGTATGATTTTTAGTGATTTGACGAAGAAACATCTGACCAAAATTTCCCAATTTTTCTTTCATAGATAAAAAGAGAATCACACCAAAAACCACAGTGATAACACCAACAGAACCAATCCATTCATCAACAAAAATCATTTTAGAAAGAATTCTAAGTGGAACTAAAATAGCAATTAAAGAAAGCGTGACAATTAAAAATTCAAGAAAAGGATGAAGTAAATAATCGGGAGGATTTTTTTTAAATACTGCCATAAGTTATGAAAACACAAAGACATCTAGAAGTCCAGCTAGTTCAAAAAAAACATGCAAGATCATTTATCAATTTTTAGGGTTTCAGACATAAAAAAACAGTAATCAGTCACAACTAAACAGAAAAATCATTTTTGTGGGATTCCAGAGTCGGGTTTATGAAAAGTACTATTTTTATCAATTTTCCAAAATATGATAAATACGAGCAATTAAGAATCAAACATGGATGGTAGATATTGTTTGTATTTATCAAACTCAGTTTGAGATTCCCATTCATCATCAATGGTTCCTGAGTTTTTTATCAAAGTTATCTGCTCGTTGATTTTTTTATATTCTTTAACCATTGAATTCTTAAGAACTAAGATATCCTCATCGCCAATGTAAGAATCTATTGCAGTCATATATTTTTCATATTTTATTTTAAAATCCAGTAATTTTGAAAAAAATTCTGCAACAGTAAGTTTTTCAGTAGAATATTCAAAACTGATCCTATTATAATCGTCGCTTAATTTCATTCCATTTGTAAAGATCTTTTCACTTTCTGTAGGATCATGTATTTGTGTTTCTTTACGAATCTCTTCTTCAGTGATTTCTCTTAACTCATTTAAAATATGATCCTGATCAAGAGTTTCAACTGAGGCCTGTTTAATGAAATCCTCACCAACCTTCAATATTGCATCTTGACCAGTAAGATCAAGTTCAGAATATTTTTTAGAATCTTGAGGACTAAACAAAATAAAAATAATTGGAATTGCGATAAGAGGCAACAAAATCAGAGATTTGTTCATTTTTTATTCAATATCATTCCAAGATTATTGATTATAAGAACAAGGTCACACAAGATAAAAAACAGGTGTTTATTAACCAATTAATGAAAATTAAGAAAGATTAACTTTGTTAATTTGAGTACACAAAAAAGAAACAACATTATTGAAATTTCAAGTTATTGAAGAAGAGATTGTCAAATTAATTCCAGACATTAGAAAAATAATCTAAAATTTATGTAATGCGAGGTTTAGACTCACTGTTATTAGAAAATAGATGGTAACGATTAGATTTGAGAGAAGCCTTGATAATTTTATGGCGAAGTAGAAGTTGGAATTTAGCAAAATCTGCTTTGTTGTTTGACGGTGGAGGTACAATATAATCGACCGCCCCCAATGCCAGAGCATCATTAACAATTTCAGAACCATCTATTGCATAATTACTGGTTATTATTGTGGGATATTTTCTAGCATTTCCCAATCTTTCAAGGAATGTAAATCCATCCATTTGAGGCATTTCAAGATCTAAAAGGATCACATCAGGTTTTTTATTTTCTAGAACACTCAACGCATAAGATGCATCAGAATACGAACCAATTAGTTGCCAGCCAAAATAGGAATTCACAATATCTTCAAGAAATAATCGCATGGCCCTTGAATCATTGATTATCATGATTTTCATTTACAATGTAAATTGAAGTTTTCTTAAAGGATAGATAATCTTGTGTGATCAATTTCAACAAATAGCCATATCTGGAACGTCATGTATATCAAAAGCAATCTTTCGCATCCAGTCAAATGTTTCAAATTTATCATGTTTTTTGAAGGTCAAAATAAGACATTTAACATACAGTAACGACATCAGATTATATCAAGATATTTTTTAATTATCAAAGTTTGAATTACCAGTTGTCTAGTGCATCAGAATCATCATCAGAATCAAGTCTTCTTGAAGGTCTAACTGGAATGTAAATTCTCATAGTAATGAAATATTCTTAATGCATTTAGAATTTTGTCTGTAATGAGTAACATACAGGTTCATGCTAGATACAAATTCAAAAAAATTTATGTTATTAGGGATCAGGTGAAACTTTTTGATAGATTTTCATACCCAAATCAACAGTTTTAAAAAATTTCTTCATTGAAATAGGCACATCTTCAGCCATGCCCAATACAAGAAATCCACCGTCATTTAGTGTCTTGTGAAATTTTTTAAAAAGAAGTTCTTTAGCGTCGTCAGCGTAATAAATTAGCATATTTCTACATAGAATTACATCAACATGATTAATGTGAAATGATGCAACATCGCCTACTTGAAAATTAATAGTTTTTTTTAAATCATCACTAAATTTGTATAAATCATCATCAATTTTTTCTAAAAATTTAGACAAAAATGAATTTGGGATATTCTTTAATTTTTCAAATTCATATTGGCCTGTTTTTGCAATACCTATAGATGTTGGATTTATGTCATTTGCAACAATCTTGAATTTTTTTTCATTTTTTTGAAGCATATCAGAAAACATCATTGCCAAGCTATAGGGTTCATTTCCGATTGCACATCCAGCACTCCATATTGAAATTGGTTGATCAGAAGGAGACAATGAAATAATTTCAGGGATAATTTTCTGTTTGAACACATCCCACACAGTTTGATTCCTAAAAAACTGCGTCACATTAATTGACAAAGTAGAATTAAGTTCAAAAGATTCAAGAAAATCTTCATCTAGGAATGAGATGTATTCTGCACAGGATTTTATTCCTATGAGGTTCATTCTATTTTGAACCCTACGTTCTAAAAAACTAGAGGCATAGTGATCTATGTTTACATCTATTTTTTTCCTTACTATTTTTTTAATATCAATTATTTGACATTCTAAAATTGTAGCAGTCATAGTCAGAGAATTGGTTTTTTAGTTCTTGATAAAATAATCCTAAACGGAGTTAAATTATTTTGAAAGGTAATTGTACCAGTTTGTGATTCAATAGCATTCTTTACACTTGAGGGCCTTAATCTCGTTACACCTATTTTAGATGAAACAAGCAGATCACTGTCATTTATATCAAAATTATTTCTTACAAAAAATTTTTGCATAGTTAGTAACAAAATAACTTGGATATAGATTACTTAATGTTCAATTCACACACACAATTTGTCGCCTTTACAACGACTAAAATTAAATCAAGTTTATTTTGAAAATTATTCCATATTACAAAGACGTATAAAAAACTGCAAAACGTATTTGTTTTGGAGATTTATTTAAAACACAAAACAAAAGAGATTAAGACCAAAAACGGTTAGTTACTTGGTGACATCTCAATTGTATGTAAATGATAAGAACTCATTTTCATAAAAGAATGATTTGTTCAACAACATTAACAAGAGGTAAAGTTCAATTAGAGCGATCATATGATATTTTCAAGAAATTTTTGAAATTATTGTAAATATTTGAAAAATTTTAAAAATCAATAATTTTTTGAGAGAATTATAAAATGAAATCAGATTAGTAAAATTAAAAACAAATCACAGATAGAGATTAGATTTATTTAACATGTAATAAGGAATGGATCAACAATGGCAGGTATAGACAAAGCTGCAATTGCATTTTCAATCGCAATTGTAGCTATAGGCGTAGGCGTTGCATTCTCTTTGGGTGTGGCTCAAGATGCCGGTCCAAGCGTTTCTGCTCCAGTAGTTTCCAAAACTGTTGAGCCAAAAACTCAAACAGACCCATTTGCAGATATTGCAAATAAGGTAAAAGAAGAAGCTCCTGCAAAACCAATGAAGGCGGGTTGGGACAGACTAACATCAGAACAAGATCCTGGTGTAGGTCATGAATCTCATCAACTTGCAATCATTTTGGCACCAAGTAGTAATGTATATTCAGGTACACTCAAGTATGATGCATCTGAACCAATTCAACTTGTTACATTACATGGTCCATTAGCAGCTGGGGAAGACGCAGGTCAAGCAATCTGGAGTCCTGATGGAGAAACAAAGTTTGCATTAACATTTGTTGATCCAAAGAACGCAAAAGGCGAATGGGAATTTGCCGGTAATGCTTTAGCAGTACATACAATGAAAACCACACCATTCATAGTTGATTACAAAGTAGACTACACAGAAAAACCAGTATCAGATACCGTAAAGACGGCAACAACAATGTCAGTACAAGATCCAGGTATTGGTCATGAATCTCATCAACTTGCAGTGCTTCTTGCACCATCAAGTGATGTATATTCAGGAATTCTGTCATATTCTGCTTCAGAAAACATTCAACTCGTTTCACTTAGAGGTCCAATAAGTGCTGATGAAAAGCCAGCAAAAACTTGGACCCCAGATGGTGAAACCATCTTTGAGTTGACATTTGTCGATCCAAAGAATGCAATGGGTTCATGGGAATTCAAAGGAAATGCTTTAGCAGTTCACACAATGAATACAAATCCATTCACTGTTAGTTATTCTGTAAGTGCAATTACAACTGCAGGACAAACAGTTGAAATTGAAGACAATATCACCATGGAAGAAGATCAAAAAGAAGAAACCATGATGGAAGAATCAGCAGGACCAACAACACATACTGTTGATATTCCAGTAGGCACTTCAGTTCCAGGATGTGAAGAATCCAATACATGTTACATTCCAGCAAATATCACAATAAATGCGGGTGATACTGTAAATTGGGTCAACATAGATTCAGCAGCACATACAGTGACTGGAGGTAGTCCAGCAGACGGTCCATCTGGCGTATTTGATAGCAGCCTAATCATGGCAGGTGCAGAATTTGCATTTACCTTTAATGATTCAGGCAACTATGATTACTTCTGCATGGTGCATCCTTGGATGGTAGGCAGTGTATCAGTGAACTAACCAAAAAAATCCTTTTTTCTTATTTTATCTTATTTTTTCTTATTGTCCTATTGTATGCTACACCAAACCGATGTGTCTCATCTCTTGCATATTGCAATATTTTCAAAGAGGGTTTTGCTTGGGAAATTTTTATAGGATTTTTAGTTTTTGGGACATAAACTTCTTCATTTTCTTTTGCCAATGATATACACGGGACATTCAATCCCAATGATTCAAGTGACTTTATAGCAGCATTAAGTTGTCCTTTTCCCCCATCAATGACTATCAAATCTGGAAATTCAGAATTTTCTTCCAATAATCTATAATATCTTCTTTTAATAATCTCACCAATCATTGCAAAATCATCTCTACCATACACCGTTTTAATTTTGAATTTTCTGTATCCAGATTTATTGGGCATCCCATCTACAAATCTAGACATGGAACCTACTGCAAAATCCACGCCATGATTAGAAATATCAAAGCATTCAATGATTTTAGGAATCGATGGTAAATTCAGTATTTCTTTTAATTCAACTAGTCCGGGATCTCCGCCCTTTGTATGAATTAATTGAATGTTCTTTAAAATCAGATTTATGACATCTTTTCTTTTGCCTTTAGAAGGAACTAGAATTTGTACAGCAAATCCTGCTTGCTCTGAAAGTAACGATTCCAATAATTCTTTTTTTTCTGGAATCTCACTTACTAGAATGAATTTGGGAATTTTATGTGTGGAATAGTATTGAAAAAGGAAATTTGAAAAAGAATTATCAGCAACCAAGTCAAAAAAGAATTTATCACTATCTCGAATCACGCCGTTAATCATTCTAAAATTCATCACAGTCGCAGACTGCTCCTTTATACCAATTCCAAAATACTCCTCATCGGATTTATCAACATATTCCATTTTTTGTTTAGTCTGAAGACTGCCTAGTCTAACCAGAGTATCGCGAATGTCTTTTGCACGCTCAAATTGCTGTAGTTGAGCAGCTTGGCGCATCTCTTCTTCTAGTTTTTTTGTAAAAATCTTTGTTTGGTTTTTTCCCTTTAGAACATCTTCCAAAGCAGAAATATGTTTTGGATATCTTTCTTGGGCATCTTTAAATTCACAAGGACCCTCACAATTTCCTAAATGATATTCCAGACACACTTTTTTTGGAAGTGTTTTACAAATTCTAATTTGGAATGCTTTACGCAAAGTTCCAATTGTAAGCAATTTTGAACTGCCTTGAGTAAATGGTCCAAAAGTCAGTCCTTTGCCTAAAAATTTTCCATCTCTAGTTCTTCGTGCAACAAGCAATCGAGGATATTTCTCATCAGATATTCTAAGATAGGTATATCTTTGTTGATCTTTCAATTCAATGTTGAATCTTGGGCGATATTTTTTGATCATGTTTGATTCTAGTAAAAAGGCCTCACTCTCGTTATCTGTTAGGACAAATTCAATTTCAGAAATTTTTTCCACTAATTTTTGTGTCTTGTAGTTTTGATTTTTTGAAAAATATGATTTGACTCTATTTTTCAAGTTCTTTGCTTTACCGATATAGATTATTTTTCCATCTGAATCTTTCATCAAGTAGATTCCAGGATCCGTGGGAATGGAGATTTTTGAAATGTCAAAAGTCATTTTTTAATAGTTTTTTTAAAAACTTTCCAGTATAACTTCCAGGTGCCTTTGCCAAATCATGAGGGGTGCCAATAGCAACAATTTTCCCTCCCTCATCCCCGCCTTCAGGTCCAAGATCAATCACCCAGTCAGAATTTTTGATTACATCCATGTTATGCTCAATTACAACCACAGTATTTCCTAAATTTACTAATCGATTAAGGACATCAAGTAATTTTTGAACGTCAGCAAAATGCAATCCGGTTGTGGGTTCATCCAGAATATAGAGAGTTTTCCCAGTACCCCTTTTTGAGAGTTCAGACGCAAGTTTTACCCTCTGAGCTTCTCCGCCAGAAAGTGTTGTAGATGATTGACCTAATTTGACATAACCTAGCCCAACATCATAAACTGTTTGTAATTTTCGTTTAATTGATGGTATATTCTCAAAGAAATTTAATGCCTCATATACAGTCATGTCTAAAATATCGGAGATGTTTTTACCCTTGTACAACACAGATAATGTTTCGGTGTTGTATCTCTTTCCTTTACATTCATCACATTTGACATAAACATCAGACAAAAATTGCATTTCAATTTGTTTAACGCCATCTCCATCACATGCAAAACATCGTCCATCTGCCACATTGAATGAAAATTGTCCAGGAGCATAACCGCGCTCTTTTGATAATTCAGTATTTGCATACAGTTCTCTAATAGGAGTAAATGCACCAATGTATGTTGCAGGATTTGAACGCGGTGTTCTACCAATTGGGGATTGATCAATTGCGATAACCTTATCGATATTCTCTAAACCAACAATCTCTTTGTGATTGCCAGGCCTGACATTTGTTTTGTAAAAATGACTCTCCAGTGTTTTAAGCAGTACGTCATTAATCAAAGTCGATTTTCCAGAACCTGAAACACCAGTAACAGATACAAAAAACCCCAAAGGAATTTCAACATCAATATCTTTGAGATTGTTTTCTGATGCTTTTCTAATAATTAATGAACCAGAACGATTACGAATTTTATTTTTCAATGTAATCAGAGAATTATCCTTTAGATACGCACCAGTAACAGAGTTACCGCCATGTAGAATTTTATCAACTGTTCCTTCAAAAACCACGTTTCCGCCATGAACTCCTGCGCCAGGTCCCAAATCCACAATCCAGTCTGAATTTCGTATTACTTCTTCGTCATGCTCTACAACTATGACTGAATTTCCAAGATTTCGTAGCTTATTTAGCGTTTTAATTAGTCTAGCATTATCACGTTGATGCAATCCAATTGTTGGTTCATCAAGCACATACAAAACACCAGTCAAGTTAGAACCTATCTGTGTTGCCAATCTAATTCTTTGAGATTCACCCCCAGACAGTGTTGAGCTTAATCTGTTTAATGATAAGTAATTCAATCCCACATTCATCAAAAATTCCAGACGTTCTTTGATCTCTTTGAGAACATCTTTTGCAATGTATTGCTCGTTTTCAGTTAATTTTAGAGTAGAAAAAAAATCATAACAATGATCAATTGACATATTGCAAACATCCATTATTCCTTTTTCATTAATTTTGACTGCAAGTGACTCAGGTTTTAATTTTTTACCATCACATGAATTGCACGGAGTGTCACGCATGAATTGCTTTAACCATTCTCGTTTTGATTCAGAATCAGTCTCCATAAAGACCCGTTGAAGATTTACAAGTACACCTTCAAATGCGTCAGTATATTGCCAAGAAGAATCGCCAGATTTGGAGCGATATTTAAAATCAATTAAATCAGATGTTCCATGTAAAATAATATCAAAATGTTTTGGTTTAATTTTTTCCAAGGGAGTCATCAAATCAAAACCAAATTTCATTCCAACTGCTCTTAATGCTTGTCTTCTAAAGGATGAGAACCGTCCACTCCACGGAACAATTGCTCCATCTAAAATTGATTTTGTTTTATCAGGAATTACTAAATCAGCATCAAACTCCATCTTTACACCCAGTCCATTACATGTTTTACACATTCCAAACGGGGAATTAAATGAAAACGAGCGGGGTTCTAATTCACCTACGGTTAATCCACAATATGGACATGCATTATTTTGCGAGAAGATTTTTTCATCCTTGTCAGTTGCAATCATCACATCTCCTTTTGATGCTTTAATGGCAGTTTGAATTGCCTCAAAGAGTCGGGAGCGTTCAGATTTTTCACTAGTTATTCTATCAACAATAATTTCAATATTGTGCCATTTTTGCCGGTCAAGTGGAGGAATTTCATCATCCAGGCTCAAAATTTCTCCATTTATGCGTATTCTAGAATACCCATCTTTTTTGATTTGTTCAAATAATTTTTCATATGTTCCTTTTTTTCTTTGAATGATAGGGGCTAAAATCAAGATCTTTTTTCCAGAAAAATCTTTTAGGACAGAATCACATATTCTCTCAACTGATTGTGTTGACACCTTTCTTCCGCAATTTGTGCAATACGGAATACCAATTCGTGCATAAAGTAATCGCATATAATCATAAATTTCAGTAGTTGTACCCACAGTAGAGCGAGGGTTTTTGCTTGTGGTTTTTTGTTGAATAGAAATTGCAGGAGACAACCCTTCAATGGAATCAACATCAGGTTTATCCATCATTTCTAAAAATTGGCGAGCATATGCTGAGAGAGATTCAACATATCGTCTTTGACCCTCAGCATAAATTGTATCAAAAGCTAATGTGGATTTTCCAGATCCTGACAACCCACTAATTACAACTAGTTTGTTTTTTGGAATATCAATATCTAAATTTTTTAGATTATGATGTCTTGCTCCTCGAATTTTTAGTTTAGTTTCTACCATCTTTGAATCTAATCTCCTTTTCTAGTCTTTTTATCCTATCCCTACATTCAATTGCTCGCTCAAAGTCTAATTCTTCAGAATATTTTTTCATTTGAGCATCTAAATCAATAATGTCGTTGTTTAAATCATGAGTTGATTTTAATTTTGATTCATCCAATGTAGTTTCTTGTTCTGGCACTGATTTTATGATGGTTTTAGGGGTAATGTTGTGCTGTAGATTATATTTAATTTGTTTTTCTCTACGACGTCTAGTTTCATTCATAGCATTTTTCATAGATTGTGTAGTGTTATCAGCATACATTATTACGGTTCCATTTTCATTTCGGGCTGCACGTCCGCATGTTTGAATCAAGCTAGTAAAATTTCTTAGAAATCCTTCTTTATCAGCATCTAAAATTGCAACCAGGGAGACTTCGGGTATGTCCAATCCTTCTCGCAGTAAATTGATTCCAACGAGAACATCAAATTCGCCTAGACGTAATTGCCTGATTAATTCGGTTCTTTGTAATCCTTCAATTTCGGAATGCATGTATCGTACCCGGACTTGTTTTTTTGACAGATATTCAGCTAAATCTTCAGCCATCCGTTTGGTCAGAGTAGTAACCAAAACACGCTCAGATTTGGCGGCTCTTTTATTGATTTCAGTAATTAAATCATCCATTTGGCCTTGGGTTGGCCTAATCTCAACCAAAGGATCAAGTAGACCAGTGGGTCTTACTAGTTGTTCTGCTATTTTTGTGGAGATTTTTTTTTCATATTCTGATGGCGTTGCAGATACAAATATTGTATTTTTAATGTATTTCTCAAATTCCTCAAATTTTAATGGCCTATTATCATATGCGCTTGGCAATCTAAATCCATATGTTACAAGCTCTTTTTTTCTAGAGTGATCTCCCTTGTACATACCATGAAGTTGTGGCAATGTAACATGGGATTCATCAATTACTAAAAGATAGTCATCTCCAAAAAAATCCATCAGGCAAAAAGCTTTTTCGCCAGCAGATCTGCCGTCAAAATGCCTAGAGTAATTTTCAATACCAGAACAATATCCCAACTCTTCAATCATTTCCAAATCATAGTTTGTTCGCATTTCAAGTCTTTGTTTTTCTAGTTCATTTAATTCGGGCAGACGCTTTTGTAATTCTTGTTTAATTGATTTAACAGCTTTTTCTCTAACGTCTTTGGCAATAAGGTAATGTTTTGCAGGAAAAATTTTCATTTGAGATACAAGTTTTTTTTCTTTTAATGATACATGATCAAGAAGAAGAATTTTTTCTATTTCATCACCAAACAAGGAAATTCTTACTATATCTTCAGAGTATGCAGGCGTAACATCAATAGTGTCACCTTTTACTCTGAAATTTCCAGGTGCTACTTCAACATCGTTTCTTTCATATCGTGCATCAACAAATTTTCTAATTAGTTCAGTTCTTTTTATTTCATCACCAGGTTTTAATGTAATTGCCAAGTCTTCCCAGTCCTTTGGATTTCCAAGGGAGTAAATGCATGAAACAGTGGAGACGATAATCGTAGGTTCGCCTGAGAGCAGCATTGCAGTAGACTCTAGTCTTAATTTTTCAATCTTTTCATTTATCTGAGTATCCTTTTCAATGTAGGTATCGGTTTGAGGAAGATAGCTTTCTGGCTGATAGTAATCATAGTAGGATACAAAATAACCAACATTATTTTTTGGAAAGAATTGCTTTAGTTCTGCATAAAGTTGAGCTGCCAGAGTTTTGTTGTGGGAAATTACCAGTGTATTTTTGCCAGTTCTAGCAATAACATTGGCAATGGAGAATGTTTTGCCACTTCCTGTAACCCCAAGCAAAGTTTGAATTGTTTTCTTTTTTACGCCTTTAACTAATTCATCAATTGCTTGGGGTTGATCTCCAGTTGGAGAATAATCAGAGATTAATTCAAATCTAGATGTTTGTTCCAATAGATACAATTCTTGAAAACTGAACTTATAGCTAACGTTTGTTAATGAAAAACTAAAGGTAAACTAAAAACAAATCAAACTTTAACACCAAAATAGAAAAAAGATAAAAAAAGATTATTGAATAAGAATCAAAAAATCAACGATTTTTTATAGAGAATTGAATTTTGATTTTAACACCAGTGGATAATTGAAGAACGTGTTTAAAATCGGCACGGTTACTGTTTCAATAAGATTTGTGGATCAATAGCAGTTGTTGACCAAGCACAGTCAGGTACTAATCCAGAACACGAGAAAATCATCATGTTTTCAAATAATCATGAATCATATTTTGTGGAGTTATTTTAAACAAACTGGGAAAAAACATGTGAGATTCATCATCTTACCAAACAGGTTCATCAATCATTCTTAAACCATCGGATGTCTCTTCAAAACCCATGATTTTTAGAGTTTTTTTAGATGTCGGGGAATTTTTTTTCAAAATATTTTTTGCAAGTTCCATTCTATCTTTTGGATTCAAGTGTTGTCCAATCTTATATTTGCCATGAATTGTTTGAGGAACAACTTTGATAACACTTACAGCGTCTAAGACCCTCATATCAGATTCAATTGGATCATACTGTCCTTCAGGTTGATATTTTTTCATCAGTCCATTGAGCGCAAGTGTTTTTTCTTCTCTGTCAGAAACAAAAATTCCCATTCCCTTAATTACAACACTAATGTACAAAGTGTCTGCGAGAGATGCGTTATGAGGATCCTCAAAATAAGAGGGCAAAAACTCTAGCTCCCTGTCTGCCTCAAAGCCAACTTTGTTGTTTCTAGATATATTTTCCAATTTTTCTCCTTTTACATGTGAATGCATGTAAATCGCATCATTAAGAAACACAAAATTCATTGGAATAATTTGAGGAAACCCATTTTCATCTATGCTAGATAGACGTCCCACATGCTCCTCATTTAGAAATTCTTTTACCTTGTCATATGATTTTATTTGAAGAATTCCAACTAATTGCACAAATTAATAAAAATAAATAATATTATAAATCCAGATCATAAAAAATGCCTAAAATATAAGATAAAATAAAAATCAACATGGATGATCCATATCTTGATGAACTAAAAAACGACTTTAGAGATTATTCCAATCAACTGAAAAAATTAAAAAAGAAATTATTAAAAACAAATTCAATAGAATTGCAATCAAAAATTATTCAGCAGATTGATTCAATAGCTAACAAAATGGAGAATAATCAAAAACAATCAGTAAAGGTAATAAAATCCAGATTAAAACAAGCGAAGAAAAAATCTAATAAATGACTTTCCTCATCAATAGTTTTCATTAATGTAAATTGCTAAATTTAGGAGTTTAAAAGAAAAGACATGAATGAAATCAACGAGGAACAAGAAAATGCCACTCAGAAAGTATTAGAACTGTTAGAGGAGTGGGGATCTGAATCGAGATTCATTTGGTTCCGAGAAATTCATAGAATTACAGAAATTGACAAAGGTTTACTTCGAAATATACTCAATGAATTAAAAAAATCAAAAGAGGTCAAAGACATGCATGGGACAAACAATAGGATATTTTTTTGTCTGAAAAAATACTATGTTAAATGCAGAGATGTTGAATTCAGATTCAAAGGAAAAGAGATCATGTTAAGAGACGGAAGTAAGACAAAAATCATTCAGGGCTCAACAAATGCAACTGAACGTACTAGAAAAAGATTAGAAAAGCAGAAAAACAAACGGAGAGCAAAGGCATTTACAAAAGCAAAAAACAAAAGACCACACAAATCATAAAGAATCTTCGGCTTGTCTTCGTGAAAAATTAGATTCAGCACGTTTGAGTCGTGCAGATTGGGCAACATCTTCAGTCATATCATAAAGATTGTGGAGTCCCATGTTTGGAGTCAATTCGTCTTCCAGTTCATCATCTAAATCAAATTCAAGATTTGCCAAAATTTCTACATTTTCATCTAAAATGTCAAGATATTTTTTTAGAGACTCGGGTAGTTCGTCATCCATCATACATCATAAAAACAAGTAGAGTAAATGATTTTCTGTACGTTATAGAATAGACGCCTTATTGTTTGGCTTTTTCTCTAAGTGCAGGCATTACATGACTTGCAAATTTATCTATAGAACCAAAGTAGTTCTTACCCCAGAATCTTATAACAAAGTGATTGACACCTGCCTCCATAAATCGCTCAAATGTGGGAATGATATCTTCAGGGGTTCCAACGGCAGTGGAGGAACGTGCAATTTTGTCAGGAATTTTTGTAGCTGCTTCCCTCATCTTTACAATCCAACTTTGATCAGACATTGAATATTCTGTAAAGTATTTAACAAAATCAAATCCTTCAATTTCTTTTAATCCATGAACTCGCAATACTTCGGGTTTGAATAAACTAACTTTTACAGCTTCTTTCATTTTAGCCCAGGATTCTTCTGCATCCTCAGAAAAGTACACATCAATATCTAAAGCCATTTGGAAGTTGTCTTTTTCTTCTTGAGTACGATTGTTCTTATCCATGGATGATTCGATTTGTTTTTTGTGATCTTCAAAGAGTTCAGGAGTATAACCAATTGGAAGCCATCCATCGCCTAGTTTTCCTGTTAATTCCAAAGTTCTCTTGCCGCCTGATGCCATGTAAGTTGGAGGACGTGGTTTTCTAATTGGAGGGGCTTGTAAGCACGCACCTTCTAGTTGATAATATTTTCCAGTGTAATCAACAGTATTGTCGGGAGTGGAATTGTATAATGTATGAATAACTTCAATTTGCTCTTCCCATTTTGAAACAGGTTTTTCAAATGGAATGCAGAATTCTTTTAGATTTTGTGCCTCACCTGCGCCTATACCAAGTATTGCTCGGCCTTTTGAAACTCTATCAAGAGTAATTGCGGCTAATGCGATATTTGATGGGTGTCTTCTAATTGCATCTGTAACACAAGTTCCCAATTCAACATTATTTGTAACTGCAGCTATTGCAGAAAGCATGACCCATGGATCGAGCACTGTAGCGTTTTTCCATTGTGGGACATTCGTATGATCCATGTAGAAAATTGAATCATAGCCAGTTTTATCAGCCAGCATGCAAGCCGTTAAGATTTGGTCCTCAGTATATCCGGCTCTTGCGACATTTAATCCGTTTTGAATGCCAAATTTGAGTTTCTTTGAAGCCAAGTATAATTACCTTAGAGTATTAGCATAAAAAGTTTCATCAAGCTGCCAATTTCGCAGTTAATCAATAAAATAGAAAAAAGGTAAAAAATTTTGAATTTTTTACAAATTACCTGATTTGATGTCTTCAAGACATTTTATGACGTCTTCTTTGGATATTGGAATTGGGTTTGGATCTAAATGTCCTCTATCGGTCATTACGACGTCTGCAGCTTCTGAAACATCAGCTTTGAGTTCTAATTTATCAAAACCAAGTTTTTCCATAGCTTCTTTGAATCGATCATAAAAGATTGACTTGTTATGCTTGTGAGCAACTGTAGTACAAGAAGATAAGGAATAACCATGAGGCACTCCTTCATTTGAGAATACATAGGACAAAGCATGTCCAAGTGTAGTAGAGCAATTACCAAATCCCATTCCAGATAACATTGAACCGTATGGGTAGTTTTCAGGTTTGTCGTTCATTATTGCATCATAAAGAATCTCAAATGCTTGGTTACAGAGAGTTCTAGTCAAGTCATTACCGAGCTTGCTATCATAGCCTTCAGTAGCTTGAGCACATGCATCACAGACAGAATTTTTGATGACCTGTTCCGGAGTACCATCCATAAAATATGAATCGACTACAGCCATGTCAGCTAAAAATCTATCTTCACGTAACAGTTTCTTTTTTCCATCAAATTTTAGAACACAATAAGTTGTCATTTCAGCTCCAGTTCCAAAAGTAGTTGGAATTAAGATTTTTTCTTTTTTCATCTCAGGTGCAGCATATTTTACTACATCCATTGAACTTCCACCACCTAGGCCGATTAAGACGGATGGATTTTTGTCTTTGAATTGTGAAATCACAGTATTGACATCTTCAATTGATGGTTCAGGTTTCACTTGATCATACAACATATAATCCTGAATTCCCATTTTTGCTAACCATTTGTCAGAAAGTTCTGGCGGAACGGTTGTTACAATCAGGGCATTTTTTGGATACTCTGTTTCACCAAGTGCGTTTTCTCCAAAGTTGATAACTTTTGGAATGCGTACTGTGTGCATAAATCAAAGGCATCATTGATTATTATTATATCTTGCATTATTGAGAATTGGTGTGATTATACAAAATTTCAGAGAATTGGCAACCACTGAGAAGAAAAAAGATTGCCTGGAAATTTTAGAGGCAGGTCTTCAAGCAGCAGATCCTAAAAATATCATTACAAAATATGTTACGCCCAATGAAATTAGGATCAAAGGCAAAGTGATCAATGTTGAGAAATATTCAAACATCTATTCCGTAGCATTTGGAAAAGCTGGAGATTCTATGACCCGGGCATTGAATGCAATAATACCCATCAAAAGCGGAATAATAGTAATTCCCAAAGGTTCCAAAGCCAAAATTAAAGGAAAAAAATTTCAAATTTTCAATTCCAGACATCCACAACCTGATAAAACAAGCGTAAAAGCAGCAAAAGAGGTTATGAAATTTGTCCAAAATAAGCGAAGTGACGAATTAATAATTTTTCTTGTGTCTGGAGGTGGTTCTTCGCTTCTTGCAATGCCAGATGAAATTACATTGGATGATAAAATTCATGTTACAAATTTGCTGTTGAAAACAGGAGTGACAATTCAAGAGTTCAATTGCATCAGAAAACATCTCTCAAAAATTAAAGGGGGAAAGCTAATTGAAAACATGAAATGCCACGGGATTAGTTTGGTGATGTCTGATGTTGAAGGTGATGATCTTTCATCCATTGCGTCAGGTACAACATACATGGATGATACAACTTATGCAGATGCATTAGAAATTATTGATAAATATAAAATCAGATGGAAAATTCCAACGGAGGTCTTGCAGATTTTAGAAAAGAGATCAAATGAAAAAAGGTGTGAAACTCCAAAAAAAGCACAAATTGAAAATTACATCATTGCAAACAATAATGATTGCCTGCAAGCAATGCAAAAGAAAGCTGATGAGATAGGATACAAAGTCTCAACAATGCAAATTTTTGGAGACATCAAAGAGATAGTTCCAAAAATACTTGAAAACATTTCATATGAACAAAATACTTGTTTGATTTTTGGAGGTGAACCAACCGTAAAAGTTCTTGGAAAGGGAACGGGTGGTAGAAATCAAGAATTAGTTTTAAGACTATTAAAAAACACTCAAAAGGCAAAAAAAATCATCATAGCGTCTATGGGGACAGATGGAATAGACGGAAATTCAATCTTTGCAGGAGCAATCACAGAGAACATCAAAGTTGATTTGGATGTGATGAAGGAATTTCTCAAAAACAGTGATTCAGGAAGATTCTTTCAAAAGCAGAAAGGAAACATCGTTACAAACTTTACACATACAAATCTAATGGACATAGGTTTGATTTTAAGATAAATCAAATGTGTAAAATTTCATTTATGACAATCGCAATTACAACTAGTTGGCATACATCTATGAGCAATACAATCCTTGCAGCCTTTACTTCTACCGCTTTTTACACGTAGCCATTCTTTATCCAATTATTTCACTTGAGAGTTGTGATTTTCATATCAAAATAAACATATTGTAAAAGAGATAATCCTAATGTGATTTTTCATAGTACTCCACAGGATGAGAGAATTGTCTATTATAGTCAACTTCTAACCAGAATTTTTCCTCATCGATTTCTTTTCCTTCATCAATCCACACATTTAGAATTTTTTGCATAAACATTTGTGTTGTGTCATCAATTTGAGGTCTCACTCCAGTTTCTTCTTCTATTCTATCTCTTTCTTCTTTGAATTTTTTTAACAGTTCTTTGAGATGTTTGCCGTTGATTTGGGCAGCCTTTTTTCTTTTTTCATTTTGGAGATCTTTTTTGAAATTGGATAAAAACCCCATTATTTTGATTACCAAACAGATTCTAAAAAGAGTTCAGGAGGAGGATCCAGCAGTTTTTGGCAGTGTAATTGTAAATGTGGTGGGATTATTACTAACATCGATTGTGCCTTTATGCATCTCCAAATATTGCTTGCATGATGCCAATCCCAAACCAGTTCCATCATCTTTTGTAGTAAACATGGGCTCAAAAATTTGTTCAATGTTTTCTTCAGGGATTCCAGGTCCTGAATCACTAATTTTTATTGTAGCAAATGCACCATCTACTTCAATCGATACACTAACTTTACCTTTAAGGCCAGTTGCCTGAACGGCATTTTGTATAATATTTGTGATAATACCACGAATTTTTACCACATCACATTGAAGGACACAGGAATTAAGTGATGATTGCAATTCAACATCCTGTGGAAATTTTACCTCACCAATTGAACTTTTTACAATTTCTTTTAAATCACAAGTAATCAAGCGAATCTCAGGAGTCTTAATGAAATTCAGCACGTCGTTGATTTGATTTGTAATGTGGGAGAGTGCATTCTCCATACTGAGTATTGAGTTTGACAAGACTGTATCTTCATGAATTTTTTGTTTTACCTTCATCAATTCAATTTGGGATTGTAAAATTGTTAGAGGATTTCTCATATCATGTGCCATTTTTGAAGACATTTTACCTATCATCTCCAATTTATTATTGTCCACAGCAGTAAATTTTGAGGATAATGCTTCATCAAGTTTTTTTTGGGTTTGGGTAAGTGTTGATTTTGTTTTTCTTAATGACGCAGATTTTGCAGTCAATTTTTGTTTTGTTAATTGATGGAATTTTTGTGCGGTCTCAATCTCTTTTTTCAGAGTAAGTAATTTTTTGTCTGCTTCATCTAGATTTTCATTTTCTTCTAAAGACTCGTGATTGAATTCTAAATTTTTTTCCGGTGTTTTTTCTAAAACGGGATCGATTTTTTTGGATTTCTCATCAGGTTTAAAATCAATCTTCATGGTTTCAGCGGGTTTGGATTTTTTAAAAAAAACGGTCCTTTGGGGGGCATTCATAGGATCAATGTCAGAATCTTCTTTGATTTCCCTATGCATGAATTTTCTCATATATTTACAATCAAAATTTCAAATATGACAAATAGGATGTTCAGATAGTACAAACACAGTATTATTTAAACAAATTAGGCGTCACAAGATCTTTTAATATAATAATGCCGTATTATAACCAGACATTCCCATGTTAGAAAAACAATTCAAACCAGATTTGCTATACAACAGTATTGTTCATTTTTACATGGATAAGAAAGGATATTCAAAGGACAAGGCAAATGCCATAGCACAATCAGTAGTGCAAAAAGAAGCCCAAAGAAGAATATGCAAAAATGAAAAATGCAAGCATTTTTCTCATGATCATATTAGAAATACGGAAACGTGTCTAGTTGAAAATTGTGATTGTAGCAAATTTTCATCTAAGTAAAATTATCTAAAGAGTTTTCCAGTAATGGTTGAGCATTAATGCCAATTTTTTTCAAGTGTTGTGCAAATTCATTCACAAATCCATGTATTGTATAGACTTGTTCGGCCTCAGATTTTATGACCATATCAACAAGCTCATTAAAATCACAGTGATCACTCATTGGAATTGAGTAATCAGTTCTTCGTCCAAAAGAAAATCGTGAGGATTGTGCCCATCCACTAAATCCAATTGTTACAGCACCGTATTTTGATTTCATTTCTTGAATAAATTTATTTTTACTTGACATCATTGGTGCAACCATTATCCACGGTTTTTTTTCAAGTAACCCATTTTTTTCAGCTTCAGAATGCCCCATCCCATCCTTTAAAGAGACTCCAAATTTTTGATGAAGTAAATTCATATCTTTTACAGAATCATGAAGATAAAGCGGGCCCCAATGCCCAAATAATTGAGTAATTGTTTGTGCTTTTCCCAATTGGTAACCCATTAAAATTACAGGGATTCCTTTTCCGTAAAGTTCAGAAATTAATTCGTTAACCTGTTTTTGAATTTGTTCCATTTTTGGAAAAACAAATTCTGCCAATCCAAATGTACATTCAGTAATCAGAGTTTTGCATTTAGGAATTTCTGCACCCTTTAGAAAACCTCTATCTCTAGTACAGATATCTCCAGTATAGAAAATATCATCAAAAAGCAAACCCCTGGCCCCAAGAATATGGCCACTGTTAATGAGGGAGAAATTTTCTAGTGATTCTACATGATTCTTCATTGTGAATCCTCTAAGATTAGCTATCTCATTTGTTTCAATGGAGGATAAGATCATTCCACCGTTTTTTGTTGGTAGGTGATCAGAATGAGCATGGGATACAAAATTTATTCCAGAAACATCACTGTTTTTAGGATCTAAATAAACTCGTTTTTCATTTACCTCACACAGGATTCCATTTTTAGTCATCCTGACTTTTCTAGGCAACGAAGATGAAAATAATTGGATTTGATATAAATTGCAGGTTTGATCTAGTATTGACTAGTTGCTAAATCTAGGAATTCTCATCTCTGGTCGTGGAAGCAACATGGAGAACATTCTAAAGTCAATTAAAAGTAAAAAGATCCCAATAAATCCAGCAGTAGTTATTTCAAATAAAGTAGATGCACCAGGTCTAAAAATTGCAGCGAAGTTAGGGATTAAAACAGAGATCATTGAGAGCAAGGGGTTTGAAGGTAGCAGAGAAGCATATGATAAAAAAATCATCGTCACCCTAACAAAATATGGGGTAACTCCTAAAAATGGGCTTGTTTGTCTTGCCGGATTTATGAGGATAATTAGTCCGCAATTTGTAAAAAAATACAAGAATAGAATTATCAACATCCATCCTGCATTGTTGCCATCTTTTCCAGGACTAAATGCGCAAAAACAAGCGTTGGAGTACGGTGCAAAATATTCAGGATGCACAGTTCATTTTGTAGATTCAGAAATGGATACAGGTCCAGTGATTCTTCAATCAGTAGTCAAAATCAAAGAAAACGACACAGAAGAATCACTATCAAAAAGAATTCTAAAAGAGGAACACAAGACATACCCCGAAGCAGTTAATCTATTTGCTAGAAAAAAGATCAAAGTTTCTGGAAGAAGAACAATGATTGGCTAAGAGTCAGGGCCGCCAAAAAAATACAAAACCTTTAGCTCCTTTGTATTCCCATGAAAATAATGCTCGACACCTTTTGCAACAAAAAACAGTTTGTCTTTGGATATTTTGTAATCTTTGTTTTTAATTTTCAAAAAACCATTTCCTGAAATTACATAGTATACCTCATCACTGTTATGTGGTTCCTGAGTATCTTCTTCATTTGGCTGTAAAACCAAAATTCCCGCTGCTAAACTTTCACGATTAATAAAAGTATGAAAATAAGAATCACTTTTTTTGATTTTTTCAAGATATGAATTTAAGTCATAATCGAGTTTCAACTTATTCAGCAACAATTGAGAATGTTTTTCTTTCTGGAGGAGCACTCATGTAAGAATGTCCTTCAGGATGTAGTTTATCGTGTTCTGGGCTATTGTGCATTTTGATGAAGGTGTCTTTGCTTTCATGTTCTACAATTATTCTATAGCTTCCGTCATTTGCTTTTAAAAATCGTCTTGAGATAAACCCTGGAAAGTTTGCCAGTACTTTGTTTGATTCTGAAAACCATTTTTTGAAACCTTCTTCAGCACCATCTTTCAGATTTACATCTGCCATCATTACAAACATGTTCTGGCTAGAAATATAGGCATTAAATTTCTTTTCTAAGATTTCCATCCAAATTCCAAGAATTAAATATCTACGAACTAAAAACAGTGTATGGTAGGCATCAAAATTGATGGCAAAGTTATTGCTCAATCAGTCAAAGACAGGGTCAAAAAGGCAGTTCTTGAGCTTAAAACACAAGATATCAATCCGTGTTTAGCCACGATTTTGATTGGAGAAAATCCAGCATCTGCAACATATGTCAAAAACAAACACATTGCATGTGAAGAAGTTGGAATCATAACAAAAGATCATAAACTTGCTTCAAATGTTACTCAAATGGAATTAAATAAAATCATAGATAATCTAAACACGGATAATTCTGTTCATGGAATCCTAGTTCAGCTTCCATTACCCGAACAGTTAGATGAATTTGCCACAACATCAAGAATTTCACCACTAAAAGATGTAGATGGTTTGACCCCCCATAATGCAGGATTGTTAGCAATGAAAAAAGCAGCATTAGTTGCATGCACTCCTTCAGGAGTTATGGAGATGTTTGATTTTTATAAAATTGATTTGGAAGGTAAAAACATAGTTCTAATAAACAGGAGCAATTTAGTAGGAAAGCCACTTTATCACTTATTATTAGAAAAAAATGCAACTGTGATTACATGTCATTCTAAAACAAAGAACATTGCAGAATTCTGTAAATCTGCAGACATCATCATCACAGCAGTGGGTGATAGAAACAAATTCACGTTGACACCAGAGATGATTAAAGACGGTGCAATCGTAATTGATGTTGCAATATCGCGATTTCAAGAAAAATTAGTAGGAGATTCAGATTATGATAAAATAATTCAAAAGGCATCTTTTGCAACTCCAGTACCAGGTGGAGTTGGACCCATGACAGTTGCCATGTTATTAAAAAATACAATCACCGCAGCATCACTGAGCAGTCAAATTGGACGATAGTAAAAAAAAGGCACTCAGGAATCTCCTTTTAGAAAAAAGAGACAACACTTCTTTTGATCTATTAAAGATTGCAAGTGAGAAGATGCAAAAGAAAATAAAAAAAATTTCTGCATTTAAAAATGCTCAGAAAATTGGAATGTATTATCCAATTCAAAGCGAGATTTTCACACAGGATATTATTCAAGAATTAATCAGTGATGGAAAAGAAGTTTTTTTGCCAAAAGTAATTGGAAATGAAATGGAATTTAGAAAAATAAAGGATTTTTCGAGCCTAGAAAAAGGAAGATTTGACATCATGGAGCCAAAAGATGACTGCAAGACGGACAATTCACTGGATGTGATAATCATCCCAGCTGTTGGAATGTCACCAAGGGGAGTAAGATTGGGATACGGTCATGGGTTTTACGATAAATTTCTAGCAGAAAATAAAACCACAACTATTGTGTTGACTTTGGAAAAGCAAATTGTAAAGAACATCCCAAAATCAGAACACGATGTAATTATTGATTGGATTGTAACAGAAGACAGAGTTTTTCAGACTCAGAAATAGGCTAGCCCTTTTTTACCAATATCTTTTCTGCAGTATTTGTGTGCCCAGGTTATTTTTTCAGTTGCGTCATATGCATTGTTAATTGCAATCTCCAAACTTTCGCCCAAAGCTGTGACTCCTAAAACGCGCCCACCGTCTGAGACAATTTTACCATCTATTTTTTTGGTACCAGCGTGAAAAACATGTGCTTGATTTGATACAGAATCAAATCCTGAAATTTCTTCGCCCTTAACATATGATTCTGGATATCCATCTGATGCTAAAACAACACATACAGCATATTGATTTTTCCACGATGGTAAAGGCATAGAAGATAATTTGCCTTCAACGCTTGCTACAAAATAATCATACAAATCAAAATCCATCCGCATCATAATAGGTTGGCATTCAGGATCACCCATTCTAACATTATATTCTAAAACATAAGGTTCATTATCTCTAATCATAATTCCAGCATACAAAAATCCCTTAAAGACAATTCCTTCATTTTTCATCGAGTGTATAGTTTTGTCAATAATTTTTTTTTGTATTTTTTCTGCCAACACATCATCAATTACAGGTGTAGGAGAATATGCCCCCATCCCACCAGTATTAGGACCCTCATCATTATCAAAAATTCTCTTATGATCTTGACTTGAAGCCATAGGAATAGCAATCTCGCCATCAGAGAGTGCAATGTAGGAGGCCTCAATTCCATCTAGTCTTTCCTCAACAATTATTCGATTTCCAGCCTCACCGAATGTTTTTTTGACCAGAATTGTTTGAATTGCAGATATTGCCTCCTTATTGCTATTGCAAACAATTACACCCTTTCCAGCAGCAAGACCATCAGCCTTTACAACCACATTATACTCAAGGGAGTTCACATAATCTTCAGCTTTTTGTGCATCATCAAAAATTTCGAATCTAGCTGTTGGGATATTATTGCGTTTCATGAAATTTTTGGCCCAAATCTTGCTGGATTCAAGCTGAGCAGCCATTTGGGATGGACCAAAAATTTTGAGATTTAGTTTGTTAAATTTATCAACAATTCCTGCAGCCAATGGATCTTCAGGACCAACTACAGTAAAGCAATTATTTTTTTGAGCAAAATCAGCCAATTCATCTAAATTAGTAACATCAATTGGCACATTGTTCTCAGTACCACCGTTTCCAGGAGATGTAAAAACAGTTTCAACCTTATTGCTTTGAGATAACTTCCAAGATAATGCATGCTCCCTGCCTCCAGAACCTATTACTAGGATATTTACCAACAAAAATCATCTTTAACTCAATTATATAATCCAAGTCTCAAAAAATCAATTTAGCTTTATAATGCCACATACATATGAAAATCCAATGGAACTTTCTACAAAGTTTGATGCAAAATCAATTGAATCACAAGTTAAAGAGTACATCAAATCAATTGATTTAGAAAAACAGATTTTTGCATCAGACAAACGTGAAAAAATTAGATTCATCGAAGGACCTCCAACAATGAACGGAATTCCGCATGCAGGACATCTAAGGGGAAGAGTCATCAAAGATTTGTGGTACAGATTCAATACCCTGCAAGGGGGGAAAATTGAATTCAATGGTGGATGGGATACACAGGGGCTCCCAGTAGAATTGCAAGTAGAGAAAGAATTAGGAGTTTCAGGCGGGAAAACAGAAGCAATCAAACAGTTTGGAATTGAAAGAATTGTAACTGAGTGCAAAAAAGTTGTAAAAAAATACAACAAATCATGGGTAGAAGTTGACGAACTTCTCGGCATGTCATTTAATCATGATAAAGCGTATTGGACTTTTAGAGATGAATTCATTGAAAGAGAATGGCAAGTGCTAAAAAAAGCGCACGAGAATGGAATTTTAGAAGAAGACTTTACAGTAATTGCATATTGCCCTAGTTGCCAAACATCACTTAGTCATGCAGAAGTAAATCAGGGATATGAAGAAGTTAAAGATCCATCATTATACTATAAAGTAAAACTAGTTGATGAAGACGCATTTTTGATTGTTTGGACTACTATGCCATTCACTCTAGTGACTGATGCAATGGTAGGTTTTCAACCAGACGAAGATTATGCATATGTCAAAGTAGAAAATGAAACATGGATCATTGGAAAAACAAGACTAGAAGAGTTCATGACAGAAATGAAAATAGATAATTATGGTATTGAAAAAACTGCTAAAGGTTCAGAATTCGAAGGCAGGAAATACATTCATCCGTTGCTTGATTTAATTCCAGAATTAAGTGAATGTTCCAAATTAAATAATTATCATGTTGCAGTTTCAGAGTCATTTGTTGATGCAAGTACAGGAAGTGGTCTTGTTCATCTATCTCCTGCAAACGGAGAAGAAGATATCAAAATAGCAAACAAGCGAAATGTGAAAATTTTCAGTCCCATTGATGATGAAGTAAAATTCACCACTCAAGCAGGAAAATATCAAGGAATGTTTGTTAGAGACGCAGACAGAATAATTGTAGAAGATCTAAAAGATTGTAATGCGCTAGTAAAAATTGGAAAAATAAAACACAAGTATCCTCTTTGTTGGAGGTCACATCATCCAATAGTTTGGCTTGCACGAAGAGGGTGGTTTTACAAATTAGACAGGCTAGGAAACAAAGCAGTTGATGCGGCAGAAAGTGTGGAGTATTTTTTTGAGCAGCCAAAAAACAGATTTTTAGGAATCATCAAGGAGAGACACCCATGGTGTATTTCTCGAGAAAGGATATGGGGTTGTCCATTACCTGTCTGGAGTTGCGATGACTGTGGTGAGAAAAACTGGTTCTTTACAAGAAAAGATATTGTAGATGCAGCAGAAAACTTACCAGATGGGCCAGACTTTGAATTACATAGACCGTGGATTGACAACATTACAATAAAATGTAAAAAATGCAACAGTGTCAAAACAAAAAGAGAAGAATATGTTTTAGACACATGGCACAACAGCGGTTCTGCACCATACTCATCTTTGACTGACGAAGAATACACAAATGAAATCCCTGCGCCATTTTTCACGGAAGGGATTGATCAAACCAGAGGATGGGCATATACTCTTCTTATCGAAAATGTAATCTTAAACAACGGTCCCGTACCTCCTTTCAAATCATTTTTGTTCCAAGGACACGTGCTTGACGAAAAAGGAGGCAAGATGAGCAAGAGTAAAGGAAATGTTTTGGAAGGTGCAGAATTATTACAGAAATATCCTGTAGACCTAGTCAGATTTTATTTTATGTGGAAGGCAAGCCCAATTGAACCTCTGAGTTTCAGCACTGATGAGTTAATGTCAAGGCCATATCAGGTAATAAACACGCTATTCAACCTTCATCTATATTTTGAACAAAATAGCAAGTACGACAATTTTGATCAATCAAACACGATTGAGTGGGCAAAGAAAAAGAATTTACTGACATCACCTGACATTTGGATATTATCTAAACTTCAAAAACTAATACAGAAAATTACAGAGAAAAATCAGACATGTAAATTCCATGAAAGTGCAAAAGCAATAGATGATTTCATCATAAACAATCTAAGTCAGATCTACATTCCAATTACAAGAGGAGAGTTATGGGATGAAGATGAAAACAAGAAAAATAGAAGATTGTCGATATATTCAGTACTCAATGAAGTACTCAAAACACTAGATATTTTGATTCATCCATTTTGTCCATTTACTAGCGAGTATCTTTATCAAACAGTTTTTCACGAAAAACAAAGCATCCTACTTGACAAGTGGCCCCAGTATGAAGAATCACTTGTAAATGAAGAGATTGAAGAATCATTTGACATTATGAAAGATGTCGTATCAGTGTCATCTGCAGCAAGGATGAAAGGAAAATTGAAAAGACGATGGCCGTTAAATGAAGCTCGAATTTGCGTCAAAAAAGGGCAAAAGAAAAAACTAGAATCATTGTCAGACTTGTTGCAGTCCCAACTAAACGTAGAAAAATTCTCCGTTGTAGAAACTGAAAAAGAATCAGGATTAGAACAAATTTTAGAATTAAAAGAGTTAGGACTGCCGGTAAAACCAGTTATTGAACTTGAAAGAAAAAGAATAGGACCCAAAGCAAAACAACACATGGGAAAACTAGTTACAACATTTACAGAAACAGATCCTGAAGAAATCATTTCATCATTGCAGAAGAATTCAAAACATGACTTTAACATAGATGGTGAGATAATTTCATTAGACACGGAAGATTATGTTGTAGATTTTGATGCAAGTGAAAATTTTGCTGCATCAAAAAGAGACGATTACATAGTGTTCATTTCAACATTGCGAAACAAGGAAATGATGGCAAAAGGATTGATAAAAGACGTTGCAAGAAGACTTCAAACTCTAAGAAAAGAAAGAGGATACAACCCCACAGATATTTTAGATGTTGCATCAATTCTCGATTTGGATGAAGAATCACTTGAAATGATTCAAGACAAGGCAGAAGATTTGGCATTTCTAGTCAGAGTGAAACAGGTGAATTTCACAGATTCTTGCAAAGAATACAAAGACGACGATATTGATGGCCAGAAAATAAGAATTTCAGTTGAATAGATATTGAAATTCAATGCAATATTTTTATTACAATTAGAATTTGTAGAATCAAATGTCTGAATCAAACACACCAAATGTTGTTGGAATCAATGTTCTAAAACAAAATGGCCTTGATGTCGATGAATTGTTAAAGGAGCTAATCAAGAATGCAGCAGTAGAGTTTACTGCATACTATTACTTTACCAATCTAAGAGCGCATTGTACAGGCCTAGAAGGAGAAGGACTCAAAGGAATTATCGAGGATGCAAGATTAGAGGATCTCAGCCACTTCGAATCATGCCTGGAAAGAATCTACCAATTAGGCGGAGCCCTTCCAAATGACGCAACAGAATTCATCAAAATGTCAGGTTGTGAATTCCTGCAGCTTCCAGCAAACCCAACTGATCACAAGGCAATTCTAGAGAAATGTCTCAAAGCCGAACAGGGTGCAATTGTCAACTGGAATAAAATTTGCCTGATGACAATAGGAAAAGATCCTGCAACATATGATATTGCAAAAGATATCTTAGCTGAAGAGATTGAACACGAGTCTTGGTTCTTAGAGTTAATCTATGGACGACCATCAGGACACATGAGAAGAAAATATTCTGGTGAAAGACCACACACTAGAAAACACTCTAGAGCACTCGATATGGCTTAAGGCCAAATCATTTTCTTTCTTTGAAATTACAAATTTGTGATTTTATTGACGACAAGTTGTGAAGATGCGTTGTTTTATCACGGTTAAATAGAAAAATCACTCATTTAGAATATGGTAAAACAGATTAGTTTGGATGCCTGGCAAATCCAACAATTATCAGATCTGCTTGAAAAGGGTTCCAGCATTGTTGCAAAGACAAACAGACCAATTGTCCTCTACAGACAAACTCTTGAAGAAGAAGAAGAATCCTATGAAGAAATTGTGTGTACTCTTACCAACGGATATGTCATAGAACAAATGGTAACGTCCGGCGGAGTTTTAGTTCCAAGCTTTCATCAACAGTTTGTATTTACAATTGAAGAATATCCTGAAGAATTATTGAGAAAAAGTAAAGATCGCTTTTTAGAAATGATTGATTTTCTTGAAGAGCAATTAAAATAGCATCATAGTTAATAAAGACCGTAAATTTCATGATTCTTGCATGCAGTTATTAGAATTTCAAGCCAAAGAACTATTTCGAGAATATGGAATCAATTTACTTCCCAGTATTTCATCTACAAATATAGAAGAAGGGAGAAAACATGCAAAAGAATTAGGATATCCATTTGTAATTAAAATCCAAGTGCCAGTAGGCGGAAGAGGAAAGGCAGGAGGCATTCAAAAATGTCAAAACGATGATGAATTTGAATTAAAATATCCTCAAGTAATGGATTTGACAATAAAGGGAGAAAAAGCAAGAGCGATTTTGCTTGAAAAAATGGCTGACATCAAAAAAGAGTTGTATTTATCACTATTTTTGAATCGCTCAAAGAGATGCTACACAATTATTGCATCATCTGAGGGAGGTGTAGAGATTGAATCAGTAAAAAACCAAATCATTAAGGAAGTGGGGTTGGGTGATGTTTCAGACGATCTTGCCAGAGAAGTTGCAAAAGAGATAGGATTGCAAGGAAATACAGCAGAGCAGTTTGTAGATACACTAAAGAAATTATCAAAACTCACCATTGAAAAAGAAGCAGAGTTGGTAGAAATTAATCCTCTTGCAATCATGCAAGATGATTCAATCATGGCCCTTGATGGCAAATTTGTAACAGATGACAACAGCAACTTTAGGCACCCAGAATTACAAAAATATCAAGAGAAGACAAAAATTGAAGAACAGGCGGAAAAAAGCGGATTTTCTCTAGTAGAATTAGATGGAGATATTGCAGTTGTGGGAAACGGTGCAGGACTAGTAATGTCTACACTGGATATGCTATCAGACAATGGGGGAAAGCCAGCATGTTTCTTAGATGTTGGCGGCGGTGCAACTACAGAATCAGTTTATGAAGCATTGACTTTGATTAGTAAATTAAGCAGAGTCAAAGGAATCCTAGTAAACCTCTATGGAGGAATTGTAAAAACAACAGTAGTGGCAGAGGCGTTTCTCAAAGCTTATGAAGATAATTTAATCGACTTGCCAGTATTTGCAAGACTAAAGGGAACTGAATCAGATAAAGCAAAAGAGATGTTGCAAGGTTCCAGAACCAACATATTTGATTCAGTTGAAGGGGCAATCAATGCTGCAGTAATGGGAATAAAGAAATGACAGACATTTTTGGATTACTAAAAGGAAAACCTGGAGAACCAGACTATGAGAAAAAAGGCGTGATAGTTCAAGGGATTACAGGATCGTATGGTTCGCTACATGCAGCAAATATGATGGCATATGGAACAAATGTAGTAGCAGGAGTTACTCCGGGCAAAGGAGGCCAAACATGGAATGATAGCGTACCAATTTACAACACAATGCAAGAGGCAGTTGATAAAACAAATGCAAAAATTTCAATTATTTTTGTTCCAGCTAAATTCTTCCTGGGAGCCGCCAAAGAAGCTCTGGAAGCAGGAATCAAATTACTAGTTGCAATTCCAGAACATGTTCCAATCAGAGACACAATGGAGACGCTAGAATTAGCAAATAAAAAAGGAGCAGTGGTGATAGGGCCAAACACTCCAGGAATAATGATTCCAGAATTAATCAAAATTGGAATTATGCCACCAATGCCATTCAAAGCAGGAAAGATTGCAGTATTATCAAAAAGTGGAACCTTACTTTATGAAATTTCAGATGCGTTAACCAATGCAGGGTTTGGTCAATCAATCACCATCGGAATTGGAGGAGATCCGATTAATGGAACAAGATTGATTGACGCCTTTGAAATGGTGAAAGACATTCCGGACTTGGAAGGAATGGTAGTGGTTGGGGAAATAGGCGGAGACTCGGAGGAAATTTTAGCTCAAAGAATTATGGATAGTGGATTTAACAAGCCCACCGTAGCATACATTGCAGGAAGAGCGGCCCCCAAAGAAAAGAGAATGGGACATGCAGGTGCAATAGTAATGGGAACGTATGGGTCAGCAGAGTCCAAGATTTCAATGTTTAACAAGGCAAACATCCCTGTAGCAAAAAGACCTGCCGAAGTACCAGTATTATTAGCAGGAAAAATGGAAAAATCCGATTAAAATAAAAGAGAGAGATTCAGGAGTCAATTAAATGCCCATTACAGACCCAGAAAAGAAACGAATTGCACAGCAAGCCCGTCTCGTCATGAGAATTTGCTTCAAATGCGGATGCAGAAACGATATTGGCGCATCACGATGTAGAAAGTGCAGAAATCCATACTTGAGATTAAAGAATAGAAATCTGGGCGTAAAGAAATAGGACTAAAAATTCATCAATCTTTGTCGATAACTTACAATGGCAGATTTTAATTCGTTATTGTATTTCATGATAAATGATTTAGCAGATTCGGGATTGTCAAGTTCCTCCAAGTATAATTGAAGATCATCGGGCAATTGATCATTCATTTGATAAAGAACTTTAGCTGCCTCTACATACTGTCCTAAATTATCGGCATAGTCGTATGCCAATTTCATTCTGTTAATTAACGCATCAAATTCTTGAAGGGACATGAGTGTTATTCTCAAAATCAGTAGAAAAGGTCAAGGTAATAACAGTATAATGACAAAACCTAAAGACAAAAAAACTCGTCTTTTAGTAGATTCGTTGGACCGGTCGTCTAGTTTGGTTTGGATGACGCACTCACACTGCGTAAGGAATTTTTTCCCGCAAAGGTCGTGGGTTCAAATCCCATCCGGTCCATCCCTCTAGTGTCCTTTTTTAAGTTCCACGACGTTAAAGAGTGAGAAATTGAATCTAAATAGATCAGGATATTAATAAATTAAAAAATCGAATGTCGTGTCAAATGAAGAGTTAATAAAAAAATTCTATCATGCTTTCAAAAACAAAGACAAAGAGACCTATCTTGCTTTGTGTGACGAAAACATTGAATGGCAGTTATCAGAAGGTATGCCAAACGGGGGAAGGTTTGTAGGCAAAGATGCGATTTTCAAAGAATACTTTCCAAAAATGCTATCAAACTTTAAAGAATTTCATGCAACACCAGAACATATTTCAGATATGAAAGATCATGTTATGGTAACTGGCAAATATCATGGAATCTCAAAAAAGGGCAAATCATTTGAGACTTCTTTTTCACATGTATATCATATCAAAGATAACAAAATAATTCAATTCAGGCAGTTTACAGATACTGAGAAAATTAATGAAGCAATCAACTGATTACACATCAGTTTGAAAATAGAATCTTAATAGATTAGTTCACAATCTTTGAATTTTTCTTGAATTCTTCCTTTTGTCTTTCCAATTCATCTGCAACTTCATCACCAAAATCAAAGTCACATGAATTGTGCAGATCTACCTCAATACACGCAGTTACAAAATCATTGATTGATTCTCCAACAAGATTGCATCTTTCTCGTAATTCTTCATGCAAGTCATTTGGTATACGTGCAGAAACAGTTCTAGACATTTGTTTACAGCAGTATACAGTTGTTTTAGGTTTTAAGGACTGTCAGAGTTGCGGAACTGTGAAGATTTGGAATAGCATCTCTATCCGCAGCTAAGTGCAATAATTGGACTAAGAATAATAGAATTCATTAAATGAATTCATGAATGAAGTTCCTGCTTCTGTTTGTAATAATTTGTTATCCCCCAAACATCATTACTTTTACAGACTAAAGATATGAATTTACTCCAAAATGGAAAGTGAGATGTTTGATTTTTAACACTAGTTTTATCTATTATCCGTTAATATTCAAAAACAATGGCATTTTGCATTCAAAATTATTTTGCAGTTATTGTAGTAATTTCTGTGGTGTTATATGTTGTTGTATTTGATCTGTCATATGCTGTAGTTTTTCCTGTTTTTGATTTTGAGTTTGGTCAGTCCGGAACTGGTAATGGGGATTTTAAAACTCCCGAAGATGTTGTGTTTCATGCAAATAACATCTACGTGGCAGACACCAGCAATCATAGAATACAAAAGTTTGATTCTACAGATCGTGAAACTGGAGATGTTGTAATCCAACTGACAAATGACGCAAGTGCAGACGGATACACAGCATACACTACAGCAATAGCAGACGAATCAAACCACCAAATGCTAAAGGCAAAGATTACAGTGTATGATATTGACAGGCTATCGGATGTGGATCTTTCCACAATAGTCAGGCACGAGATGGGACATGCTTTGGGACTTGCTCATTCTACTGCACCAGAAGATCTGATGCATCCTGTAATAGGTACTGATTATCCGTATATCTCTGAGTGTGACCTTGATGCAATAGTTTCATTGTATGATGGCAGTCAGAATAGTCAGGTGATATGTGAGAAATAAACCTAAATCAGACCAGAATAATCATAAAAACAATTGATGATGCAATGATAATTCCAACAACAAATATCAAAAGTCTAGTTTTCATTTTCTACTCCCAGATACTTTCCAACAGATTTCCATTCACAACCAAGATTTAGAAGTACATGAGTGTCATTTGTATATCTTAGAGGGTTTGCCATTCTTTCTTGTGGAGAATCATTTGCGCAACTCTCTAAAACTGCCAATACTTGTTGCATCGAATCAATATCCAAAACCATTTCACCAGTATTTGGATTCTCTATGTATATCGGATCTATTTTGTAAGCTTGGGTATTTTCAGAAAAGGGATGTGAATAGACAACAGGTTTTGAATTAACTACTGTAAACTCCATCCCCACTGTGGGGCTAGAACATTTTTTTGAAAAATGGGTATGGTGTTAAACCAAGGGAGGAAATGAATTGTACGTTAAGTTTGACGCTCTTAATTTCAAATATTCCTTTGATGCACATAATATTTTGTGAATTAAATAAAAAGGAAAAGACACTATGCCAATCCTATTTGCTTCATGAATTCCAGATTATCCCAGAACAAGTATTCCTCAGTCATGACGCCATTTTCCCAGTAACCAACTGTAGCCATGTTAAGTTTGTAAGATTTTCCAGTAGGCTGAACAACAGTTCCATCAGGCAATTGCATAGGTTCAGTAAAGGTTCCCTCAATTACCCCAATCACACTTGTCCAAGGTCCAGATGCAATCTTGATAGGATGTTGTTCTATTCTAGTATCAGGGGCCCAAACAAACATTGCTTTCAAATCTTCAATGTGTGGTTCTATTCCAGTAGTTGTACGACCATCAGGCCAGTGTACAATAATATCACTTGAGTGGCTTTCATGCAATCTATCCCATTTCTGGTTTGTAAACACATCAAAATCCAATTCATCAAATGTTTTTAGATGTTGTTTAGAAAGGAGTTCTGCAGTTTGGAATTTTGTTAGTTCATCTTCATGGTGTGCATCATCCATATCAGAATGATCATCTTTGCTCATTTTATCGAGCATTTTCTCTATGTGTTTTAGAAGTTCTGGTACATCCATTTGACTCATCTTTTCAATTTTCTTATCATGGTGTTCAGACATCATAGACTTCATAGAATCAATCATCTCCATTTTACTCATAGATTTCATTTGTTCTAACAATTGAAGATGTCTTTCCTTCATCTTGTTTTCTCCTTCATGTGAGGATTCACCGTGTTTTGCTTTGTCTTCACCGTGTTTTGCTTTGTCTTCATGTGAGGATTCACCGTGTTTTGCTTTGTCTTCATGTGAGGATTCACCGTGTTTTGCTTTGTCTTCATGTGAGGATTCACCGTGTTTTGCTTTGTCTTCAGAAGATTTTACTTCAGAACATAATTTATCGCCACAAACTTTCTTCGAACTAGTTTCAGGCAAAGGATTTCCTTGTGATTTTGCAGCATCAGCTGTCTCTAAAAGATCAACGGATGTTACAACAGCAACTGTCAGAAATAGTACGATACTGAATGCTACTGTAAGTTGCGTATTCATTAAATTTTGATTGGGTTTTTCACATATAAAGAAACAGATATTTTTATGATCTGGTTTTCAATGATGACAATTGTCTAATCTAGTTACATAAGATATTCCCAGTAATCGGTATAATGGGAACAAAACTTTCTCGCCGTGTTTTAATGGCTATGTTGATAGTAGGGTTATCTGTTGCTGTAATTTTTACAATTACTCCATGGAATTGGATCCCAATTCAAGTAACTGAGGATGTTACAGTTATTGCAGTTACCGAAGATGGGTGTGTCGCAGAATCTCAATACGGAACTAGTGTAGTTGTATCTGAATGTAATGCAAAAGTAGGAGACATAGTATCTGCCACGTTCTACATTCCTTCAAGTGAGATCAACGAGTTCTATGATAAACAACAGCAAAAAGTTGAATTAGTTCAACCAGAGTCCTAATTTTTTTCTCAGATACTAATTCTTTTAAAAATTCATCTATTACTGTTCTGTCAATTTTTTCAATGGTGTTTTTTCCTATTAAATTTGTAGTACATATGTATGATTTCAATAAAGATTTGTGGATAAAATATTCATAATATACATCAATTAACAAATTAGGATTGTCTAACGATGTTAGATAAATTAGTGGTATGATGCTATTTCATTTTTTGATATTTCTTCTTTAAATTCTAATATATCATTTGAGATATCTCTGGTATTCCTTTGTGTAGCGCTTTACAAACCACTGGAGAAATACCTTGTCATCCTTTTTGACTTGTGACCTTTCCAACGCATTGTAGTAGCTGTTTCTGTTCTCGTATGGAATGTCAAACAGAGGATATTTTTTCCTGTTTAATACAAAGTTCATTACAAGTCTTGTGATGCGACCGTTTCCGTCTCCGAAAGGATGTATTGTTACAAGTTTCAGATGTACAAGCGCTGCAAGTTCTACAGGATGCAGGCAGTCCTTGTTCTTTTTGTACCACTTGAAAAACTCCGTAAGCATTGGATACACCTCAATAGATGAAGGTGGAATGAACTTGCTTCCGCCTATTCCCACTTGATATTTTCTTATGTTTCCTGCAATGTCGGGTTTTGTCTTGTTGAAAAGAGCCCAGTGCCAATCAAGCATTATTTGTAGCGTAAAGTCTTTTTTGAATTTTAGAATCTCATAGAATAGATTCCTATGTGCTTCTGCCTCTTGCACGTCCCTCATAGGCTTGCTTTTTGGAGTGATTCCTTTTTCCAGAAGGTCCGCAGTCTCTCTTCTTGTAAGAGTAGAGCCTTCTATTCGCTGTGTATCGTATGTAAACTGCGTTGCAAAGTTTTGCAGGTTCTTTTCTTTGATGGATTTGGGCAGACTTTTTTCTTCTTTGGAAACGATATTCCTGATTTTGTCTATGTCTGCATACCAAACCTCTTCGCGTATCTCGTCAACAAATTTTTTTTTGATTTTATCGATGCCGGACGGGATCTTTCTTCCAAGATACTTTTCCTTCTTCTGGACCTTCTTGCCTTCCCGTATGCTGTGTTCTAGATAGTAGTAAGCCTTGCCTTTCAGCATCTTCTTCTTTATTCTTACCATGGTATTTAGTTACCCCTACATATTTATATAATTTTTATTTTTGATGAAAGTGTAGGGGTAAAGGAAAAAAATAGATGAGTAATATCAATTCATTTTTGAAAAAATAAAAAGAATAAGAATATTGAAAGCGTCCCAGTCGCTTTGTTTTTATATTAAAACATACCATAGTATACCAGAGTATACCATGGAGCAAAGCACAATCAAACTTTCTAAAAAGATAAAAAATGATCTAAAAAAACAGATGAATCATCCAGGCGAAACCTACGAAACAGTAATTGCAAGACTGCTAAAAAACTCACAAGAAGACGACGTGCTAAGCCCCGCAATCATCAAAAATATTGAGGAAGGGGTAGCAGACATCAAAGCAGGACGTGTGTATACATCTGAGCAAGTAAAAAAAAGACTGGGCCTAAAATGATATGGCATGGCAGGTCATATGGTCGGAAAAGTCTGTAAAACAGCTAGAAAAAATAGACAAGAAAAAGGCACAAAGAGTTTATGATGCAGTGTTGGATTGTACACAAGATCCATTCAATATTGTACTAAGACTGACAAATTCACCATTTTACAGACTGAGAGTAGGAAACTACAGAGTTATTTTGGATCTGCAGCAAAGTAAAATGATAATCTTTGTAATCGAAGTCGATCATAGAGGAAGAGTTTACAAAAAATAAAGAAAAACAAAATTGTAAAAAGAAAATAGCATTATTATTTCATAAAACTTCAGCCATTGTGATCAATCCAAAAAATTCGAAGTTTGAATAACAAACTATGGGGTTTTTTCCACAGAAATCTCTGAATCGGGTCTGAATTTGTGCCAGAGCATGCCCAGAATAGTTGCAACCGACACCCAAAACACACTAACTGCAACAACTGACATTGCTCTGAATCCATTTACCAAATCCATCGGAGCAGTTACTTCATCGGGATTTGCAGGCATTAATGCAAAAACAATCCCAATGAATGCAACATATCCAACAAATGCCAAAACCTTGGCATTTTTCTTTAGACGTTTGTACACTTGATAAAACCCAATTACTCCAAATCCAGAAATTGCAATAAATGATAGATAGAGTATTGCTCGCAACACTACAGTTTCAGCATCTCCAACAGTGGGAGGATTTGCAGGATATTTCAAAAATGGAATCAAGTATATTGAAAGCCACATGATTCCTGCAAGAACAAATGATTTTTGCAAGTCAGTCTTTCCCGGTAAAGAATTTCTAGACAAAGCATAAACAATTCCAAATAATGCGCCAATTGATGTTCCTAGTATGGCACCAGCCAAAACTTGTCCACCTTTCTGCCAGTCACGGTAACTATTGTATTCAACCCAGAATTGCGGTGTGTCTTCTTCTTCACCGGATGCAAACAGATTCTGGTTTTCAATCCCAATTGCTTGATCAAGATAGGGTTCTACTATTGCAAGGTTTGCCATTCCATGAAAGGTTCCTGCAATTGCGCCAGATACCAAGACAATTGCCAAAAAGAGTACAGTTCTCATAATTCATCTAGTGACAAGGAAATCCTGCTGCATGGCGCATGTCATGTGTAAGTTCATGTATGTACAGGTCTTCGTATGCCTGCTCCCCTAACACAACACTGAAGATATGTCCCTGATCATAACCTACAACAAACAATCCTACTACAAAGATCATAGCTAAAAGTGCAATTGCAAATACTGGAACCTTGGATTTTGAAACCATAATCCCAGTAGGAAGTGACAACAAAATGACATGGAATGTGATATACTTAAACTATAGGATGGTTCATCCAATTTATATATTCTAGGCGTGAAATAGAGTCTATGCAGCAACAGATCAAAACATTGCAAAAAATAACATCCAGAAAAAGAACAAGTAAATCTTTGACATTTAGTATACCACACGTTCTAAAGTCAATTTTGCTGTTGTCAAAACAAAAGTATGTAAGCAGAGCGACTTTGTGCGATGAACTGCACATGGGAGAAGGGGCAGTAAGAACATTGATTTCATATCTCAAAGAATATGAATTTGTAGATTCGATAAAAGCAGGAACGTTTCTTACAACAAAGGGTAAAAACTTTGCAAAAAAGTTTCAAGAGGCAATGCCATATCAGAGTTTTTTGAAAAAATGCTGCCTTACAAATGGAGATCACAATTGTGCAATAATTCTTAGAAAAGAACACGTCTCAAACATAGGAAATGGAATGCAGCAAAGAGACTATGCAATTTTGTACGGGGCAGATGACGCTTTGACTTTGAGATTCAAGAACGGGGAATTTGTTTTTGTAGGAGATGAGGTGGTATGTTTTGCAGACGAATCAGAAATAAAAGAGAATTTGATTGAGGCATTGCATCCAAGGAACAATGACATCGTCATCATTACATCATCTAATGACAAATTTGTAGTTGAAATATCTGCAATCAATACTGCGTTGTGGACATTAGGATCACAAAAATAGCAATATCAAAAGATGAATGATTTTGAACAATCTTAAAAGATAAAATATCTAAAATTCAAAAGATGCACAAAAACGCCATTTTAAATTAAAAGACTAGTTAAAATGAGCCAAGATCATACATATTCCATGAAAGCCAAGTTTAACGGCAAATGTGTAGAGTGTGGGGAATCGATCAAAGTTGGCAAAGAGATATCAAAAAACTCCCAAGACAAATGGGTTCACAAAGCATGCTCAGATCTAGAAGAAGAACTGCCATAAGTAAACAAATCAGTAACAAATTTTTTAAATAACTTTGAAAAATCACAATTAAATGAATTTGAAATTCAAAGTATTTTTGATGGCATCCATCATAGCAGTCTTATCTATAGGAATAATTCCAGGAGATATTTCTGCGGAAACCAACCAAAATAGGGTGACAGTAACTCCGATTAACGAAGAGATTAGTTTGCAAAAAACGGTAGCTACGATGAACATACCAGAAGATAACAAGCTTCCATGGGGTTTTGTAAAAGGCGCACCATCAGAATATGTTGAAAGATATCCAGTAATCATTCAGTTTTACAGTGGTGAGGATCCAGTGCACTTTGCGCAAGTCGACGTAAAAGGAGACGGTTCATTTGAATACAAATTTCGAGTCAGAAATATGGATTCAAGCACAGGCGAATTTGTAAACATCTTTGAAGGAGAATATACAGTGAAAATCTTCAGAGTAATTCCAAACTCCAATGATTTGGTATAAAATCAAGAGTTCCTCATATCAAAAATTATTTTGATTTTGTAAGAATCTAAAAATCACATCTCATGTGTACAAAAATTGAATGAGAGATTTTTTGTTAAATTCCAACTTGTGAATTCACAGAATTCATATATTGAATGAATAGTTGAAGAGCTAGAAAATGAGCAAGAATTTTTGGCACGATATTGAATCAGGAAACGATATTCCCGAAATAATTAATGTGATAGTTGAGATTCCAAAAGGTTCTATGAACAAATACGAATATGACAAAAAACACAACATGATAAAATTAGACAGAGTTCTTTTCTCACCTTTTCATTATCCAGGAGATTATGGGTTAATACCTCAAAGCTTATCTGATGACGGAGATCCGCTTGATGCATTGGTACTAGTAACAAATTCCACATATCCAGGAATCCTAATCGAGGCAAGACCTATTGGATTACTGCAAATGAAAGACGACGGAAAACTAGATGATAAAATAATTTGTGTTGCCACAAATGATCCTAGATATTTACACACCACAGACATTTCAGATATCGAAGATCACTACCGTTCAGAAATTGCCCACTTTTTCCAGGTATACAAAGACTTGGAGGGAAAAAAAGTAGAGATACTAGGGTGGAAGTCTGCAAAAGAAGCAAAGATTGTCATTGTTGAATCGATTAAAAGATACAAAGATACTTTGAAAAAATACTAACATGCCAAAAAAATGCGAACATTTCTTACAAGAAAAAGATGTTTCTCCAAATACTGTTAGTTGTGAAGAATGCGAAAAAGAGCACTTGCCAGTGGTTGCGATTAGGATGTGTTTGACATGTGGGCATGTTGGATGCTGTGATTCATCAATGGGAAAGCATGCAACTAAACACTTTGAGGAAACAGGACACCCAGTTATGAAGGCAATCCCAAATGATATTTGGAAGTGGTGTTATGTTCATAAAGAATACTACTAATTCATCAAATCAATATTTACTCAAAATGTATTATAACCAAAAATCATGGGGGTTAATTAAGAGATGGTGATTTTTAATTGATCGTGAATAAAAAAAAATGGGCATGGTATGCACTCATTTTTTCAATAATTCTTTCAATACTAATCATCACAATTGAGATATACAGTATAGAAGAAGAAAACATCAAAACATCAATAACAGAAAATCAAGTCAAAATTCAAGAAATCATTGCAAAATCAATATCCAAAAATATTTCATCAGAGATTGAGTTAATCGTATTTGAGCTAGGAGAGTTGGCTGAATCAGAGGAATTACAAAAAGATATTGGAACAGTGGAGTCAAGTCAATTAATTGCGCATACATTTAGTAGACTGAACTCTATTTCTCCTACGGCGCAAATTCTGGCATTAGATGGAAATTTTACAGTTCAGTCCCAAGTGAGTAAAACTCACAACTCATTTGTGGGTGCAACAGTCAAAGGATTATCAGGATTAATAAATTCTGAGAAAAATAGCTCACAGTCAGAGCCCGCAATACTTTCAATCGACACCCTTCTTTTTGACGAGCCAGAAATAGCAATCACATATCCAATAATAGACGAAGAGACAAAAATGCCCAAAGGGCTCCTTTTAGTAACATTCGCATCAAGTGAATTTTTCAAGAGACATGGAAACATCTATGATGTTGAATCACAGTTTTTGATGGTCATGGATGAGAATCATATTTTGTTAATTGATCCCAGTACTGAAAATATTGGAAAAAATTTCTTTGATGAAGAAATTCAGCAACAAATAGGCAACAATTCTTTTTCCAACAACCATATCAAAAATGTGCTTCAGGGCAATCTAGCTACGGCGATTTTTACTTTAAATGACGATATTGGGGAGAGAATAATCACTGGAATTCCAGTCGTAATCAATGATAAAATTGAATTCATGTTTGCGGTAGTAACTCCCACCCAATCAATTAACAAAGAGATTGACGAGATTATTTTTTACACAAAAATTCAAACTGTTTTTTTGTTGTTAGCAATAATAGTTGTACTGTTAGCATTTTTGCTAAAACGATCACAGAGTTTTAAAAAAGAAAAGCTGACAGTAATAGGACAGCTTTCATCAAACATTGCTCATGACATACGAAACCCATTAGGAACAATAAAAAATGCAGGGGTGATCATAAGCAAAGAAAATAACGACAAAAATGAAATTATTTCAAGGGAGATAAACAGAATAAATCTATCAGTACGACGCATTTCACACCAGATTGAAGAAGTGTTAAACTATGTAAGAACAACACCGCTAATTCTTAAACCACATTCAATCAATCAAACACTATACGAAGCAATCAACACATTAACTGTTCCAAAAAACATCGACATCAATACTCCAAAAAACGACATGACCGTAAATTTTGATCATGAAAAAATACTCATAGTGTTTGTAAATATCATTCTTAATGCAATTCAGTCAATTGGAGATGAAAAAGGACATATCAATATCAGCACGCAGGAAACCGAATCAGACATCATAATCAAATTCGAGAATTCTGGCCCCAACATACCATTAAAGGATCTAAAACATATTTTTGACACCTTATTTACAACAAAACTAGAGGGTACAGGATTGGGGTTATCTAGTTGTAAAAACATAGTAGAACAGCACAAAGGAGACATAAAAGCCACCAACAATCCAGTAGTATTTTCAATCAGGTTGCCCAAATGACTCGCCGAAAAATGACTTGTAACAAACAATTGGGGATAGGACAATGACAAACACGCAAATTCTTCTCGTTGATGACGATGCTCAATTTTTGGAGGCTACGGAGTATATGCTAAAATATGAAAATTATGATGTAGTAACTGCAAAAAACGGCGAGGAGGCCATCAGAAAATACAACGAATCTCACCCATACATAGTACTGATGGATCTCAAAATGCCAATAATGAATGGATATGACGCGTTTTTTAAAATAAAAAAAGAGCATCCGGATGCAAAGATTGTATTTACATCTGCATATGCAATAAATAATGAAGAATTTGAAAATGCACAAAAATCAGGACTGTTTGGTCTACTAACAAAACCATTTGATTTGAATGAATTGAAAAATTTGATTTCATCAAAAAACTAAATGCTATCTTATTTTGGATTTTTTTAAAACAGCGTATCTTTCATGGTAATATTTAATGGAATCTCTGAAAAAAATTAGAAACCATTTTTTTAATTTAGGATCATCTTGGAAAATAGGATTCAAACTTTCTATACCTGTATCATTGTTATTTCCCATTGGGCGATATAACAAATTTACATAAAACCAGTATGAAATTTGCTCTGCTAGATTTTCTTCAGTAATATTTTCAAAATTTCTTTGATACTTCAAGTGTACATATGACATCAATTCATAAAATGGAATTTCACGTCTTACTTGAATTTGAGGATTATCTGCAAGCAATCCGTTTGCCAACAATTTGATTCCATATACTCTGTCACCGATTTTTGTTTTTAGATAATCCCATTTTCCAAAAACTTTGGGCAACACTTTAGAATATTTTTTAGCGATTTTGTCTATCTCGTTGTTACTAAGATCTAAAACATCAATGCAATACAAAATTCCATATAATGACAATCTGTATTTGTCAGCGATTCCAGTTTTGAGACTTTTCCCATCTTTTATCGCAAGACCTAAATTTAATATTCCATCGGAATGTTTTCCTTTGTCTTTTCTACCTACAAGTAATCGTCTGTAAATTTTTTCTCTTTCACGTAATTTTGTAATGTCATCAGGAATAGAGATTTTAGCTAAATCCCAAGTAGTAGAAGATTCATTTACGCTCATTACTTTTAATAACTTCTGAACATTTTGTTGGTGCTTACTCAAGGATGATTTCTTTTGATTAGGATGGCCGTAATGAGCATGAGCATTTGGACGAAGATACAGTTTGTAATTTTGTAAATTTCCAAATGTAGGATCATCTAAAGGCATACCGATATACGGTATCTCTTGTTATATATAACTCAACCTCAATTATTTCATGAAACAGCAAATCACACACAATTGGCAACACTCGCCTACTGAAATTCAGGTAGCAAGCAGTCCTGTAAAAGCAGTGTCAAAATCCTTGCATCATGCCAAGACGCCTACTTTCTCCACTGAGGATTTGATGGGGCTAACATGGACTCTGTTTGAGGAGAGATACTAAGAATGCAGACACAATGTTTTTTTCCAAATGTCTGGATTGTGTGTAACAAAATGCCGACCCATTTTGTTATGTTGCATCGCCAAGATTGTGTTGAGGAGATGATTAAATGAAACCTGCCAAGAAATTCCCCAAAGGTAGATTTTCATCTTCGCTGTGGAATCACATCGAACAAATCCAAAAATCAGATGGCATTGATACTCATTATGAAAATGAGATAATGCTAAATGATTTGGATTTGTTTGTGAATCAGAAAAAATCAAGAAGAGGCCAACTAAATAGATGTGGGGCAGCAGCATGAATGTAGTTTCAAAATATAGCATTCAGAGAAATGGTAAAACAAGAAAGAGCTTGTCAGCATCATGTATTTTTGTAATGATGCTGAGCATGTCTGTCCCTTTGTTTGATGCTACTGTGTTTGCAGAGTCAACTCAAACTACGGTGACAAGGATTGATGATGAAACAAGTCTTGAAAAGACCACACTCTCCATGAATATTCCTGAAACAAATACACTTCCGTGGGGAACAATCAAAGGCAAAGTGAATGATCCTTCGCAAGGATATCCGGTAATAATTCAAATCTTCAAACCAGATGAAGACGTCCCTATTCATGTTGCACAGATAAATTTGAAAGGAGATCATTCCTTTGAATACAAGTTCCGACTGCTGTCAATAGACGAAGGCAACATCACCCGTTTTTTTGAAGGCGACTATAATGTCAAAATCTTCAAGGTGATAAACACCCCAAGAGATAATCTAGATTCGGTCTAGATTATTTCATCTATTTTTTATGATTCTACAGAACATACGACAGAGATTGGTTGATTCGATTATGATTTGGGCAAATATCTGCTAAGATATGCATAATTGAACTGTCAGTTCATTGTTCTGAGCTGCCTCTCAGTATCCCGTATAAAGTCCTCATATTTCATTATCTGGGTAGTCATACGAAAAGCATTCATTTGATCCTCGTTTACTTTTGAGCCTAAGAGAGGTTTTCTCAGTTCCATTAATCGTTGTTGTTCTTCTGTTGCCTTTAGAATGTCATTTCTGAGATCTTCTCTTGTTGCCACACATAACATACGTAAATTTGGGATTTAAGAATTTCACACATATTGATTTTTTAATAGTTACAAAAGTACATTGATGATGGCAGAGTATAAGCTTGAAAAATGGGATCTGTCAGAATTGGCAAAAAACCCAAAAAGCCGGGAATTTCAAAAACAGATTCAAGAATTGGAAAAACAATCAGAAAAATTTGAAAAAATTAAAACAAAATTAGATCCCAAAATGTCATCGGAAAAATTTATGAATATCTTACATCAAGTTGAAGAAATTTCTGAGAAAATGAGTAAAATCGGTGGATATGCATCATTGTCCTATTCATCAGACACACAGTCAGATGAGGCAACATCACTTATGACAAGAATGTCAAAGTTAGGTTCTGAGATTTCAAACAAGATTTTATTTTTTGATTTATGGTGGAAAACTCAAGTTGATGAAAAAAATGCAAAGCGACTTATGAAAAATGCAGGTGAGATAACAGAATACCTATCACACAAGAGACTAGTTGCAAAATATGCATTGAGTGAGCCTGAAGAGCGAATAATCAACACGTTAGACGTCACTGGAATATCAGCACTAGTAAAACTCTACGACAAGATCACAAATGCCTATGAATACAAAATGAAGATAGGAAATAAAACAAGAAAAATGACAAGGGAAGAACTTACCAATTATGTTCGAAGCACAAATTCAAAAATTCGTGAAACAGCTTACAAAACAATTCTGACAAAATATACTGAGAACAAGGGAGTGATCGGCGAAATCTATCAAAATATTGTTCTGAATTGGAGAGACGAAGGGATAGAGATTAGAGGATACAAATCCCCAATCTCAATGCGAAATATTGGAAATGATGTAGATGATAAAACTATAGAATCGCTTCTTGCAGTATGCAGAAAAAACTCCCCAGTATTTCAAAAATTCTTTCTTCAAAAAGCAAAGATGCTGAGGATGAAAAAACTGAGAAGGTATGACTTGTATGCACCCGCAGCTTCCAACATTAAAGAAAAAAATTATTCGTACAATAGTTCTGTAAAACTTGTTTTTGAATCTCTAGGAAGATTCAGTGAGACGCTAGAAGAGTTTGCAAGAAAAGTGTTCAATGAGAATCACATCGATTCCTCAGTAAGACAAGGAAAAAGAGACGGTGCATTTTGTAGTACTCTTACTCCAAAAATCACACCATATGTTCTAGTGAACTTTACAGGAAAATCAAGAGATGTGTTTACTTTAGCTCATGAATTAGGTCATGCAGTTCACAGTCAAGCAGCACAGGATAGGTCCATCCTTGTTCAAGACGCACCGTTGCCCTTAGCTGAGACAGCGTCCACATTTTCGGAATTACTGCTATATGATAATTTATCAGACAAAATTTCTAATGATGAGAAAAAGATCATGCTATCAGAAAAAATAGATGATCTGTACGCAACAATTCTCAGACAGTCATTTTTTACAATTTTTGAAGTAGATGCTCATGAGCAAATTGGCAAAGGCACTACAGTCGATGAGATTTCAAAGACATACATGAAAAACCTTAAAGAGCAATTTGGGAATTCGGTAAATCTTTCAGAAGACTTTGCAATAGAATGGAGTTGCATTCCACACTTTTATCACACACCATTTTACTGCTATGCATACTCTTTTGGCAATTTGTTGGCATTGTCTCTATTTCAAAGATACAAAAAGGAAGGAAGGGATTTTGTTCCAGCATACATTGAAATTCTTGCTGCCGGTGGTTCTAAAAAACCAGAAAAACTTCTCTTGGAGCATGGCTTTGATATCAGATCACCAAAGTTTTGGCAAGAGGGATTTGATTATGTCAGAGACCAGGTTAAAACACTTTCATCATTAAACTGAATTTTAGAATAAATGGGGCTGACAGTCCAACGCATGGACTGCCAGCTTGTTCCCCGAACGGTTTGAATTCGATGTCACCATCCAAAAATAAATAATCTGATTTAAACGTTTGAAGTTATTTTAAACCCATTTTTTTGGTTTGATCTTTCTAATTGTACCAGCAAGAATGCCAATTGTAAATCCTAATTGGTAAAGAAAATACAAGAGAACCTCAAATGTACTAGGAGTAAGATCTGTGAGTCTGCTCAAGCCAGTAAGTATCAGTAAAAGAATACTGGAAAATAAAACAAATATTTTGAGCATCCCATTAAGATTTGTAAATTTTAAAAGAACAAAAGTCATCACAGTTACAGAAATTGCCAGGATGGTAAGAAATCCGGTATTCATTCCAAAAATCAAAAAGAGAGAGGATGCAATATCGCCAGTATTGGCAGCAGGCAAATTGAACAGATCAATTTTTTCAGGAGATGCAAAACGCGGAACGCTCAAAATGGCATTTACTAAAAATAAGATAAACAGTGTAATAGATACTGTCTTGACATGATTTTGAAGACGCGGAAATCGCACAAGAATAGAACGTCCAATGATAATTCCCTGAATTATGCCAACTACAAAAACTCCCAAAACGGCAATTAATTGTATTATAGGATCTTTGAAAATATCAACAAGAAAAGGGATTAGTGCCATTACCAGTTAGATATCGCAATAATGAGAATATTATCTAATAGATATACAATATTTTCAACAAAAAAGTATTCCAATTTTAAGAGTAGAAAATCCACTAATGAGTAAATTTTATAATTTCCTTATTATTTGGAACACCATGCAAAAATGGTTTTATTTATTTGTCATATTCACCTCTTTTGGAGTTGCAACAAACTATGCCTATTCTCAAGAAATGAGTCTTGCAACATTTCAAGAAACGGCACAAGTCATCATAGACAAAAGCATATCTCAAAATGTAACTGCATCAATAACATTACAAAGTACAAGCATTCAAGAAATAAAGATACCAGCTGAATTAGAACAGAGAATACGAGAAAACGGAATGATTTCAGCAGTTACAGTGACTAATCAGAATCAGTGTGTGTTAGGAGTAAATAATGAATCATGTATTTTGATTAATGTAAAGAGAAATCCCGATGATAAAAATTTCGTACAAATTCAGAATTCAACTCTTCGAATTGCAGGACAGTTTATAGATGAAATTAACGAGGTCTTTGATACAAATGCAAAACTTCATTCCACATTTATCCACAGTAGTGATGATGCAAGTGTGGCACTTGAAACGTCAGGAGTGATTTCAGGCAGAGGAACTATTTCTGCAGTGTATACGATGCCAATGGAAGACACAGATTCGATGTATGAAAAAATATCTGCAATTTTAATTCCTAAAATAATTAGAGACTCGGGAGGATTTTACGATGTTGCAAGAAATCTTTCAACTCAAGAAAATTCAAAAATGACATTCTCAATCATACCAGCTGAGAACAAGTCATTGCTTCAGTTAAGATTATCAATGAATTACCCAAATGCAGCACCAGAAATTAATGAAATCAGCCCATTGGAATTTTTAAAGACGGATGAATTGAAAAGATCAGATTATTTCTCATTAGGATTTTATCCTCTTAATTCAATATTTCAAGTAGTCATATTATCCAATGAAGAAACCAAAGTTTCAGATGTCAAAGGAGACATTGCACCAACACAGATTATCGGGGATGAAAGAATTCCAACAGACATCACAAAGAAAGGATGGGTTTTTGATCCGCAAGAAGGGGAAAGAATCCAAGGAAAATACATTTTCGGCAAGGACACAACCATCACTAAAAAAGAATTAGAATTTTCGCTTGGCGGAGAAGAATTCAAATCCAAACATCAAGAAAAACTAGATGTTGATGAATCAGTAATCGTGGTAATCATAATCACAATAGTTGCAATTGCAGCTGCAATATTTTATCTCAAAGGCTACAGAAAATAATTACAGCAAGAGAACAGCTGCGGCAAAAACAGTAGTCCATTTTCCATCTTTATCGCCTTTTGTGGATTGTGTGATATTTTTTGTGTTGTAGATTTTGCCTGAAATTGACCACTGTTGTCTTTTTTCATCCCAGTTTTTGTCAACGTCAAAAGGAATACCTAAAGAAGAGGCCAACATTTGCGCTGCAATATCTTCTGCATAATCACCTGCCTGTGTCTCATTTTGACCAAATGATTCGTATTCAGACAGATAACCATATCTGCTGTTATCCTTAGGCAATGCAATACCTACAGAAGCGGCGCACATTCTATGTGGCTCACGAGTCTGATTCTTTGAATAAATTGTAAACAGTATCTGTCCAGGACTAATTTGTTTAAGGCCTTCTTTTCGTGAGATTAGTTTTGCTTTGGGTGGAAAAATACTAGAAATCAATACCAGATTGGTTCCTGCAATCCCTGCATCTCTAAGGGCATATTCAAAACTTGTTAGTCGGTCTTCATGAACTCCTTTTCCTTTTGTGAGAAATAATTTCTTTGCAACTAAATCAAGCATTTATGAATTCATGAAAGATAGTTATTATTTATACTTTAATTGGAATGGTAAATTTTTAAAATAATATCTGAGATGTTTAAGCCCAGGACCTAATCGCTTTTTCTTTTCTTTTTTCTTTTATCAGGAGCTTTTTGGACTTGAGTCAAAAAGATGAACGTAAAGAAAGCCCCTAACCCTACATTGATGAGAGCCATAAAAGTAATCATCACAGTCATGGAAGGAGGCGCAACAGCTAATCCAATAACAATTCCCACAATTCCTGTTGCATAAAACATCATCATCAGAACCTTAACTCTTGTCGGTTCAATGTATCTCATAACGTGTATCAAAATACGACATTATTATAAACTGACGGTCAAAGCAACCAGATTACGACTTTGGATAGTCCATTGGTTAATCTCGGTAACATTTTAAACCTGAAAAATTTCATTTTCCATTGTGCCAATGTAGCTCAGCCTGGTTAGAGCAGCTGATTTGTAATCAGCAGGTCGTGGGTTCGGATCCCGTCATTGGCTCTTAAACTTCCTTGAATCAGATAATTTTCAGAGACAATACGAATAAGTATGATGGATTTTGGAATTAATCAAAATGAGCTCTAATGATTCAGAACTTAACGAAAATAGCAAAAACATTGCAGTAAAAAAATCAACATTTAATCTGTTAATTATTGGGTTAATTGCCACAGTAGGGATAGCAGCATTTTTTGCTGGGTCTTATGTTTCCAACTTTAATCAAATTACAGATGAAGAACTTGAAGAGGCAATTGCAAAATTAGAATTAAAAGTATTGCAAAATCAATTACCAACAAAACAACCTTCCCAACAGGTAAAAATTTCAGCAGATAATGATCCAATTATTGGAAATCCAGATGCGCCAATTACTATAATTGAATTTTCAGATTTTCAATGTCCATTTTGTGCAAGATTCCACACTCAGACACTCCCATTAATTCTTGAGCAATATATTGAACAAGGTAAAGTCAAACTGGTTTTCAGAGATTTCCCCATACAGAGCATTCACCCAAATGCGTTACCTGCATCTGTTGCTGCAGAATGTGCAAATGAGCAAGGAAAATTCAGAGAAATGCACGACATGTTATTTGATAATCAAAATCAATGGAACAAACAAGAAACTGTAGATGCACTTGCTTTGTTCAGTAATTATGCAATGGAAATTCAATTAAATCAAGAAATATTTGATTCATGTCTCACTAGTGGCAAGTATATCGAAGAGATCAGAAAAGATCTTGATGACGGAAGAGATTATGGAGTTTCAGGTACGCCTGGATTTTTTGTTGGAAATGAAAAAATTGGATTTGTGGAACTAAAAGGAGCACAACCATTTGATAGTTTTAAAAAAATTATTGATGCTCAATTAGATGCATAGAAAATAACAAGCGTTTATTAGACCTTTAGCGACATTGTAACTATCGGAATAATGACGTCTAAGCAATGAGCTTTTCGTCATTGCTTAAGAGAAGAAAATAAAATGACAAAATTTACAGAATTAGGATTAAAAGATGAGATACTGAAAGGGATTAAGGAGCTTGGGTTCGAGGAAGCATTTCCAATTCAAGAAGCAGTTATTCCAGTACTTCTTTCAGGAAGAGATGTTGTAGGACAAGCACATACAGGATCAGGAAAAACTGCAGCGTTTGCATTATCAATGTTACAAGAGATTCAGCCAAAAAACGGCATTCAGGGATTGATTATGGCGCCTACAAGAGAACTTGCAATGCAAATTAGTGATGAAATTAAAAAATTTGGGAAATTCACGGGAATTAAAGTAGCAACAGTCTATGGAGGTCAAGGAATGGGAATACAGCTAGATGCTCTTCACAGAGGGGTGGAAATTGTCGTAGCCACTCCAGGTAGACTAATTGATCATCTCAAGAGAGGATCAATTGAACTCCGAGATATCACCCATATTGTCCTAGATGAGGCTGACACAATGCTCGATATGGGTTTCGTTGACGATATTTCATTTATTTTAGATTTAGCTCCAGAAGATAGAGTGATGTCATTGTTTTCAGCAACAATGCCTACCGAGATTTTAAGACTGTCTGAAGAATATCTAAAGAACCCAAAACAATTCTTATTGGATGCAGATGATCTTAGTGGAGAAGGAATTGATCAGTCATTTTTAGTAATTAAAGACCGAGATAAATTCAAGTATCTAATTGATTTTATCAAACAAACAAAAGGCCAATCTATTGTATTTTGTTCAACAAAATATAGAACAAGGGACGTGGCAAAGTTTCTCCATCAAGAAAAATACAATGCCGTAGCAATTGAAGGAGACATGTCACAACATAGAAGAGAGCAATCCATGGGCAAATTCAGAAGTGGAAAAGCAGACATTCTGGTTGCAACAGATGTAGCATCAAGAGGAATTGATGTTCCAAGAGTAGAATTGGTTGTAAATTATGATGTGCCAAATCAAGAGATGGCTTATTTCCACAGAATTGGAAGAACAGCAAGAGCAGGTGCATTAGGTAAAGCAATCACATTTGTTTCATATTCATCAGTAGGAGATTGGAATCTAATCAAACGTCAAATCAAAGTTCCTATTAGAGATTTAAACCAAGAAATGGGAATCCAAATATCCATTCCAGATCCTCTAAAAAGACAAACTCCTTCAAGAAGATATGGCGGTCAATCAAGATCTAATTATTCTAGAGGAGGGCGTTCTGGAGGATACGGAAGATCGGATAGAAGTAGAAACCCCAGAGATGACAGAGGCGGGAGAAAACGATACGGCGATAATGATAACAAAAATAGCTACGGCGGACGTAGTAGATGGTAATACTGCAAAACTTAAAGACTTGAACTTCATGAATTATTACTAGGTATAGTAATGCACAAAGGATTCATTTTACTAAATTGTGATCTTGGCGCCGAAGAGTACATCGTAGACGAATTAAAACAAATGCAAGACGTCAATAATGCATATCTTACTTTTGGTGCATATGACGTGGTTGCAGAAGTGCAAACAGAGAATCAGGATGAATTTGAAAGAGTTATTGCAGCGATTAGAAAGTTATCCAGAGTTGTCAGCACCATGACGCTAAATGTAATAAAACCCGAATAGTTGGTCTAAGCAGACTGTGGATTACAAATTTCACAATACAACATACGCTTGTCTTCAAGACAGTAACCACAAAACTGCTTTTTCTTGGATTCCAAGACATCTATCCAAACTAGTTATAGTATAGAATATTTATTCCGTTTTGGTATCAAATGGGAGAACAGTCAAAGAATTTTTTCATTTCGATTCTCTTATTTTTCTTAGCTGGTTTATGTGAGATTGGTGGAGGATACCTAGTTTGGCTTTGGCTACGTGAAGATTTTGGTTTTGTGTTAGGTGCAGTTGGCGGCTTTGTGTTATTTTTGTACGCAATAGTTCCAACATTTCAGAAGACCCATTTTCATAGAGTGTATGCAGCTTATGGCGGTGTCTTCATCGTAATGTCATTGTTTTGGGGATGGTTAATTGATGGAGTGACTCCAGACAACTATGACATCATTGGAACAATAATTGCAGTTATTGGAGTCTTGATAATCTTTTACTATCCAAGAAAAGGAGAGAGAATTTGGTCGAAGTAGCGTTAACTGCAGGTATTTTCTTTTTTGCTGCACTGTTAGAGATTGGTGGAGGATATCTTGTATGGAAGTGGTTGCATGATCATAAAGGAAAAGTTTTGGGTTTGATTGGAGGATTGATTTTATTTTCTTACGGAATTGTAATGACGCTGCAGCCTGCAGACTTTGGAAAAGTGTATGCTACGTATGGAGGAATCTTTGTCGTATCATCGATAATTTGGGGCTATTGGATTGACAAGAAAAAACCAGACAGATTTGAGATCATAGGTTCAGCAGTTGTCCTGATTGGAGTTGCAATCATGTTTTACTGGCCACGTTAAGTTTACAGAACTGAATATTCTTACTTTAATTATGATCTAAGCACTCATTGAGATTCAAGATACTCTATCATAGCATTGCAGTGATCAGTCATAAACGTATCAAGATTCCCTAGCTTTCCCTCCCACTGTTGTGTAGTAGTTGTGGTGCAAATCTTCAATGGTTCTGGTTCTCCAGAATCTAATGCAGCTTGTGCATTGTCCATAACACTTTGTGTGAACTGCTTGTTTGTTATGACATGATCTTTTGTGGCAAGAAGATTTGTGTGGCCTGAAACAAGTACATCAAAATCAAAGGTTTGCAAAACATCATGAGCCTCCAGATATAATTCAATGTCAGGTGTCATTCCAAATGCACGATATGGTGATTCGGCGGGACGAAACAAATCAACTAGCATTGCAATCTTGTATTCTGGAAGAAGTATCAGCAAGTTACCTTTAGAATGAAAATCGCCAATGTTGTGAAACTCAAAAGTCTTACCGCCTATTTCCAGAGTATTGGTTTTTCCTTCAAGGATTTTAGTTGGAAGTGGTTTGTTAGGATCATTGTCAGACACTAAAGCATCTGCTGCGTCTTTATGTGCAATGTATGTAATATCAGTAGGAAATATCTGCCCTGCAGCACCTGTATGATCAGAATGATGGTGCGAGTAAATCATATGAGTGATTGGTTTGGATGTTACATCTTTTACTGCATCAAGGTATCTTTCTCCAATAGGTTGTGGTGCATCAATTACAACAACACCTTCATCAGTAATTACAAACATCGTCTGGTAACCACTTCCAACCAACCAATAGACATCATCTGCAATTTCTGTGACAAAATATCCTTTTTGCTCGTCAATGACAGGAGGATGAGTGGTGTAGTCTAAGGTCTTTTCAAATATTCCTTTTGTTTCTTCAACCATATCAGTACATTCGCCTACATGTTTTATAGCAACATGATTTGAGTTAATCATGCATTTGTTGCCATAAGTTTGTCCATCAACTCCACATACTGGAGCATATTCCAAAGTGCATGCAAAATTAGGATATTTTGTTTGCCATCCACGTTCTTCAAGATTCTTGGCAGAATCAGGACTCACACATGCAGGTGAACCGTCATGTGATTTGAAAACTAGATTCAATCCTTCTGCACATATTACATCATAAGCTGCAATTCCAGCATTTCCTTGCTGAGCAGGTCTAAGATATGGTTGCTTGACTCCATCCATGACACATACTTTTCCTGGATAAGCTCCAGGACCGCATCTATCATTTAGAACACAGATTTCTCCAAGAGAAACGAATCCAGGTGCACAAGTATCGTTATATGGAATATGTCTAGAATAAGATTTTGTTTCAAGAATCTCTATTAGATCATATTTTTTATCTGATGCATCAGCAGGAGGATTTTCAACATCAGTTACTTTAACTGAAATTTTGTAAGATTTTCCTTCAACAAAATCAAATCCTTTAATGGAATCATAAAAGTACTCCCAACTAGAATTTTCATCTTCACGAACTTGCATACATTTTTGAGGACCAACTCCAACACAATCAACCAGGTTTGGACCAATGTAGAAAATTTTAGTTGTATATGGTGCCGTCAATCCCAGTTCTATTCTTACTTGCTCCCTTAATTGATCAAGATCTGCTTTTGGTATGTCTAGACTAACCATTTTTCTAATCTGGTTCATCAAGACCAGTCCGTCTTGATCATTGGATAATTTCTGCCCTTCTTCCTCAAATGTATAATATGCCTTCATGATTTCTAGACGTTGGTTTGTGTCATCCTCATCTGGATTGGACATCCAATCCTCAACCATTGTTTTTAGCTTCTGCTGAGATATTGTAGAATCTGACCCCATACCAACCTCTTCAGCAAAGGAACTCTGCATTCCTACAATTCCAAATAATACCAAAGGAATTACAAACCAAATTAGTTTCATGTTTATCCTAAGAAAATATTCCTTAAAGAGTTTGATGAAAATAGATTTTTACCAATAAACGGTCATGAGTAACAACAAAATTTTTCGCTTGTAAAAAACAGAGCGATTATCAATAACAGATCAAAGAAAAAATGCGCTACAAAAATAAATATTCATGCCAGGTCACATGTCATGGCAAAAGAATTTTGCGGCTCACAGGTTCATTCAAAATCCATGGGCGCATAATTGTTATATGAGTTAAATCAGGATGTTTCAAATTGCAAAAAATTGATTACGAAGGAACAGTTTGGGTACTAAATTACAATAATCCGCAACCACTATTAGATCACGCTATTCACATGTTAGAAAGACACGGAGTTAAACGAGAAGACATGGTAATTACAGAGACTCCTACTGCAAAAGTGGGAGCCATTGTTGTGGAAATTTGGCCGTATGAGCTAGTCATAGGCAGAGTTAGAACTACACGAAATGATTCGTTTATCAGCGGAACAGAGTTTACGATAGAATTAAAGTTAGATGAAGATGGAAATTATATAGATTATCTTTGAAGAAAAAGAAAATTCAAAATATCATAATTGCAGTAATAGCAGTCATCATTATTGGTGCAATAGTCACATACAATTTTTCAGTGGAGCAAACCAAACAGAAAGGTCTGCAGTTCGGAATAGAATTAGAACAAATTCAAGAAGAGGTTAAAGAATTACAAATTAAATTCTATTCTGAAAAAATAAAATGGGAAGAAGGAGACATTTCCAAAGAAGAATTATTAGAATTCTATGAAAAACATTTGAGAGATTTTGATGAAATAATTTCCAAATATGACAAATTATCACCACCAGAAATGTTCAGAAGTTCAGTGGAGCTGTTAAAATTATCGTCAGAATCCCAACTTGAAAGCGATTCACAGTTCATCGAATGGATAAAAACTGGGGACGAATCAGCAAAAATTCGTTCAGATACACAAATTCAAGAATCCTTAGAATATGAGATGTTGGGACTGGTTGAATTTTATTCAGCAAAAACAGGGGTAAAAAATTATGACGAGCCAGAAAAATTTGAAGCACCTCAGACAGGATTGACACAAAAGGTTATTCAGGTTTCGGAAAATATGAAGAGGGATTGTGATGATAAATACAAGAATGAATTTGGGAAATTTAATTCAGATGATATCGAGATAGAATGGTTCAATTGTATTAACGAGGCCAAAAAATGGAAAATTGAGCATCTCCCATAAGGAGAAAAGATTCCAATTAAAATTCTACATTCCAAGATTCAAATCACATCAAAAAATTTTTGTTCCGAACATTTTAGTAAATTTTATCATCTAGAAAGTATTGGTACAATTATGGAAATTGAAGCAGCTGTTGAAAAACTATTGAAGCTAAGTCCATCGGTTAGAGTCGTAACACTATGCGATCTAAAAGGTAAACTAGTTTATTCAGCACGTTCAAAGAAAGTAAGCATTTTGGTGTCAAAAAAACAAAGTTTGGCATCATTAAAAGCGGCAGCATATGACTGGAATCAAAGAAAAAAACTATTGAAATCTTTAGGTGCATGCAAATATGTAGTTGCAGAGTATGACAAAGTCAAAAGAATAGTAATTCCTGCCGGAAAGAATCACATTTTGTATGTGACTACTACTGCTGCCTTTGATCATAACAAAGTTGTTAGAAAGGTTCGCTCTTTCAAATAATCATAACAACTTTAATTTTTTCTATTTTTTAGTTGGTTCTTTTCAGAGACATGTTCGAAAATAATGAATTGTATGTGTGATCTTTTTGGATAATCAGAGTTTCCTCTTACCCGTTCCTCGTCCTGAACTTACCCACATACCCTTTGTTGATTGTGTCGTAGTAGTTGGTATATCTCCGAATTTGATCTTACCAGTTCCACGACCTACAGAAACATACTTGTCTTTAGATGCTTCTTTTCTTGCTTCTTGGGATTTTTTGAAATCTGAACCTGCCCATTTGTTGGCACTGTCATCAACTTCAACAATTCTTGTACCTCTCCCAGATCTAATTTTTATCTTAGCCATAATTGCTGTTTAGTATAGTGGATTCTCATTAATAAGATTTTTAAAATACAGATTTTTGGAAAAATTTCAAATGTTGTCATTGTAAAAGCATAGGATTGGGCATAAACTTCTTTAAAGAATTCAAACAAAATTAGATGTGGAGAAATTTTTCATAGTTGTGTTTCTTTTTGTAGGATTAATTCCAGCTGTATTTGGTGAGGCGTTTATTGAAAACGATCAACAATTCATCGGAGATGATAAATCACTGCACGTGGTAGGTGAAATTACAAATAATCTAAAAGTCCCATTAAACCAAATCAGTGTTCTAATTACACTGCTTGATGAAGACAAAAATCCAATCGCCGTTAGGGAGGCAGATTCATTGGTAAATACAATTATGCCAGGAATGAAAGGCCCATTTGAATTGATATTGACAAGTAATGATGCAAAAAACACAGAATCGTATTCAATAGAATTGGATTATGAGCTAAGCCCACCAAAAAATCAAGTGATAGACATTACTGAATCAAAATTGTCAACGGATAATCACAATAATTTGATGATAACAGGAATGGTCATGAACAAAGGAGACATTACAGCAAATACAGTAGCAATTATTGCAACATTATATGATATTGAAGGAAAAGTTGCGGCAGTATCAAAAGTCCATCCAGAGCCAGATTATTTAGGAGTAAATGATAATGCCTTCTTTTTAGTTACAATTCCAGATAAAATACAAAACAATCAGATCAAAGAATACACGTTGGTTGCAGAATCAGAAGAATATGCTGCAGTTCCAGAATTCCCTATTGGAACACTGGTAGTACTCGTGTTAACATTATCCACATATATTGGAATTACAAGATATTCGGGCAGAATTATAACAAACCTGATTTCTGTAACAAATCCAAAGTAGGGAAAAGTTCTTCCTGTAAGTGTTTTTTTTCAAGAGGTGTTGGTTTTGAAAATTTCACTTCAAATGTGATTGTCAGCATGTCTTGATCTGTGTGAGATATTCTTATGGAATGTTTTTGACGATCAGTAGCAGACAAGAAATCTTTCCATTTTTGTAAATGTTCATTTACTCTAGTTACATTTTGTTCTATTGTAGTGATATCAGTATCCAAATCAGTGTCAAATAAACCAAATTTGACAAGAGGTACCATCATCACGCCGCCTAAAATTTTATCATGGTTTTTTAGCATGGATGCAACAATTTCTTCAGAATTTTCTTTTGGAAAAATATCTCCATAGTCTGGATCAAAATATCCTGCAACCATTTTTTTTGAATCATATATTCGAAAAAAACCGTCGTCAGTTTCTAATTTCCACAATATCTAAAAAATAATTTATGAATAAATAAACGATTAATCAAAGACAATTAAATAAACTAGGAAAATAGAGAAAAAGTCATGGCAATCTCTAAAGAAACCAAAGATTTTCTAGATAGTTTGATCGATTATTACATTAATGAATCAGAATCATACAGACAAATTGCAGATAATTTTGTTCCAGAGATAGAATCAGTTCCAGACACAGCATTTGGAATAATTACAGGATGTGTGTATTCAGGGTTTTTGCAAGCATATCAAAATCAACAACAAACCCCAAGTTTAGAAGATATGAGGGAATTTAATAAAATAATAAAAGAACGTGCCCCCCTGATTAAAAAATCCATTTTGGAGCCACGTAAATTTGAAGATAGTAAAAAAGAAACAAACGATAATCAAAATATTACAAATGATAATTCATGATTTTAATTGGAGTGCCCAATGGGGCACTCTTTGTAGAAAGGGTTGTTCCGCGTATGGTATGGACACAGTTTTTTGACTTGTGATAACAAAAAATAGGATTTTTCTATTAAAACACTTACGTAGAAATCATCAGTGAACGGATTTAAAGAATAAGAAACCATTACAGTTTAATTCTGACAAAAGGAAGCAGAGTTATGAAAATTGATGGCAGTAAGATCATCTTTGGATTGGGAGTAAGTGCAGCTGTAGCTACTGCAGTAATTGCATTATATTTTTCAATTCGTTAAAGATAAATCATCAAAAAAATCAAACAAAATATTGTCAGCAACAAACGAATTCAAAATTACACAAATAGTAGATAATGGCCAAATGGTGCAATTAACATTAATTGAAAATGTGTCAACTGAACCAATCTCACAAAAACAGATGATCATAGAAAATGTTTCAAAAAGACTGGATGAGGAAACAAAAGAACAAGTAATGCCATTACTTGAAGCTATTTTACAAGCACAGCCAACTGTAAATATCAAATCATATCAGCAGACACAGATCACAATAGCAATGCCAAAGTCAAGATATGACAACATGGGAAGGCCTCAAGTTGGAAATATGATTGATGTGAACTTGAAAAAAATCTAAAGATGTGAATTTATTTCATCAATGGACTGTAATGGTAAAGAACAAGTAAAATCCTTGCATACAAAAACTCTGGTTTTATCTTGGAAAGTTTTTCCAGCAAAGAAAGGATATTTGGAAAGGTCATCTAATTGAGGAGAATTGTGAATCGTCACAATAAAGGAATTAGGCAAATAAGTGGTAAAAATGGTATTGCATATATTCGAATTTTCCGTATTGATAATAGTAATTTCAAGTGGTTTTTGCAGATAACAAAAAATGGTATTGAGTAAATATCCAAATCCAAAAGGGTTTTCTGCAGCCATCTGGGCCTGAGATTCCATAATTTTTGTAGAAACATCAAGGAAGTTTTGCGTTTGGGAGAAATGATATAATCTTAGCATCGCAAAGGCAGAAACAGAATTTCCAGAAGGCAAAGATAAATCATAATTACTCTTTGGTCGAATGATTAGTTTTTCATGATTATCAGAGGTCATAAAGAAGCTGTTAGTATTTGAATCCCAAAAATGATCCACCAAATGATTGCCTAATTTTAGTGCCAGTTCGAGATATTTCTTTTCAGGTTCAATCTCAAATACATCTAGTAATGCATTGACAAAATAAGAATAGTCTTCAAGATATCCGTCAATTTTGGCAGAGCCGTTTTTGTAAGTTCGCAGTAATTTATCACCCTCAAAAAGATTGTTTTCAATAAAAGAGATACAGTTTTTTGCAGCATTCAAATATCTTGTATCATTTGTAATACGGTAGCCTTTTGCAAATGCAGTGATCATCAAAGAATTCCATGAGACTAGGATTTTATCATCCAAACCAGGAGAGACTCTTGTAGAACGAACTTTGAGTAATTTTTCAGAACAAGAATTAATAATTTCTTGAGCCTTTTGTTCCGTAATTCCGAAATTAAATGCTACAGTTGAGAGATTAAGATTGTTACATAAAATATTGTTTCCTTCCCAATTTCCACCATCAGTAACATCAAAGTAAAGACAAAACAGATCAGCATCATCACCTAGAATTTCTTTAATCTCACTTTTTTTCCAGACGTAAAATTTTCCTTCGATACCTTCAGAATCGGCATCATATGCAGAATAAAATCCGCCTTCAGGAGAAGTCATATCACGTAAAACAAAATCCAGTGTCTTTTGCATCACATCAAGATAAAAAGGATCTTTTGTGATTTGATATGCCTCAGCATAATTAACAGGAATCAACGCATTATCATACAGCATCTTTTCAAAATGAGGAACCAACCATTTTGCATCAGTAGAATACCTGGAAAATCCGCCACCTATCTGATCAAAAATCCCACCCTTTGCCATTTTCCTGAGAGTCTTGAGTGCAAATTCGTTGAATTTTGAGAGGCCAGACAGTTTTGCATAACGAAACATAAAGGAAATGTTAGCAGCGTTGGGAAATTTAGGTGCGGAACCAAATCCGCCAAAAGTTGGATCGCCAATTTGGAATAAATTCATGGCAGCCTCATCAAGAATTACACGTTCTAATTTCGTCGAAACTGCAACAGTCTCTGTTTTTTGTAAAGCATCAAGAAATCTCTCAGCAGATTTTTCAATGTCCTTTGGGTTTTCTTTCCATGCTTGTGAGAGTTGTCTGCAGATACTTCCAAAACCTGGACGTCCATAAGAATCCAAAACAGGAAAATAAGTACCCACATAGAATGGTTTTTGATCAGGTGTAAGAAAAATACTCAATGGCCAACCGCCTTGTCCTGTTGCTATCTGACAGACTTTTTGATAAATATCATCAATGTCAGGTCGTTCTTCACGATCAACCTTTATGTTAACAAAATTTTCATTCATGAATTTTGCGACATCCTCATTTTCAAATGATTCATGAGCCATTACATGACACCAATGACACGAGCTATATCCTATACTAAGAAAGATGGGTTTGTTTTCATCTTTTGCTTTTTTTAATGCAGTTTCATTCCACCCATACCAGTCTACAGGGTTATGCGCATGCTGAAGAAGATAGGGACTGGTTTCATGAATGAGATTGTTTTCTACCACAAATAATCATAGTTGCTAGAATATTAGTACTTAATTGGGCGATCAACCCCAAGTTCCACGACCTTCAGTTAATTCATAAATTCTAACATTGATTTTTCCCAGTAATTTCACTTTTGATTTATGTGCCTTTTTGTCATGACTGTAATCTTTTTTTTCAATTAGCTCTTGCAATCGCTGTAATTGTTCCAGAGATAATTTCTTGAACTCATTTTTAGAGGAAGTGATTTGTTGCAATAATTTTACTCTTTCACGATCTTCATCGGTAATTTCATTCATGAGAAAATTTGGTACTAGTCCTTTATTTTTCTAATGAGCGAATGTTAAAATTTCGTGCTTGAGTGAGCAGAACATGGAAAAAATGCGTGCGATGGTGCTTTCTGAATGTGCCAAAATTGAGACGAATCCATTGAAATTAACAGAAATTGATAGACATGAAATTCAAAGATCAAATGAAATATTATTAAAAATCGAAGCTTGTGGAGTTTGCCATTCACAGCTTCATGGCATAGAGGGAGACTGGAAAGATATTGGAATTCCGCCAACTCTTCCTACAGTTCCAGGTCATGAACTTGTGGGAAAAGTAATTCAAATTGGAGATGCCGTAACCAAATTCAAAGTTGGGGATAGAGCAGGCATAACCCCACTTTTAGAAGCATGTAAAGAATGTCAATATTGTAAAGAAGGAAAAGAGTATCTTTGCGAATCATCAATAATTACAGGTGAATCTTTCAAAGGAGGATATACAGAATACATCACAGTTACAGAAGATTTTGCAACCAAAGTTCCCCAACATATGAAACCAGAGTATGCGGCACCGTTGTTTTGTGCCGGCATCACAGCATACAAAGCAGTAAAAGCTGCAGAACCAAAATCACATAAAAAAATTGGAATTTTTGGAATTGGAGGGGTTGGTCATATGGCAGTACAATTTGCCAAAGTCGAAAATTGCGACGTAATTGCATTTTCAAGAACTCAAAAACATCTTGATGTGGCAAAGAGACTAGGGGCAATTGATGCAATGACATTTTCTGAGAATCAAGAAGAATTTTTGAATAAACTAAAAAATAAACACGGAATGCTAGATGCGGCCATAGTTTTTGCGCCATCCGATATTGCTACAGATACTGCAATTAAATCAGTAAAGAAAGGAGGACTCATTGTTATTGCAACAGTAGGGAAAAATCCTTCATTTATGGCATTTGAAGAAAAAACAATCAGGGGAACTTTGATAGGATCGACAAAAGACATGGAACAAGTAATTAAGATATGTGATGAAAATAATATCGAGGTAATATCTCAAGTCTTTCCACTTGAAAGTGCAAACAAAGTACTCAAAAAGCTAAAAGATTCCGAAATTGAAGCCAGGGCAGTCTTGATACCTTGACTTGCAAATTCAATATTAAAGAAGATGGTTTTTGATCATGAACTGTAAAAGATGCCACCATACAAATGAAGCACATTCACCAAATGAAAATAGCAATTCAATCATCAAAGTAGGAAAATGTCAAATTCCCACTTGCACATGTCAGCAATACTTGGATCCAATTCAAGAGATTGACGAAGATTTATTGTAACGATTCATATACAAAATCAATCTACGATGTTTATGGACAAACACAAGCCATCAGATGAAATGATTAAAGAATTAGACAACTTGCTATCAAAAATAAATGCAATGGAGATTGTAGCATCTGACGATTATCAAAAAAATTCAATCAAAATTATGAGGGCATTAGTGGAGGGTCAAATGCATTCAATTAATGAATTTCAGCATTTAAAAAAAGCAATAGACTTGTTGACATTACAATTGTTTGATGTTCAGAATAAAGTTAAGAGTTGAGTCGTGTATCGCTTAATCCACAGCTAGTACAACGATAAACAGTGGATTTTTCAAGTATTTGTTCTGCTTTCATTTCAGAGCCACAGCACAAACAAGAAATTTTTTGTTCTTCTGAATTTGTTTCAGATTTTCTTACAACATAATCAGGTTCTTCCTTTAGAGGATCAGTGGAATTGCAAGGAGGCTTGTAACGTGAAAATATCTTATTGAGCACATTTTGTCTGCGTTCTTTACTTGATTCAAACAGTGGCAGTATTGCAAGATATAATGATTTTTCTGAGCCTGATTTTTGAACCCAGCATTTGAAATCAGGGTTTTGGATAAAAAACGATTTGTCATCAGTTTTTTCACAATCACCAACATAAAGAATATTAAATTTATCTTGGTCTTTTGACAAGATAATATACACCAGTTTTTCCATTGGAGGGCCCCACTCATCAAGAGGGATAGGACCAAGAAATTCATACTGGAGAATTTGAATACTCAATGTAGAACTTTTCAACTACTATCTTTTCTTTTTTTCCCAAAAAATATACTAGTGTCCACAAATTGATCGCAAAATCTAAACTTGAAAAGATTAAATTCAAGGGTTTTTGATTTTCTGTAAATGAAAGAGCCTCATAATTATGCCAAAGTTGGATATAGTATGATTGTAGTATCAGCTAGTCTTGCTGCAGTAGGCCTAATAGCATTAGCAATTGGCTCAGATGTACTTTTTGCAGATAACATACAAAGAGAAAACACACATCATTTCAATGAATGCAAATTAAATGATTTCAAAACAGAAGGGTGTGAAAAATATTGGGACAGAATTAACAATGAAATTTCTGGAATTTATGTAGATTTGGATAAATAGTTCAGTAACCGTTAGTAAAATCTTCAATCATGTTTTGATTCTTTGTAAGCTTGTTCATTGCGTAAAATGCCCCGCCAACAATTCCTGCATGATAAAAAGTATACAAGAAAACTCCTGAAGATGTAGGATCAGATTTTGTGAAACTCAAAACAAGGATGGTCATAAATACAAAGGTTCCAACAAATGTCACCATCCTATTTAAAAATCCAGAGTTCATTCCAACAATTCGTTTAGTAGCAGATGCCATCAATGTGATACTAGTAATGATTAAGAAAGTAGCGCCACCGTTTGCGCTAACAAATTCATTTAGCCAAGGCAAAAGTCCATCATCTAAAATTGAAACTTCAGGCATCACACTACCGCCATTAATTGCAAAATTCACAGAGCTGAACATTCCACCCATTACAAAAAAGAACAAGAATATTTTTACAATAGATCTTTTAATTGGGCTGCGGATTTCTCCAGGATTGACTGCTCTTTCAGTAATTCTAACGCCATAAAGAAATCCAATTGCCATTGCAGGCAGGAACATGATATTGATCAAAATTGGAGATTCTTTATTGATAGATTCTATTTGTGGATGAAAGATTAGAAAGAGGATTACTGCAAGTAATGCAGAAGATGAAAATAGTATAAACCCCAGATATTTGTGGCGGCTTGACTCATAGGTGGCATCCCAATCGTACATTTTATGGACTCTAAGGAATATGATTAAAGATAGAATCGAAAAATCATTTGGTCAAATTATCAATTCTGTTTACCCTTTTTAGTGTCATGAATGTAGAGATTTTGTGAGAAAGGGAATTTCCATTGCAGTCATAGGTGGAATTATTGTGGTGTTTGGGATTATTTTTCACCTTCAGGGACAATCAGTGGTTGGACCAGAATCTTCATTCATGTATTCCAATCCAGATTGGATTACTTATGGAATCCAAATTGCAATTACAGGGTTGATCATAATTGGAATAGGGGTTGCAATCACAGTTTTAAAAAAAGCCTAGTTTGTTACACGTAGTGTAATGGTACTTCTAATTTTTTGAAGTTTTCTTATTTTGGTTGTAATAATTTCGTTCATTTGTGCTGGAGTATCTGTGATAAATTCTGCAACAATATCGTAGCTGCCATAAGTAATCAAGCAATCTTTTACCTCAGGAATTTCTTTTAATTGAGAATAGAGTGATTGTTCCTCACCAATCTCACAACTGATTAGCATGTATGCTTTTTCCATGTAAATCAAATTGTCTTAAAAAAACACCAACTTAAAGACATCTAAGAAAATGTGAAAATGATCTCAAAAACCTGCAGTCATTGGATCCTCAGGTTTCATAATTTCCCTTAACAAGATTGTTGCAAACATACCACGTGAGAGAGAGAATTCCACAGTGTTTTCTTGAGACGAATAATCAAAGCAATGCAAGGCAGCCTGTCTAAAACCACCTTCACTACTTACTTCTTGCATCTCTTTGAGGAAAAAATCCTTTGGTGTAATTTCCTCTTGGCTCAGTATTTTAGATATTTGATGATCAAATCTTGTTTTTTTGTAATATGAATAACCTACAAAAGGTAATGCCAATCGTTGATCCAGGCCTTTCACATATTTACCAATTATTCCATTAAAATCAAAGCACACATCACTTGATTGAGCTTCAAAAAGATTTTCACCATCTAAAAACGCCAGACTTAGAGACTGATTAAAAATAAAAGATTGATACGTTTGGATGTAGAATCGTCTTAAAGATAACGGGATTGCTCTAATTGCGGCAAAATAATCATCATGTTCAATCATTTCTTTTAGAACAATTTTTTCAATATCCATTTGATTTGGAACTTGATCAAAATATTTTTCAAAGTTTGCCTTGTCGGATAGTTTCTCACGAATCTCAGTATTTTCCTTCGAATCATATGAAGAGGTAAAAGACAAAATCAAATCAACAGCTTTTTTGAAATCTCGCTGTAAAATGGCCTTACCTATTAGATGAGTCACAGGTCTTTTGGAACCAAAGCGTTGGTAACCATAAAAATTCAAGACTTTATCATGTTCAGTGAAAGAAGACAAATCGTTTGAGCAGTCAGAGATTTTAATTTTAAAATGATTTGCTATCATGTCTTTTTTAGATAGGGGTTTTTTTACATAGCCGATTTTTTCCAAAGAATATTTGTCAGTAGAGAAATCCTCAATGGCCCTACCTTTATTTCCAGAGCAAACAAACTGTTCGGTTATAGCTGATGCATCTTTTAGCCCAAGTGACTTTAAACGAATTCCTTTTTTTCTAAAAATACCAGATAAGGCGTGATTTGTATCAATTTTTTTCTTTTTTAATTTGTATACGGCATAACCTTCTTGATCAGTTATGGATTTGTTTACTTTATCAGAAATAATTTCAGATACATGGAAATCTTCAGGTTTGACTCGAATTTTTCCTCCAATTCCAGAAAAATTAGTGCTGTAAACGGTGATTCCAATTTGGGAATCTAAATTTGGTATCACTCTATTGTCACTGTAACGAATTTACTGATTGCAACATCAGAAGATTGTGCTCCAAGCAGAATTTTGTAGGTTCCAGAAATTGCATCTTCTGAAGCATGGATGGAAGTATGGATTGGACGTGGAGCATCAAAATCCAATTGGAAAGATTTGGGGGAATTGTTTACAAGATCTACATTTAGGAAATCATGAGTTGGAGATAAAATTAATGAAACGCCTAACAGATCTTTTTGTGATTTTGGTGATACAATAAAGTTGAAGTGCTTAGTTTCTCCAGGTGCAAGTGTTATTGAATTAGATTCAAATTGAATTTCAAGAGGTAATGGAACAGAAGTGTCAACAACACCAATGTTATTTTCAACCCATTCTGTAAACCAAATTTTTTCACCATCTATTGCAAAATCAAAAATTTGTGCCACACCACAATCAGCCAGCATCAACCCAGTTCCAGGATCACAATCTCCCCAATAGGGGTTCTTTGAAGGAATGTGATATTCTACAAGGCTTTGAGATTTTGGATCCATTACAGAGATATTGTTTGCAGTTTGGGCATTAAAAACAAGTCTGCCATGGTCGTCTGTTTCAATCCAGTATGGTCTGGAAATAGGAGTCTTTACAACTCCTGTTTGATTTCCATATGTGTTAGGTAAAGGATCAGATGTGACGTATTGCGTGAATACTTCAGTCAAAGGATCAAAATTAAAAAAGTACGATGTTGTCGTATCTGCTAGCCAAATTGTCCCATCATCAGCAACTACAGAACCGTTTGGAGTAAGCAACTCCGGAGGCAATTGATAGATTTCAATAAAGTCAAGTAATGGAAGATATTCTTCATCAGAATTCGCAACAGAGTCAAAATAACCATTTTGATCAAATTTAACTAAAACCCCTCCTTGTTGGAATAACCAATTTGTAAACCAGACATTGTTATTTGCATCAACTGCAAAATCAGCAGTTACAGAATCATCAATTGGTGAAGGAATGCTAAGATAATTTACAGTTTCATCAGATTGGTTTGGATCTAAGAACGTGATTTTGTTTCCAGTAAAGTCATTAACGATAATTTGGGAACCATGAACTTGGAGTTTTTGAGGTAATGAATTACCTTCGGATGGATAGGACAATCGCTCATATTTTTCATCAATAGTTGAAAACTTCCACACAGAATCATATGTCTCATCAGTGTACCACACAGTCCCATCTGGAGCATAATCAATTCCCCACATCATAGAACGCCCTCCTTGTGGCCAAGAAGGGTTATCATATTCAGTGAATGTTTCAGTGTCAGGATCAAACTTTGCTAGGTTACCAGTATTTGTTTGAGTGAACCAAATGTTTCCGTCATAATCAGATACAATTGCTAAAGGATTGGTACACAGAGTTGGAATAGAAAATTCTTGAACGTAATCAGTAGATTTTGCATCACCAGAACCGCAAAATTGAGCACGTTGATCATCTGGGAAATTATCAGCAGGTGTGCCAGTGATTGTCATTTTAGGTGTGTCTCCTTCTGGAATTATACCTGGAAGTGTAATCATAATAGTTGAAGATAGCAAGATAAAACCAAAAAATATTGTTACAAAGATGGCTTTTTTCTTCATGTCTTAAAAAATATCTAGCCTCGTTATATCTTATTCCAACTAGAGAAGTTTTAGATCGGCAGTTATTTTGTCAATCAAATTTTCAGGAGCTGGTCCAATAGATATGCAAGTTGTGGTTCCAGGGGCAATTTGCGTATGACCAGCATCAGTAACTTCAGACCATGGAAGATTCAAATCTATAGCATGTCGTTTCACTTCTTGTAATTCTTTAATTCCAGACACTTTGAGTACAACTTTTTCTTGCCCACCCCACCATTCTTCATACCATTCAGGATGAGATTTTCTTACATGTTCTGCACCAAGAACACAAGCATGTCCTACTTGTGCAGCTATCTTTCCTTTTCCCATTTTTAGATCAGTTCTAACCACAATTACTTGTTTTATGTCTCCCATATGCTAATCAAATACAGGCTTAATGAAAAACTTTTGAATTAAATAATTGACAAAGAAACGAAATCTATGTACTTTGATGTAGTAATTGCAGGCGGAAGTGTTGCAGGATTGTTGTGTGCACGGGAAATTGCATCAAAGGGGTTTTCAGTACTTGTCATTGAAGAAGATTACGAGATAGGCACACCCGAACACTGTGGAGGTCTGGTCAGCATTGGAGGATTGGAAGAACTTGGAATCACCCCATTTAGAAAAACTTTTGATCATATGATAGAGTCAGCAGAAATTACATCGCCAAATGGAAATAGTTTTACGATTAATTCAAAGAAACAAAAAGTTGTAGAGGTCAGTAGAAGAGAACTAGACAAACAAATAGCTTTTCAAGCTCAGAAGAACGGGGCAGTTATTAAAGTCAGAACTAGTTTTCAAGAGATTACAGATACAGGAATTAGAACAAATGAAGAAAAGATAGATTGTAAAATATTTGTGGATGCAAGGGGAGTATCATCACTTATTCATAAAGACAGGACAGGAATTTTATCATCAGCTCAGTATGAAATCTATGCAGATTGGATACAGAAAGGGAAAGTCGAAGTGATTTTTGATCAGGAAAAATATCCAGGATTTTTTGCATGGATTATTCCATCTGGAGAAGCCAAAGGGAAAGTGGGAGTAGCAGGAAGAGGAATTAATGTTGCTGAAACACTAGATAGAATTCTGGAAGAGAAGAAAAATTATTCAATTATTAGAAAAATATTTGCACCAATTTGGATTAAAGGCCCAATTGAAAATTTTGTTGAAGGAAAAACAATAATCATAGGAGATGCTGCAGGACAAGCAAAACCAACAACTGCAGGAGGTATTTTTACAAGCGGAATGGGCGGAGTTTATGCAGGACAAGCAATTTCAAAATTTTTAGAAACTAATAACAAATCAGATCTCGAAGAATATCAAAAAAAATGGACGGATAGATTTGGCAAAGAATTTGAAAAACAATTACTTGCTAGAAAAATTTTAGAGAGAATTGATAACAACACAATCAACAAATTATTTGAGTCAATCACACCAGAGATCACAAAAGAGATTTCAGAAAAAGATGATTTTGATTTTCACACCGGCTCAATTATCAAACTATTAGGAATCAAAGGCTCTTTGAAAACTGTCCAAGCTCTAGTGGGCGGAGAAATCAAAAAATTATTGAATTAAAACGTGCTCAAATTCTAAGCAAGGTATAAATGATGTTTTCAGAAAATTGGGGATATGTCGTCTACAATTTCCTTGCCAACATGTAGTTGTTGTCACAGACCTATAATGCCTAATGATAAATGTGTAAAATTCAATTGTCCGGATTGTGGCGGAGATTTAATTTGGAGATGTCAGAGTTGCAGGGAAGCAGCAAGAAACTATACTTGTACTTCATGTAATGTATCGGGACCTTAGAAAATGACTCAGTTATTATTAATCACAAAAATTCTTCCTGACGGAACAGAAATAGATTTAGACAAATTAGCAGAATCTATCAAAGGAGCATTAAAAGAAGGAATTTCAATGAAAAGGCACGCAAAAGAGCCATTGGCTTTTGGTTTAGAATTTCTTAAAGCAGAATTCATTCTAGAAGACGAAGAAGGACAAATGGATTCATTGGAAGATGCCATCAGGTCCGTAAAAGGCGTAAGTGAATTTGAAGTGCTCAACATGAGTCGAATGTCAGTTGACATGAAATAGGAGATATTTTGGCACGCAAAGAAGAACCTTTGCAAATGAGAATTGGGGAAGCAAAACAAAGGGACGTAGGTAAAAAACGTGCAAGAATTGGTCCGGAAGCCATGGACTTTCTTAAAGTCACACCAGGAGACATTATTGAAGTTATGGGTTCAAGAACTAGTTGTGCAGTTGTTTGGCCAGTTGACGAGGATGAAAAATTTCCAGACATCATAAGAATTGATGGGCAGACAAGAAAAAATGTAGGAGGTTCACTGAATGATTTTGTCAAGATTAGAAAAGTTACATCAAAATTTGCAAAAGCAGTTTCACTTACTCCAGTAAATGATTCAGTAACTGTAGACAAAGAGTTTACAGATTTTGTCAAAAACAGATTGAAAGGATTGCCAATCACACATGGAGACGAAATATCCGTAATGATTTTAGGAAACTCAATGGACTTTAAAATTACAAAGACTACTCCAAAGGGAGTAGTAAAGATTGATCGTTCTACAAATCTTAACATTTCAACTGAATCTACAGTGGATAGAAAAGTTAGAGTGACATACGAAGAAGTGGGTGGATTAAGACACGAAGTTAAAGCGATGAGAGAGATTGTGGAATTACCATTAAAACATCCAGAATTATTTACAAGGCTGGGAATCGAGCCACATAGTGGGATTTTACTTTACGGACCTCCAGGATGTGGAAAAACATTGTTAGCTAAAGTCATGGCAAGTGAATCAGAAGCAAACATGTTTTCAATTAATGGGCCTGAAATAATGAACAAGTATTATGGGGAGACAGAAGCTAAACTAAGAGAGATTTTCAAAGAGGCCAAAGATAATTCCCCAAGTATAATTTTCATTGATGAAATTGATGCGATTGCCCCAAAGAGAGAAGAAGCATACGGAGATGTTGAAAAAAGAGTTGTCGCTCAATTGCTAGCATTAATGGACGGACTGACTGATAGAGGGAATGTCATTGTACTTGGTGCTACAAATAGACCAGACAGTGTAGACCCAGCATTAAGAAGACCAGGCAGATTCGACAGAGAATTTGAAATATCAGTACCCAATGAAGATGGAAGATTAGAGATTCTAGAGATTCACACACGAGGCATGCCAATTAGTGATGACATTGATTTGAAAGACCTATCATCAGAATTACATGGTTATACAGGTGCAGATATCAAATCACTCTGTAGAGAAGCTGCACTAAAATCAATTAGAAGATATCTACCAGAGATAGATCTTGAAACTGAAAAGATTCCTTCGGAAGTGTTACAGTCAATGCAGATTAAATTAATTGACTTTTACGATGCAATGCATGAAGTAGTTCCTACAGCTATGAGAGAATTTTATGTTGAAAGACCAAAAGTTTGGTGGCAAGATGTAGGAGGATTGGAAGATATCAAAAAAACATTGACTGACAATCTAATAGTTGCAATGAAAGAACCAAGCAAGTTTACCAAGATGGGAATTAGACCACCAAAGGGTGCTTTAATTTATGGGCCTCCAGGATGTGGAAAAACATTGCTAGGAAGAGCACTTGCAACAGAAACGGGTGCAAACATGATTCTAGTTAGAGGTCCGGAGATTCTTTCAAAATGGATGGGGGAATCCGAAAAAGCAGTAAGAGAGATTTTTAGAAAAGCAAAAGCATCATCGCCTTGTGTAGTAATATTTGACGAGTTAGATTCCCTAGCCCGCTCTAAATCAGGTGAAAGTGGACCTGGTGAAACTATTCTGAGTCAATTACTAACAGAGATTGAAGAAGGTATTTCATCACGAGTTGTAGTTATTGGAATTACAAATAGACCAGATGTCATAGATAATTCGTTATTGAGAACTGGAAGGCTAGATCTAGTTCTTTATGTTGCACCCCCAGATGAAAAAGGCAGATTAGAGATAATCAAGATTCTAACAAAAAAGATGCCTTTGGCAAATGATGTAAAATTGCAAGAGATTGCAGTCGCCACTCAAAACTATACAGGTGCAGATTTAGCAGCACTTTGTAGAGAAGCAGCAGTTCTAGCAATGCGGGAGGATTCAGCAAAAATTTCCAGTCAGCACTTTGCAAATAGTTTGAAGCAAATCAGGCCATCAATTACAAAAGAAGTTGATCAATGGTATAACACAGTTAAGGAAAGTATATCTAACGTAGTACCAAAGACAGGAGATAAATCATTCTACGGATAAAAATGGCAATACCACTACGAAACACAATATATGACAAGATAAAGGAAGCAAATTCCTTAACAGATATTGAGCTTTACAAAAGCTTGACTAAGGACGGACATATTATACCAGAAGACAAATTCAACAAACTACTTTTAGATTTAGAGATTCTTGGCCTCATCACAGTTGCGTGGATCACTAAAGAAGAGCGCAGAATAGAGGCAAAAGTTGTTGAGGAAGAAGCAGATAGCATAGAAGAACAAAATAAAGAAATGATGGAAAAAGACTATGAAGCAAGTTTTCCAGGTTTTGAAAAATAATTCCTAAAACAACGGAATGTGAAATGCAGCATCCAATGCAACTGCTACAAAAATAATTGTAAGATACGGGGCTGTAACTTTGTATGCTTTCCATGCAAAGTCAGAAGTAGGATTCTTTGTTAATTTATAATGATACACAAGCATTAGTCCGCCAGAAACTATGGCAATGATTGTGTAAACAATCCCCATACCGTCAGGAATTAGTGAGAGTGTCAACGAATAAGGAACTAAAATTAGAGTATTTCCTAAAATGAATTTTGATGTTTTTTGCATGCCAATCACGACAGGCAACATAGGAACCCCAGCTTGAGCATATTCATCTTTAATTTTCATTGCAAGACACCAAAAGTGGGAAGGAGTCCAAACAAATACCAAAAATCCTACCAAAAACCCCAACAAATCCATACTACCAGTTGCTGCTGCCCATCCAGCCCAAGATGCTGCACTGCCGGCAATTCCTCCAATCACAATATTTGATGTATTTCTTCGTTTTAGCCAAACAGTATAGATGATTACATATGAGAATATTCCAACTGCAATAAAGAACGCAGATACTGCATTTAATGCAAAATACCCATAAATTACAGATACACAGCTTACAGTAATTCCATACAACAAGACTTTTGATGCAGCCATTCGTCCTGACGGAATTGGTCTAGTACTAGTTCTCGTCATTTTTGGATCAATGTCTTTGTCATAATAGTGGTTTAGAGCACTAGAACCTGCAGATGCCAATGCTCCTGCTATAATTATGTGCAAATAAGACCAATAATCAAGTTCAGGTGCTCCTGGAACTAGTTTACTTGCAGCATACATCGATGTAACTGCAGTAATTACTAAAAGCACAACAATTCTGGGTTTTGATATCTCCAGTATTTCGTTAAATCCCAATTGACTCTATCCGCTCTCAAAGCCATTTAATTTCTTCGTCTACGTGATCCATTGTATTTCAAAAGGAATAAGTATCTCAGCCCTACCAGCTATCTTAAATGAGTAATTGGGACCTCATGATGCCTGGAATGGGACTTACAGCTATAGGCTTGGCTGGTCTTACATTGTCTTATGCAGGCATTGCACACACATTCATAGATGGAATGCATGCATTAACAGGTCTCACCATGTTTGTCGGTTTGATTTTCTTATCAGCAGGTATCCTAGATGGAGGAATTTCTACCAGTAACAGAGCCAAGGCAACGACTTTGGTAATTTTGTCAATAGCATTAGGATTTGGAATGTTTGCATTTACCATGAACACGTCAAACTACACAGTTACAATAGCAGGAATCTTAATGGCAATTGCCTTCCCGGCAATCATAATAGCATACCTTGCAATGAAACATCCGTCTTTTGTAAAACCTGTTGGTGCAATTGTTGGAATGGCGGCCGCTACAGGGATTATCGCATGGGTAGCTTTTGGATTTGTAAGTCCGGACACATACATGATACCACAAGAAGTAGGAGTCGAAGAACCAACTGAAGAAATTTCACCAACCGGGCCAATCTTTTCGATTTCAATTCTAGAAGGTTCAGCCCAAGAAGGCAATCCAGACTATGATCCAGATGTTGCGATAGTTACGCAAGGGCATATCATAGAATGGACAAATGAAGATTCAGTAGCGCATACTGTTACTAGTGCAGTAGACTTTGGAGAAACATTTGACTCAAGTTTGATGAGTGCAGGTGATGTCTTTACGTTAGATACTAATAATTTGGAAGTTGGAGAATACGAATACCTGTGTATTGTTCATCCATGGATGGTTGCATCATTAGTAATTGAAGGAGCAAAAGAACCAACAAAAGTCACAATTCCAGAAGGAGCAGCAATTCCAGAAGATGGTAAAATCTATTATGATCCAAAAGTAATTGATGTCACAGTTGGAACTACAGTAGTTTGGGACAATGTAGACAACACAATGCATACAGCAACTTCAGGCAGTCCAGATACAGGTGCAGACGGAGTATTTGATTCAGACATTCTATCTACAGGAGACACCTTTGAATTTACATTCACAGATGCAGGAAATTATGATTATTATTGTATATTGCATCCATGGATGATAGGAACAGTCAACGTAGAATAGATTTGCAGAAAATCACCATATCAGAATCAGATAAAAAAATTCTATCAGAGTATTCAGAAAATCAAAAACCTAACGAGTCTTGTGCCATATTATTTGGAAAAAATGACACAGTATCAGATTTATTTTTAACAAAAAATATTGAAGAGTCACCTGTAAATTTTACAATCTCAAACGAACAGTTAATTGAAGGATACAAAATGGCTGAAGAGAAAAATCTTGATGTGGTAGGGATATTTCATTCACATCCAGATTCAGATGCTTTTCCGTCAAACACTGACAAAAAATTTATGCAAAGCAATCCAGTAGTGTGGATAATTTATTCTGGAATAAATAAGAATTTCAGAGCATTTATTCTTGAATCAGACATTATAGAAATCCCAATTGAATAAAATTAAGTTAAGATTTCAATTGAAATGTTGCGCGTTCACCATCTGCAGAATTTAGAATAGATTTATCAGGTGAGATAATTTTTCCAAGAATATTCACAGGTGAAGCGGGAGTGATTTCTCCAGGATTGCCAATTGGGGTAGGGCCGTAAAATAGGCATATTGCTTTTCCAGTAGGCCAATATGCAACATCATTAAGATCAACAGGAGATTTTGCATTTTCTTCAGGTTGAGAGATTGGAGATTTTGAAGTATAGATTTCATCACCCCACACATTCAGGTCCACTGTGAATGGCAACTTTCCAATAAAATCTTTAACTGTTTTTGGGGAATTAACATCATCCAATTCTAAAAGTATACTTGATGAGTGTGGCATTTTGATTTCAACTTCATATTTCATGAACTTGGATAATCTTTGAATTAAATAAGAACTGTGAAATTAATCCTGAGCACAATACTGCAAATAATACAAACAGACAGAAGATATTTTCTAGGAAATTTTCATTTTTCAATAATTTATTCAGTAATTGTGATAGTGCCTTTCATACCAGGGTGAATTGAGCAATAGTAATCAAAAGTGCCTGCTTTATCTGCCAAAAATGTGACTGATTCACTTTGAAAATAACTAAGATCTTTGATATGTACATTAAACTCATCAATATTGAGATTGTGTTTGGAAGGATTGTCAAGTTGGTTCTTTTCCTCATTAATCAAATGAATCTGAACAAGATTTCCTTTAGACATAACAATTGAAGGCGATGTCCCAGATGATGATTGAAGTGCCTTACCGCCTTTGGTGAATTGATAATGGTAGATACCTTGAGGGGATTTTACTGCCTTTAGGAATACGTTTGTAGAAGGAGCGAAAACAAAACCATCATAATTAACCGGACTAAGCGAATTCAATGCAATTCCCCCTATCAAAATAACAACACCTGCAACAACACTAACTGAAATTATGTTTGTTCTAGATAGTTTGGATAATTTTTTCTTTGTCTTGTTCAATGTTTAGAAATAATTTTCTTGCATAAATACAATAATTAACATTGTTAAGGAACCGCTAAAAGGAAATAATGAATTAGTTTTTTATGTCGTTTAGAAAAATTTGCCCTCTATGCAAACATGAATTTGTGTCATTGGAAGATTACATGTTTCACATCAAAACTAGTCACAATAAAGTATCACCAGACGAATTCGTAAAAAAGCATGGCGAATTAAAATGGACATTTAGAAACTAGTTATTATTTAAAAATTCTATGAAATAATTCAGGGTTTTCAACATAAAACATTAGAGAAATTACTGAATGTGTATTTTACCTGAATGGTTAAAATGTAGAAGCCAAAATGATGCTTAATTAGTACGTCTCAAGCAGAAGTTGAGTAGCAGTACAGCGCGGGTTTTAACTAAGAATCACATCATTTTACAATAGGGACCTCTACACAAATAGATTAACAGCATTTGCGTATTTATCATTCACTTAACATTGTTAATTATTCTGTAAATACTTGAATCTGGAAACAATGATGTGAGATTACCCTATTGAAAACATGTATTGTATGTGGAAAAGAATTTGAACACTGGTGTGATGATGTTTGTTCCACAGAGTGTTCTGATCAATTAGAACACTAAGATAGATTCATTGGTAGCCCAACATTGAGATATCACTACATCTATCATAGAAATTGAATTAACAATGTTAAGTAACACGTTATAATCTCAAATTTCAAGTTTTTGTATGAAACCAAAGTTATCATTTAACAAAAATTTGGTAAAAAGCATACTAAAAAGAGAAACCACATTTTCCAATAAATGCAATATCTGTGATATGGAGTTCACTGATCCAGAAAGAACTAAAAAACACATGATAAAGGCTCATTCAAAACCCAAACGTGTAAAAGATCACTAAATATGGCTAAAGCATATATCTTAATGAATTGTGATTTGGGTTCAGAAATAGATGTCATTTCCTCACTGAAAAATATCGATGGCATAAAAGAAGCTCATGGCACACTTGGCCTTTATGATATTGTTGCAAAAATTGAACTAGGATCAGAAGAGAAAATTCGAGAGGTTGTTACAGGCGTTATTCGGAAAATGCCCAAAATTCATTCTACTTTGACTTTAACACGTTCAGAATCTGAAGAATTGTTTCAAACTTCTGAAAAATTGCTTGGAGCAATATTGGGACAAAATCTAGCTCAAGCATATGTTGTAGTTCACTGTAAGAATGGAGAAGAGTACACTATCCTGAAAAATATCTGCCACATTCCAGAGGTAAAAGAAGCTGATGTGGTTTTTGGATTATATGATGTAATTTGTAAGATTCAAGCATCAGATAACAAAACACTTGAAAATGTCATTACCAAAGATATACGTGCATTACATTACATTGAATCCAGCATGACATTAAACATAATCAATGAACAGGAACAACGTACTGAAGAAATACTCGATAGACACATGATGGTAAACTAACGTGGCGGTATTTTGAATTTGACTAAAAATAATTTACATAATAAAATCAGGGGTGATAGCTCATGGGATTAGGAGTAAAAATCATCATATTTGCGATCATAGCAATTCTTGTACAAATATTTGGTATTGTTTTATTGTAATATTTTTGTGAAAATCTCAATTACAGATTTGTGATATTGAATTTAGATTCAGTATGAAAAGATACTTTGGATTAAATAAGATCTATTAAACGAGAGTCATTTAGAAGATTTTTCAGGTAAATCCACATGTCGGGACTAGAAATTTTTTGAACGGATGCATAGCCACTTTTGATGTTCTTCTAACTGCTGAACTGTCTTGAATGACTCACCACATTTGCAAACAATAACCACATACTTCCAATATGATCGATATTCTATATAGTTATCATAGGCTAGTTTTTAATTACGTAGTTCGGGGGGTAATTTATGGGACAATGGTTATCATGGATAAAATCCAATGAAAAAGAACTACTAAAGATACTTGATGATTTAGCAAAAAAAGCAGTTGAAACCGCGGAAGCAGTGGTTGTTTTATTCAACGATCTTAGTAATGAAAAGCAAGCAAAAAAAATTCATCAATTAGAAACAGAAGCAGATGTTTTGACAAGAGACATTTTTTCGGAATTAAACAAGACATTCATCACACCTTTGGATCGTGAAGACATGCAAAGAATTGCATCTAAAATAGATGATGTGATTGATTTCATGGATGGAATTGCAGCTAGGGTTCACAGCTATCAAATAACTAGTCCCCCACCATACACGGTAGAGATGGCTCAGGAGCTTGTAAAGGCCACAAAAGAAGTAGAGTATATGGTTTCAAAGTTACAGCGCATAAAAAATCCAAAAGACATGATTGAGCATTGTAGAAACACTAGTGATATTGAACATACTGTAGATGATTTGTATAGAGAGGCCATAAAAGAACTGTTTGAAACAAATGATGCAATCAAAATCATCAAACTAAAAGATATCTACGAAACAATGGAAACTGCATCAGACAGATGTGTAGATGTTGCAGATGTCATCGAGGATATCGTCCTAAAATATACCTGAGATGATTAAATGATAGAAATAGCAATTGGGGCAATCATAGTTGCGTTAATCTTTGATTTTGTTAACGGATTCAATGATTCTGCAAATTCCGTTGCTACTGTAATTGGAACACGTGTACTAAAACCAATTCATGCAGTAGGGTTATCTGCTACAATGAATTTCATTGGACCTTTTATTTTTGGAGTGGCGGTTGCAACTACCATTGCAAAAGGAATTGTTAGTCCTGATGACATTACAGTTTACATGATCATAGGAGGGTTGGCAGGAGCAATTGGTTGGAGTACTCTTTGTACTTATTTTGGATTGCCAATTTCAAATAGCCATTCCTTGATAGGAGGCATAATGGGCGCAGGCATTGCAGGATTAGGATTTGAAAAATTGGTTTACGGGGGTTTGGCAAAAGTTTTTGCAGGAATTGTCATTGCACCGATTGGTGGAATAATTTTCGGTCTTTTAATCACCACGTTGATCATCACAATATTTGCAAGTCACAAACCAGGACCAGTAAACAAAACATTTGGCAGATTACAAATTATTTCTTCAGCATGGTTTGCTTTAACTCATGGAGCCAACGATGGACAAAAAACAATGGGGATTATTGTGTTAATTCTATTTTCTGCAGGAATGATTCCTGAACTTGATATGCCGATATGGGTAATCTTGGCTGCTGCAACAGCGATGGGTTTGGGAACTTTCTTTGGAGGATACAAAGTAATCAAAACTTTAGGAGTAAAGATCACAAAACTCAAACCATATCAAGGATTTGCAGCAGAAACTAGTGGAGGATTAATGCTGGCAATCTTTGCAGTATTCGGAATTCCAGCTAGCACCACACATGCAATTACTGGAACAATTATTGGATCAGGAGCAGCACGTAGAAAACGTGCAGTACGATGGAAAGTAAGCAGGCAGATTGTATTTTCATGGATAATTACAATCCCAGGCAGTGCATTGATGGGAATAGGAATTACTTATTTGATTCATTTGTTTGTTTGAAGGCATATTCTTTAATCATCAATAATTTTCCACACATTCATCTTTGAGAGACAATACTCATGTTAATTCGTAGTTGCCAATCGTTTCAATAATTCATGCAAATTCAGTAGGAGTCTACAAGACACAGATGTCTGCACTTAAAATCAAACCTACGCCACACATAACAAGATGAAAAAATTCAGATGTTGCTTTAATTCAGACAGGATATTTTGATAAAACTAGAGAATCAAAATTGGACAAGTTGCATTTCTGAAAACATTTTCAACCGTACTATGATAATGTTGTTTTTCATAATGAGAAACAAGTTTTGTTTTTGTCATTACGATCAAACCTACATTGTGTTTATCTGCAAATTCAAGGATTTTGATGGATGCCAATCCGTTTTTGACAATTTTAGAATCACAAGAAACATCATGTTCTTTGGCCAATTTTTTTAATTTTTGATGTTGTATTTCAACTAGTTTACTTTCTTTTTCAAACTCTTGTTTGCTTGTTTTTGTCTTAAAAAATCCAAACGTATGTCGTTCTTCCAAACAAGTGAGGATCGTAATCTTTGCACCAATCGATATTGCTAGAGACATTGCTTTTCCAAATGCTTTTTCGCTACCTGAGTTTCCATCATATGGAACTAAGATATGTTCAAAGAGAGGGTTCATTTATTCTCAACATCGATTAATAAAATAGGACAGGATGTACTTTCCACAATCTTTCTTGAAACACTGCCTAATGAGAGTAGTTTTTTGACCCCTTTGAGCTTTCTTCGTTTTGACATAACAATTAGATCTACTTTTTCTTTTTTAACAGTATTCAAAATTATTTCAGATGCATCCCCAATAACTACTTGAACTTTGGATTTGATGTTATTCTCTTTACATTGCTGAGTGTATTTTTCCATCTTTTTCTCCATATCTTGCCTCATTTCCTCGTTTACTTCGTCAATGGATTTTAGCAGACTGTTTCGTTCTGATGAGGATAACGCAAATGAAGGGGGATACTGTACAGCTTCTACAACATGTAAAATAATAATCCGGGATGATTCTCTAGCTGCGTAAATGGCATGCTTTAATGCCTCATCTCCTGCCGGAGTTCCTGCATGAGGTAAGAGAATAGTTTTGTACATTATCTGTTTGTAAACAACTTGGTAAATAAACTATTAAGATGTTGGAAGATTAGAATTTTTGTTGAAACAAGTATTGTAAATGCAAAAATCACTTTGGATATTATTTCGAGGATTTTTTTATTTTTTTAAAGAGTTTAAACCCTGTCTTCATTATTTTGATTTGTTTTATGATTTTCATGGTTATTTTTAGTATTTTAAATCCTACAAATATTGGCATCAGGACAAGCATGATTATTTCAAGCCAATATTTTTTTACGAAGTGTTTAGCATTTCGTATCTCAAGATATGCCACTACTAATTCGATAGTCAGTAGGCACACTATCGCCCAAAAAATAATATCGAATATCATTATTGTTTGCTCTGTAATTGCAAGCAGGGGTTTAGAAATTCCCAGAGCAGAATGTTCAATGTTCACTAAACCAAAGAAAAAAATCAGAATTAATGTAAACGTGACAAAACTTAGTCCCTTCTTAAACAATGGTGGGAATATCATTTATTTTCCAACATATGCATATACTGGATAAGCTTTTTTGGTTTTTGCAGATTTATAATCCCAATTAGATTTTTCCAAATCTAAATGAACAAAATATTCTTGAATGGAGCCATGAAGTTTTGTATACACATCACCGCCAACCATTATTTGGTCAGGTTGAGCTAAATTTTGAATTTTAGCTGCCATGCTAACAGACGGTCCTAAAATATCCACATGTGCCTCTTGCAAATCATCCCCATATCGTACAATTGTGTTTTCGCCATAATCTATACCGATCTTTATCTTTAATTCCGGAAGGTTGTTACTTTTTAAAATCGGGTTTATTCCAACTTTGATAATTTTCAACATTGATTCTGCACAAGAAACTGTCCTGTTTGCAACAGATGTGGACAGTTCTTCTGCAACAAAATATCCAATCACAGCATCACCAACAAATTTCAATACAAATCCATCATGGCGTTTTATCACATAAGCCATCTCTTGAGCAAAGGTGGTAAAAATAGTAGCAAGTTTTTCTTTTGGCAAATTTAAGATCATGGAGGTGGACCCAACCAAGTCTACAAACAAGACTGCCATGTTCAGACTCTGCAATACTCTTTCTCTAAGAAATATTTCTGATTCTTCGGTTACCGCAGAATACAGAAACTCCTGATTTAGTGATTTGTGTACTCTGTCTTGTATCTCTTCAACTAGTGTTTCAGAATCTACAACTTTTTCTGTACCGCGTCCTAGTAACATATCAACTATACTCGGGGTTTTTGGTGATAGTAAATTCTTAATTCCTATTTTTGCAATATCTTTTGCATTGTTTTCCAACAAGATACTTGTGATACACGCTAGTTTAAGTTGTTAGATAAAAGGTATCAAGATAATATCTGAGCATCTTTCCAGAGTTTCTTCACTTTTAATGGAATTTTTAAAAACAAAGAATCTTCTTTGCATGTTATACAATTATAGAATGAGCGATAGTAGACTAGCATGAAAGGTGTTTTGAATTAAATACCCCTTTTGTTAATTGACAATATGGAAATTCACGTATACGACACTTATGTCAAAGCAGCAGATGGTCATACCATGCACTTTGATGTAATTACTGGTGAAAAAGATCACGATAAAGCCATAACATATGGTAAAGAGTGGTTAGAATCAATAGGTGAAGGACAAGCAGAGATGACTACAAACGAATGTCAATTCTGCCATTCACAAGGTGCACCAGAGCCTGTAGAGCAGGCAATTAAGGAGAAAGGCTACTTTATCCAAAAGATGGAAGGCTGTCCTTAAACATTTTTTTCTTTTTCTACAAGACTTTTTTAGATTGATCATTTTAGAAACAACATGTCAGAACACAAGTATTCAAAGTGGACTGTTGAAGGAGACAAGAAAACCAAATGGATTTGCGGATGCTTTCAGACAGCAGATAATTATTTCAAATTCTGCGATATACACGGTATAACTTTGCAAAAGGCAATTCAAGCTCAAATTGACGAGTTAGATATGACGTTGATTGTTGAAGATTAGATTGCAAGAATTGCAACAAATGCAGACACAAAGACTATAGCAATTGTGTTAAGTAATTTGATCACAGTGTTTAGTGCAGGTCCTGCAGTGTCTTTGTAAGGATCACCAATGATGTCTCCAACTACTGCAACTTTATGGATTTCAGAACCTTTTTCTCCTCTCATTTCTACCAGTTTCTTTGCGTTATCCCATGCACCACCAGTGTTTGCCAAGTGATATGCCAAGAGGATTCCAGTTACAACAGCACCCATCAATAGCCCTGCGACTGCAGTTGGACCTAACAAAATTCCCAAAATTATTGGTGCAAGAATTGCAACAATTGCAGGTTTCCATAGTTCTTTAATTGACGCAACAGTTGCTATGTCTACACATTTAGCATAATCAGGTTTTGATGTTCCAGCAAGAATTCCAGAATCAGCTTTGAATTGCCTTCTTACTTCATCAACCATTTTTCCTGCAGCCCTTGATACACCGTTAATGAGTTGGCCTGTAATGATAAAGGGAATCAGACCACCAATTAATAATCCAACTATAATTGCCGGATTTGTTAAACTATAATCTAATACCAAAATACCTGCAAAGATATGAGATGCTTCAAATTGGAACGCTTGAATCATAGCTAAAGCAGCTAATGCGGCACTAGCAATGGCAAATCCCTTTGTAACTGCCTTTGTGGTATTTCCAACTGCATCAATTTCATCAGTGACTTTACGATTTTCCTCGCCCATTCCAGTCATCTCTACAATTCCGCCAGCATTATCTGCAATTGGTCCAAATGCATCAATACTTAGAACAATTCCAGCAAGACTCAGCATTGCCATTGCAGTCAAAGAAGTTCCAAAAATTCCATACAGTACTGGGTCTGCGCCTTCAGGAGCAGCTGCAGAAGCAATGCTATAAGATAGAATAATCGCTACAACCAGTGCAATCATAAATGGTCCGGTAGATTGCATTCCTTTGATAATGCCCATTAATGTCAATGATGCATATCCCCATTTTGCAGAATCTGCAATTTCTTTTACAGGGCTTTGTTTGTAACTTGTGTAGAAATCAGTAATTTTTTGTATGATTGGAACTAGAATTACACCAATCACGGTAGAGCCAAACAGGGCATAAGCTGTTGAGGAATCATCAATGAATTGTGTAATGAATACAAAGTTTAATGCAATTGCAATAGCTGCAGATACATAAAATGAACGGCTAAGCGGTTTCATTACATCAGTAATATTCTTAGAGCCAACAATTACAACACCGATGATAGATGCAATCATTCCTGAAGAACCAATTAAAATTGGATAAAGGAAAAAGTTTGGTGCGCCAATTAATGCTGCAATAAGTAGCGCTGCAAGAATTGTAACAATATAAGATTCATAAACATCAGACCCCATTCCAGCGGCATCTCCCACATTATCTCCTACATTATCTGCAATTGTTGCAGGATTTCGTGGATCATCTTCAGGAATATTTGCTTCAACTTTTCCTACCAAGTCAGCGCCCATATCTGCAGCTTTTGTGAAAATACCACCGCCAATTCTAATGAATAGTGCTATGAGACTTGCGCCAATACCTACACCTGCAATTGTGATTGGATCTGGAAACATCACATAAAGACCAGTAATTGCTAAAAGGGCCATTGCTGGAACTGCTAGACCAACTGTAGCACCGCCTCTAAATGCCATGGCAAATGTTTTTCCTAGTCCACTGCTACTTAGATGGGCAGCTCTAACTGCTGCTTTGACTGTGATTTTTAATGAAATAACTCCGGCAACTGCAGACAAGGTAGCACCTACTGCAAATGCCAATCCGTTTGAAGGTTGAAGAAAAGCGCCAATAATTACTGATAATCCTATAGCAACAGGAATGATAATTTTCATCTCTCTTTTTAGAAATGCTGCTGCGCCTTCTTTGACAGCATTGGAGATATCCATCATTTCTTTTGTTCCTGTTGGTTGTTTGGAGATCCATGCAACCAAACCTCCAGCGACTAAAAATGATGCAATGCCGGCAGCAAAAGGCAGAATCCCCGATATTTCCATGTTATACCCAGCTTGCCAAAGTCTGGAAATATAAATCAAATAGCAGAGATCTTGTTTCTTTTTCGATAAGGCAAAAATGTTTTGCCTCCAAGCCCTTGTCTTACTAATTTGTTGAATCTTTTGCCATGAGCAAGATATGGAAATCTCATATGGATTAATTCATGGACAAGAGTGTTTTCAAGAGTTTTCTCATCAGGAATTTTTCTCACATTTATGAATACTAAATTATGCTGAAGGTAAGATACCCCATAATACTTGTATGCAGATGTACGTCTGCCTTCAGTCATTTCCTTTGGAGCATCAAGAACTTCTTTTGTGGACAATAGAATTCTAGGTTCTGGAATAGAGAAACGGTTTGAGTAGATTCCAACTTTTTCTAATATTTGTAATCGTAATTCAGGATCAAGTTTCATTGTTTTTTCTACAACAATTTGCGTTTATCTTGAAATGTCAATTGTTGTGAGAAGTTTGGTGTATTTTGATTCTTTAAAAATATGAATTAATAGGGTCAGAAGGTTTAGTAGAGTAATCATCAATCATACAGCCACCGTCTCATCATACCCCAATTATTCCATTGAATCAAGTAATGATTGTGCTTTATTTCTAATTTCTGGGGTAATCTTGACTATAACTAGTCCTTCATTTGGTTGACCGTACAGAACAGTTGCATTTTCAGGAGCATAAATACAGACTGGTAAGACCAGAAGATCTTCTTCACCGTTTACAGTTAATCGTATTGGAGTTTTCATTGTAAAGGCTTTTTTAATTACATCCATGCTGTTTGATGTGATTTCTGCAGGAGGATTATCAACTGTCAATTCAATTGCAGATTCCAACTTGGGAGGTTCTCTTTTTTTCCTTTTTTCCAAATTGTCAATTATTTGCAAAGAAGGAATCAGACCAAACTCAATCATTTTTTCAGTTGTCCTATCACCAACGGTGATAATGTAGGAATTCTCTGGAAGATGTTTTTGAATATTTGTTTTGTCAGCTTGGCTTTCAGGTAAAAGTAATCCTAAAGGAACTTTCAATTGGTCTCGTAGAGATTCAGATAATTTCACATTAATCGTGACTATACAGTACTTGCCTCAGGAGATGACTCTTCACTAGAACTTTCAGATGCCATCTCATCTTGTAACTTTGCTGCAAGAATACTGCATTGTGCTGCAATATTTTTTGCACTCTTTCTAAAAGCCAGAGCACTTGGAGAATCAGGATTTGTAATCATAATTGGTTTTCCCAAATCAGAACCTGCCATGATTCCAGAGTTTAATGGAATCTCGCCCAGGAAAGGCATGTTGAATTGTTCGCTAATTTTCTTTGCACCGCCTTCACCAAAGATGTAATGTTTGTCATTGCAATTTGGACAGAGAAAGTAACTCATGTTTTCAACTACGCCAATGATTGGAACGTTTAGTTTTTCAAACATGGATACAGCTTTGACTGCAACGTTGCTTGCTACATCTTGGGGAGTAGTGACAACAAGAATTCCAGTAATAGGAATTGTTTGTGCAAGAGTTAGTGGAATGTCACCAGTACCCGGTGGAAGATCTACAATAAGATAGTCTAAGTCAGACCAATTAGTATCAACTAAAAATTGTTTCAGTATTCCAGAAATGATTGGACCACGGTAAATTGCTGCTTGATTAGACTGGTCTGCAAAGAAACCAAAAGAAACAACTTTTAATCCATTAGAGTCTGCAGGTTGGAGTTTGTTGTCTTCTACTTCCATGAATCCATCCTTCATTCCCAACATCAGTGGAATGCTAGGACCGTAGATATCAGCATCTAACAATCCAACTTTAGCTCCTGATTCAGATAAAGCTAATGCTAAATTCAGAGAAACAGTTGATTTTCCAACTCCACCCTTGCCACTTGCAACACCAATGATATTTTTGACAGTTGCCATTCCAGTATCAGCATCAAGTGAACGACCTTCCATTACTTTGGCAGTTACCTTCAAATCAAAATTTTTCAAATCAGTTATTTCACCAATTACCTTTCTCACATCATCCTCAATTTCGACATTGAATGGACATGCAGGAGTCGTTAGTTCCAAAGTAAATTTCAAATCACCATCATTTAGTTCCAAATCTTTAATCATGCCCATTGATACAATGTCTTTTTTCAAATCAGGATCAATGACAGTGCTAAGTTTTTCAAGGACTTGATCTATTCCAACCATTGTGTCAAAAAGTCAGTTCACTTTATTTAAACGTGAACTACAGCTCGCAACTATAAGTTAGATTACAAAAAAAATTGTCATTTATTTGAAAAATTAGCAAAATCTTTGGAAATTCAAGCCTAAAATACCTAAACATTCATAAATTGAAATTCAAGGAAAATACACAGTTGTTTTCTATATCCACCCTAGTTGATGTTGTTAGGATTCCCCCTAGCTTGTTTGGAACCACACTCAAAAAGGCGGCAGTGAACATACTCAAAGAAAAGTACGAGAGTATGATTAATGCAGATTTAGGTTACATCATTATGATTTTAGATGCCAAAGTTGACGAAATGGGAAAAATGATTGCAGGCGACGGTGGAACATTCCATAAGGTTCAATTTGAGGCATTGACATTTTATCCAAAATTACAAGAAATTGTTCAGGGAGAAATTGTAGACATTACAGACTTTGGAGCATTTGTAAGAATTGGTCCAACTGATGCATTGCTTCATTTATCACAAGTTATGGATGATTACCTAAAGAGCGATGTAAAATCTGGAATGATTTTAGCTAATCAAAGTGGAAGAACACTAAAAGTTGGTTCTACACTGCGTGCAAGAATTACTGCAGTATCATTAGGCAAAGCTGCCGCAATGGGCAAGATTGGAATTACTTGCAGACAACCATTCCTTGGTGCAGATGATTGGATTGCAGAAGAGATAAAGAAAGCTGGTGGAGGTTCAGACAAACCAGCAAAAGAAGCTGAAGTAGAGGCAAGTTAGAATGGCACGAGAGATGGCATGCAGAAAATGCAAGTTTGTTACCACAGGTAAAGTCTGTCCCGGTTGTAAATCATCAGATTTGACACCAGATTGGAGTGGAATAGTACTTGTAGTTGATCCAACTAATTCAGAGATTTCAAAAACTTTAGGCATTACCCAAAAGGGCAAGTATGCAATCAAAGTAACATAAAAAATTTCTAAATCTTTAAAATCACATTAGCGTTTTAACAATAATGTTGTCATTTAATTCCAAAAAACAGTTGTCACAGTTTCTTGCTGAAGATATCGGTACAGGAGACATTACAAGTTCTCTGTTATCAAAAAAAAAGATCACAGCCAAAATAATTTCAAGGGAGAATGCCGTAATAGGAGGAGCATCACATGCAAAAGAGATTTTCAGATTAAAAGGATGTAATGCAAAAATTCTGAGAAAAGACGGCTCAAAAATTAAACCCAATCAAGCAATAATGATCATTTCAGGAGATGCTGGCAAGATTCTAGCGTGTGAGAGAACTGTGTTAAATCTCATTACAAGAATGAGCGGAATTGCAACTCAAACAAATGATCTTGTAAAGAAGATTCCAAAAAATGTAAAATTGTATGCAACAAGAAAGACAGCCCCAGGACTAAGATATTTTGATAAAGAGGCAGTAGAGATTGGAGGGGGTAGAAAACACAGACTCAGACTAGATGAAATGGTGATGATAAAAGACAATCACATTGCAATTGAGGGGTCATTGGAATCGTTAATTAAAAAAACAAAGAAGAGATACAAGAAATTTGAGGTTGAAGTTGAAAATACTTTTGATGCAATTCTTGCAGCAAAAGAAGGAGCAACAATAATCATGCTAGATAATTTCTCACCAGTACAAATCAAGAAGACAATTCAAGAGCTAAAAAATCAGAAATTACGAAACAAAGTAATGCTGGAGGCATCAGGCGGAATCAATTCCAAAAATATCGAAAAGTATGGAAAAACAGGAGTGGACATCATATCGGTTGGAAGCATAACGAATTCGGTTAAAGGAATTGATGTGAGTTTAGAAATTTAATGATTCAGTTCTTCCAATAATGCAATAACTGCTTTGTTTTTGGGGTTAATTTCTTGAATCTTTTCACAACATTGAATAGATCTTTTATTTTCACCTAATTTTTGGTGAGAATACGCTTTCAGTAATAAAACTTCAATGTCATAAGAACCAATTTCAAGTGCTCGCTCAAAATAAGTTATTGCGGTTTTGTACTTTTTTTGCAAATAGTAAATGCCACCCAAAGTAAACAAAAGATCATGATGATGTGGAACTTTGTGCAGATATTCTGTGCCGGATTTTAATGCAGCATCGTATTTTTTTTCTTTAACTAATTTTTTGATCTCTTTAAGTTTTTCAATATTTTTTTTCTTTTGAGGATCTTTTGGAGTGAATAATCCAACCAAAAATATCACACAGTTTAGCTGATTTCAAGCATTCTATTAATTGCTAAACGAGCCTTATCTGCAATCTCTTTTGGAACAGTGACGATGTTTTTTTCATTAATTAGTGCATCATATACTTTTTCAAGAGTAATCATCTTCATGTATTGACATTCAGCTTTCTCAGATGCAGGAACAAATGTTTTTCCAGGATTTTGCTGTCTCATCCTATACAAGATACCGGTTTCAGTTGCAACAACAAAGTTTTTTGATTTTGATTTGTTTACATGATTCAGCATTCCTTCTGTTGAGAGAATTGAGACTTTTTTGTCATCAAAGCTTCCATCTGCAACGTCATACATCATTGGTGTTGTACAACTGCATTCTGGATGAATGATAAATTCGGCATCCTTCATAGAGTCTAATTTTTCAGATACGTCTTCAGGCCTAATACCTGCATGCACATGGCATTCGCCTGCCCAGATATGCATATTTTTTCTTCCAGTCATTTTTGCGACATAAGATCCAAGAAACATGTCAGGCAGAAACAAAATCTCTTTTTCTTCAGGAATGGACTTTACCACATTAACGGCATTCGATGAAGTACAGCAATAGTCAAGCTCTGCTTTAATCTCTGCAGTGGTATTGACATATCCTACTGCAATGGCATTTGGATGTTGGTTTTTCCAGTTACGCAGTTCATCAACAGTGATAGAATCAGACAAGGAACATCCAGCATCTAAATCAGGAAGCAGTACTTTTTTGTCAGGACTGATTATTGCTGCGGTTTCTGCCATAAAATTTACACCGCAAAACAGAATTATTTTTTGATCCACGTTTGCTGCTTGTCGTGATAGACCCAGAGAGTCACCAACAAAGTCTGCAACATCCTGTACGTCAGGAATTTGGTAGTTGTGAGCTAAAATTACCACATTTTTTTCCTTCTTGAGTCTCAAAATCTCATCTTTGAGTTGGGATGACTGTTGGACTAACATAGACCACGAAATTTGAGTTTGTGAGAATTTAAAGAATGGGAAGTAGACCGTAATTCTCTGAAAATATAGCTAATGTGGCAATTATTGCCACATTAGGTGCCAATCTGAATATCATCAGAGCAGTATTTTCTCAGAGTTTCAATTGCAGACAAAATTGCCAACCTGCTGGTTTTTGGATTGCTAGGATCAGGGAAATTTTCAATGGTAAAGGTCATTTTTCCAAATTTTCCTTTAGCTTCAATGTGATGTGTGTTTTTGTCAGTATTGGGATCTGCAATGATTTTTACAATTGTTTTTTCACTTCCTATTCCACATAATGATAAAAGAGCAGCGACATTGATGTTTGCAGGAAACATAGACACAGCTTCTTTGGCAGTTCCTTCAAAAATTATTGTTGATGAGTCAATTGCATCTAAATTAATATCCGAAGTTTCAAAAAACTTTGCACCTTTTAGGGAACGTGGATGTTTGGTTGTTGTGAGGGACAAGGATTCCAATTCATCTTTGACTGATTTTAAGCCATCCAGTCCTGCAATTGCGCCGGATGGAAGATAGATTGTTTTTTTAAAGTGGTTGCATGCATCTGATAAAACATCATAAATTGATTCATCCAATAAAGCACCAACACTCATGATCATCAAGTCACGCTTGTTTTGCAATACACTCAATGCAACATCTTTTACTGCGTCCTGGGATGCAGCTTCCACAATAATGTCAATTGGATTTGAAGACAAGAGATGCGAATTTTCAACAATCAAGGGCTTGTTGTTTAATTTTGATGCAAGTTCAGTGGCAGCATCTTTTGAGTTATCATAAATGTGAGTCAGAACTCCTGGAATTTTACCTGTGTCAATTGCATGAGCAATCTGGGTTCCAATTGCACCACAACCCAACAGACCTATTCTTTTCAATTAATAATACTAGGGAAGAGTCACTTAATTAATCTAAAAAAATCAGGTATTATTTTCCGCATTACGACTAGAATCTACCAAGGTTTACCAAGGATGTTTGTTTTGCACGCCAAAATAGTTTTAGTGAACTTTGGCTACCTCAACTTTGAAGAAAATCTAAGAGACAGATTTGCAAAATTGTTTCCGCTTACGGTACCCACAACAAAAATTCTGGACTCCCAATAAAATCACAAATAGAATCAGGGGTTTTTACCATTGTTAGAAGTTTACATCCTTGCCGCAATGAGGACATTTTTTTGTCATTTCAAGTCTGACTTCAGATTTCTGCAAATCTTCAGATGATAGAGCCAAACAAATATCCCAGGGACTGACAACGATGTCCTTGTAAATTACATAAGGATGTTCCATTCTGTTCATCACTGAACAAAGTTTGTCAAATGGAAGATCTTCAGTAAGAACTTTGATGTGATCAAATGTGAATTTGTTAATTGGGACATCCAGCAAGTTATCAATATCTTTTTGGAACTTTAAAATTCGTGAGAGTCCTTCAAGAATTGTTCTATCACTGATAAATTGGTTTGAGGTCCCCAGTAATAATTTTCGTGTTTTGTTGTTAAACATTAGATCAAGTATTTCTCTTAATGGTTCGTCTCCTTGAAATGTAATAATCTTCTTTTTTGGCATTGAAGATATCGAAAGATCAGTTTTGTATTTTTTTCCCACCTCAAGCATTTTTCTTGCAGAAACCGGAGAATAACTTCCAGACTTATTTTGTATAACTGCAAATGCTCTTCGGCTATTTTTCCAAGTATCCATTAGATCTTTGAATTTAGTTTGGCTAGTAACTTGAGGGACGTCCTTGAACATAATTTCTTGGGTTGTGTGTTGATATTGAGAATCGCGTGTAGGATTTTTTCGCAAAAAATCTAAAATGTCGTACCCACCTACAAGTCCTATGGATTTTCCATCATCTTGAACTACAAGTGCATCTATTGTAGATTCCAAATATTGAGCACACATTTCAGTAGATACCCAAATCTCTCTGTCTTTATCTACAAACACACAATTTGTATCAGTTAAGGTATCTGGAAATAGTTGTCCTAATGTCAATTCCATAATTCCTTCTTTGTTTACAGATCCCATTTGTTCTCACTTGAAATACGTAAAAATGGTATTTTAACAGATTCTTGATTATTATGTTAGAAAATCAAGGAATACAGCTAATTCATTTTATGTTATGTATTTGTCAAAATAATCATACACATCTTATCATTTTTGAGAATTGAATATGGCTGCTTTATGCAATAAAATCAAACTAGTTGTATGTCACAAAACATTCCCATAGCAGAAAGAACACTAGGAGAATTACTGCCTGAGAGATTAACGTGGTCACTATGTATCCACACCAACAAAGGAACAGAAGTATGGGTTGTCACTGGAATGCTGGTGCAATATTTGGAGTCAGCCACGGATTCAATTATTGTAAGAGATGAAAAAGAAAATCCAATAGGAACAATTGGAGGTAAGGAAATAATGGCAAATCTGTTAAAGAATCCTACTTCGAGTTTGTTCTATGGAACCAATGTTGAAGACATAATGGAGCCAAATCTAGTTACAGTATCCAAAGATACAAAGTACAAAGATTTGATGAATTTTTGGAAAGAGAGAGGAAGAGCATATGCTATCATTCCTAACGAATGGGGATTTTATTCTGCAATCTCTGCACAGAAAGTTCTGGAGATAGGTAAGAAATGTAGGACGAATCTTACCATTGAGGATTTGCCAAAAAAGAAACTAGTTACATTCAGAAAAGGAGATACTTTTGGCGATTTGATCAATTCAATGTTTGATAACAAAGCAAGAAAGATTTTGCTTGAAGGCACCAACAAGTATCTTAGCGACAGGTTAATCATAGAGGCAATATCAGAGAAAATGAAGCACTTAACAGAAACGGATGACTTTCTAAATGAATCAGCAGATATCGTAGAGCTGGAAGAAGCCAAAGTTGTATCAGATAATTTGAAAATTGATGAATTATCAAAGATGATGTACGATATGGTACATCCATGTATTATGTACAAAGATTGGCTAGTAACGCCTTGGGATATTTGCAATGTTTTGTTATCTGAAAAAATCACAAAATATGTTGTAAAATGAGAATCGTGATGTTTGAACCGTTATTCTTGAGAGATTAAATGAAAAGTTTGTTCACAGACCAACATTCATTTTTTGAATGATACCAGATTTTTGAGGATATTTCGCTTAATTAATTCTAGTCCAACCACTCAGAATGGGATTCTTTCGAGCAAGGTAAATTATTCCCATTACGGATATTGCAAGAATCAGGATTGTCAGTGCCCCAAATTCCGGGATCACTCTAGTTCCAATGACTTCAATGTTTTTAGTATTTTCTGAAACGATAAACCCAATCACGTAATCATTTGGAAATTTCATCAAGTCATATCCAGTATCAGCCCCATCGACTAGAACTGTAAATTTTTCACCTTCCGCATAAAGAACGTCTTGTGGCACTCTTACCCAAAAATCGGTTTTCTCAGGGACGTCTTCCATGATAATTTCAATTGACTTTCTTTCCTCGTTGATGTTCATAGAGGATAATATTGGAAGTGGGTCATCGGATCCCATGGCATCAAGACTTCCGTGATAACCATAGTAAATGTCATAAGATTTTCCATCAAAATCAAACGTAACTTTTTCAGATTCCAACTGAGAGATATCAAGATATTGAGCATGTGCCTCAGGGTTGAAGATGTGTTCTGCAAATGCATAGTTGGCAGGAACAACCAAAAGAAGCAGGAATACAAAGCGAATCATTCAAAAATCAATAGATTTTATCAGATATAATAAAACGGCAAATTCTCAGATGTGGTTTTCTGAAGAGTACAACTTGTTATCAAATTATTTATGTAAAGAAATACAAAAAAAATAATGAATTTAGTTTATGCAGCAATTATTTGCAGTGTATTTCTTATGATTCAACCATCATTTGGAGACGTGGAATCTCCCAGAAAACAGATGGAGCAAGGAATTCCAGCCGCAGACGTAATTTGTAAAGCGGGATTAGAACTAGTAATCAGAACAAACGGAGATGCTGCTTGTGTAAAACCGGATACTGCAGAGAGGATGAAAAAAGCAGGAATGTTATTTATCCCGATAAATTTTTCAGATTTGCAAAAAGACATCCAATCAGTTACGGCATCAGAAAAAGAGATGCAGACAGTTCCCGCATCAAGCATGTCAGTGGTGAATTTCTATATCACTGATCAGGACCTGAATACGGCACATAGTGGAATAGAGGTTGTTCCCATTCAGGGATTGTTTGAATTTACGATTAACGGAATTCCCATTAACGGTCCAAAAAACATGATTGAGACAGGACCAGACACCGGTGAATTTTACATCAAATTGGAACTGCCAGATACGATAAATGGAAGACCTCTGAGTCAAGACGACATTGTTCTGATAAAATACTTGGATGAATCAGACTATTCAGGAGAGCAGAGAATCCTGGTCAAGTCAGTTCCATTGACAAAGACGTTTGCCAAAGTAGAATCGTCTGGAGGAGGTTCGCGAATTGGCCATGAATTCACCATAAGAATTTACGAGCCTGATGCAAATAGAGACTCCAAAGACGAAGACAAGATTCCACTAAGTTCTCTTGAATACAGAGGGGATGGAGGAATCAGAACCACTCTAGCAAATCCAAGATTTGACGCAAACTCCAGCTATCTGATTGAGACAGGCCCCAATACAAGCACATTTGAGGTGAAGATCAAGATTCCAAGAGAATTAGATGGCAAAGTCATCCACATTGGAGACAGCTATGAAATCAGATACATCGACAGGTCTACACCTTCTGGAACCGACGAGAAAATTATTCTCAAAGGAAGAATCGGATAAATTCAAAAGACATCATAATTTTTAATAAAATAATTGCAATAGTGAGAACAACATGACCAAAAGAAAAATTCTTGAAAAAGACAAAACAGTAACAGGATTTAATGTTGGAATAAACATTGGAAAAGATGCTGGGCAGACAATAATGCATTGTCACATTCATCTGATTCCGCGGAGGAACGGTGATGTTGCTGAACCACAAGGTGGAATCAGAAATGTCATTCCGAGAAAAGAAAGATACTGACAATGACCACACAGTAATTAAAATCTAGTCTGATCCATATTCGATTAACACTAATGATTATTAAAAACTAAATAATCTTCAATCTTTCATCTATGTTTCTCTGAACATTAATGTAATCCGTAAATCTGTGGGACATATCACTTAATCTGGAACTATTAAAGTCACTTATCTCTTTTAACAGGTCTATGTTAAACGATTCAAACATTTTTTTGTCCTCCTCCCTGATAAAATGTACGACCAATGCGTGGTGAAACGATAATAAAACAAATAACGCCACATAGTGGCCAAACTCCTCCTCAGTAATTTCTGTCTCTTTCTCATAGATTTTTTTATTCTTTATGACAAATCTCTTTGTAATCGAAAAAATTTCTTCATCCACCATGTAATTCAAATTAATTTTTATTTTGTCAGCATCCTTTTTAATTTCTATTTGATTGAAAACATTCCTGAGAATTTGAAACAATAATTTCTTATCTATTTCCTTGAGTTGTTTTTCTATTAATTTAAAATCAAGAATTGGATCATATTCTAATCTAGTTGAGTTCTTTTGATTATGTCTGATAAAAAATTGTAAGTTTGTGATAGTTTTCTTGAAAATTGTTTCCGTGATCTCAATTTTGTTTTGAAATAGAAACACCAATCCCAAGGAAGTAATCGAATAATATCCTTTTGATTTTTTACCTTTTGCCCTCAGCATTTTGATGTATTTTGATTCTAGAAACGGTTCACTTCTTGAACGCATGATCTCTCTTGTTCCGGGTACATTATTCTTGTCAAAATCTGCTTCAAGGAGACCATGTCCTATTGTTTTCTTTCCACGTAGTATCTTTTCTCCATGTTCCAATATCGCTAGCAGAATATCCAAACTATTTTTTAGGTATGATGTGGGTCTTAGAGGCACATATTAGGTGTTAAATGTATATATTTATAGTGACCGTTATTCTGTTAATGACCATAAATATCACACATACTACCAGGGATTCTGTATTGGGAGTGTTGGAATCCGGATTTGTCAGTAGGGTTCCACGAGATAGGTGCATTACAATGACAGCAACATCACCGTTTTTGCTCCTAACTAGGAACAAATGCATACCAAAAAAGGAGTACAACGATGCCTGCTAGCTGGAAGAATCGTGCAACATATGGAAAGTTGTTACGGAGAATCATCATACGACAAGCAGAACGTTTTGAGAAAACCACGGATGACGAAACTGCAATTAAAATTGCCACCAACATAGGTTATCTGTCAGACAAACTGAACAATCTTCTCAAACAAGAGGAATCAAAACTCGCAGAAAGAATTGAAAAATTAGAGGATGTAACTAGGAAGAAAAATGGATCATGTCATGAGTTTTGAGGACAGAATTACCAGAATTGCTCTAAAATTCCTAGATGTGGATAATTCGTCATCTGAGGGTGAAATGCAACTTCCCTCAGATGACACAATCCACAACATTATCCATTATCTGATATGCCTAAAGGAGGGTTATCCTCATCCCAATTACTCTAGAAATGAACTCACATTTGAAATATTAAAACTGAAAAAATGTGATCTGAGTCAGGCTAAACTTATTCTTATGAAAATGGATTCACTGGGGCTGGAAATATGCGGGATTCCTGGTTTTCAGAAACATAGTCCTCTTGATGGAACGCGGATTTATGAAATTATACGATTTGCTGAGATGCGCGGATATGTGAATGATGAGGAAATTAAGGATTTCGAGAAAAGAAAAAGTGCATGTGATAAAGAACTAGCAGATTATGCATCTAAACTATCACCTTAATTACATCGCACAATTGTAAAACTGTTTTTGATAAAATAGAGTTATGTTTTATTGTCAAGAGCAGATTCTGTAAAGTCGGTTGGTACTTTGAAGAAGATCTTCTTGGTGTCAAAAATTGGCGCTTTTCCTAAAGTTCCTCTTTTAAATTAAAAAGACTTGGTTTACGATATCTTTTTTGTTCACGGGTTATGTCCATCTTTTTTTCTTTGATTTTTTGAATGTTAAACATTTTCTCCTAATTGATGCTTGATCTTCTTTTAGAATAAATCATCTAATATTTTTCCCCATACATCATTGGTTCATCATTATCATCAAACTCTCGAATTATTCTTGGGAAAAAGGTAGAGAGTGTGGGCTCTCCCCCCACTTGATGGCTTTTGTGCAATAGTGTGATTGATTTCATGAATTATCTTGAGTTGCAAAATTATTATATATCATGACCATAGTATGCATACTGTAGATACTATCATGGCTAAACTGACAAACTTGCGTGTGCATATTGCTCCTGTAGGCTATGAAATTGACAGAATCGTCTTGCCTGCAAAGAAGATGAAAGCAGACAAGGTCTGCCTACTAGTTCATGAAAATCCTAGTATTGACAAGGCAATCACGTTTTATGAAAAAATATCAAAACAATTACAAAAACAAAACATCGAAGTAGTTAGGGAGTATCATGACAGACTCGACCTCTTCAAGATAATCAAATCTGTAAAAGAAATTATTGAAAAAGAAAAAGGAAACATCATTTATGTTAATTTGGCGGCAGGAAGTAAAATTCAAGCAATTGCATGCATGATGGCATGCATGATGTTCAATGATGAAAAAAACATTCATCCATTTTATGTAGAGGCAAAAGACTATCTTGTCTTTTCAGGCAAAGCAATATCTACCGGGATAAAAGATATTCAAGACGTTCCAACCTATGAAATCAAAAGGCCAGACAAAAAACACATTGATGCATTAAGAATTATCTCAGAAAAGGGCGGCAGGATTTCTAAAAAAGAGATGGCTCGCCTTGCCAAAGAAGAAAAACTGATTGTGGTCAATGCGGAAAATCAAAGTCAGGCAACATTTGCAAGTTTAGATAAAAACATCATCAATACATTGGAGAACCAGTGGAAGTTTATCAAAGTAGAAAAGATCGGACGAACTAGATGGATTAACATTACAGAAGATGGAAAAAATGCTGCAGAGTTTTTGATTTAAAATCGTTTTATGATGCCCATAAGGATAATTGCAGGTGCTACAAAGTACATTCCCACATTAAGTATGATCAGGGATAGCCCATATCCCAAAACTTCAATTTCTGAATCCACATTTACATAATTCAAGACAGATAGTGAACTAATCATCGGAGTGATTGCAATCCTTACTGCTTCTTTGAATAATGGATTTTCACGCTCGTAATCAGCAATTACTGGTGAAAACGAATAGTAGAATTGATTGAACGATTCCATGAAATTTGTACCCGATTCTGTGTTTAGTAATTGATTGTCTCTAATCTCTCTCAATTGCTGTACCTGGGGAGCAAGTTCAGAACCGTATGCTGCAGTTGCAATAAGGCAGCCTCCGCCTTCAGGTTGACTCAAAATTTCATCTTTGATTTTATTTTGGGCAGAATTTGGCTTTGATTTTTCTTCCAAAGGAGTAATGATTTCTGCCATTTTAGATGCAAAGCTCTTTTTCTGAATATCTGTTATTTTGGAAATTCTTGAAATGTAATCTTCTTTTAAGGTGTCATCAAGTTCTAATTCATTAATCTCATTTTTCTTTTCTGTTTCAAGGGAATCTAATAATTCTAATTTGTTTTTAGCAATATCTTTCAATGCCTTTACATATTCTGAATAAAACTCTTCTTTCAGTTCAGCTTTTTCAAGAATATCATCAATCAAATCTACATCTGATGAAAGATATGCAGGACTGGCAATTACTTCTTTAGGAACTTCTTCTTTTATCTTAGAAACATACTTGTTGAGCAAGTCTGCAATAATCTGAAAGTCATTGTTGTTAAGATCCAGATAAGCAAAAGAATCTGAATAGTACAATTCGACAATTTCTTCAGCTTTTTCCTCCCCACTTAATTCTGGCAATACTGCAGACCTCTCACCACCAAAGATATCAAATTGCAGAGGGATTGATTCGACTGTTGTATCTACCACGGGCAATGCATCTTCTCTGGAAGAAAACGGCGAATTATCTGAATCTATTTCAGATTCCTTTGATTGTGGTAAGATGGAATCATTTGGTGAGTCCAAAGAATTCTTAACCACTATATCAAAAGAAACATCTTCTGCCGGGATTGGCTGGAATAAAATTCCTTCAATATTAAAATTCATAGTGTATACTCCTTCACCAAGATTGAATTCAATTGGAATCTTTACAGAACCTAATGATGCATGTGTTAATGGAATTGGACCAAATACCGTCTCGCCATCTTTTGAAACTGACACAGTGTAATCAATATGCGCCTGGATTTTTTGTGTGTGAGGATTGATAAAATCAATATTTATTTTTGTTTGAGTGTTTGGATCTATCTCATCATATGTTAATTTAACAGCTAGTGTTCCTTTCTCAGTTGGGAGTATTTGTGATTCTGCAAATGCTGGAATTATTAAAAGTGAAACAGATAGCAATCCGAATACAATTGTTCCCTTATTGATTAACATGCTTTATTTCTCAACCTCAAAACTCCTTTACTTGCAAAGATTTCTTTACTTTCTTTGGCCTACTTAATCAACTTTACCTACTTTCTTTACAAGTAAGGCGCATTGTATTGAGTGACAAATCAAAAAAAGAGATACTAGGCATGAGTACCATCAGCCACAAATTTCAAGTAACAATTCCTAAGGAAGTCAGAAGATCACAGAAATGGAGTGAAGGCGACAAAATTGTATTTGTCATAGAAAATGACAGAATTTATCTCAAGACCAGTGTGGAATTGTAGATTTTTTTAAACTAAGAAGATTTTTTTGGTTTTGGCCCAGCCATTTCCAAAACTTTTTCCCATGTTTGATCATCATTATCTTTTTTCACAACACATACCTTGATGTTATGTGGACAAGCAATGGGTACCTGTTTTTCATAAATTAATAATTCTGACTAGTTCATTCTTACAATCTTTGATATTCCATCGCTTTTTGAAATCTGAAAAATGTTATCTACATACCCCTCAAGTTCTTTTTCGTGGGAAACAAGCACTATCTGCTCTGATTTGAGCTCATCTAATACCTCTCTTACCTTTCCCAACTGATTCTTGGAAAACCCATCTGTGGGCTCGTCTAAAATCAACAAGTTGGATTTCATGGACTCTGTCTCTTTCCTCATCAGGGAATTCAGAGTCAACCTGTATGCCAATGCAATGCTTGTCTTTTCCCCGCCTGACAAAAATCCCACTTCTTGATCATATCCGTCCTGATTTACAATCGGTGTAAAGTTCTCATCAATTCGTGATTCTTTGGTAGGATCTTCAACCAGAATGGAGTACCATCTGGAATATGTCTCGTTGAAATTTTGCAATATGGATAGTAACACCTGCTTTTCAATCTGAGATATTGTTGGAATGAAAAACACCTCTAACCATTCCTGGAACTGGACAAATTTCTTGTATCTTACTTCCCATTTTTTGGATTCGTTTATTTTGAGTTTGTTTTGCTCGATTTTTTGGGATTCATTGTTTGATTTCTCTTGAGATGCCGCAATGGTATTTGAAATTCTTGAAATCTCATTTCGAAGCGAACCCAGTTCTTCTTCTTTGCCAGAGATTTCCTTGTCTAAATTCCCAAATGATTCTAGTTCCAATTGAATTTCTTTTAGTTCTGACTCCCTTTGAGTAATTTGCGATTCAGTTAATTCTATTTCTCTTTGATAATTTGAAATTAGTTTCTCGACTTTTTGTTTTGCCTCCACTATCTGTTTCATTTGCTCCGTTGCATTCTCGTAGATAGTCAGGCTGTCTTTGACTTCTGTTAGGTATTCTACGGGATTATTTCCTTCAAACTCTGAGAAACTCTCTTTTAATCTATTAATTTTAGCCTCAATTTGCGATATCAGTGTTGTTTTCCTGTGGTATTCTTCAATTCCTGGAATGGTTCTCTGTATTTGTTGAATCTCTTTTTCATACGATTCTATCTTTGTTTGAATCTCTTTGGATTTTGAGTTTGATTCAAAAAAAGAATCAGTAATTGATTTCAATTCTAGAGTTAATGCATCTACTTCTTTCTTCTTTTCATCAACTAGATTGTGATGGTGTAAATCAGTAATCTCTTGCTTGCAAGTCGGGCATGCATTTCCCAATGCTGTAAATGTTTCAATTTCTTTCTCTAATGAATTCTTTAGGGTTTCCTTTTGAACTCTGCTGTCTTTTACTTTGTCCAGTTTTTCTTTAATCTCCTCAGCAAATTTTTCTAATGATTCTTTTTCTTGAACTAGATCGTCTAATGTGTTTTGAATGGATTCTTTATCAGAGTCTATCTTGTCCCCTAAATTCTCTTTCAGTCTTGTAATGTCTGATGTAATGCTATCTTTCTCAGATTCTAGTTTGATCAATTCGTTGTTTGTTTCCTGGAATTTTTTAATCTCTGTTGTTAATTGAGTAATGCTCTTTGTAGTGTCTGGCTTTTTTATCTCAATTAATTTCTCCATCTTTTCATTGTTGTTTCTTAATTCAATCTCAAATGATTCAAAGTCCTTCTCTATGTTCTCAATTCGTTCTTTTCCAGATTCGATCTTTTCTTCCAGGTTTTCTTTTCTTGATTCAAGTTTTATCTTCTCATTGTTTTTAGCTCGCAGTTTTCTCAGTTCATCATTGTTCTTTTCTTCTTGTGATTGGAGATTCTTTGATTCTTTTTGTTTTTTAGACATCTCTTCATTGATTTCAGAAATCATTTTCTTTGATTCGTTAATCTGGGATTCCAATTCAGAAATGTCGCTGAATTTTACCTGCAAAACTGCAGCTTTGGTCCTTATCTCAGAAAGCACTTCACGTGCATTGGAATGCGCGATGCTGTAATCTTCAATTCCAAATGCTTTGCGAATTGTCTCCAGTCTTTTTGCAGAGTCAAAAAGCACCTCCTTCATGGCTTCCTGGGGCGTAAATATGGCATATCTGAAGATTTTGCTCTCAGCCTTGGGGTCTGCAGGCTCGTTGAATTTTAAAATCTGCAGCACTCGCTGTTTTAGTTCCGATGGTGATAGCAGTTCTTTCTCACCTGCAATCTTTATCCAGGAATTTTTTGGATCCTGGTTAATGGCTGATTTCTTTCTCATCAAGGTTCTTTTGATTTCATATCTTTCACCATCAACTGAAAAATCCAAAATCACTGATCCTGAATCATATTTTTTTGAAAGCAGTGCCTCTGCTTTCTGAGATCCTAAACCAAACAATGCAAATTCAATTGACATGAGTACTGTTGATTTTCCTGAACCGATATCTCCTTCAAACAGAGATATTCCGCGAGGAAACTCTACTTCTTCGTGTTCGTAACTTCGAATGTTATCAATAATGATACTATTAAGAATCATCTTTATCTAATCCTAAAATTGCCAGGGCGTTGTTGCGAATCCTTGGAACGTACTCGTTTTTCTTTTCATTGACTAAGATGGGCTGTCCCAATTCTTGCAGTAACTTTTTTGCAAGTTTGATTCCATTATCACCTAACAACTCTGCATGATCAAAACGTAATTGCCCGATGTTTTCTGAAAATACGTTCGTCTCAATCTCTTCTTTGTTATTCCCCTTTGCTTCTGTAATGGAATATTCCTTTGATGTTAGTCCGTTCTTGCTTACATTAACTACCATTGCATTGCGTTCATTCAAACTATCTCTGATTGTAGAAATATCTACGTCCGCAGTCTTGCCTGAAGTCAACTCTCCTCTGACCTTAATAATTACAACCTTGTTTGCAGGATCAATGTCTTTTGTTTTCTCTACCAGTTCCTGATTGATGGAATCAGCTTTTCTGTTATCCGCATTAACTTCAATGATTTCATACGATGTGTTTTGAATCTCTACAAACTCGACAGACTTTACTACATCATCAAACTCTACTAGGGCAAATCCGCGTCTTTGCCCATTTGCATTATCTTCCAGATCTGCATGGTACCCTGCAAAAGGAGTTCCAGGATATACGACATTAGGATATCCCTCAAATGATTGGTGATTCCATTTGTGCATGTGTCCTCCTGCATAATATGAGAATCCCTTGGGCAGTAAAGAAAGCGGCATATGGTCCCCATCCATGCCTGAATCAGCCTTCATTTCAGAGACTCCCCCGTGAAACAGGAATATCTTAAAGCCCGATTCTGCCTCCAAAGAACCCCTGTCTAGTTTCTCATACCATTCCCTGTCCTTTCCTACTTTGAGTCCGGACAGTCCTGCAATTTTGGCGCCAGTCTTCTCATCAATTAAAAAATCCAAAGATATGGTATCATTCTCATTGCTTGTTGCTCTGGTCACTTTGGTAATGTATCCTATTTCAGATAGCAGATCAATTACCGAGTTAGACACTGGTGAAAAATCATGACTCCCATAAACTACGTATATTGGAATTCCTGCATCATACACTTCACGAAATTTTTTAAATGCAAATTTCTGAACTCTCATCTCTGGAATGTTTACATGAAACAAATCTCCTGGGATTAAAATAAAATCTACTTTGCGAGAAATGCATTCATCCATTATTTTTTCAAATACATGTTGCTCTATCTTTTGCAATGATTCGTGTTTTTGAAAACCTAGGTGAATATCAGACAAATGCGCAAATAACAAAACTAAAACACCTTTGTTTTGCCAGTGCTTGCTGTACTTTTTCTGTTTTTCACTATATCCTCAAACAAAGGAACTTTGATTGGCATTGCAAATGGCACAAATATACTGGTAATGATTGCCTCGCCTTTATCCAAGCTTGCAATGTTTTTGTCATCTTCGGATAAATCCTGGGAGGCAGAAGCTATGATTGCCTCTCTTTCCTGCTTCATCTCGTTTCCCAAAATTATCTTTGTATTCATGTTAGCTAGAATTGTTTTTGGAATGACACTGCTCAATTGTGTAATTGCAGTTAGTCCGACTTTGAACTTGCGTCCTTCTTTGGCTATGGTGGAATAGATGTTGTCATTTCTTGATGTCAACACATCCACACCGATGACACGTGGTGCTTCTTCAATGACTATGGTAGCTACCGGCTTTCTATCTAGTTCTCCTGAAGCTTTGGCATCCTTGTATTTCTGCAATAGTTTGGATGCAATGATGTTTCCGACCAACAACTCTGCCTCATCCCCTAATCGTGACGTATCCAAAACTACGACTTTGCCTTGCTCTATGTCTCGTACGATATCATCTACTGTGTTGAGTCCCTTTGTCGTACTGTCAAAGACCTCGTGTCTTGATACGATTACCTGCTCTTCATCTACTTCTAGGCTCAAAATCAGGCGTAATTTGCGCTGAACCACCATCATCGTACCAACTGCAAACTCTCCCTGTCGTCTTGTGTCCCCACTGTTCTCAATTGATGCAACATTGGTAATCATCAATTCCCGAATCCAGTTTGCCCTGTGCTGTCTGTGTGCAGTTCTGATTGCCTGGAATTGAGGATCAGAAAAATCTACAATTCCCTCAAAGTGCTCCGGCCTGATTGATTGCAAATTGATTGTCAATCTGTTTGCGCCGACTGGTGGATTTGACGGAGTATAATACACCATGTTCTCTTTGGCCCTTGGATGGTCCTTGAGTCCTACTCCGTTTCTCCCAAAGTATTCGTCATGTGCATCTAACACCAACGCGCCAACCTTGTTTGTATCTAGCACATGCCAGAGAATTGTTTTTACCAAATTTGATTTTCCACGGCCTGTAGTTGCAGGAATTAACACGTGATGCGAAAACACATCTTCTGCTGGCAACCAAACTTCGGCTTCCTTAATTATTTTGCTTCCACTTCTGATATATCCTACAAAGATAGAGTCTTTCTCCTTTTGCAGAAATTTTAAATCATCTTTGCTAATTAATCGTAACTTGTTAAAAAACGAAGGTAATGATTTTGGAATCTTTACGTCATTATTTTCTTTGTACACTCGTGCTAGTGGTTTGATTCTAGCTAGAACATAGTTTACAAATTCTGGTTCATAGAAATTTGCATCAACTATTCCCTGCTCCAAATTAACACCGGACATCATCTGCTGCATCTTGTCTTGTATTTGAGAGCCATACTCCAATGCAAACACCTGCAAAATCAAAAATGAACCGTTCTCTTCAGAGACCATCAAATCCCCAATCTCCAGGTTGGTTCCGGATTTTTGGCGAATTACAATATCTCCAAAGCTTCCTCCTACTACCTGACCTACTATGGAAATCTCATCCATCAGCTGGTCACTCCGTTTAGTGTGTCATGTGCAGACAAGCTGGCAGAATATTTTTGCAGTCTCTTCCAAATGGGATCTCGAAGCTTCTCAGATAGAATGAACCCTTGATACATTCCCAGTTCATCACGCCTGACTTGAGCAAATCTGTCTGCATCAATTGCCCCATATGGATAACCAATCATGGCTACATCCTGAGAATTCTCAACCAAACTGCCAAGAACTGAATTTAATTCATCAGGAGTCATTAAAGAAAACTGTTCTCGCAGTATCTCAAATCTAAACACGTATCTTGATTTTTCATGAAACTTTACAGCAAGCATGAAACCTCTGTCATCAGAGGATATCTCTTCAGCTACCTTGACATGCCATTTTCCAAATGGAACATCTTCTGCAATCTCTGCAACTCGCGCTAATAATGGATGGCCAGACTCTGTGATTAATCGACTTGTCTTTGCCAAACCACACACGATCACTCCCTTACTAATTGCCAAATCGTACAGTTTGTTTGCATACTTTATCTCGTTTTTGAAACTGGTCTGCAGAGAGCCGTCCATAACTAGCATGTCTCCTTTTTCTAGTTCTGATTCCACTACATGAATTGCCAATTGCCATTCAGCAAATCGTCTGCCCAATGAATTCAATCTTGAACCTTGTAGTACCGTGGCGCTTTCAGTGTTTGAAGTCAGATCAGACTCTACTGGGAGATATTTTTTATCTTCAGTAGTGTGAGGGAATAGTTTTGTATCGTAACTGACTATTTTTTTACCGTTAACGGTTTGAATGTTTGATGTTACACACGAGAAAAACTGGACTCGAGGATTCGCTTTTGGTTTTATTCTCTTTTTGCCCTGGAACAATGAAAAGTATACCCGATTAATTGTGATTAAAAAGTTTGGTGACTCTTCTAGTGGGCCGTCCCCTCCATCTACAAATGCAATCTTGCGAGGTGAATCAATGGGTTTTATTTCAACAAACTCTGAGGGTGCAATGAGAAACTGCTTACCATTCCCATTGTTTAGAACTATATCTGAATGCTCTTTTTGTGAAAGATGAGCACCCAATTCTGCAATCATGCTTTTTACTGGATCTTCATTCATGTCTAATTTTTCCCCTCTGTGTTGTATGATATTTTCCTAGAGTAATAATCTGACTGTTAGCTATCAGAGTTTCAACTTGATTCATGGATCAATCAAATGGTATTGGGAAACATGAGTATCTATACAATCGATACTTTAGGCTCAAAATATCCCTTCATGCACTAAATGGTGCCTTTTATTTGATCTCCCTCTTGGCAGGTTGGCTGCATTTCATTTTCCACCCAACTAAGATTGGGTTTTTTGTCGTACTAGTCTTGAAAATATTTTAAAACATCATAAAATGTACGATTAATGCATTCAGATTATTTTCAAAGTATCAAATCCTGTCTTAGTTCTTTAAAAAATAGTCATTGCGTTCCTCCATTGAAAATGTCTTTATCTCTTAAATAATTTCATTACTTGTTCTTTGATTGTATTGGTGATTACAGAATATTTCAAATTTGTTTAGTGCTGATTGATAATTTTCTCTAGTAGAATATTGTAAAGTTTGAATTCCTTCTAAAAATGACTTTTTTGTTTTCTGTTTTAAGAGAAACGATGATATGATTTGTTTTAAAAAATCCATTAATCTTCTAATATGTTCAAAATTAACGATTAAGTGAAGAAACTTTCGAAAAAGTAATGCCTAAAATCTGCCCATTAGTTATCTTATTGGAAATTGTTTAGTCAATTCTTTTATTGAGGGATTCGTTGGCTTTGGATAAAGTGTGTTTGTTATGAACCTCAAAGATCATATCGTCTCCCCTCTTCAACTATTGTCATATTCTTTGCAACTTTCTTGTATGCATCTGGGTGCTCGGTATGAACAGGATAAAGCATCTTTGCTCCAATTTCTTTAACTGCATCAAGCAGGTCTTGTCCTCTTGCATGTCCTGAGCAATGACTCTGGAATTTATGCATGCCAAAATGATTGATCCACGCGTCTAGACGTTCTTTTGATAACTTTTGTTCCTCATTGTAAGGCTCAGAAGAAGAATGGATGTATCGTGCACCTGACTTTAGTTGCATGTCAATCAGTGCTGTAAAGCTGTAAAACCCAATAGCGCAAAGTACCTTGTCAGGTCTCTGAGCAATCTGCTCGGCAGTCCACGTGTTGTGCATGTCCAGAAATTCTCGATCCTTCCCTTTGTAATCTTTGTCTGAATATTGGCCAGATCCTCTCTTTGGCAAATAGATGATAATGTCCTCGTCATCAATGTTTGGCACATTAAGGTGCTTGTCTTGAGACAGATGCTTCAAAAAGAACGCATCGTTCATTTTTACTACAAACTTTCTTCCAGTTTCTTTTGCGATATTGAAAAATGTCATTAGTCTGTCTACGTCTTTGAAGTTAAAATCTGCAAATACCAGATTGCTGGTTTCAGAAACTGTTTTTTTGGATTCCTCGTATACTTTTTTCTCTGATTCTTGTGTTTCTTTGTCTGAAATTCTCGTTCCTTCAGAAATCAATGCAATTGGTTTGACTTCCTTTGCTTTTTCAATAAAGTCCTGAGTCATCTCTGGATGTGTTCCGTGTAATCGTATGTCACCAGTATATGCAATAGGGCCTTCAGATGTGTAAATGATGAATCCATATGCACTGGGAACAGAATGATCCACGTGAATCGGTTCTACCTCTAATGAGCCAATCTTGAATTTATCTCCAGTTCTGAACTCATTGATTTTTCTTGTAATCGGTTCATCTTTTGCGTTATACGGTCTTGGCTTGTAATCAAGAATTTCTTTTTCAATATTTCTTTGTGCCCGTTCTGCCAATGCTTTGAGAATAAGATGACATCCAGCCCCCATATGGACTGGTATATCCTCATGCAAAAATGAAATGTAATCTGCATGATCTGCGTGTGCATGGGTAAGCAACACCGCATCAATATCAGGCTCTTCTGGTTTTCTTCCTGCCATTGTCATCAAGTCATCTCTGTATGCACCTTTGATGTTTGGGACTAGCCCCATTGTTAGAAAATCAACTATCCCGTTTGATGTTCTGGGATTGAGATACTCCTCAAAATATGACGCTCTACGGCTGAAGCTTTTACCGAAATCTAGGAATACTTTGGTGTCTTTATCTTGGAGCAGAATTTTGTTTCCGCCAATTTCATTTACTCCTCCATAGAAAGTAAGGCTGGTCATGATAAATAATCATATTTTCATATGTTAAAGAGTAGTGATTTGTTTTCATGCCTAAAAATAGAGATTTTGTTATATATGTAGATTTCAAGTAAAAAGTTGAAACTAAATTATGTTTTTTAGGAAAAAATCCCACACCATCAGAATCCGAAATTTTGAGCCACTTACAGCATCAAGTTTTGCAGTTGAGAGAAAAACAAAACTCAGAGAAGAAATCAAAAAACAAACAAAAAATTTAGATGAAATCAGAAAATTTTGTCATGATGAAGAGTTATCTATAGACGTACGGTTTTTCCTATACGACGGAAGTAAGGATCAAAACCCACAACCAGAAGGCAGAATAAAAAAAGATCTTGATAATTTATTGAAGATAGTTCTGGATGTTCTTCCTGAAAAGATGGACTCCGAGGGAGAAAATGACGGCTTGGGATTGATCAAAAGAGATTATGATCATTTAGTATATGAGATAAAATCTATAAAAAAGATCGTTTATGATAAAGATGAAGAAGGAATAGACATAGTAATAACAAAATGAAACAAATCAAAGACAAATTAAATCTTGTAAGAGCAGAATGATTTTAAATTACACGCATTACACTTGTTTACGTTGTTGTGGTGTTCCGGAGGTGCAATTCCAAGAGATATCGCTGCAAATTTTTCCAATGAGGAATGCAAGTAATGCAAAGAAAAAGAGTCTTGAAAATCAGAGAACACTTTGTATGGCTTTCTGGTCTTGCTGTCACAGATTCTAATCTGCCATTTCTTTTGGGTGTGAGGCATTTCAAAAAAATCTTCAGGATTCCTGGTTCTCTTTGCAGAGTAATTGGAATTTAGATATGCTAAAACTTGCAATAATTGACTTGGGTATGGTTGCGTTTTAGCATCGTATGTTTGGGGCCGTCCTGTAAACTTGTCATCTTGAATAACCAGTGTTTCGTCAATTCGCAGAATTTTGTCAATTCTACCAGATAGTGAAACCAAAACATTCTCGGAAGGAAATTCAAATGGGATACTCAGCGAAGAATAGATGTTCTCTCTTGCAAACTCGATGTTTTTTTGCTTGTCTTCGATTTGCTCAAATGATACTGGCTCTAACTCTGCAAGTTCTTGTTCATATTTTTCCTCTTCATGGTGGGCTTTCGTGCCTAGAATTAGGGATGCCGAAGGTTTTGGCTTGACTCCTTGAATGTATAGTGGTATTTTGTAGTTACAGTATCCTAACGAATCTGCAAAATCAGTAACCGATGCAGTCAAGAAAGCAATGTCGTTTTCTTTGTTGACTTTAATCAAAAAATATCACCCCGCTCAAATCTCAATAATTCTGTGAAAAAATTCTTGAATACATCATCATATTGACTAAAATTGGTAAATTTTCAATAAGAAGATTCATCGTAGTTGAAGTAAGATGATCAGATGCATTATTTGATATTTTTAATTGTGATTGTGCAGATTCGCCCCATTCTTTTGAATTAACACTTATCAAATCAAGGATTTTTATAATTGTAATTAGTGCATTTTTATTTTGTAAAATTTCTGGATCATAAATTAAAAGAAAAGAAATAATTGTTGAGGATAATTGATGAATTGCCCCATCATAATTTATGTATATTGGAAATAATTTTTCAATTGATTTTTCCATATTGTTTTCAAAATCACTAATTGATTTAAAGGAAGAATTGAAAATACCATCTTCAGAAGAATTATTTTTAATAATTTCCGAAACATCAACAGAAAGTCTACTTATTTTATCCACATATGTGATACTGGAATTCTCTTCCAAGAATTGAAGTCTTTTTTGCATTACAATACTAATTAAATATGTTAAGTCATTTGACTCTATTTTTTTACCAACGCTTCCAATAATTATTGAATAGTATGGCTGAGAAAAACTTTGTCTTAAAAGTAATCCAGTGAACATTTCACCATCTTTAAATAAATTTGCAAGACTCTCAATTAGGAGTACTGTGCGTTTTTCTGAAGAAATATTATTTCCGTCATCTACAAGTATTACAACATCTGCATACATGCATTTAATATTCTGTGTTTTCAAAATTGTTAATGATTCAGATTTTCTTCTAATTTTTATAATTTTAATTAAAGTTTTATTCAATTCCAAAACATTATTTTCATAAATTTTACTACTTGAGTGATAAATTAAATTATTAATTGTGGGTGACGTCGTGTTATGTGGGGCAGGTAAATTCCAATAAGCATATTCAAAGCAACAATCGATGATTTCTTTTCCTTCAAGAATATTTTCGTGACTGCCACCTAGTCGTAAAATATTTGTGGATGAAAATTGGGCATATTTTCCACTATTTTCATGACTGAATTTAGTATAGATACCATTTCCAATGGAATCAATGGTTGAGTCATTAATAGAATTTAGCCCTATCTTGGAAAGAGATACGTGGTTAAAATTTAATAAATAACACGGCATGAATTCTTCAACTCCTGGATAGTATGCATTGCCAATTTTTTTATGAAGATGTTTGAATGCCGGATGGATGTGATGAATGATTGGCATTGGAAATTTTATTTTAAAATAACTTGCATCCCCTTGTACATTTCTTATCGTAAAAAATCTCAGGAGGTTTGAATCATCTCTATTTTTAGAAGATATCTTAAACGATAATCTTTCAATTCTTGCTTGAATCGATGTACAATCTTCAATCATACGTGTCATTAGATTTTTTTTGTAACGAAAATCAAAGTTTGGGAGTAATTTATCAAATAAAGTAAAATCAAAGTCTTGTTTCTGGTTAAATTCGGCATTTTCAGGATTGTATTTTCTCTCACTCATGCATTTTCTTTCCTAATTTCCTCAGATAGTTTTGAAAGCATTCGTGAAAGATCAACAGCAACATTTCCTTTTATTTTTAGCATTATTTCATAATTTGACTCCAATGCACCCTTTGAAATATTTGCAGACCCAATTAATGCAGTTGTTCCATCAATTACAATGAGTTTTGCATGCAAAATTTTATTTAGATTATTAATTTTTGTCTGCTTAAAAAATTGTGGAAAAAACTGTTCTGGTTTATCACATTCCAATTCTTGAATTTTTTTTCTAGCAAATGAAGTAACAGTATTGTTTTTTCCATCATCATTAATAATCATATTAATTTTCATGGTAGGGTCACCAAGTTTTTTTTCAAGTAAATTAAAAAAATGACGCATCTCACTACTGTCATGTCCTGTAGAAAAGGATGAAATTTGTATGGAAGAATCAGCTTTTTCTAATTCGCCAAACAGGAGATCAGCAATATCTACAGCATGGAATCCCATCCATACTTTACCTGATGCGCCAATGGCTTGGACATCTCCAATAGAGTAATTATCCATTTAAAGTGCCTCGAACTAAATTTCGATCGAGAAATTTGTTAAGATAGGCACAAGAAGTTTCGGAATTCATCAAGCAGATATGACATGCTGCACCGGTTCTTTTGTGATTGTTAATTTTTGATGCAGAGCATATCGGATCATTTGAACATGAGGTTATTTTACGTAGGGTTTTGTTTACAATAACTGGAAGAATTCTCTCATCAACTAAACTTGTTAGACCCCCAAGAGTCCCATCAGTACCAGGACTTGAAGCATAAATGAATATTCCCGCAGTAAATGTGTCATCAGGCTTTTTTACACAGTAAATACGCTCTCCTAGAGAAACTCCTGAAAATCCAGAATCAATTGAAAGCTGATTAATAAATTCATGTGCAAATGAATGCCACCAAACAAAAAGAGGATTTGTTTGCAGATTCTGACGTTCTAGCGCATCTATGTCTTGCTCTTTATGTTCTTCATTTTTTAATCGTTTAATTTCAATATTATTTTTTTCTAATGTTTCTTGATGAATTTTTTTCCATACAGCATAATCATCGTTTGATTTTTCAAAAATATCCATCGCGTCCTTGTGCACTTGCGGATTCAAATGTATGAAAATTCCTTCTCCACGTAATTGATTTGCAAGATACCATCGTGAATCATTTTCATCCTTGTAAATTTCAGTATCTGAAATTATTTTCCCAATTCTTATGTCGGAATTTCTATCGTCATTAATTCCAGGAGGTCTAGGAGGAGATATTTCCCTACTGTATCCTGTTTGTACTTGAGTTACGTTCACACCTTCAAAGGGCATAGATTCGAAGGACAGATTCCAAGTAGTGGTGAATTTGATTGGAAATCGTTTTCTAGTAGAAATGGTTCCCGGAGTGATCGATACATTAGGCCCATTTTCACGTGTTAGAGTTTCTAAACTGCTTAATTCCTCTTCAAAAGATTTTTTTTCGGATAATAATTCAAGAGGGGTTTCTGGTTTTGCGCTAAACTGTATGATTTGATGGACAACATCTGTAAATACATCTTCTCGCACATTTTCTGTTTTTCGAATCAATTCTGAAGTAATTTCTTTATGATCCTTTTGTTCATCTCGCAAAATTCTCACAAAATCTTCTTGAGTAACAGTTTGTTTTTCCGGATGTTCGTATTTCAGATAGGTTTTTACAAATTGGGTGATTGCTCCTGCAAGCGGTTGTAAAGTGTTGAACAATTGTGATTTTTGTGGCTTAATTTCCATCGAGGTTGCAACAAGAGGCATTCTAATACTCATCTGTGTTTTGTTGGTCAATTTTGCTTTAGACATGTTTCCATTCCTTGTACAACCGTGTCGATCTTCACGATTGGTTTCTGCAATTTTTGCAGTACAAGCGATTTGCCCGGTACCAGATCTTCCCTTAAGTGCTAAATTGTCCACAGATGAATTACAAGTACTCTGAACAAATGTGCCACCATTCCAATAACCCATGCATCGAATTACGGCATTGTCATTATCACCAGAAGAGATAACTGAAAATACTTTTCCATTACATTGAGTTCCATTCTCACGATGAACCTCAAAAGGCCAATTTACGTCATCCAGATGGCCTTCAGAACAAGCAATTACAAGTGTTGATGCAGCATAATTTTTACTTTTTTCATTATTATCAACTGATAATCTTTGACACTCAGGACATTTTACATATGTCCCATCATCAAAGTTAAGCTCAGCCAGAATCTTTACATTGTCATGAATCTTATTTGTGCAATACACCCACTTTGGAAAAGCATCACAGCGATAAACTTTTTCCGTTGCTGGAATTATCAGGGAGGTGTTTGTAGGTAAAGAAAAAAGTTTCAATTTTCGCCAATTAATATCCGTGTTAGTCCTAAGTAACATTCGTCTCATCCTAGAATCATTGACTTCATACTTGTACAATCCTGAAATACCTTGTAAATTATCATCAGCAAAATTACCTTTGCCATTCAAATTTCCAACCAGGCTTTGAATAGAAGGGACTACAAAAGTATGATATTTTCCAGACAGTAAAGTGCCAGGTCCATAACGTGTAATGAATTGTGAAGGACGGATCTCGGTAGTTATATCTAGCCCACCAAAAAAGGTTGCAGCAGGCTCTGTTTGCCTAAGTGAATTGGAAGCATTTTCAAAGGCATGAGGCAGATCAATAACTTTATGACCAGGAGTTCCGAGAACTACGCATTTTTCAGGAATAGAGTTTGGGATTCTTTCCTGATAAACAAATTCTTTTCCTTCATTGTGTAATTCTGTTGCTAATCTATGCCAACGTGCTTTAGATTCATCAAAATGAGTTGCAAATTGTTCCTCATACATTTTCCTAAAAGGCGCAATTTCATCAGATTGTGAAATTTTGATTAGTGTTTTACGAATTTCCTTGACATCATCATCATTATTATGATCTCTCATACGATCTGGCCCATCTGATGTTACCCACTTGCTACTAACAGGAATTCCATTCACATTACGCGCATTTCTTAAAATTGCAACAATTATCGGGCCAAGACATAACTCCATAGCTTCATCTGAAAATGGAGATGCGGTGATGGGTTCTACAAATTTATGTATCATTCTATGATATCCAATAAAGTTTTCATAATGATTAAGATCTCTTGCACGACCTGCGCGTAACCAGGTTAATACAAGACCAAAATTAGTCCTGCCTACACGTCCCGAAGATTGAATATATCCTGAATTTGTTTTTGGCTGATTCATGATTTGTATTATACCAAGTCTAGTTACATCAATACCAGTTCCAAATACAGGAGAAGTTTGAAGTGAATCAATGTTGGAAGATTCTTGTAATTCACCTAAATGTTTTACAAGGTCTTGCGCATCAGTTTCACTAGACAATTGAATATTTTTTTCATAACTTAGAAAGCGTGATGTTGAATTGAGACTGATTTTAATAGAATTTTTTTGCAGTTTAGAAAGATTTTGAAAAGAATCTGGAAACTCGTCAGGAATATGTAAAGGAGTTATTTCAAATGAATCTAATTGTGAATTTACAGATTCAAATTCGGTGGACGAATTATCATTAATAACTGAGATCCATATCTTTTGATTATTTTTTATTTCATAGTTTAGCTTGTTGTCAAAATTGAAATTATTTTCACCAACAATACATTCTTTGTAGTCAGATGTAACTATGGGTTTACCAATTGGAGATCCGTCTTCATAAAGAGCAATTCTAATTCTGCCAGGAGAATTTGTACAAAAAACACTCACAGTTTCAACAGACATTTCTTTATCTGAAACAACAGGGAAAAGCCTTAATCCTTCAGGAAAAGATTGATTATTCACTCGTGTTAAAGAGTTCAGAATTTTAATAGAACTGAATTTTTTGACATTTGGCACAATATTTTCTGAATAATAATTTGTAAATTTTGACAGTAATGACAAATCAGTAAAATAAGAAACAAAAGTCCAATAGGGATCTGTTTCTTTAATTATATCTGCCCTTTCTTTAGCAGTTAAATCATAGAATTCAGGATGTTTTCTCATCTTAAAAATTTCAGCCATTATAATTGACTGTGATTGAATTGGAAGATATACGGCAGTTTTTCCACTTAGCATACCAAGATAAAGTCTTCCAGGTTTTTCATCAATACATGATGGGTCTTCTTCAATTTTAGAGAAATAGTTATCAAAAGAATCAATTCCAGGACTGGGAAAAATTGAAACCTTTTTTCTAAAGATGGTTCCAACCTGACTTTCAGCTTCTTTGATAGTCGCACTAGATGCAATATATTTTGGTTTTAATCCATTGTTAGAAAGTACATCTACTGCCATTTCATAAATTCCCATCATACTTCCCAACGGGCCTTCGATAAGATGCAATTCATCTTGTAAAATCAACGAAGGTGGATTAAATCCAGGAACATCTTGAAGTTCTTGTGGAGGGATTTGAGATCTAACGCCATTTTTCAAAAGGGGGGATTCAATGGTGCTTCTTCGCCCGTATCCAAAAACAGGATGGACAACATTCACATTTCCAAAAATGGATGAGCATTTAGGTTCAAAAGGGAGGTTTGCAAATTTATCAACTGTTGTAATTAAAAAGCTAGGACATTTGGAGTAAACTATATCATCATACAAAAAAGCAGAAATTGGCACGGATGTTGAGAGATATCTAGAATTTTTAATTTGAAAAGCTGGAGGTATTGACGCATTGAATTTATTTTCAAGTTTTTCAAACCATTCAACTTGATTTAGTTCACAATCTTTATTTGTACAAAACATTGCAAAATCATATCGTTTTTCACCATACTTAAGAAAAAAGTAACCAGGCATGGATGGAGCAGTAGATTGAAGTGGGTCATCCTCATCAGCTGTAACTAATTGGTTTTTTACACAACCTATCCACCATCTATCAATTAAACTCCTATCAAGTGATTGAGTGTTTTTTTTAGGTTTAATATCCATAGTTAATCTGTAATAGTATTCATTGTCAGATGGATGTGAAACAATTTCAAAGAGTGGTTTCGTATCAAGAATAATTGAATTATCTTCAAATAATTCTTGAGGCAATTTTTCTAGAATGTCTTTAGTTTTTGATAATCGAACTATCCAAGTAATTTTTGTAAACTTTTGATTGATTTTTTGGTCTTTTGGGACACATAAAATATTTTTACATACAGGACAATTCTGTACTTGATCAGGATCTCCTGCAGATTCAGATCTTTTACGTTTTTCATGCCATTGTGGCAATAGTGCACCCTCACAATTAAGCAGAACCTTGTTTGTAGATCGTTTGTATCCACATGAAAATGTTTTTGGCGTGATTTTATTTCCTATCCACAGACCAATAGAGAATCTTTGATTTCCCCAAAAAATTCCATCATCTAATTTTTTTAATAAAATAGGATCCGATATTCTTTCAGACCCTGTGAGTGCATCCTGAGGCAGCCAGTTTGTTACACGTCTAATATCAGATACAACTATGGCTCCTAATGCTCTATGAAATTGCTGGACAGTAAGCAGCCTTAGAGTATATCTGGAAATAACACTGACTCCACCATCATTACTTAGAGTTACACCATTGCTTTGATTGGAATCAAAGGATAGGCGTCTAAATGCAATAGCAAAAATAACAATCCCGAGATATGCCTCAGTTTTACCGCCTCCCGTAGGAAACCAAAGTACGTCTGCTTCATCTCGTTCTTCAGGAGATTCCCCAGTAACCCCAGTTAGACTTTGTAAAATAAACGCCATTTGAAATTCTCTCCAGTTAAGTTTATCCCCTTTAGGATTTCGTTCGTTTCGGGTATCATAGATTCGTTTATCATTCATCACAGCATTCATAAAACAAAAAGCAGCTCTTGCTTTTTCATCATTAATTAAAAAATCAATTCCTTTGGAAATTTTTTCTTTAGATTTAGTACAAACTTTGAGATGTTTAATTCCAGTTTCTTTAATAGACTCACTAATTTTGCCCAAAGATGCATCATTAGTTAGTTCTTCATGTCGAAGATCAATCCACTTCCCATAATCTTGTTCTATACTTCGAAGTTGGTCTTCAAGATCTTTTTTATTCCAAACATTTGAAAGTAATTCTGCATTAAATTTATGTTCTGATTCGGTTTCGGGATTTAAAATAGAATAAAGAGGAAGGTACTCTGTTCGTACATGTGTCTTTCCAAAAAATTCATCCTTTATTTCCTGAGGAACAATTTGAGAGTCCTTCCAAGTTATTTTTTTAATGTCGCCTTCAAAATATTCAGGATCAACATCCTTCCATACGGCAGCACAAAGATATCCCTTGGCTTTAGTTCTAAGATTGTGATACAATAATGCATCGGATTTATCTTGTTCATCAAGATCTTTGGAATTAATAGAATCTAAATCTCCAATGTCACCAGCATCATTTACAATTACTCTGATTTGGGGTTGAAAGATTCTATCAATTTCTTTTTGACGTTTTGTAACATCATACTGGGATTCATTTACTAAAAATATCCTAATAACCCATTTATCAGAATCTTTAATTTTAGTAGAAATAACATGTAGAAATACTCCTCTATGTGTAATTATGCTGCCGTTAACACCTGATGTTAATTCAAGAGGAGGGAATTGAATGTCAGGATTTATCCAATTAGTTGCAAAAAAGTTAGGACGTCTATCAAAGATTCTAGGCGTTGTTCCAAATTCCAAATTTTTAGTGTATCGTGCCCAAGTTAAACAGATTTTAAATTTTGGAATAATTTTTTCAGCATTTTGAGTTTCAACATTATTTTTAGTCTCCAAAACAAAAGAAATCCCAAGAGAAGACGCTCCTTTTATCAGATTTAATTCAGTGTCAACATCCCGTCTAAGATGATCCAAGCCCTGGGTGTTTTCATTGTTAGAATACGCGTCAATGTTTTCTTCAGAAATTTCATTAATATCGGAAATAAGTGCATCATCTATCAGTTTTTGATCGGGGGATACAGAGTTATTTTCAGGCAAATATGATGAATTTAGAACCCCCAATTCATATTTCAGATAAGGTTCCTCGATGATTTCATTATAACCGAATTTTGGTCCAAGAAGATTTTCATAAAGTGCTTTAACAAGATGAGTTCTAATCATTACTATAGTATAATGAATTATGAGAGTATGAATTAAAGATGATCATGACTTTCAGTTTAAAAGACCATTTAAAGTAATGAGTAATTTGTCTAATTTTTCAATTTTATCCTTCTTTACCATATCTCGTACAACATTAACAGCATTATCAGATAATCCATCAAACCTAGAACCTAAATCAACTACTACATCATCATGAATCTGATGAGTCTTATGTACACTAACAATACGCTTGCCAGTTTTCTCATCAAACATCATCATTGAAATGACCTCCAAACAATTTTTTGACTTGGCTTTAGTACGAATGATTTTACCGTTTGTTTTGCCTTAGAAGGTTTACGGATTGTTTGGGCCACAATCCTTTGTATTTTTGATTTTTTTAATCCAATTTTATCACATGGTAAAATATCAGGGTTGATTACTTTGGTGTCACACAAAATAGCAGCTTCTTCAAGTCCTTTATCACAGGTTACCAAGGTAGTTTTAGTTGCTCTAGCATATGCTAAAATATGATCATCGCCATCGTGTAAAGTTGGGCATTTAGTTTGCAAGTAAGATGCATCATTAATCATTTCATTAGTAATAGTGCCAAAAACAATTGTTGCTCCAATTGATTTTTTGATTTGTTGGGTTATAGTATCTACGGCAAAACCAAATCGGTTTACTTCCATCAAAGTTTGTGAGTTTAGATGTATGGTAGATTTTTCAAAGTTTATTCTACAAGATAGTAAGTTACCGACATTTGGATTTTCACAAATCTTGATTCCTACGCATGTATCAAATGTGTAGTTATGCTTGTTTGACCCATTAACCATGTTAGGCAATAGGCAGTAATCTATATAAGCATATCTTTATGTATGATATAAGTTCGTTATGCTAAATGTAAAGTAGATCCAAATATGATAATTTTATGCCTAATTTCATAAAATAATCTGATCGCTAATAATAAAAAGTCATTTTTACCTTTATACATAGTGTTTTATAGTAAACACCTAGTATAAAGACCCATGAAGAAGAAAATTCATTATGAAGTAATGGATAAACATGCAGCAAGAATAAGGGAATTAGTAGAGAATGAACGATACAGAAACTCTGATGTTTTCATTGATACTGCAGTCAATATTTTGCTAACCTGGGAGAGTGACCACCCAGAGGACACCATGAAGATTATGCAATCAATGATGCCTTTTACACCCATTCAAGAAAAATTCATGAAACAGATGATGAAAGATCAAGAAAGAGAAAGGCACTTTGGAAAAGGCGAACATGAAGAGGCAATAGAAGAATCAGAAAAACAAAAGACACTTGCAATATCAGATCATGATCATGTAAGATTACAAAGTAATATTGACAATGTTTTAAAATTCATAGCACGATTAGAAATTTCAAAACCAAATAACGTGTACGAGTACGATGGATATCCATTATTATTTAGATTCTACAGTAGATTCTTCCCAGTAAAAATAGTGATGGCAGTATTAGCAAATATGTTGTATGAAAAAAACCAAACTAAAGTAAAGTTAACAGATTTCAGGGCAGCAGCTTATGATATTGCTGAAGAAATTTCGAGTCATCTCACAGAAATAGAAAAACAAAATAACATTCCAAGAAATAAGAAAATTTCCACAGGATTACCAAAAAAAGGACAAGAAGATGAAGATATAGAAAAAATTGCACAAGCTCAAAAGAGATTCAAAGATCAATATATTGGAAAGCTACGAAAAGATAGAGAAACAGGAGAAGAGTTTGTAGAAGGAGCGCCAGGAGCATTAGGATTAATTTATGTTTTTGAAGAAAATGGAGAAAAATTTGTATCAATGACAGAAAAAGGAAGGAAATTTGCTTTAATGTACAATCCAATTATTAGCGGGAACTATAAAGAAAATGCTCTTACAAAAGAGGAATCAGAATTTATTATAAATGAGCTTATTCCAGTGCTAGAATTAGAAAAACAATTCATCGATACAGCACTGATTACCATAGAAAAGCATAATGGAAAAGAGAGGATTACAGACGTGTTAGATGAAGAATTTCTTAAAACATTCAAAAAATTCAAGGCTAAAAACCCAAAAAAAGTTGCAGATTATGCTTTGAACAACATTCTAACTCTTGCAGACGGTATAACAAAAAAAAGGATTGTTGGATGGAGGGTAGCTACTATGGGAAGAATATCCGAATTAAGAATAGTTAATTGGGAAATCAATTCAAGTGGGGAATCAGAATACTCCCTTCCATAATTGAGAGGTGAAATCAATGAATCTTTTTGTGGGAAAAATTAATTCACTCATTAAGGAATTTAGCAATAAAGTAGAAACAGAAATCAAAGAAGGAGAATATCCAGTTGCCACACCAAAAGCAAGTGAACCAGTCATTGTAAATAATAAAAACCTCAAGAAGGCATCCAAAATTCTATTTTCATCAGATAAATCACAGATCTCAGACGACATAATACTTCATTTTAATGAACTTGAGAAATTAATTCCATTTTCATCCACTCCAAAAGCATTTCATTCAGCATGGGAACTTAGAACAAATAATCTCAACAAATTTGCAGCAGATAGATTAGCAAATGAAGGAGCACAACTTATTCCGCAAAATAAAATTTCAAATATTTTTGGAATAAGAGATCAACAAGGAGTAATGTTAGGACCAAACAAACGACTTATTATGGGAGTTAGACATTCTGCAGGAAATTATGATGATGAACTTGATGATTTACGATTTACATATCAACCACCACGTACCGTTCCTGGAATGTTACGTTATAGATGGTGTGAGTTTCTTAGCAAAAATCTTGAAATTCCATTTACAATGCTGGCAGTAATTTGGCTATGGTATTCCATTGATGTTAAAACAAAAATTCCAATATTCATAATATCACCTGCACAGATTATAAATTCTGAAAAAAACTTGAGGGATTTTGGTAAATCTCTGAATAGCCCCTTAGAACTACAAATTGTCAATAGAGCCGAAGTATACAAGTCAATTCATCGTTTTGAATCAATGCAAGATACATTAGCAGAGATAAGATTCAGAAGTGATCTTGATGTACGACTAGCAGAAGAATGGTCATTTGAGGAAATACATTCATCAAAAAAAGGAAAAGAGATCAAAAAATGGTTCAAGGACAATGATAAAAAATGTCCTGGAAGTAAATGTGGACACATACAATTTGATGAGATTTCAGATTCAGAGATCGGTTTTGGACATATAATTCCTCAAGACTGGGCAATAACATTTCCACATTATCAAACTATTCTTCATCATCCTGATAATTTGTATTTGACATGTAACAAATGTAATTCAAGCCTTGGGAGTAGCTTTCCAAATAAAACCAATAGCTCACAAGAAGATATTGAGAAATCGGGCACCATAGGGGATTGGCTAAGGAGGACAAAAACATGATGAACTTGTATTGTATAAACTCATCACTGACATTCAGTAAATGTTGGATCAAAGAATCATTTTTTAAACAATATGGAATTTTTGAATAATATGTTAGTAAACAAAAGTAAAAATAAAAAATATGGCAATCCCACTGTAATTTCATTATTTACTTGTGGAATGGGAATGGATAGAGGATTTGAACTTGGGGGATTTCAAACAGTTTACGCAAATGACATTACAAAATTTGCTTGTGAGACAATTAGAAATGTAAAGAAAGAGGAAATAGGAAAAAAAACACTGCATCTTGATGAGGGAAATATTTTCGACATTCCGTCTAAAAAAATCTTGGAAAATATAGAACTTGAAAAAGGAGAACCAGACTTAATCATAGGCGGCCCACCATGCCAATCTTTCTCTACTGCAGGCACGAGAAAGGGGCTCAAAGATGAAAGAGGAATGGCGGTGATGGAGTATATTAAGAAAATTAATGAGATAAGACCAAAGGCATTTGTATTTGAAAATGTCCATGGAATAATTTCTATGGCAATAGATCCAATGTCATTTTACGACAGAATCGAAATGAATGATTCTGAACTAAGACGTTCACAAAGAAAAGGTTCCTTGTTTAGATATATCGAAAATAAATTCAATGAATTAAAAAAACCAAAAGAGGGAATTGGATATACCATTAAACACGACATATTGAACGCTGCAGATTTTGGAATTCCACAAAACAGGAAACGATTTGTAATGATTGGAATCAGAAAAGATGTCGGAAATGCAGAAGAAGTGATGGATAGGATTAAATCAAAAGCCAAATATGCAGATCCAAAAAAAATATCTACTAGAAAAGATCTGCAAATAAAAGCAGTCAAGTATCAAGAAATAGCCAACAAAGCTTTAGAAAACAATAAACCAGAAAAAGCTGAAAACTATCAAAGAAAAGCAGATGAGTATAAGAAAAAAGCTGAAAAACTAGACAAAAAAGAATGGAGAACATTGAAAACTCTTAAAAATAAATTTGAAGGCGAAACCCCTGAAGAATACGTTAAATTTTCAGCAAATACAATGAAATTTCTCAAGCACATTCCAAAAAAGACAGGAGGTTGTTGGATAGATTTACCGAAGAAATTGCAAATAGAAGCAATGGGAGGAGCTGCAGATACTGAAGATCCTAAACGAAAAGGAAAACAAGGAGGACGGCGTGGATTTTACAGAAGATTAAGTTGGGATAAACCGGCTCCAACACTTGTTACATCACCAACACAAACAGGCACTTGTATGGCTCATCCTGAATACGATAGGCCATTAAGCGTAAAGGAATATGCTATCATCCAAGGATTTCCAACAAATTGGAAATTTCAAGGTTCACTTGCAGATAGATACAGGATGATTGGAGAAGCTGTCCCAGTGAAACTTGCAATGATTATTGCAGAAACAATTCATGAACATATCACATAGATTTCAAACTTTAATCTTGAAATGATGCTCCCAGGATTAACGAAAAGAAAGCGGTTTGTCATCTTTAACTAATTCCTTGGATTTTACAGATTTTTCATCACATAAAACATGTCAAAAGAGGCTCAAATTCAGGAACTTCTTGCAAATTTTGTAAAGAATGCTTCAGTGATAATTGGGAAATTATCCTCTGAACGAATGATTGAAGAAAGTGCAATCAACCCAATTCTTGCAAAAGCATTAGGATTCAAGGATTTTGATTCGCTTGCCAGGTTTTATGTTTATCAAAGGATAGGACGAAGTCTTGTAACAAGTTTCGGCATGAAGATGGAAAACCTTGTAAAATTAGTAGTTGACGGTGAAAAAGGGGAATGGTGGGATGTCGTTAAAAAATCAAATGATGCAAACTACTATGTCTCTGTAAAAAGCGGGCCAAGGGATATGAACAAGGATCAGACAGTGGAATTTTCACGCCGTGCAAAGGATGTTATGAAAAAAGACAACAAGGCACATCCTTTCATTGCAATGGGTTACGGCAAAAAGGCATGGCCCGTGATTACAGATACATTAAAGAAGCAAAATCTAGATCCCGACAAACACACATTTGTAGGAAAGAGATTGTATGAACAGTTGAGTGGGGAGAAAGACTATTACCTAAAATTACTTGATTTTGTAGTTAACGTTGAGTCCAATGTTATAAAAGGAAAATCAATTCTCAATCTGATTGACGAGAAGGTTGAGGAAATAAGCAAGTCATTCAAGAAAAAATACAATTCTGTTGATGAGTTACTTTTGGATACTTTTTAGAATTCAATTTTTCAGCAATAATGCAACATCAGTTTTAAGAAAATATAGTGGTTTTTAAGATATGTCTGAATACATGTTGTCTTATCTACATAGTTCTCAAAATCAATTCTTGGAAGAATATGAAAAAGATTCAATGTGCCTCTATCAATCAATAGTCCTTGTTGCATTCGTTGTTCAAATGACTGTTTTTCGTATTCAAAAATATCAGTAAATGATGTAATTGCATTTCCCACATGCTAGGAATGGGATGATTTTTTATTTAAGGAAAAAGGATAATTCTGATGCAAATCCAAAATAGTACTAGTGTACGATTTATTCAAAAGCAAATTTGTGAATTTTCTACCATGGAAAACGAAGTTCTTTCCGAAATTATTGAAGTGAAGGGGAAGTGAATGAAACAAACTCAATGTAAAGGGCCATCTAATGGATCAGGCAAAACAGGAGAACCATCTGGCGGCGGTAGAGGAAACAATCTCTCCTAGAAAATAACAACTGCTGAAAAAACCAGTGCAAAACTCCATTTTTTTATTATTTCATTTTTCCAATACTTTTCCAATAATTCTGTCAATGCATACACCTGTTCTCTTTTTGATGTCGTGCTCCCAGAACCTCAGGACTGACCAACCATCCTTTCTCAGTTTTCTTGTTATTTTGGCATCGCGTTTCATGTTTCTCTTGATTTTATCCTTCCAGAATTTTTGTCGTGGTTTTTTCTTGTTGTTGTAATTATAGCCGTGCCAAAAGTCGCCGTCACAAAAGATAACGATTCTTTCTTCCTCAAGAACAAAGTCAGGATTGCCATACATCTTCGGATACATTTCAAAAGGAAACCCTAATCCTTTGAGAATCTCGTTCATCTGAAGGTCAATCCTTGTGTTGGTACCTCTGATTCTTGACATGATCCAAGATCTTTTTTCAGGGGAAAATATGTCAGTCATAATTTTCTTGCATTGAGATATGCCTGATCATTGAATCAAAAACAAACCGTATCGCTGCTTGCTTATCTTTCTAGACTCAATCTCTCCCGAATCAATCAAATCAAGGATATGATCCCAAATCATGTTGTAGGAGGTTCCCCACCTTTGAATGAAAATTCTTCCAAGTTCGGTTTTTGTGATGCCTTTAGGGTTGGAACTGCTTTCTTTGACTATCTGGATCAGTTTTGTACAAATTTCGCTATCATCCACAATTACTCTAAGAAGTTATAGTGCTTGCAATATTAAAAAAGATTATTTTTTCAGAAGATACACATCATGATTTTCCAGTGTTAAGTTAAATATAGTAAAAAAATCTTTGAATAAGATGAAAACTATCGTCATGCTGTTTTTGGCAGCATCAGTAATTTCGATTCTAGGTTCAACTGGAGTTGCATTTGCTCAAGAAGGCGGTGCATCTAATGGCGAATCTATGAAACTTCTCGGTGCTGGCTTGGCATTTGGTATTGCAGCGGGTGGAGCAGGAATAGGTCTTGGCCAGGTAGGTGCAGCAGGTCTTGCAGTCATTAGTGAGAACCCAGCCTTGCAATCCAAAGTGTTCATCTTCGTAGGCATGGTTGAATCAATCGCAATCTACGGTATAGTTATGATGTTCATCATTTTAGGACAATAACTATAGTCAGAAGATTAATCAAAGTTTTAAATAGAAATGTCCTATGCAAAGTATGCTTGATTCAGATGCATTACAAAAAATATTTGATAAAAACAACATAAAATTAACAGAGATTGAAAACATGCCCGAAACGATACGAGTAATTTTAAGTGAATATCTTAGAAAAGAAAAATGATTAGAATCCTCTAATCATGGGAACAAATCTTAGATGGGTATCATTAATGTGTTGTATGATGTTTTTCTGTACTATACGTTCTACAATTCGAGTAAATATCGGTGTACTCGTCATTGCTTCATGTGCACGTGCAAGATAGAATAAGATTTGATATTTCTTTGGATGTACTTCTGCACCTTTGTAACCTTTGATTATTCTGTGTAGATGAATTAAATCCAAATAATTGTCTACTGGGATTTGAAATTCCCGTATTATATCCCGACTTGGATCATTAAGAGTATTTTCTACATTGTCAATCAATAACGAATGTGGAGAAAAAAAGTTAATTTTGTTAAGTATCAAATCTTTATTGGTAGAAAATCCATGTGATTGTTTTAATGCAACAATATCGAAATTGGCTCCTATAGCAACTGCATGAGGATTACTGGTGTCAGAATCTCTATCTTTCCTTTCTATCTGACAACCAAAAAACACTATTTTTTCATTATTGAAATAACTATTGAGAATAATATGTTGAGGGATTGTGTTTGCCCATGGTCTGTGAATTAATGCAATAATCATAGGTTCATCTTTAGATTGCATATAATCAAGTATTTTTTTCAGATTGGTTGGATCCATCCCCATGTCAAAAGTGAAAATTGTTGATTGATTTTCATCTCGTATATGATGATTATCAATAAATTCAATATAGTCAGAAATTCCCAAATCTAAAAATGGATATGTGATTAGATTTGAGCCCACTCTACTTTGTAAAAATTCAGCCTGAATTTCAGCAAATTTTATTTTTTCAGTTTTAGTCCAACCTCTTAAAACATCACTTGTTGGTTGGAATATTGATATTCTTAGAACAGAACGACGTGTAATATCGTTAAACTGTTTTACTATGTTTATCAGATGTGTTGCTTTTTTACCATCGTTTAAAAAACCATCAATATTTTTGGAATCCAGTAATTTGAAATCAGATGTTATTTCGCTAGGTAATGTTTTCAATAACGGTACCCCAGATCTTGCATTATACTCTAATCGATTTGTTGTTTTATGCGGTGTGTATATTACACCATTATCTGTAATTATGCGAAAAACTCGACTATGATGAAATGGTGCAGATTTTGGCACGTCTATACGATCAATTAGTTTGACATCTTCAATTATCATTTTGTTGGCACCTGTTTATCATCATCCCAATCAAGTTGCTGATATCTATTTTTCAATACGGAGTTTTCCAAATAATCTGGATAATGGGTGTAAACTACATTTAGAATTCCTTCTGGGGTATGGGTATCCCATTCTTCTCTACTTGTTTCCAATTTTTCTTGTATATCATTAGGCAACTCATTGAACTTATCTTTTATGTAATTCATCCCATTTGGTGAAATACTAATTGAGAATTGATTCGATCGTTTGTCTCCACCACTAACTTTGAGATGATTTGAGAATACTAATTGATCTATAGTATGTTCTACTTCCTCACTATAAGGTCCAAATCTATGTTTTTTAAAATACACTGGTTGAATGGGAATTTTATCTAATACCAAATTTAATGCTAAGAATACTTCTTTTTGCTGTTTGATTTTACCTTTGATTGGTTTTCGATCTGAATATAATAAAAAGAGAATTGCGTCGCTCAAAGTATATTTAAAATCAATTTTCTCTTTTCGAATTTGTTCATCAATTTCTTGCAATGTCAAAGTATTGTCATGATTAGTATCTGTCATAATTTTGGAACCCCCATGGTTTTCATCGTATAGTAGTATTTTTCTTTCTCCTTTCTGATAAAGGTGCCGAAAGTTCTTTTGCCGTCATAGTTAAAACAAATGTAAAGTTGACGTTTTATAATCATATTTGAAAGCCAAGAGACTTTATCACTGTGTCTTCTTACTATGCCAGTTCTATGTTTTGTCAACAAATCAGTTAACGACACATTATCAGGATAATAATATTTGATCAATTTTGGAATGTTTTCTTCACCTTTCAAATGTTTAAGAATTAAGTTAATGTCAATATCTGCCCAAACATACTTTTGATTGCAACCATTACAAAGAAAATATTCTTCTTTTTCAGGATTTGGATCCATTTCCACATTTCCACTACCTGATACTTCTAGTGCACCTGCACCAATACCTGCTTTTTTTACTCGATCAGAATAAGGGTTTTTTTTAATTGGTTTGCCTCCACAAAAAGGACAAACATCGTGATTTTCCATTTTTAAAACTCGTTTTATGGATGTTTTAGGAATAAATAAAGTTCCTACTTGTTGTCAGCCCACGAAAGTTAACAGATGGAATTTTTTTAAAAGATCAGTAATTGATTATCGAAAGTCTTGTACAATAAAAGAATTTTTTAAGAATATTTTAGAAATTAGAAAATCAGAAACACATCATTCCACGATAACAACGCCAGTCATCCAAGGATGAACCATGCAAAAGTAATCGTATTTTCCTGCTTTCTCAAACGTATGCTCAAAAGTTGAACCAGACATGAACAAACCAGAGTCAAACACTCCGGTCACTCCGGCATTAACAGTTCCACTACTCACAGTATGAGCTGCTGAATCATCATTGCTCCAAGTAACTGTTTGACCAACAGAAATAGTAATTTCATAAGGCAAGTAACATTCGTTTGTCTCTTCACATCCTGGAATTGCAGCGCCAGGTGGAATTGAAACTATAGATGTTTTTTCCGGTTCTGCAATTGCTTCTGGCTCCATCACAGGTTCTGGCTCCATCACAGGTTCTGGTTCAGGAGTTGGCTCTTCAATTACTACCATCTCTTCAACATCATTGACAATAACTTGACCAGTCATCCAAGGATGAACCATACAAAAGTAATCAAAAGTTCCCGACTCATCAAAAGTAAATTCAAAAGTTGAACCAGACATAAACAAACCAGAGTCAAAGACACCGTCATGTCCATCTGAAATGTTTCCACTAGTTACAGTATGAGCTGCACTGTCAGGATTATTCCATGTTACTGTATCACCTACAGAAATTGTAATTGAAGAAGGCAAGTAACATTCGTTTGTCTCTTCACATCCTGGAATTGAAGAACCTTCAGCAATGTTTACAGTGTGAGCCCCAGTTACAGGCATAGTCATTGTTGGTTCTGGTGTTGGTTCAGGTTCCGGTTCTGGTTCTGGTGTTGGTTCAGGTTCCGGTTCAGGTTCTGCAACCACACATTCACCGGCATAATCTAGTTTCACATCAGCGGCATTCAACATGCACATATTGCCATAAGTTTCACCATCAACACCACACACAGGATTCCACTCCATTGTGCAGACAGTCGGCTCTTCTACTGAGACCATTCTTGGTTGAATGATTTCATCAGGATTCATTGCAATGAATCCAAGAGACACAGCCGCAAGAACGCCAACTATTACAATAATTCCAACCGAAAAATCCAATCTCATCCACCCGTTAACTTTGCAAACTGTTCATTCTTACTTAACTTTTCCATAAATTCAATATTAGATAGCGCGACAACTGCAGATTCTACGACTGGCAGGTCTGGATCGTTTAATGCCTTTTGAAGAGCTTCTTTTGCATCTTTATTTCCCACAACACCCAAAGCAATTGCTGCCTCATGTCTGACAAACATGCTTGGGTCATTAAGGGTCGCATCAGTCAATGGTGGGATTGCACTGGAATAACTCATCTGGCCCAATGCAAATGCTGCCTCATGCCGAACCAGTTCATTTTCATCATTTTTTAAAACTTTGGCGATATACTGAACTTTATCTTCTCCACCAAAATCAACCAGGATGCAAGCAACCCTTGTTCTAACCACATAATCAGGATGCTCCAAAAGAGATACAAAATAATCAGTGTCTTTTTGCTCGTACTTTGACTCCATTTCAGCAAAAAGAGCCAATCGTTCTTCAGTCACTGCTTGCAATTTGTTTTGAAACTTTGTGTGTCATATATTAGGGTACTTGAAAAAAAGTCTAATCATTTTAGAAACATGCTAAACTTGCAGAAGCTTCTTTTCTTTGAATATCTTATTTATCACATCAACAACTCGATTCAGATCAATAGGTTTTTGCAGAACGTCAACTGCGCCAAGTTTCAATAATTTTGGCGTGTCTTTTTTTCCTTCCAAGGCAGTGATAATTACAACCTTGGCATTTTTATCCACTGCCAAAATGTTGTTTAGCGCAAAATACCCGTCATAGACAGGCATTGCCAAATCTGCCAACACGACATCCGGATTATATTGCTCAAAAAGTTGGACTGCCTCAACACCGTTTTTTCCCTGTCCCACAACATCCACGTTATTCAGAGTCAGGAACTCGCAAAAAACATCCAAGTTGGATTTCGAGTCATCCACTACAACAACACGAGGATTAATACCCATACAAGTACAAGGCCAAAATGCTAGATTACGAGTTGTTTGTAATTTTATTACAAACAATCCATAATATCATATAAAACCGCCAGTTCAATATGGCAAACCCATTGCGCTTCAGTAAGATCCTCATCGTAGATGATTCAGAGGCATTCAGATTGAAAGTGAAGAGCATCCTCATAGATGCTCAAATAGGATATTATTTTTATGAAGCAAGAGACGGGAAGGAAGCAGTAGAGCAGTATATCTCTAAAAAACCACATGTTGTGATAATGGACATACTGATGCCCAAGGTCGATGGCCTGACTGCAATAGCTGCAATCAGAAAGTATGATCCTAATGCAAAAATAATAGTTGCGTCAACTAAAGACAACAAAGAACTAGTTGACGACGCAATAAAGACAGGCGGGGCAAAAGACTTTATCTTCAAGCCATTTCATTCCGGAGTGGTTGTGATGGCAGTTTCAAAACAACTGCTTATGAAAAAGGAAATAACAAAACCTGCAAACAATTCCACAAAAAAGCCACTGGTGTACAACGGTGTAACATATGGAAGTGTAAACGGAATCAGTAATGACGGAGAGTTCATCCTTAGCGTAAATAAAGATGAAGAAGCAGACAAAATCGTATCACAAATGCAAGATATTGAGGATAGGGGAAATTATTACGAGATAATTTTGTGAGTCCACATATAACCAGTTACAACAATTACAGTTGAGAACATACCATTTAGTAAAATAACAAATTATGTTTGTATGAAACAAACAAAGAGAAAACTATATGCTGATTTTTCATATATCGCCTATGCGCAAATATCTTGTCAGGAAGAACTTTGATGAAAACAACACAGATCCCATGAATGCTCCTAACAGAACAGTGTTTTATGAAAAAGAGAAAAAATCATATGAGCAAAACACACAAAAATTGTCTTCAGAAATTGAAGAGGAAGTAGAACCAACCGCCTCATTGATTCAAACTAAAAAGATCGATTCAGAAGAGGACCAACCATTACTTAATACGGAAGCAAAAAGAATTTTTCAAGATTCATTAGCTGCATTGAATGCAGCTGACAAACAAAGAAATGACATTATCTACATGCAGTTAGAATCAGAGAAAAAAATATCCCAAGAACTTAATAAAAAACTTCATGCAAATTTATCAAAAATTGCAAGCGCAGAAGTAGATCTTATAAAAAGAAAGAACCAATTAGAAGACGAACTACATGAGAAGACTAAACAGCTAGTAAGCTCTGAACGAATGGCAGCAATAGGGGAATTGTCAGGACGTCTCGCACATGAGTTACGTACACCCCTAACTGTCATTAAAGGGTCTGTAGGAGTTCTAAAGCTTAGAAAGGGGACAGAGATTGATAATTTTGTCATGGAAAGACTGGCATTGATGGAGGAATCTGTTAGTAGGATGAACCATCAAGTGGAGAAGGTTCTAAATTATGTTCAAAAGATTCCACTAGATAAAAAAGATGTTTCATTAAAACAAGTTCTTCAAAAGTCGCTATCACTGATTGAGAATCCAAACGTAACAATTCTCACTCCAAAAAACGACATCACATACAACTGTGACTCGGTAAAAATGGAGATCATATTTGGAAATCTTTTGTTAAACGCAGTTCAGGCAATAGGAAATGAATCAGGACAAATAGCAATCGAACTTGGCGAAACAGAAGATTCTATCAAAATCACGATTCAAGATTCAGGATCTGGTGTGCCAGATGAATTAGGTGAGAGGATTTTTGAGCCACTAGTTTCATCGAAACAAGATGGAACCGGCTTGGGACTCTCCAGCGTAAAGAACGTCGTAGAGCAGCATAATGGTAAAATCAGTTTTACAAATAATCCAACAAAGTTTACAGTTGTTTTTCCAAAAGCAACTAAATAAAATCTGAAAAAGCATAATGAGATTTCAGATGATTTTTAGATCTCAATTACGAATAATGATCAATTAGTATTTAATGGAAAAAATACAACAGTCATCATGAGCGCAGTAATAGGCGAGAAAGTACCAAATTTCGGGGTTTCTGAATGGGTTCAGGGATCTCCAACCAACTTTGACCAAGAAAAAGACCACATTGTGATTTTGGAAGTATTTCAGGTCAATTGTCCAGGATGTTTTATGCATGCACTTCCAGAGGCAATTGAAATCTACAACAAATACAAAGATGACGGAGTCAGAGTTTTGGGTCTTGCCACAGCGTTTGAAGATTTTGATAAAAATACGCTGGATAATTTGAAGATGCTTGCAGAAACTGGAGAGGTAGTTGGCGAGACAAAGAATGCGCTCTCAATGTACGGACAGCTCAAAGACGGAAAACTACCTTACAAGATTCCATTTCCGTTAGGAATGGACAATTTAACAAAGACTTCGGGTGAAATCAGCCAAGAAAAGATAATGCAATTCATATATCCGCAAATCCCCGATTTTGATTCTCAATCAGAGGATTACAAAAAACAGATCATTCAAAGAGTCAAGGACTATATGAAATCAAAAGAATATTCGGCTGAAACCTTTGAAAAATTTGCATTGCAAGGAACGCCTTCTACCATCATAGTAGACAGAAAAGGAATTCTCAGAGATGTGTCTTTTGGACAGACTGGACATATAGAGCCATTAATTCAAAAATTACTCGCTGAAGACTGATTCAGTGAATCAAGACAAGCGATATTGATAAAGCAACAACTATGACAAACCCTCCAATCAGGGCAATTTTTGCATTATCCACAAAAGACTAGTCTTGATTTTTGTAATAAATTTTGATCACTTCATCAACTACAACATTTGTATCGGAATCTTTTTCAGCGCTGACTAACAGCAGATGATCATCTCCAAGATAGAATGAAAAACGTTTTACTTTATCATATTCACCCAGAGTGTATTTTGTCATGCCAAGCCATTTTGACATATCCTTGCGCGCCTTCCAATCCATGATTGAGAGATTGACCAACTCTTTTTCAGCATGGTCAGAAAGCAAATTTTCAATCCCTTCTCTCATCCCACCTGCAACGCGTACTGCCCATTCATCGTAAACTGTTGCAAATCTAATTTTTGGATCTGCGGCTAAGATTTCAGAGCAAAATTTTTCATAATTCATTGATTGTATGGCACATCTCAAATTATTAGAGTTTTTGTATTAGAATCAGATTTCAAGTAATAGAAACTAGGATTTTTGTTTCTTAATTTTTACAACAACAACTGCAGAGACAACAGCTAAAAATCCTACCAATATCAGCCATCCAAGTGAATCAGGCAATGTTTCTCCTTTTTGCAATGGCGGTAGTTCTTCTGGAATTATTTCAGATTTGTCAGTTAAGCCGTCAAGATAAGTAGTTCCAAAAATTTCCAATTTGTTTTCACCAGAACCAGTAAAATTCAAAGTAACAAAAGAAATTTTTTCATTGGAGTGAACTTTCGGGAAATAAGGCTGATCGTTTAGATAAAATGTAAAATTTCCTCCCAAAAGTGTTTGAGGGATAAGCAACTCTCCCAAATTACGTTCCAATCCACTATTTATGAAGAGAGACAGTTTCTTTTCATCTTTGTCAAAATTAAAATCTTGAATATTAAAATTTGAAACTGTTTCAACTTCAAAAGTATGTCCACCCGTTTTAACATCTAGTCTAGTAACTAATCCTGTTGCATCAGATAGCGATTGTCCGTATGCAGGAGAAATTACAAAAAGTAAAACTAGTGAAACTAAAAATAATGTTTTCAACTTATGCAGTTTGAGGAATCTGTCTGTTTAATTCTTTATCCTGAGCAATTCGTGGATGCTGTGGATCTGCTAAAATTACTTCAAACCAGTAATGCATTCCGTCTTTGTAGATAAAATATGAACCTAAAAGTTTCATGTTTGGGTAACGTTCAAGAACTCTTCTATTTGCAACAGTTTTCATATCATCATCGGCCTTGATTCTTGTGACACCCAGATGTTTTGGTCTCCTACCACCAGTAGGTCTTTGTTTTCTCATACCACCAGTTCCGACTCTCATTCGGACAACAATGATTCCTTGTTTTGCTTTGTAACCTAATCTTCTAGCTCTCTCTATTCTACTAGGTTTGTCAATTCTAGTGATAGCATTTTGTTTACGCCATCCTACAATGCGCTCACGTAATTCAGGAGCATTCTCATTCCAAAGTCGGATCCATGTTTTGTCTTGATGACTAGGCATATCAGGCATAGAAAAATCCCCATTAATAACTGTAAAATCGTCATTCTATTCTCTTTAACTATATTCACGGCCAAATATTCCCTATTGTTACCCCGTACCAGCTTTTCTATGAATCCCTAAAGACAGAAGCCACTAAACGAGTTTATCGGATCCAGATAGAGAATTCTTTGAGCATGCAAATGCGGATTACCAAGTATCGGCCATACATGAGAGGTATAAAAATAAAAAGGAAAAAGGGGGAAGAGCCTATTCCAAGTTTAATTGGACGGTCGCACTTCCAAAGTTCTCATTGATTCTAAATTCATAATTCTTTGAAGAATCATATTCAAACTCAGTTCCACCATATCCAATGTTTGGTCCAAAGAGAATATTGAATTCTCTCGAATCATTTGGATTTAGTGCAATTTGTCCACTGGTAAAATCCATGCCAGAATATTTGAAGGCCTTAGAACCATCCCAAACATCATATGCACATATTTGTGGACTAGTGCAATTTAGTGCAACAATTTCAGAACTTGTATTCTCAGCTAGCATACGAATTGAAAGTATTGGTTGTCCAGTTGGACTAATCTCAAATCCATTTCCTTCAGAATTTATACCAAACCAATAGTATGTAATTGGCCCAACGATGAATTTCTCAGCATTCATTTGATATTTGTATAACATTATTGCTTTTTCAATTGGTTTTTGGCAATCAATTCTTTTGTAAGATTTAACAATTTCAGAGCACTTTTCTAGTTCTGCTTCAAGTTCTGCTAGTTTAGAATCATTGTTTTGTGATTCAGAAGTAATTTGTTGTGGTTCTTCATTATTAACAACCGAAATCAATCCAGTCATCATTAAATGTTGAATACCATTTACAAATTCATCATCAGAAATGATTCCTTCAGCCCACCAACCTGCGTTGTTCTTAACCCAAGCTGGAACACCATCTGATTTTTCAGAAGAAACATTTGTTGGAGGTACTGCAATGATTCCATCTTTGATCAAAAACTCTATTCCTGTTAAAAATTCAGTATCTGAGACAGTGCCATCAGCCCACCAACCTGCGTTGTTCTTAACCCAGGATGGTACTTCCGCATAAGCAAAAGATGTTGCTGATGTAACCAGTAGAATCGCTGCGATTGCAGTTATTGTGGTTTTCATTAATGGAATTTTGCATTCATTACATATAAGCTAGTGCTAAATAATATTCTAGTGCTAAAAATACCAAATAGATGAGATAGAAAAAATCTAGTGGTAAACAGATTACAATTCGTTCTGCCTTATATGCAAAATAAAATAAATTTCAAAAGTGGATAAAAATCAAGAAACTCTCAATACAAAAGAACAAAAAGTATCAGAAAAACAAATCAGGGATTATGTTATTGAGAGATTTGAAAATGTAAAGACTTCAAACAAAATAAAAAATTTGATTTTGTTTCAAGCCATGAATAAATACATGATAATGGCACATGATCAAAATGAATTAAAAATTTTAGGCAACATTGTTGCAAGTAACAAAAAAATTCAATTTTCAGAAATTTTAACAGAGTATGAAAAGCATTTGAGAAAAGCATTTGAGAAAGAACCTACAACTAAAACACACAGCAATGTTCTAATGCATATTTTTGGTTATTTTTCTAAAGATTTCACACAATCAGAAAAAGAACAGTTCTTTGAACACCTAATACAATTTCAAGAAAAAAAGATTGCAATAGGAGATATTCTTGCTAGAATAAATCCAATGATTTTTAGATTTAATAACACATACCTTGCCAGTCAAACTTATTTTCTGCTATATGTAGAACCTCATCAAGATAATCTATTTGATGTTTTAATGAAAAAGTGATAAAATTGAAAAATGAGGGTTGTTTTTCGAATTAAAATCAAATAGGTTTGCCTTTGCTTTGATAATCAAAGACTTTATGAAACAGATTATGAGATGCTATCACAGTAATTACTGCAGCAAATATCCCTATGAAATTTCTAATTGTCATCAAATCATTTGGCTGACTTGCAATCAGTGAAGTTTGAAATACAACATAATAATTATCAAATAACCAAAACACCAAAGTGAACCACGATAAAACACCTGCCATAAGATAACCTAATCTAGTTTTATTACGAATGCCGATAATTGACAAAACAATGACAGCATACCAAATTAGTGATCCAAGTAGCCACATTGGCTGATAAATTTCAGGTCGATTATCTAGCCAATAATATGATGTTCCAATAACAGCCAAGGCTAAAAGAGAGATTTGAATGAGTTTTTGATTAATTTTAAATCCAGTTTTTTCTTCTTTTAATTCAGTTTCAGGCGGAGACATCTTCATTTCTTTGGTTGCAATATCAATTGATTCGCGAATAGATTTCAAACGCAGGGGGATAATTTTTGTAATCGAATCATCAGTTACGACAGTATCATGTACTAGACTATCAATCAGCGGTCTTGCAAGAGAGGCTTTTACAGGAGTGATAAGATCTACCCAATACGACGACAGCCTGGTTGTCAAAAAAGGAATTTGTAGAATAAACAAATTTTTGTTCAGATATGCAGAATAAACTCTCATTAGTTGCTCATAAGTTATTTTTTCAGGTCCACCAATTTCAAATATTTTTCCAATGGTTTTAGATTGTGTAAGACATTCAGCTAAATAACATACTACATCATCAACTGCAATTGGTTGTGCCAAGGACTTTACCCAAGAAGGACATATCATTATACGTAAACGCTCTACGAGATAACGTAACATAGCATAAGATCCTCCTTTTGCACCAATGATTATGGATGCACGCAATTCAGTCACAGGGATATTACCAGAAGCAAGAATTTCTCCAACTTCTTTACGACTGCGCATGTGTGGAGATAATTCTAAACTATCATTAACTAATCCTCCCAAATAGATAATTCTCTTTACGCCAGCAGCAGTTGCAGCATTAAGAAAATTTTGAGCTTGAATTCTTTCTCTTGATGCAAACTCTTGCCATTCAGATTTACTTCCTTCCATTGAATGAAGTAGATAATATGCAGTGTCAATTCCCTGCATGGCATGTTTTAATTGATCAAGATCAAAAACATCAGCTTGAACGTACTTTACATTTTTAGTATCAGCAAGTTTTTTTCTAGTAAGACCTTTTATGGTATACCCTGATGATGCCAACACAGAAACCAATCTAGAACCAATAAAACCAGTAGCACCAGTAACTAAAATCGAAAAAGGATGTGACTGAGAAATAGGAATATTTGAAAGAATTTGCCCCATGAGGATTTTTTTGTTCCAGATTATTTAAACTAGTGATAATTAAAAATACTAGTGGTAATTATGGCATATTCTGAAGAATGTTTAGAATAAACCACACCTAAATCATAAAATTAACGAAATTTTAGCACTATGATATGCGGTTGGCATTAGTTAAATAACAAAAATATGAGAAAAAAGCATGGTCTACATAAGAGCAAAAAAAGTAAAGTCAGATCAATATCTTTACTTGGTCAAAAGCGTGTGGGATTCAAAAAAGAGTACATCCAAGCAAGAGATAGTAAAATATCTTGGAAAAGCGTCCGAAGTTGTAAAAGATGACATACCAGTAGACTATAGAAATAATTCCAAAATATTAGCTGTTTTAGCGTCATTCAATCCAAAAGACATCAAAAAAAGAGAAGATGCCACAAACAAATCAAAACAACAATTGTACAAAAAATTAACAGAAGGCAATATTCATGATGCCGTAACAATTTATGAGGAATATGCTAAGTTATTTAATACAACAAGTTTTTTTGATAAAATCCTAAAACCAGTAATGTATAAAATTGGAGATGATTGGGCCAATAACAAAATCAGCATTGCAACAGAACATGTTTCAAGTAATGTAGCACAAACATTAGTGAAAATAATAATGGATCAAGTGTCAGGTACAGGCAATAAGAAAAAAATCCTCATTTGTGTTCCACTGGGGGAAGAACATCATTTAGGATGTGATGTGTTAGAAACGTATCTCTCAATCAAAGGATTCAAAGTATACAATATAAGAACACCAATTCCAACAGAGTCAATTCTTAGTTTTATTGACAATAATAAGCCAGATGCAGTATTAGTTTCAATTACTTTAGAAGACAATCTTGCAGCAGGACAAAGACTCGTTAGAAAAATTAAGGATCATAAAGATATCCCAATATTAATTGGAGGCTTTGCATTCAATTCTAAAAAAATTCCTAAATTTGAAGGAAACATCATTCCAGATTGCGGATTAGAAGAATTACCTAAGATTCTCAGAAAGATATAGAATTTTACCACTAGAATAAAAAAGATCATTTGTTCAAATAGCATGATTCCGAATTTTAATCAAAGTGAAAAATTATGGGTAGAACATGTAGAGGAATCTGTCAAATGCATAAAGCAAAACCGGTTCCAAATAGAATCAGATACGAGATTGGGCACAAGCGATGCACATTTTGTGGGTTATTCTTGCTAATTGAAGATACAAGATGTATTTGTTGCAAAGCAGTTTTGAGAACAAAAGCCAGAGGAAAAAAGGCCAGATGAGAATTTGGGATATTTCTCCTGTCAAATTGTGCAAAAATCATCTATTAGGAGAACATCGTGAGATTCATGCAATATGGGCGGTAATAACTGAGAACAAAAAGGGATATTCAAAACACCCTGAAACGATCAGGTGGATAGGAAAACTTGGAGCATTATATTTCAGACACGAACAATTAGTTAAAGAGATGAAGCGCAGAGGATATAATCACCAAAGTCCTCTTGATAAAAAAAATGCGACAGGTAAATCAAAACAAGATGTTTTGGTGGACAGTACTTTAAAACAAATCCAAATTCTAAAACAAAAAAATTGTAGTTGTCAAGTATGATCCATGTTTATTAAATTAATTCAAATTAGTTTGCACCAGTAATGAAAACATATCGCATTATATGATCTAAAGCGCAACATACTATGGGAGAAATACAAGAAATAAAATACAAAGGCAACATATTCACAACTCAGATCATTTCAGGAAGACACGACACAGTGTTTGAACAAAAATGCAGCAGTAGATTTTAACTATTTTAGAGCCAAAATTGTAAACCAGACATATGAAATTGAGATCTATTTTTTTGAAACTATGTCGTAACTCGAGTTAAAACCACTTTGAATGATTCTTTCTTGAATTTTTAGAAAACAGATGATTAGAAATTGTCAGAACAACTTTGTTTTGATTTGGGCACATATCGTGAAAACCTTTTTTTGTTCTTATCCAATCAAACGGTACAGTTAGTCTAATTCATCCAGATAAACTTCGTCTTCTGAACTTTCTTCTGTTATGATCTGTTCAAAACTAGTTCCCTTGCATTGTGGACATTCTGTAATGTTTGTAGCACCAGCTTTTTTAGAAAATACATTTCCGCATGATTTGCATACTCTTAGATATTCTAAATTTACCATGATTTTATTACTCTGATTTCCTTATTGTGCATTTTGGTAAATGTCTATCATTGAAATTAAATGTAAACACAGATCTGGTAGATTGTTTTTTGGATTTTTCCTTTTAAAGCCAGAAATGTAATCTCGTCTAACGTATTTAGAAAATCATTTGCCTATCTCTGTCTTCCATGGTCTTGAGTACATTCTAACTGTGAATCGATTATTCGTTATAGGCACCGCTAAGCAGTAAAAATTGCTTTGAGTGAAGGAATTCCACTCACTCAAAGAATTGCTTCCGCAGAAAACTCGATAATTTAACTAAATCCAAGTTGTTAAAAAGCATTCCTGAGAAGTTATGAGATTTTTATTGGACAGAAAATGAAAAAAAATATGAAAACAAATGCCCAATGGTCATTAATATTGACGTCAATATTGGCATTGAGTTTGACATTCTTTCTACCAGACATCAGCGCAGAGCCCTCTGTTGTAATAACAATGGAGAAAACAACATACAGTTACTGTGAAAAATTATTCTACACAATTCAAGTTTCAGAAATTACAGGAGATCCTGCAATAATCCACATAAGAGATGAAGCAGGCAAAGGCAGCAGTGCAATTCCAATTCCAATAACGGAGTTACAAACTCCAGTTCCGTCACTAATTGCATTTGAAAAGGAGATATTTCCATTGGGAAAATATTTCATAGATGTAAAATATTCCGGTTCACAAGCAACAGCGGAATTTAATTTGATTGATTCAGATTCAATTTGCATCCCGGAATTAATAAAGCCAATCATGGCAAACTGGCTTTCTGGAAATATTTCAGATGGATTTCTAATTGATGCGTTTGAGAAGTATATTGATAAGAAATTAATCAACATCCCTATTGAGATTAATGAAAATAATGTCTACGATGTTTCAATTCCGTATTGGGTAAAAAACATTGGCTATTGGTGGATTGAAGGAAAGATATCTGATGAAGACTTGGGAAATGCTGTAAATTATTTGATTGGTAAAAAAATCATCTCGTTTTCAGCAGATACAATCGATGAAATATGAACAAACATTCAGTCATTACAGGAATTGCAATAATTGTGATTGTTATTCCATTTGCAGTTTCAGGATTAAACATTCTTGGAGCACAACAATTAGAATACAGATGGGACAGCCCTGGAGAATTTACGTTCTTTACAATGTCCAATCACGGAGAGATGGAATTTTGCAACACAGTGCCGTTTTGGACAAGTTTTCAGAAATTTGAGATAGGGGCATTTTATGATTCAAAAAATATAGGGTCTTTTGTAGTAAAACCAGCAGTAATCAATCCTTTGTCATCACATGTACAAGGAGGGATTTTTTCATCAGAGGAGATTCAAGCATCCCAACACATCTTCATGACGTTGGACTTTGAGTTTGATGGAGGGGACATAAGACTGGATCCCAACAAACTCGTAATTTTAATTCAAACAGATACACCGATTATTGGAATAATTCCATATTCAACTATTACTCAAATGTCTGGGTTTGATTTTGATAAAATGATGAACGCAGAAAATTTGTCTTGTGATTAGTTTGAACTCTTGCTTGCTTTAGAAATCAATGCTAAAATCACACCAACAGTTCCTGCAATTACAAATGCAGCAACAAATGCAACTATAGTTTCCTTACCCATTCCCTTTACAGAAGTTTCAGCTGGAACTGGAGTGGAATCAAGTACACATGCTCCGTCTTTGAGAATGGTTCCAGGTCCGCATCTTTCATCAAGTACACATGCTCCGTCTTTGAGAATGGTTCCAGGTCCGCACTGAACTTTTGGTGTAGTTACAACTGGCTTTTCTTCAACTTTTGGTGTAGTTACAACTGGCTTTTCTTCAACTTTTGGCGTAGTTACAACTGGCTTTTCTTCAACTACCGGTTCCTCAACAGGCGTTTCTTCAACGGGTTCCTCAATAGGTGTCTCTTCTGGAATTGATGCAGCCGCACCAAAAGAAGAACCAATTATTTCTATTTCTTCAGTTCCTGCAGGTAAATCAATACTCAGAGTCCTACTTTGAGAAGTTGTTTCAGTTTCAGTAAAAGTTGGCTCATCACCATCAACTAGAATAATAAAATCATCATCCAATCCATCAAATGTAGAATCAAAGAAAGAGCGTTCAAATGTAATATCCAGAGTTGCATCAGAATCAGGAACATCAACTGTAAGAATCAATGAAACAAAATCCAAGTCAGCCTCAATGGCATCAAGAGTCATTCCAGTTGCAGTATAGTCAACATTGTACGAAGTACCGTCAACATCAACAGAAATTGTTTCAGCATAAACAAGAGCAGTGGAAACTATAGTAAATAAAACGAGTCCAAGTGAAATTTTCAATAGGGAACTCACATTAGGAAAAGGCTTCAATCTGTCAGATTGCAATTTATTTATATTATTCATTACGATATTTTAACCTCCAGATGGACGTTAAAAATGAAGAGGCGACAATAAATCACGTAAAAGTCAAGCTTTTTTACTTATTTTAAAGTTCAGGCAGAAATCATGCGATTTTTAGATGACACCACGGAGAATTTGAATGATCTTTTCACCGATTACGTTTGCAGCCAGAGATTGTGCCTCCTTTGTTTGAGCACCAATATGAGGGGTCAAGATCACATTGTCAAGTTCTGCTAATTTGGTTCCAATTGCAGGTTCCTTTTCAAAAACATCCAGAGCTGCTCCACCTAATTTTCCATTTTTAAGAGCGTCGTAAAGTGCATCCTCATCAACAACACCGCCTCTAGAGGTGTTGATGATTTTTGCAGTATTTTTCATTGTAGACATTTTTTGTGCATCCAAAAGATGATGTGTGGAATCCAATAACGGCACATGTATTGAGATGTAATCAGAACTTTGCAAAAGAGTATTCAAGTCAGCTTTCATCAATCCTACTTCTTTTGAGAATTCCTCATCAATTGGAATAACATCATATCCGATAATATTCATGTTTAATGCACGTGCTAGCCTCCCCAATCTTTTTCCGATATTTCCCAAACCAATTATTCCAAGATATTTTCCCCTAAGTTCAGTTCCCTTTAGTTCTTTTTTGAGCCATTGCCCGTTTCTTATTGCTCTGTCACCTCTTGCAGTTTGTCTTGCAAGTGAAAGCATCAAACCCAAAACTAATTCTGCAACTGCATTCATAGCACCTTCTACTGCATTAATGACACGGATGTTTTTTGCTTTGGCGGCCACTTGATCTACATTATCAAGTCCAACTCCAACACGTGCTATGATCTTACAATTATCTGCTTTATCGATCATCTCTTTTGTTATGGTAGTCCTGCTTCTGACAATCACAATATTGAAATTCGAAATTTTTTCTATTATTTGTTCAGGAGTTATCTCAGGTTCATAAGAGATTTTCAGCCCGTTATCTTCTAAAATTTTATTCAAAATGGGATCTACTTCATCACAGATCAACACTGAATCGTCAAATCCCATAACATCAGAAAATGAGCTACGGAATATAATTCATTAAAATAAAAAGAAAAAAAGATGTTAAAAGATCAAGAAGTAAGGATTTCTGCTACTACAGGAATTACTTCCCATAATGCGACATAATCGCCACTTGCTTGCATTTCAGAAGCTACTTCATCAGTGTATAAACCGTGAATGTTTAGTGCAGGATGAGCAATACTGTTCTTTCCCATTGGTGGGACAGCATCACTTGGATTGCCTAAAGCATATGCATAAGATGCTACTGGTGCTGGGATAACTCCTTTCTCAACTAGAACTGGGTTCAAGCCGAATGGGTCACCTGCCACAAATACTGTAGCTGCGCCAGTGTAAATTGCTGCATAATCATGGTTTACTGCTGCGTATGCACCTGGTTCATCAAAGACCAAGTCAACAATCATGTTCTGTGAACCACCGAGTAACCATGTTTCAGTTGCTGCGGATTGTACTCTGTTACCTTGAGTAACTCTGTCCAAGATTTCTCCAACGATGTGGAAGAAGACTGGTTCGTTACCGTGGTTTTCAACAAAGAGTCTCACGTGTTGATCATTTTCAACAAACAAGAGTTGTGATTGGTATTGCTTGTGTTCAATTCCATTCCATGGTTGTGCAACAAAGATGTTCTTCTTTACATCGCCATTGACGAGTAAGTTGTGAGCCATGTTTGGTACATAACCGAATTGCATTCCATTAACAACTGTTGCAGTGTTGTGATGCATGAACATTGCTCCTGCATCATAATTGCCTTCAGGTGTAAGGTACAATTGGTTGTATTGGAGTTGGAACTCTAATGCATCTGCATCGTAGAATTTTCTGTCTAATTCACCGCTGCCGCTGGTTTTCTCTACCATTAATTTCTTGTATCCATTAGCTGGATCAACGATTGCAATTCCGTACATGCCGGAAAGAACGTGTTGGTCCATACCAATTAGTTTGACACCAGAACAATGGTATTTGAAAACACCTGCAGACTCAGCAATGTAACAGTATTGACTTGTTTCACCAGGATTAACTGATTCAAAGTTTGATGCTGACATTTGAGATGCGTGCATGTCGTTACCGTGTCCAGTAACTTCATCTTCTGGAATTGTAAGTGTCATTTTTACAACATCACCTTGTGTAACTCTTAGTGTTGGTCCTGGGACTTGTCCACTAAAGGTCATGGCGTTGTAAGTTTTTCCTCCCATGATTGGAAGTTCAACACTCTCACCAGTCAAGTTAAACTCGACTACTGTACGTCCAGAGCTTTCTAATGCACCACAATCAGTTTCTGCGAATGCTTGAGGCATTACAAGCTGTAAACCGCCCATCTGGTGGATTTGTTCAATTACATTGACATCCATTTTGGAGACGTCAAGTGATTGTCCACTGATTTGGGTTTGTGTGTATGTGCTTCCGAATAAGGTTGCCCCCATTACAGCTACTGCTGCAATTGTAAAGAGCATACTAACACGCTTATTCATTAAGCACGATGACTAGCAAATCCTATATAATAATTCCCATTGGAATGTTGTGAAATTATGAAGATATCTGAAAAAGAATGAAAATATCTGAAAAAGAATGAATAATGGGTAGAAATTCAATAAAGTCGACGTGAAATTCAGGCTAGATCAAGATTCACTTGGAAAAGTCAAAATTCCATCGGATGCATACTACGGGGCATTTACTGGAAGAGCAATCAAACAATATCATGTTACTGGAAACAAAAGCCATGAGAATTTAATAAAATCATTTGTAATGATTAAGCGTTCAGCAGCAGTTGCAAACATGAAGACCAAAGCTATTGATGCAAAACGAGGAAAAGCCATAGTTTCAGCATGTGACAAAATAATCTCTGGAAAATACATAGATCAGTTTGTAGTTGACATGATAAATTCTGGAGCAGGCACTGCATTTAACATGAATTCTAATGAAGTGATTGCAAATGTAGCGCTAGAAGTATTACACAAAAAGAAAGGACAGTATGAATTCCTTCATCCAAATGACCATGTTAACATGTCGCAATCAAGTAACGACACATATCCAACTGCAATGCATGTTGCAATTTTGATGAATCTAAAAGACACAATTCCTGCAATAGATATTTTAATTAAATCATTATCAAAAAAGGCAAAACAATTTTCATCATTTAAGAAAATTGGAAGGACCCACCTGATGGACGCACTGCCAGTTACATTAGGAAGTGAATTTGGCGCATATGCAACATCAATCACAAAAGCAAGAAATGAAATCGTTTCGTCCCAAAAGGAATTACAAAACGTTGCACTGGGGGGCACAGCTGTAGGTTCTGGTGCAAATACTCCCAAAGGCTATAGAAAAATTGCAATTTCCGAACTTTCAAGAATTTCAAAACTTGCATTAAAACCAGAAAAAGACATGCAGCACGGTTTGCAAAGTAAATTCGCAGTTGCAAATGCATCAAGTGCTTTAAGAAATTTGGCTTTAGAGATTGGAAAACTGGCAAACGATATCAGACTAATGGCATCAGGTCCAATTGCAGGATTAGCAGAACTCGGAATTCCCGCAGTTCATGCAGGCTCATCAATCATGCCAGGAAAAGTAAATCCATCTTTAGCTGAATGCATGAACATGATTTGCTTTAACATAATTGGAAATGATACGGCAGTATCTTATGCTGCACAGAGCGGACAGTTTGAACTTAATGTAATGTTGCCTGGAATGCTAAAATGCATGTTAGAATCAACTGACATGCTTAAAAATTTCTTGCCAATATTTTCTGCAAATCTAATTGATGGACTTACTGCTAACAAAGAAAAACTTCGTGCAGATATTGAAAACAGTCCAGTAATAGTTACATTACTAACTCCAAAAATTGGATATCTAAAATCAGCAGAACTTTTCAAAGAATCTCTAAAAACAGGAAAAACTATCAGAGAACTTGTTGTTTCAAAGAAACTAATGAGTAACAAAGAGATTGATTCTCTTTTTGGATAGAGCATGGCAAAAATTTACGTAGAAGCTTACGGATGTTCCGCAAGCTTTGCAGACTCGGAGATGATTTCAGGACTGATTCAAAATGGAGGTCACACTCTGGTAGGAAGTTCTTCAGAATCAGATCTCAACATAGTTGTCACATGTTCTGTCAAAGATTCTACTGCAAACAAAATGATGCATAGAATAAAATCGTTAAAGACAAAACCGCTAATTGTTGCAGGATGCTTACCAAAAGCAGAACAAAGTGCTGTTGAAAAATTCTCAGAAAAAGCCAGTCTTTTAGGACCCAATTCATTAGGCAAAACAATTCAGATAATTAATTCAACTCTGAAAGGAAGAAAGCAAATTGCTTTAGAAGACTCTGATTTATCCAAAGTTGGACTTCCAAAAGTCAGACTCAATCCAACTGTAGGAATTGTAGAGATTGCGAGTGGGTGTTTAAGTGAATGTACATTTTGTCAGACAAAACTATCCAAAGGTGATCTTTCAAGTTATAGATTAGGAGACATTGTCAGGCAAATCCAGACAGAGATCAAAGAAGGATGTAAAGAAGTATGGTTAACTTCAACAGACAATGGATGTTATGGATTCGATATCGGAACTGATTTGCCATCATTGGTTGACGCAGTTGTAGAAATTCCAGATAATTTTATGGTAAGAGTTGGCATGATGAATCCAATGTATATGCCCAGAATCAAAGATAAATTAATCGAGTCTTTTGATAATGGCAAAGTCTTCAAATTCCTGCACATTCCGGTACAAAGTGGAAGCGATAAGGTTCTACATGATATGAAGAGAGGCCACACATCTGGGACCTTTAGAGACATAGTAAAAAAAGCAAGAGAGAGATTTGAACAATTTACAATTTCCACAGACATCATAGTAGGATTCCCTACAGAGACCGAGGAAGATTTTCAGGAAACAATTGCTTTGCTGGATGAGACAAAACCAGATGTTGTAAATCTATCCAGATTCAGCGCAAGACCAGGTACAGATGCTGCAGAATTGAAGCAGTTAGACGCGGCAGAAGTGAAACGTAGAACCAAGATAGTTTTCGAACAGATCAGTAAACTATCAATGGAGAGCAACAAAAAATGGATCGGTTGGAAGGGCAGAGTTCTGTTTGATGAAAATACAGACGAAGGCATCAAAGGCAGAAACTTTGCTTACAAGCCTGTAGCAGTTGCAGATAAAGTAAACATTGGCGAATCACACATAGTTGAAATCACAGATGCCTCTGTAAAGAGACTTGTTGGGAAGATCGCAAGCTAAATTTTTTAGATCTAAGATTTGATTAAAAAAACGTAAGAAGGTTTTTTATGTAAATCAGAAAATAGGATCAGAAATGAGTTTTCAAGTAAAAGAACCAATTTTAGTAATAGGCTTGGGCGGCGTAGGCTCAAAGTTAGCAATTAAGGCTAAAGATTCGCTTAATTCAGATTGTCTATTAATTAGCAATGATGAGAAAGATCTCACTTCTGGAAATCCATCGGTCCATGTCTCTACAAAAGGAGTAGTTAATCCATCGGTCCAATTAATCAGAGGCTCAACATACAATGTATCGGATGAAATTAAATCAAAGATAGAAGAGTATTCCACAATTATTCTGATGAGTAATTTAGCAGGTAAAGCAGGCTCAGCTATAGCTCCTGTCGTATCAGAAATGTGTAAAGATAAAGGACTAGTTTCATTTGCAATAATGCCTTTCAAATACGAAAAAGATAGAATTTTCAATTCAGGAATATCTCTGAAAAGAATCAGAGAAAATTCAAAATGCACAGTTGTTTTAGATAATGACTCATTACTTGAGAGCAACCCAGATTTGAGCCCAAAAACATGTTATGACATTGCAAATTCAGCAATTATGCATGTTGTTGAATCAATAGGTTCATCTGAAATATCTAATGAAACTAACATACTAACTACAAGCAAAGACGGACAAAACATTGAAGATTCCTTGAGAGATTCACTAAAAATGCTATATGGAAATGCGCCACCAAACGCAGTTAAACGTTCTATGTTGTATGTAGTTGGCGGAGGCAACATTCCTGTAGGGATACTCAATTCAATTACAAACATAACTGGCGGAATTCTAAATGATGCCAATTCTCAGATAGATATGAGTTCAACTTCTGAAGAATCCAAAGTTGTAATGTTATCATCAGTTCAAGGAATGACAAAATTTGATAATTATGACCCACTTGGAATGATTCCACAAGAAGACACACTTGATTGGTCGACACCAGATTGCAGTATTGATTGCAAACTTGATTTGTATCAATTAGAGTAAAATAATTTTTAAATTAATAATTTTTTGAAAGCTATTTTTTTGGTTCTTTCTTTGGAGCTTCTTTAGTTGGTTCTTTCTTTGGAGCTTCTTTAGTTGGTTCTTTCTTTGGAGCTTCTTTAGTTGGTTCTTCTACTTTGTCTGAAACTTTTTTGGTTTCTTTTTCAGGAGTGACTTTAGACTCTACTTCATCAGAGGATTCTTTCTTTGGAGCTTCTTTAGTTGGTTCTTCTACTTTGTCTGAAACTTTTTTGGTTTCTTTTTCAGGAGTGACTTTAGACTCTACTTCATCAGAGGATTCTTTCTTTGGAGCTTCTTTAGTTGGTTCTTCTACTTTGTCTGAAACTTTTTTGGTTTCTTTTTCAGGAGTGACTTTAGATTCCACTTCATCAGTATACTGTGAAACTAGAACAAATCCTTCATCAGTCTTACTCATTCGAACTCTAACTTTTCTTGGAGGACTCCTAACTCCTCTTGCCCAGATCTGATGAGCCAGTTCTTCTTCTATTTTGATATCCTCCACTTTCATATGATGACGAGCAAATTCTTTGATCATGTTAATTGCTCTAACAGCTCTGTGTTGAGACTGTGAAAGTAAAGCTTTACCTAGATTAATCGTATAAACGCGTTCTAATTCTTGAGACATCTATCCTACCTCCACATCAGTTGATCTCCAAGCTCTACGTTTTGGGTTTGTTCTAACACTTCTCTTTGTTTTAAGAATAATCCAAGCTGGTACGGGTGATGCTTGTCTTGTCTTTTTTAAGAGACGAATTTTCCTTGGAGATGACTTGCGTGCGGCCATAGTTTTTCAGGCACGAAGAGCTCTTTTTAAATGAATCTCAGAATTCGACAAGATTTCTAATCTGTTTAAGAATTCTAGCAGATGCACCCCAGACAATTTGATTTTGATATTCAAACGTATACATTTCTTGTATGATGTTATGGGAAGGATCTGGATCTTTAGCCATAGTTTTCAAAAAGGATTTCAATGGAATATGAAAAATTTTTTCAACTTCAGGATTAGCTAAAAGAGGGGGAATCTCATTAATTACTGAGATAAATGGCAGAATTAAAAATCCAGAATTCAATGTAACAACCGGTTCAAGTTGACCAATTACCTGTTCACGAGAAATGTGCAATCCAATCTCTTCACTAGTTTCACGTAATGCAGTATCAAGAAGATCAGAATCATCATCTTCCAGTTTTCCGCCCGGAAATGAAATCTCTCCAGCATGGAATTTCATATGTTTGGGTTTTTCAGTCATTACAATTTGCGGCTCTTTTCCATGAATCACTACAAGTACTGACGCCAAACTATAATGTTCATCATAATCGATTTTTAGATTTACAGGTTTGGAGAGTACTGATTTTAATTCATCTAAATTCATTTCAATCTTCCCTACAATTTCATAGGGGTTTTGGTATTCAAAGGTTTTAACCAAGGATAAAAGAAATGAGAATATGACAATCAGATACGAAGCAAATCCACCAAAAATTTTACCTGATGTCGATACAAATGAATCAATTTTAAAATTCATAGAAAAAATAAAAATTATTTCAAAAAAATGTGATGCAATTCATCTTACGGAAAACGTTTTGGGATATCAACGTGTTTCACCAATTGAGATTGGAAAAGTAATTAGAAAAGAAATTCCAGATTTACCAATTACAGTAAGTCTTAGAGTCAGAGACAAGAGTGAAGACGAAATTTTAGAATTTGTAGAAAGTTGCATTGTTATTGGTTTTTCAGGAATTCTTGTCCTAATGGGGGATCCATCACAATCAGGAAAACAAGATTCTGGTCAAATTCCAAGTAGAATTGTAAAAAAATTAAGAGAAATGAAATTGGATTCAAAAATTGATTTGTATCTTTCAATTTCAAATAAACCGGATTTTTCTAAAATTGGAAAGAAATTAGAATCAAAACCTAAAGGTTTCATGACTCAGGTTGTACAAAACATAGAACAAGTCAAAAATCTAGCAGACAACCTAAAGGAATTTTCAGTAATTCCAATCATATTATTCCCTTCAGAAAAAAACGAAAAATCTGCAAAATTTTTGAATTTGGATTTAACATCATATAGTCACGGGTTTGAAGAATTTGTAAAAAGTGTTCATGATGTTACGGGAGACATATTGATTACATCACCTAGTGACTTCAATGGATTGAATGAGTTTTTAGAAAAATTTTCTAATTAAAGTTCCAAAGATTAGCTCATCAGGAGATCATTTAATATTTTAAATTCGTTGGAACTCTTGAAATTTTTCCTTGTATTTTCTGTGACGGGAATGGACTCTTAATTGCATGTTGCAACAGGGGCAAAACAATCCATCCCATATAATGAAAATTCCACAAGTGTTACATCTTTTTCTTCCTTCGCGGTATCTCGGAATTCCAACAGGCACCAAATTCTTGTATCTATGGCAAATCCCATTACAGCTCATGATAGTTAGTAATCAGTTACTCCCATTTCATTTTGTAAGAATAAATGACCGATGATTCTTTTTTGTCATTTAAGATAGGTTTGCCCCACTCACTTTGTGTATGACCGTGGTTTTCTTCAATACTTGGATGTTCCCAATTAAATTCCACTTTTACGGGTTTCACGTCAAACATGATTGTTAAGCGAGAAGATAACTTGTTGGTATGCACTGCAATGCAGTAACATGTGATATCTAGTACGACGCTGGAGTTGCATTACCTGAAACATGTTCTATGTCCTGATCTTTGGAAATTTCTTCAATAAGATCAATATTCATACGTCCTACTACTGTTAATTCATGATCACTTGTCTGTGTTGGAAATCCATATTTTCCTCTCATTTGTTCTTGTTTCTTCATTAGATCAACTCCTGATTTGTAATCTATGTGCAATTCTACTTTGGGATCTACGTCGGGCAATTTTCTCTCCAAATACATAATCTTCATCATCAGATTAACATCAACATTTGCGATTAATTGTCCAAGTGAGGATAAAAAATCATTATAATGAATTTCTACTTCTGACATATTACAATTTATTCTAAAATATATTTATGCAGTCAGATTGCACTGCCATGCATTTTCAGACGGTATGCTTTCAATGTCATACATGGATGTTAATTATTAGATCTTGGAAATTAATAAAAAATATTGCAATAATTTCTTTGATCACATTTGCCACAATAGTAAATTAAAGTACAAAATACTGTGCATTTGGATGATGAACCACAATTGCCGCAGTTGATTGTTCAGGAATGATTTGGCCAGACTCAGTCAGAGTCATTCCAGATTTTTCAGGGTCTAAAAGTTTCCATACTAGATGATGCTGTGAGACATCAGGACAACTAGGAAAACCCCAACTGTATCGTAATCCACCTTTTTCTAGATTCAGTTCGGATTTTATTTTCTGATTCACCCATTCTGCCAAAGCCTCTGCAACTTCAACAGCTAATCCATGGAGATAATACGCATCAGTATACTTGTCCTCATTATTCCATTGTTCAATAATTTCCGCAACTTTGTTTCCCACAGTTACAGATTGGAACGCTACAACATCATCGTCACCAAAATAATCAGTTAAACAAAGATGTTCAGGTTTAGTTGAGCGAGGAAAGTCAAATTCCACATTTTCACCAGAAGGATTTTCAACGGATAACTTACCATCTTTGTTATGGCATCTAAAATACCCATAAACAACCTCTGGCTCAAAGAGTTTTTCTCGAATTATTCTAATTTTCCATTCTGTAAGTAATTGCTCATGATCTGATTCGGATTCAGAGCCAGCTTTTCCCCTTAATCCCCAAGATAGTTTGAAGAGAGATCTCTTATCAATCATTGACCAAACTTCGTCCATTTTGATTTGTTCTAATTTTAGACGAATGGGTTCCCCAATAATTTTGGGAGTGGGCGGTTCAACTGGCTTGATTTGACTTTTGGGAAGCGTGGATGGATCAATTGATGCAGTTGATTTATCTTTCCAATTTTCTAAATTTCGTTTCCATTCTGACAATAGTTTTGGTTTTTCATCTGAAATTAGAATGTCCATTGTTTTGAGACCTTCAAACATTGTATTGCAATAAAACACCCCTGGATCATATATTCCGTCTTCCTTTGCAATTCGATTAATGTAGTTGCTGTTAATTGCAGCACCGCCACAAAGAATAGGCACATTCATTTTGTTTTTTCTTGCGTGTTCTACAAAAAACTTCATTTGTTTTGATGTCGAAACAAGTAATGCAGAAAGACCTACAGCATCAGGATTTACTTCATCAATTTTTTCTAGAAACTTTTGCAATGGTACTTGTTTTCCCAAATCATATACTGTGTAGCCATTATTTTGAAAGATGGTCTTTACAAGATTTTTTCCAATATCATGCACATCACCATAAACTGTACCCAAGACAAGTTTGCCTTTACTTGTTCCCTCTTCTTTTACCAAATATTTTTCTAGTTCTCCAACTGCAGCCTTCATGCATTCAGCAGATTTGAGAACAAATGGCAAAATGAGTTCACCTGCACCAAATTTGTCACCAACCTCCTTCATTGCAGGAAGCAGATCCTCATTTAGGGTTCTAATTGCGCCATCATGAGTAATTTCTTGAGATGCATCTAAAGACAGAACCCCATCATTGTCTTTGATGATTTCATTTTTTCCTAGTTTTTCGGCAATTGCACATACCACATCATTTTGAATGCCATCTTTGAGACGATTGACAATTCTAAAATTTGCTCGTTTTCCAGGTGCCCAAGATGGATCAACATCTACTTTTTTAGAAGCACTGGTTTCCTGCGTTCCAGCTTTTTCAAAATAAGAGATTAAATCAGAAAGTGCATTAGGATGAGTGTTAAAAATCAAATCTTCTGCCAGTTTTTTTTCTTTCTCATCAAGTTCACCATAAGGAATGATTTCCTTTGCATTGACAATTGCAGTGTCCAACCCAACTTTAACTGCATGATACAAAAATACAGAATTTAGAATTTTTCTTGCATAAGGTGTTAATCCAAAGCTGATATTACTAAGACCCAATGTAGTAAAGGAGTTTGGGAATCTTTCTTTAACAAGGCGAATTCCCTCCAGAGTGTTTTTTCCCGCATCAAGAAATTCATCTTCGCCCGTTGCCAAAGTAAAAGTAAGAACATCAAAAATAAACTGTTCAATTTTTAGCCCATATTTTTTTCCTGTCTCATAGAGAAGCTCAGCAGTTTCAAGTTTTTCTTGAGGTGTTTTTGCCATTCCTTTTGGACCAATACACAATGCAATTGCAGGCAATCCGTATTTTGCCATCAGTGGAGCTAATTTTTCAAATCTACTTCCATCACCTTCAAGATTAATTGAGTTAATTATAGGCCTTCCAGGAATTTGTGTTACAGCAGCTTCAATTACCTCAGGATCTGTAGAATCAATAACAAGAGGAGCATCAATTTCTAAGCTCAGTCGCTTTACAAGATTTAACATAAAGGAGCGTTCATCGGAACGCTCAGTAGTTGCAACACAGACATCAAGACAATGAGCACCGTCTTCAACTTGCATTCTTCCCAGATCCACCAACCCATCAAAGTCATCTGTAAGAACTAGCTGCTTTGCTTTACGAGATCCCTGAGTGTTTATTCTCTCCCCAATAATTAGAGGTGGAGGAATCTGTTTGAGTTCAACTGCCTTTAATGCAGAACTCACTCTAGGAATTGTCAACGTTGAAAAATCACCATTGTTTTTCTAAATACTTAACCCTCGACAGAGTTGGCTTTTTCGTCAATTACTTTTCTTAGTGCTCTAATATGTTCTGGATTTGTGCCACAACATCCACCAATGATTCGTACTTTGCTGTATTGATTAAGAAAATCACCTAATGCTTCACCCATTTTTTCAGGAGTCATTTTGTAAATTGCCTGTCCGCCTTCATTTTCAGGCATACCTGCATTCGGAACTACCAAGATGTCGTGGTCTTTTTGTTCATCAAGCCACCTGACACTAGGACTCATCTCGATTGGGCCAGTGGAGCAATTCAATCCAAACACATCAATCCCCATGTCAGAGACAGTAGTGTATGCAGCTTGGATGTCTGTCCCAAGTAGCATTTTGCCATATTGATCCAAAGTAGTATTAGCTATTATTGGAACTTTCTTGCCGGTCTTTTTAATAGCATTGTGACATGCTTCAATAACTAATTTCACTTCAAGAATATCCTGACTAGTTTCAATGAGTAATGCGTCAACACCGCCAAGAATTAACCCTTCAGCTTGTAACGCAAATGCTTCCCTGATTTCATCAAGTGATTTCTGACCTAAATCAGGATCATTAGAACTTGGAAGATAACCTGATGGCCCCATAGAGCCAATTACATATCGTGGTTTGTCTGAATATTCTTCACAAACTTCACATGCGAGTTTTGCAATTTTTTTGTTGAATTCAACTGTTTGATCACCAAACCCGTATTCGTCTAATTTTATTTTATTTGAACCAAAAGAGTTTGTTTCAATGCAATCAGAACCTGCATCTAAATAATTTCTATGAATCTGTTTAATCCATTCAGGATGTGTAATTACTAAACCATCATTGAATCCATCTTGATTATTTGGAAAGTCTTCTGGTTTTGGATCATATTTTTGAATCTCAGTTCCCATTGCACCATCAAAAAGCAATATTCTTTTTTGTAATGCAGTCAGAAAGGGTTCTTTTTCTTGCAACTTGATTTTAAAATGAGATTAGATAGTTTAACTCTTTTCAGAAAAATCCACATGCATTTGTAGGAGTATGTTGAAATTAGGTGAAATGAGATTTTATGTACATTTATGCAAAAACTTCAAGTAAACAACCTAGTTAGAAGTGCAACATTTTTTCAGCATGCTGGAATCTCAATTATCTTTGTTTTCATGCCCATTATTGCAAAAGGTGTAACAGAATCTATTTTTGAAATTGGACTTTTAGTAGCGTCATTTAGTTTTGCTCAGATTTTATCTGAAATTTATTTTGGAAGACATTCAGACAAAAAAGGAACTAGGCTCAAATTCATCAGAATAGGCTTCATAGGATGTGCAATTACCTTTGGATTGCATTATTTTGCGGCTGATCTCACCATGTTTTTCATTGTCAGAATTGCTGCAGGAGTAGCAAGCGGAATTATGATTCCTGCAATGATTGCATATACCTATGAGGCAAATATTGATAAAAAACGAGCAGCTACTGTAATCTCGTTTCATGCATTGGGATGGCTAGCTGGAATTGCAGCTGCCGGAATTGCAAATGATCTAAAATTGATTTTCTTAATCAGTGCAGCATCGTTTGTCATTGGATTATTATTTACAATCAAACTTCCAAATCCCCAGCAAGAAAAAGAGCTGAAACCAGGAACTACAAAAAATGTCATTGCAAAAAACAAATTTCTATTCTCATCATTACTATTAAGACACATTGGTGCAGCTGCTGTATGGACTATACTTCCAATTATGCTAATGGAAAGATTAGGTGCAGAGCTTTATCAGGTATCAATCGTATATGTTGCAAACACACTGACTGCATTTATCTTGATGAATGTGATGGCAAGCAAAATACACCTATCCAATGTAACTAAATTCAAAATCGGCATAGGGTTTACAACATTTGTATTTATTGGACTGGTGTTAGTTACTGATTGGTGGATGGTAATGCCATTCATGTCACTTGTTGGAGCAACGTGGGCATTTTTGTTTATTGGTGGAAATTTCCATTTGATGGAAAATAATCCACGTTCGACATCAACTGGAATATTTAGTTCAACATTATCAATTGCAACAGTAGTAGGTCCAGTAGTTGCAGGAAGCATTGCATTTGTTTTTGATTATGCGGCAGTCATGTATTTTGCAATTGCCATAATTGTTTGTGCGTTTGTAGTATCACTAAAGATTAAAAAATAAAAATTATCTTAATCCCCAACGAGACATCACTTTATTCTCTAATCGGGTAAATAAAACTCCGTCAATTACCAATCCAATTCCCATAATTATCATCATTATGGCAATTACTTGTGAGACATCAGTAAGAGAACGTCCGGCATTTAGTAAAAATCCAAGACCCAGAAATGAGAAGAGGATTTCAGCACCAATTACACCTCTCCAGGCAAACGCCCAACCTTGTTTGAAGCCAGTAATCATGTATGGGAATGCTGCTGGAATTAAGACAGCAGTGATTAGCTGACTGCCCTTTGCACCCATATTTCTTGCAGCCTCAATAAAGTGAGGATCTATGTTTTTGACTCCAGTGTAGGTGTTTATTGTAACTGCAAAAATAGCTCCAATCGCAGTAACGAAAATAATTCCTCCATCAGTTAATCCAAACCAGAGTATTGCAAGTGGAACCCAAGCAATTGAAGGAATTGATTGTAATCCTAAAACTAGGGAACCGACTGTTTTATTGATCACTTCAACTCTGGCCATAAAAATTCCCAGTACAACACCACCAGCAATTGCAATTGCCAATCCAATAATTAATCTCCACATACTTGTTGCAATTCCATAAAATAGACTACCGTCAGATGCACTATATGCCAAATCTTCAGCTACCTCATACGGGGATGGAAAAACATTATCTGGCCACACTCCAGTCATTGCAACTATTTGCCAGACTGCAATTATTCCAATGTAAAAAGCAATTCTGTGAGGAGTAAAGTTTTTCGCCATCCTTGTCACTCTTTGCTTTTCTTTACCTCAGGTCTTAATTCTGCTAAAATATCTTGTTGAAATTTAAGTAATGACTCGTCCTCAGTTACTCTTGGACGTGGAAAATTATTATCAACTTCTTTTTTGATAATTGATGGACGATTACTAAAAATTGCAACCTTAGTTCCAAGAACTGCAGCTTCTGAAACATTATGAGTTACAAAAAGAATTGTCTTTTTTGTCTTTTCCCAAATTAACTGCATCTCAACTAACAACAAATCACGAGTTTGTGCATCAAGTGCTGCAAATGGCTCATCCATAAGTAGAATGTCAGGATCCATTACAAGTGCTCTAGCTATAGCTACACGTTGTTTCATTCCAGTTGAAAGTTGATACGTATAAGAATCTGCAAATTTGGTAAGTTGCATCATGTCAAGATATCTATGGGATATCTTTGCACGTTCTTCTTTTGGAATACCTGCCATCTTTAATCCAAATTCCACGTTATCTTGAACCTTGAGCCATGGGAACAGAGCTCCTTCCTGAAAGACCATAATTCTTTCAGGTCCTGTTTCTGCAACAGGATGTCCATCAAACAAAATTTGGCCATCATCAGGAGTTTCCAAGCCAGCAACTATGCGTAAAAATGTCGATTTACCACATCCGGATGGTCCTACCAAACATACAAAGTCACCGGCCTCAACTTTGAGGTTAACTCCACCAAGTGCCTTCAGTTTGTGTGAATCATGGCTGAAATATTTTACAATATTTTTTGCTTCGAGTTTAGTCATCACTTGCTTTCCTCCAAGATAGAATTTGAATCAACAGGGTAAAAGATTCCAGATAAGTCATATCCATTTCGTCCCAAATATCCTAACGCATCTGACTTTTTTGCAAAAGAGTAAACAGAATCAAGTAAAGGATCTGACGTAATAACAACATTGGATAATGCCACATCAACAACTTCATCAGGCAGTGATTTTCCTAAATGTGATTTCAGAAAATTATTAAAAACAATTCTTGTTTCAGTCGGATTTTGATTTATCCAGTCGGCAGTTTTATGATGCGCAGTTAACAGATCAGAAACTGATTTGTGATTTTTTTCAACATAATCCACATTTGCAATTAAAAGAACAGATGCAAATTCATTATTTGGCCACAATTCTTCCTCATGAAACAATCTTTTTCCTCCAAGTTCAGTTTCTAAAATTGTTGCCCAAGGTTCTGCAACCCAAGCTCCATCAATATCACCCTTAACAAATAATGTGTAAATGTCAGGATTTGAAATATTGTAAACTATTACAGAGCCGCCTTTTTCAGCAGGTTTCAATCCATTTTCTGAAAGATAATTTCGAAGGGATACATCCTGAGTATTTCCAATTTGAGGTGCAGCAATCTTTTTTCCTGCAAAGTCAGATGCAGACTTTATTTCAGATGAAGGATGAACAATGAAACTTGAACCTCCACTTGCAGCTCCTGCAAGAATCTTTACATTGTGATTCTCAGAATTTAAAAAGCCGTTAATTGCAGGACCAGGTCCCACATATGCAAGATCAACAGAATTTGCAAACAAGGATTCAATTGCTTGTGGACCGCTATCAAAAATACGTGTTTCAATTTTTATTTCATCCCCAACACTTTTTTCAAAAAAGCCTTTTTCCATTCCAACTATTGGAATTGAATGCCCAATATTTGGAAAATACGCGATACGGATTTTATTTTCATGTGTGGCAACGCTAGAATTAAGAGTAATTCCCATTACTGTCAGTAAAATTATTCCTGCAATACCTGCAGAGATAATTGATCGAGTTTTCATAAAACAGCGTTATATTTGGCGGTTAAATAATCATCGAATTTTAGCTCAAGCTAGTCAGAAATTTTTCAAAAATAATTAGAACTCAGGCTATCACAAAAGATAAATTCCAAAATACAACGGGAAAGTTGTTTTATGACTCAAAAAGGTATTCTTGCATTTTCTGGAGGCTTGGATACTTCAGTAGTTGTGAAATATTTACAGGAAGAACACGACATGGATGTCATTACAGTAACTGTAGATGTAGGTCAAGGCGATGATGCTAAAAAAATTGCAGCCAAAGCAAAAAAACTTGGTGTAAAAAAACACTACAACATAGATGCTAGAAAAGAATTTGTCAACAAGTACATTTTTCCATCAATCAAAGCAAATGCACTTTATCAAAAAAAATATTGTCTTGCAACAGCTCTTGCCAGGCCATTAATTGCAGAAAAAGTTTTAGAGATTGCAAAAAAAGAAAAAGTGACATCGCTTGCACACGGATGTTCAGGTAAAGGAAATGATCAAGTGCGTTTTGACATCACTTTACGTTCGGGTTCAGATCTTCCGATTATAGCTCCTATTAGAGACAAGAACTTGGACAGAGAAACTGAATTGAAATTTGCAAAGAAACACGGAATTGAAATTGATGCGGTAGCAAAGAGGTTCAGTATTGATCAAAATTTGTGGGGACGCGCAATTGAAGGCGGGGTGCTAGAGGATCCATACAACGAACCGCCAGATGACGCATTCATTTGGGTTAAGACAAAAAACTTGCCTGAAAAAGCATCATATTTGGAAATCAAATTTGAGAAGGGAATTCCAGTTGCAGTTGACGGAAAAAAATTAGAATCGCAGAAACTTATTGAATACATAAACAAAAAAGCAGGCAATGCGGGGGTCGGAATTGTTGATCATATTGAAGACAGAGTTGTCGGAATTAAATCCAGAGAAGTTTATGAAACACCAGCTGCGACCTGCCTAATTGAAGCTCATTCAGATCTAGAAAAAATGGTCCATACAAAACATGAAAACAAGTTCAAATCACTAATTGACGATGAATGGGCATATTTGGTGTATTCAGGCCTTTGGCAAGATCCACTAAGAAGAGATCTTGACGGATTTATCGAGGAATCACAAAAACCAGTTTCCGGAACAGTGAAACTCAAGATGTACAAAGGAAGTCTCAGAGTTGTTGGAAGAAAATCAGATTTTTCATTATACAGTCATAAAATCGCCACATATGGTACAGAATCAACATTTGATCAAAGATTAGCCAAAGGATTTGTAGAATTGTGGGGAATGCAGTCAACAGAAGCTAATAAATTACAAAAGAAAAGGTCAACAAAAACATGAACTGCCCAGAATGTGATGCAACACTAAACATCCCAGACGATGCCTCAGTAGGAGAAATTGTCTCCTGTCCTGATTGTGGCGCTGACTTTGAAATATCTAAAAAAGACGGATCAAATGTTGAGCTTAAACAAGCAGAAAGCGTAGGCGAAGACTGGGGAGAGTAATGTCAAAAGTCTGTATCGTGTTTGACCGCCTAAGAGCGGAAGAGAAGATGCTCCAAAAAGAAGCATCAGATCTAGGACATGATGCAGTAATGCTTGATGCAAAAATCACCCAAATAAACACAGATAGTAAAAAAGAAGATTATGATTTTGGCGACGTTGTTTTAGAACGATGCGTCAGCTATTTCAGAGGTCTGCATTTTACAGCAAGTCTAGAATTTTTAGATGTTCCAGTTTTAAACAAATTTGAAGTCGCAAACATTTGTGGAAATAAAATGTTCATGACATTGTTACTAAAGAAAAACAACGTTCCAACACCAAGAACATATTTTTCATTTTCCAGTCAAAGCGCAGCTGAGAATCTAGAGAAAGTTGGATTTCCCCTAGTGATCAAACCTGTAATTGGAAGTTGGGGAAGAGGAGTAATGCCATTAAAGGACAAGGATACCATGGAGGCAGTTTTTGAAATTAGAGACATAACTGATAGTCCACACGATAGAATTTACTATTTGCAGGAATTAATCAAAAGACCACCAAGAGACATCAGAGTAATTACAGTGGGAGACCAACCCATTGCAGCCATGTATAGAAAATCTTCAGGAGGTTTTAAAACAAACATTGCACTTGGGGCAGATCCTGAACTTTGTGAGATCTCAAAAGAGATGGAAGATATGGCCGTAAAAGCATCCAAAGCCATGGGCGGAGGAATTTTGGGAATTGACATGATGGAAGACGATCAAAAGGGACTGGTAGTCCACGAAGTGAACAACACAGTAGAATTCAAAGGATTGGCAAGAGTTTCTAAACGAAACATACCAAAAGAAATAGTAGAATTTGCCCTAAACTACGTTAGGAAATAAATTATACTCCTTTGCGAGGAGACTTATCATGAAAGTAGGTGTTGTTGGAGCATCAGGATATGTAGGCGGAGAGACACTTCGTCTGCTGGTTAATCATCCAGATGTTGAAATCGCCATGGTTACATCAAGGCAACATGTAGGAGAGTATCTCCACAGAGTTCAACCAAGTTTGAAAGGATTTACAGATCTGATGTTTTCAGAATTAGACTATGATAGATTAACAGATCAATGTGATTTAGTTTTCACTGCTGTTCCTCATGGAACTGCAACTGAAATTGTAAAGGCACTTTATGACAGAGGAATCAAAGTGATAGATCTGAGTGCCGACTATAGATTGCACAATCAGGATGCATATGACAAATGGTATGGCTGGAAACACCCACACCCAGATTACCTAGCAAAATCAGTTTTTGGAGTACCTGAATTACATAGAGAAGCAATCAAAAAAGCACAACTTGTTTCCTGTCCTGGATGTATGGCAGTTACATCGATGTTAGCTCTTGCACCATTAATTCGAAATGACATAATCGATACAGAACATATTGTAGTAGATTCTAAAATCGGCTCTTCTGGCGCAGGTTCTGGTTCAGGAACTGCACATGCAATGAGAGCTGGAGTCATCAGACCATACAAACCTGCAAAACACAGACATACTGGTGAAATTGAACAGGAGCTTAGTGAAATTGCAGGACATAAAATTCGTGTTTCAATGAGTCCACATGCAGTGGATGTAGTTCGTGGAATTTTGTGTACAAATCACACATTCTTGAAAAAAGATATTGAAGAAAAAGAATTATGGAAATTATATCGTCAAGCTTATGGTGAAGAAAGATTCATCAGATTAATTCGAGATAAAAAGGGATTATACAAATTCCCAGATCCAAAATTCTTAGTTGGTTCAAACTTTTGTGACATCGGATTTGATTTAGATGAAGACAACAATAGATTAATCGCATTGTCTGCATCAGATAACTTGATGAAAGGTGCAGCAGGTTCTGCCATTCAAAACATGAATGTAATGTGTGGTTTTGATGAAATGGACGGACTAAGAAACACCCCACTAACTCCAGTATAGAAATGATCACAATCAAGATTGGCGGAAGTGTGGTAGATAATTTACACCCATCAACAATTTCAGATATTAAAAAGGTAGCAGAATCAGAAGGAGTGATTTTAGTTCATGGCGGAGGAAAAGAAGTTACAAAAGTTTGTGAAGAACTTGGAAAAGAACCAAAATTTGTCACGTCTCCTAGCGGAATAAAGAGCAGATATACCGACAAAGAAACTGCAGAAATTTTTACAATGGTCATGTCAGGTAGGATAAACAAAACAATTGTTCAGATGCTTCAAAAAAATGGAATTAATGCGATTGGTCTTTCAGGTGTAGATGCCAAAATTATTCAAGCTGACAGAAAAAAGAAACTCCTCATTGTTAACGAAAAAGGCAGAAAACAGGCAATTGATGGCGGATATACAGGAAAAATTACCGATATCAACTCTGATTTCATCAAATTACTCCTAGAACAGGGATTAACTCCAGTCATCTCACCCATAGCAATTAGCGAAGAATCAGAATTTCTCAATGTTGATGGGGACAGAGCTGCGGCATACATTGCAGGCAAAGTAGGATGCGACAAAGTACTATTCATTACAAATGTAGATGGATTGCTAATGGATGACAAACTTGTTCCAAAATTAACTTTAGCAGAAGCAAAAGAAATCAGGCCAAAAATTGGACCAGGAATGGAAAAAAAGATTTTGGCATCAACAGAAGCATTAGATATGGGAGTAAAAAAAGCCCTAATTGCAAATGGCCAAAAAGAAAACCCCATATCTTCAGCAATTGCGCAGGATAATTGTACGGTGATTGAGCATGAGTGAAGATCAATTCATGGGAAGTCTCTATCAGAGATTCCCAGTTACAGTTGAAAGAGGAGTAGGATCTCATGTATGGGATAGTGATGGAAAAGAATACATCGATTGCATGGGAGGCTACGGTGTTGCACTAGTAGGCCATCAAAATCAAAGAGTCAACAATGCAATAAAAGAACAAGTTGATAAAATAATTACAGTACATAGTTCTCTATACAACAAAACAAGAGAAGAGTTTTTGAAAACATTAATCGGATTGGCACCTAAAGGACTCACACAAGTTCATCTAAACAACAGCGGTGCAGAAGCAATTGAAGCAGCAATAAAGTTTGCAAGGAAGTTCACAGGTAAAAAAGGAATGGTTGCAATGAAGGGATCATATCACGGCAAATCACTTGGAGCTTTATCACTAACATTTAATCCAAAATACAAAAAGGCATTTGAACCACTAGTTGAAAAAGTTTCATTTGCATCCTTTGGAGACATTGAATCACTTCGTTCAGCAATTGATGACGATACTGCATTTGTAATTTTGGAACCAATTCAAGGTGAGAGTGGGATAATTGTTGCTCCAGACGGATTTTTGCAAGATGTGCGAAAACTATGTGATGAAAAAGGAATTCTGTTAATTTTTGACGAAATACAAGCTGGTTTGGGACGAACTGGACGATTATGGGCATGCGAACATTGGAATACTGCACCAGATATTTTGTGTCTAGCAAAAGGAATCGCAGGGGGCGTTCCAATGGGTGCAACACTTGTTAGACCAGACATTCTTGCTGCAATGAGTAAAGGAGAACATTCTTCAACATTTGGCGGAAACCCATTATCATGTGCTGCAGGGACTGCAGCTCTTAAAGCACTGACAGAAGATGGATTAATAGAAAATTCTGAAAAGATGGGCAAGATATTCAGAGAGGGTCTAGAGAAACTAAAAGAAAAGCACACCATAATTAGGGAAATTCGAGGAAAGGGACTAATGATAGGAATAGAATTAAAATTTGAAGTAAAAGACATCCTGATGGGATTAATAGACAAAGGCGTCCTTATGTTATATTCAGGAAGAAACATACTCAGAGTACTTCCTCCACTAGTGATTTCCGAAGACGACATAACAAAAGTTTTACATGCTCTAGATTCTGTACTTACTGAAGAGGAGCAAAAAAGAGATGTACAAGGATAAAGTAGACGAGAAGATTATCGGATACCTAAAAGAAGATGCCAGAGAATCATTTGTAGACATTGGTAAAAAATTAAAACTTTCTGAATCAGCAGTTAGAAGGCGTGTAAAAAATTTAGTAGACAGTGGCACAATCAAGAAATTTACCCTGGAACTTGGCGAAGAAAATGCAACAAGTGCAATTGTTTTAGTTTCAGTAGATTCCGCTACTGATACATCCAAAGTTTCCCTCAAACTTGCAAAATTAGAAGGAGTAAAAACAGTTTATGAAATAACAGGTCAATACGACATTACAACAATAATAAGTGCATCAAGTATTGCTGAAATTAACAACGCCATTGATGCATTAAGAAAGATTCCAGGTGTGGTAGATACAAACACTGTAATAATTTTGAGAAAAATAGTCTAAAAACGACTTTCGCAAACAATATTTATTTCATAACTGATTTAGGATCAATAATAGTTTTTTTCAACGAAGATAGTACGAATATGTTTATATCATCAATCCATATCACCGATATCAGTAATGAAAGATCCGAATCACTATGCAAACCTGTATAACGCATATGACAAAAATCCAAAGAAGATCAGAGTCCTAGATAGCACTCTAAGGGAAGGAGAACAGCATCCAGGAGTGTCATTTACAAACAAACAGAGAATTCAGATTGCATGGATGTTAGATTATTTTGGAGTAGATCAAATAGAGATATCACCAGTAGTTTCAAATGATCACAAAGAAGCAACTAAAACAATTATCAAACAAGGATTAAAGGCAGACATTGTCTCTCACGGACGTGCACTCAAAGAAGACATAGATATTTCGTTAGATTGCGATGCAAAATGGTGTGCAGCTTATTTAGGAATTTCAGACATTCATCTTAAAGACAAACTGCGTATTTCAAGAGAAGAAGCACTTAGAAGAGCAGTTGAAACTGTAGAATATGCAAAATCTCATGGTCTTAAAATTAGATTTACCGTGGAAGACGGAAGTAGAGCAGAGCCGGAATTTTTAATCAAAGTTTGCAAGGCGATTGAAGAAGCAGGTGTTGATAGAATCAGTCTTCCAGATACAGTCGGGATAATGCGTCCTATTGGAATGTACAATTTTGTTAAAAAAGTAAAAGATGTAGTAGATGTTCCATTAGACGCACATGTTCACAATGACATTGGGTTTGCAGTAGCAAATGCTTTTTCAGCTTGTGATGCAGGAGTTGATCAGATTCATACCACTATTGATGGAATTGGAGAAAGAACTGGAATCCCACCACTTGCAGAAGTAGCAGTTGCACTGACATATCTGTACAAATCTCCAAACGATTTCAGATTAGACATGCTATTAGATCTTTCAAGATTAATTGAAGAGTATACAACAATCAAACCATATGACTCAAAACCAATTGTCGGTTCATCAGCATACAAACACAAAGCTGGCACACACCTTGCAGCAATCCTCAGAAATCCAGCCGCATATGAGCCCATACCACCAAGAGCAGTTGGGAATAGAAGAAGGATTGTCTTTGGGGAACTTGCAGGAAAGACAGGTGCAGCCTATTTGATGTCGTTATTAGGCTTGGATAAAAATGATGAAAGCGCAAAGGCGGTAGCTGCTGGATTAAAGGGTCTTAGAATGGGAGATCTTATTGAAATCCCACTTGAAGATAGACTTGAAAAAAAGATAACTAATGATAAATAAAGAGGATTAATGAAGATAAGATATGTCAAAATGTGAAGAATGTGATGCAGAAATATCCGTCCCAAGTGATGCACTTGAAGGAGAAATTGTAACATGTCCGGAATGTGGCGCAAGTTTTGAATTAGTAAAAGGTTCAGACGGTTTCCAATTAAAGCCTGCCCAAACGGTTGGCGAGGATTGGGGACAGTGAGTCCTGACGTCACTATTCTTTACGATACCATCCGTTGGGAAGAAAAAGCTCTTCTAGAAGCAGGCAAAAAAAACAACATCAATATCCAGATGGTGGATTGTAAGAAAGTAGCATTAGATTTAGAAAAAAAACCAGAAGATTACGGAGTAGTAATTCAGCGATGTGTAAGTTATTACAGAAATTTGCATTCAACTGCAGCTCTTGAAGGATTAGGAGTCAAAGTAATTAATTGTCTGAACACAGGCATTTTTGCAGGAAATAAATTATTCACACACATGTTGTTAAAAAAATTCGGAGTTCCCACACCGGATGCAACAGTTGCCTTTTCAAAAGAAGCAGCTTTGGAAGCACTGAAAACACAAGGATTTCCAAAAGTCATCAAGCCAACTGTCGGAAGTTGGGGCAGACTAATTTCAAAACTAAACGACAAAGATTCAGCTGAGGGCATAATGGAAAGTAGAGAGAACATGTATCCAATTTACCAGATACATTATTTAGAAGAATTTGTAAAAAGGCCACCAAGAGACATCAGAGCAATTATGGTAGGAGATAAAATAGTTGCAGCAATATACAGAATTTCAGAACATTGGAAAACGAATATGGCACTTGGCGGGACAGCTGAGCCATGCAAGGTTACACCTGAAATGGAAGAGATGTGCATCAAGGCAAAAAAGGCCGTTCAAGGAGACATTGTAGGTGTAGATTTGATGGAAAGCGATGAGAAAGGACTAGTTGTTCACGAGGTCAATAACACCACAGAATACAAGAATACAGTCAGAGTTTGTCAAGTAGACATCCCATCACTAATGCTAAATTATGCCCTGAATGTAAAAAAATAAGAATTGACCAGTCACTTATCAGAATCAAGGTTTGCAGTAAAGATGCTTGAAAAAGCACTCAGGCTTTACACGCCATCACTTAGTGAGAAACAATTAGCAGAATTTTTAGCTGACAAGTGCGATGATTTGGGTTTTGAAGATATTGAAATTGACGAAGTGGGAAATATCATTGCAAAGAAAGGAACGGGATCTCCAAAAGTCATGTTATGTGGCCACATGGATGTTGTTCCAGGAAAAGTCAAAGTAAGAAAAGAAGGAGATTCACTTTATGGAAGAGGAGCTTCAGATGCAAAAGCACCTTTAATGGCAATGCTGTTTGCAGCAGCATCGATTCAAAACGACAGCGGAACTATAATTTTTGTAGGAGCAGTTGATGAAGAAGGGAATGCAACAGGAATTAAAAATCTCGTCAAAAAAGAGATGGGAATTGATTATGCAATATTTGGAGAACCAAGCGGAATCAATCAAGTTACAATTGCGTATAAAGGAAGATTGGCAATCAGTCTTAAAATTAGCGTAGATGATAGCTCACATGCAAGTGCACCATGGCTTTCAAAAAATGCAATTCATGAATCAATGATTTTTGCAAAAGAACTCAAAGACAGATTGGAAGAAAATCAAGAAAACAGATCAAAAGGAATGTTGTTAACTTCATCCATGACAGAAATTAGAGGCGGTACAAGTCACAACATAACCCCAAAAGAATGTGAGACAACTTTCGACATCAGAATTCCGGTAGACATGAACTGCAAAGCAATTGAACAAAAAATTGCAACGCTGGTAAAAGAAATTTCTCAAAAAAGAGAGGTAGAAGCATTTTATTCAATTCTTGACGAAACAGAACCATTTGAGGCGCCACATAATTCACCATTAGTCAGAGCATTGACATTAGGAATTATTGAAGAGACAAAATCCAGACCAACTCTAATTAGAAAAACAGGTACCGGAGACATGAATGTTTTAGGAAATCAATGGTCAATTCCCGTAGTAACTTATGGCCCAGGAGATCCACACGAGGCCCACACAATCGATGAGAAAGTATCCATCGAAGAATACCTCAAAGGAATAGAAATTCTCAAGAAAACCCTACAGCACTTAAAAAGACTTCATGATAGAAAGATGCAGTAATGCTGTGGTTTGTAGGACTAGGAATTTCGGGATTCAAATCAATTCCCGCTGAGGCGCTAGATGTTTTATCAAAAGCAGACATTGTATACCTGGAACAATTTACTAGTCCAATTGGAAAATCAGATTTAACTAAAATCAAAAATGCAACAAAGGGTGAATTTAGACCAGCAAAAAGATGGTTAGTCGAAGATGGAAATGAGATTTTAAAGAATTCAAAGAAAAAGAAGGTCGTGTTGCTTTCATACGGGGATCCATACATTGCCACTACACATATCGAGTTAAGAACCAGAGCAATTGAAGAAAAAATCAAAACATATTCCATTCATGCATCATCGTCTCTTACATCCATGATCGGAGAATGTGGTTTGCATTTTTACAAAGTTGGAAGAATTGCAACTATAATGAACGAAATGAAATCACTTACAACGCCATACTATGTAATTTACAAAAATATCATCGAAGGCAATCACACAGTGCTTCTTTTAGAATACAACCAAGACAGAGATTTTTTCTTAGATCCTAAGGACGCATTGAATGGATTACTGGAAACTGAGAAAGGGCAAAAAAGAAATGTAATTAGTTTAGATAGTTATGCAATAGTAGCATCAAGAGTTGGATTCAAGGATCAATCTATTATTTCGGGTAAAATCTCTAGTTTAAAGAAAAAAGATTTTGGGAAACCGCCACATACAGTAATTATTCCAGGAAGATTACATTTTACAGAATCAGACGCATTGAAGATATTAGGTAAATGCATTGATGAACCATTTGATAATTCGGAGAAGACAAAAAAGATTTCAACTCAAATGATGGAAAAATATGTTCCAATGGTAAGAGAAGCGCTGAAAGAAATAGAACCATACTATAAAGATCAAAAAGAGTATCAAGTGATATTGGAAAATGCAGAATTATACATCAATGATGCAGAGAAATTTCTAGAAGACGGTCAAGATGAGGTGGCGATTTTGAGTATAGGGTACGCAGATGGCCTTGTTGATGCATTAAGATTGGCCAAAGGCCTGGATCCCAAGATGTAATTTTTAGCGATGAATTAAAGAGAGGGTCTGAAAATAGAAAAATATTGGAACCGATTGACAAAATAATTCTTTCAGCCATGTATGTATGTCAAATTGACGGAAGATCAGTAACTGAGGAAATTAAGAAAAAAAGTATGTTTTCAGACGATATGATAAAATCAAAGATTGATGAACTAGTAAAGAACCAATTCATTAACGAAGACAGAACCACACTTACAGAAATAGGTCGGAGTTCATTACGAGTAGTTCTGGCAGGCGGCGTTTTCGACATAATTCATCCAGGGCATATCCACACGCTAAATGCGGCAAAAGCACTAGGAGACGTACTGGTGGTAGTGGTGGCAACAGACAACACTGCAGTCAAAATGAAAAAAAGAAACCCCATACACAGTCAAGAACAGAGACAAGAGTTGGTAAATTCACTCTCAATGGTTGATCTATGCCTCATCGGACAAGAAGATGACATCTTTAAAACAGTCAACATGGTAAAGCCGGAAATTGTTGCGTTAGGTTATGATCAGGTACATCAAGAGAAATTCATCATAGAAGGATGTAAAAAAATAAATCTCGATGCAAAAGTTGCAAGACTGCAATCCCCAATTCCAGAAAGCTCCAGTTATAAAATAGAAAAAGAGTACGGGGAATCGATTCACGGGATTTAGGAATTAATTTGAATTTTAATTGAAATTTTTGAACCATCCTTTAGTTTTGCAGTTTTTCTCAAACAGGATTTGGATATTAGTTCAATTATGGAATCGTCATGATGAGTTCGTTCTAGTATTATCAATTCACAATTTATTGAATTATTTAATTTGGCTGGAAAGCATTTTACCCAACCATAGGTTCTTTTCCCGTCAGAGAAACTCTTAATTTTTACACCGTTCAAAGTTTCAAACTGTTTTATTGCCTCTTGGTGGATTTTTTGATCCAATCTGACATTAAGAGTTCCAGGGAATGGAACATATCCAATTTTTGACTTGAATTGTGTAGTGTATCCTTTTAATCCCATATAGTATGCGCCCTCACCCATTCCAGAAATCAAAGTTCCCGTTAATTCAACATAAGATGGAGAAGAATCCAGACTTTTTCTCAATATTGTAGAAAGTTTTACCATTTCACTGAATCCTTTCGGAGTAATTTTTACCGATATGTTCCTTCCATTGATGATTCTCTCAATGAATTGATTTTGTTCTAATTCGACTAGATGTTTTGATGCAGCTTGCTGAGATTTTTTAATGTTTTTTCCAAGGGAGGAAGTCGTTATGGTAACATAGTTGTGTTTTGCACCTTTAGATAATAGATAAGAGAGGGTTAAGATGTGCTGAATTTTCAGTTCAGTCATCTAAATTCCTAAGATACGCCCAAATCACCGAATGTTTTTAGTGTCATTCCATCAGAGTTTGAAAGTTTAGCAACTCTGTGACCAACAACACATTCTACACCTGCATTTTTTGCGCCTTCTAAAAGTCTCTGAGTAATGATTCCATCAAGTAGAAGATATTTGATTCCAGATTGTGATGATAGTTTGCTTACCACTTCACTGATTGGAACTTTGAAAACTTCATTCTGATCACTATCCAATGCAACTGCTTCAAGAGTTTCATTTAGATTTGGAAAAACCTTTGATGCAATTTCTGCAAGAGGCTTATCATCTTCACTTTTGAGTGCAGGTGCCGGTTTACCGGATTTAATTTCATCAGCGATTGGTCTCAGAATTTCATCAATTCTTTGCGGAGTCAGTTCTTCAACTTCAACACCTGTATCTGCTTGTAGTTCATAATCTAAAGTAACAACAGATTTGAGTTCTTTGAGAATGAATCCACCTGATCTATCACCATCAAGGAATGCAACTACAGTTTCTTTAGAATTGCATAGTTCTTTGATAGACTCATCAATTTTTGCACCTTCAATTGCTAAGACATTATCATATCCTGCTCTTAGGAGATTGATAACATCGGCTCTTCCTTCTACCAGAATTACCCAATTAGAATCAAAGACGCCAGAACTGCATGTTAGTTTTGATGGCCCATAAGTTGCTAGTTTTCCAGCATCACCTTGATGAACATCATTTAGCATTGTTTCTCCTTCACTGACAGTTTTGGTAGCCCATTTTTGCTTGATTTCTTTTGCACGTCTTACAATATCGTCTTTCTTTGCAGCTCGTACATCATCAATGGCTTCTAATCTAAATTTGCAATCAAATGGCCCTACTTTATCGATGCTTTCAATTCCAGCTGCAATTAATGCACATGTATCAATATCGGTACTCATTGGGATTAAAGCATCGCCAGATGTAGTGTTAGAAGTAGATTTTGTATTGACTTCAATACGCCCTACTTTGGAAACACGTTGCAGCTCATTCAGATTCATCTCTGGGCCTAACAGTCCTTCTGTTTGGCCAAAGATGGCACCGATTATATCTGCTCTTTCAACGAGCCCATCAACTTCATAGGAAAGTTTAACATGATATTTGACAATTCCTGATTTACCGGACATAAGTTCATCTCCTTTATTATCATAATTTTGGTTTCTGCCTTCGATATATGAGGGTATCGCAAAAAAGTCTGTGAAGATATAAAATTTTTCAAGGGATTAATCAGCTCAGCAAACGCTAAGAAATTCTAAAAATGAAAAATAATGATAGTTGTTTATTCAGTACTAAATGAGTGACCACATGAACAGGATTTTGTAACGTTTGGATTGTTGATTTTAAATCCAGAACCCATTAGACTTTCAATATAGTCCACGTTTGCACCTTGTAGATGGTCAACACTATAACTGTCAACTACGAGTTTTACCCCATTTTCTTCCATGACGATGTCATCTTCTTCTGGTGCTTTTTCAAAGCCCATACCATAAGATAGACCAGAACAACCGCCACCTTGAACATATACTCGAAGATATTCAGGCGATTCTGCTTCTTCTTTCATGAATTCTTTGATCTTCTCAGCTGCTTTTGCAGTGACTGTGATCATCTTTTGTGTTTGCTCAGTTGCCATTATAAGTAAAAAAGCCGCTTCAAATTATAATAAGCTTTTCCCACCCAACACACTAGTAATTCAAGAAATAATCATCATTTTACTATAATTTCTAGCGTTGGATATGGTAATCGTGTTCATCAAAGTCAGAGCCCAGAGATACTGACAAAATAACAGTTGTATCAGTTGTTTGAAACTTTAGTTCTTTATCAGGCAAGAAATTTCGAAAAACATGAGTTAGAAGTTTTTCTGTAAACAGAGACCATTTTATTCCCAATTCATGTTGAATCAAAAATATGTGCATATCACCTTCTATGCGATGATCAGAATTCATTCCAGATGCTCGCATGTAATCTTCAAGTGTTTCTATACATCTTTTCAAATCATAATCTCCTTTGATAAACAAAACCGTATCTTTAATCACAGGAAACATCAAAGTGATAATTTCATCAATATCTTTTTCATCTAACTCTACTCCCAAAGATTCCAGGATTCCTTTGGGAACTGGGATCATTCCAATTTTGCCGGAGAATCTATCCCATTGCACATATTTTTCAAGAATTTGTCGGACCAAAACATTTTGAGAAATGCCTTTTTGTGTTGACTCGTTTTCTAATTCTGAAACAAGTTTTTCTGGAAGTCGATAAGTGATGCTTCGGGTAGGTTCTTTTTGCATTATGTGTTGTCTCTTTGTTGATAAATTTTCTTCCAACATTTTTGCTCCAAAAATTAACTAATCATCATTGGGTTTGTTTGGAACAAATTCAACAACAGTTACTTCTAGATCACACTTTAGAGAAATGGACTTTACCTTACTCTTGTACAAGAAATATTTTTTTCCATCCTGATTAATGGAGCCGGAAATTGCCAGCAATTTTGCATCATAAAGAGTTTGTAACCTTCTATACACAGTACTGATTGGAATATTTTTTTCATTGGAGATTTCCATTGCAGATTTTGGCTTTTCTAATGTGTTGTGCAGGATTTGTTTGCAATATTTGTCAGCAAGTATTTCCAAAATTACTTGCTTTCTTTCATCATCTACTATTTTTTGAGACTGAACTAATTCTTGCATGATTGGTTGAAATCAAAATATGATATAATGAATACGATTGCACTGCAAGACATTGTATACAACTTGAATAAATTCTCAAAAACAACATAACAGTATGAAACAGTTTCCAAAAAAAGCAATTCTGCCAATAATGGTATTTTCAATTTTGCTGATTTCAGTTTCAGGTAATACTGCAAATGCAGAATCGGTTCCAGAATGGGTGAAAAATACAGCTTTATGGTATGGGCAAGGAATTGTTTCAGAACAAGAGTTTCTAAACATGATAAAATTTTTGATTGATAATGACGTCATTACAATAGAAGGTCAAAAAGAGATTTCTATGAAAATGGATCCAACCATCACAATACCAAATGGCAACTTTAATGTGTCAAGTAAATCATTTTACTTGCCACTGAATTTAGAGATTCCTGTTGACACAACAGTGACATGGGTGAATAACGATTCAGTGCCACATAACATTCAAAGTCAAGATGATTCTGGAAAAGTAATAGACATGTTCAACAGTCCACCATTAAACACCGGAGACAAGTTCTCATACACATTTGAAGAAGAGGGGATTTTCAAATACCATTGCTCATGGCATCCATGGCGAGTGGGATTAGTTACAGTGAATTAGATTAACAAAAAATCTAATCCTAGTTTTTGAATAAAATAAGAAGGAAATTGGAAATAACTATTTCTTTGACTTGTTGACAAATGCCGTCATACGTTCTTCTCTGTCAGGATGAGTGAAGCAATTTCTCCAAGCAAGAAGTTCAACTGCAAGACCAGTATCAAGATCTGCATTTCTTCCTTTGTTGATTGCAACTTTTGACATTTGAACGCCCATTATAGAGTTCCCAGCTATCTGTTGTGCCATTTTCAAAGCTTCTTCTTGCAATGATGCAAGAGGAACTACATGATTTACGAGGCCAATCTCTTTTGCCTCATCTGCTTTGATCATTTTTCCTGTGTAAACAAGTTCTTTTGCTTTTGCTATTCCCACAATTCTCATCAATCTTTGTGTTCCACCCCAACCAGGAGGGATTCCAATTGTTACTTCTGGCTGACCTAACTTTGCAGTATCTGCAGCTATTCTAATATCACAAGACATTGCAAGCTCGCAACCGCCACCTAAAGCAAATCCATTAACGGCTGCAATAGTGGGTTGTTTTACTAACTCAACAGTTGAAGTTACAAGCTGACCAGTTTTTGCATAATCAACTGATTCATCTGCAGAGATTTTTGACATGTATTCAATATCTGCACCAGCAGAAAACGCCTTTTCGCCTTCACCAGTCAAGATGATAACCTTGACATCATCATCATGATTGAGTTCTTCAAAAGTTTTGATTAGTTCTTTTGCAACATCGATATTCATAGCATTAAGTTTGTCAGGTCTGTTAATTTTGACAGTACAAATGCCATCAGAAGTAGATGTGGTAACTAGTGACATGTTAATTTGCCAAGGGATGTGAAACTTAAATGTTCTCTATTTTCCGAGTACTTTGCCCCATTTAGCTAATGCAGAGGCAGCTGCAACCCAGGTTCGAAGATCTTGGTAAACTGGGACATTGTGTTTCTCAATTAATTTGATCATTTTTTCAGTATATGGGCCACCATTGCCGCCAGCAAGAATGGGTTTTATTTTTTTGTTTGATAATTCAGCTAGATGTTCAACTATTGTTTCCTCAAGGGGATCATCTTGGAAAACAAACCAAGGCATTGCAATATCAATATTCTTTTCGTCAAGGAATTGCTGGATGACAAATTTGTAATCATCTGCAGTTGCACCGCCACCCACATCGGCAGGATTTCCATTATGAATGGGAACAGTTGGGGGGAAACGTTCCTTCATTTTTTTGAGAAGCGCTGGGGATAACTTTCCAATAGTAAGACCTAATCTTTCTAATTGATCAATTCCGCCAATCATTGGACCAGCACCATTGCTAGTCATAGCAACACGATTACCTTTTGCAGGTGGTTGCCATGCTAGTGCCTTTAAGACTCCAACTAGTTCTTGATAACTATCAACTGAAATGATTCCTGCTTGTTTGAATGCACCCATAATCATTGCATTTGAACCACCAAGGGAACCAGTGTGCGATGCAGCTTGCTTTGCACCTGCAGCAGTTCTGCCACTCTTCCAAATAACAATGGGCTTTTTCTTTTCTTTCATGACACGTTTTGCAGTATTGATGAACTTTCTGCCATCACCAAAGCCTTCAACGTATAGGCCAATTACTTTGGTTTGAGGATCATTTGCAGCATACCATATCATGTCTGCTTCATCAACATCAGAACGATTGCCAAAACTGATCATTTTTGATAAACCAAATACATCAGCACTCTCCAACATGCTAATTCCCATAGTTCCACTTTGTGAGAAAAATGCAACATGTCCCAATTTTGAACGGACCATTCTCTCTTGTCCTTGGAATGCACAGTCAAGTCTATTTGCCGCATTGAACATTCCAATACAATTAGGACCGATTACACGAATCTTATGTTTAATAGACAGTTCTTTAACTTCAGCTTCCATTGCTGCTCTGTCACCACCAAGCTCTTTACCGCCACCAGAAACTATGACAACATTATGAATTCCTTTTTTAGCACAAATTTTCATTATCGGTCCACATTCTGCAAGATCAATGCAGACAACAACCAGATCAACTGTTTCTGTAATTGCATCTAGTGAAGGATAACATTTGATTCCAAGAATTGATTCTTGTTTAGGATTAATTGGAAATACCTTGCCTTTGTAATCTTGTTTTCCAAGGGCATCTAAAACAGAATTACCAATCTTTCCGGGAGTAGCAGATGCGCCAACTAGTGCAACAGATTTTGGAGTAAAGAAGGATTCCATTGAGGTAATGTTTGGTTTTGCTTTAGAGATTGAATTCTTTCTTAATTCATTATTCAGAATAATTTTTGCGTCAACTACAAAATGTGATTTTGGATAAACAACCACAGGGTTAAAATCAATGCTGTTAATGTAATCTGCATTTTCTACGCCTAATTTTCCAATCTGAACTAACATTTTTGCAACCATGTTAAGATCAACAGGTTCGCTTCCTCTGAAACCTTTGAGAAGTTTGGAACCTTTGAGTTCATTCAACATGGATTTAGCATCCGAAGTTGAAATAGGCAGCATTCTGAATGCAACATCTTTGAAGACCTCAGTCATCACTCCTCCTAATCCAGCCATAATCATTGGGCCAAACTGTGGATCGTTTTGAATACCTACAATTAGTTCAACACCTTTTGGAACCATTTTTTCCAAAAGAATTCCTTTAACTTCAACACCTTTCTTTTTAGAAAGACGACCATACATGTCATTGAACGTCTTTTTTACATCATTGACATTGTCAATTCCGACTTTAACTCCACCAACATCAGTCTTGTGCAAAATTTGTGGAGATACAACTTTCATTACAAGTGGAAAACCAATCTTCTTTGCCTGTTTTACTGCATCATTTGCAGAAGTAGCAAGTGCATAAGGGGGAACTTTAACTCCATAACTTTTGAGGATAGATTTGGATGATTCTTCAGTGATGACTTTATGATCAGTTAGAATGGTGTCTTCGAAAATTTTCTTAACCGCAGTCATCGTTCGATCGATAAAATTAGAATTAACTATATTAATGTAAAGTTATTGACAAGGTCAGATTCAAATTTTTTCAATAATTGGTTGTTCAGGTCATAAATTATTGCAAACCTATCCTGATTGCGATCAGGAATTTTTACTTTTTGTATATTGTACTCCTAATTCAGTTCTTCATAGTTAACATCGATGTGATCAAAACTGACTCCCTTGCATTGAGGGCATTCAGAGATATGAGTTACTCCTGCCTTCTTGGAAAAAACATTTCCACAGTTCTTGCAAACCCGTAAATCATCAATTAGAACCATGAGTCATTCTAGAAATTCTAAATATTTAACATATTGTAGAAAATCACATGTGAAATTCTATGTTACGTGATTATAAATTAACATTATTTTCTTGGATAGGTCTATGTCGGATAGAATATTTGTTCAACTAATTTTTGCATATTGCTTATTCTCTTTTTAGAAATTCCAGTCATTCTTGCTATCTTTGTCTCATTATATCTTAGAAGATCTTTTGCAATCATCATGTTGCAATCTGAGAATATCCGTAATTCGTTTTCAGTTAAATTAAGAATTGTGATTGGGTAAAGATTATGTTTTTCAATAATTTTTTCCAAACTGTTTGCTGCAGGATATCTCCAAGAGAATATTTGCTGTCCAATACATTTGGCATATTTTTTTGCATGATTTGAGACTTGGGTGTTACAAAAAATAATTTCTCCTGCGAATTTTGGCTGCAGGTCAAGAAATCTTGCATGAGTGTACAATGATTCTTTTAATCCAGTGTACACTCCACGAAGCGAATGATATTTGCATTCAATCAAAAATTCTTTGTTGTCTTTCATTCCAATAAGATCAATTTCATGCATTGCACACTTTCCACGGATTTTTGATCGTATACGTATTACCTGATAATCATAAAATTCCAATATCGATGCAATATAATTTTCAAATGCAAATCCTGCAGAACCCATTCTCATTAGGGCATCCTTTAGTTGGTATCTTTGGTGTAATGCTTTGAGATCTTTTTCTTCAGAAATAACTCGAAGAACTATTTTGTAAATATCATTTGAAGTCATATCTCTATAAACTTCAGATTTGACTTTTTTTAAAATCTGTTTTGCAGTTTGTTTACTTGCTCCTGCTCTAATACATGTACTAAGTATCTTATGTTCATTGAATTGAACTCGTCTTCCATCTGCTTTGTAAATGAAAAATTTTCTAGGAGTTATGAGGTAGTTTAATTTTAAAGAGATTAATCTTTTACGTTAGAGATTCAGTTTTTTTCAATTTCACTTTTTTCAATTTTTCTCAGCATAGACTTTCTTACAAGAATTGGGATGTTGTAATAAGTTGCCAACGCTATGGCGTCTGATGCTCTAAAATTTCTAAACACCATATCTTTTTTTCCAGTAAAATACAGATTCGCTCTAAATATTCCGCCGCTTTCATAAATTTTGACTTTGACGAGAAGGAGTTCATTTTCCTCACAAATTTGCTCAACTAGTCGATAAATTGTTGGGGGATCATCACGTTTTCCCTCAACAAAATCGGAGATTATTCTTGCAACCTCTGATGAAAAACCAGACATTACAAATTCGACTTTTTCGTCTTTGAGTAATACTGCACCTGTTTGTGAATCAGTGATTCCAATTTGGTCTACTTTGACAGTCTCATAATCTGTGTCGATTTCATCAATTTTCATTGGTATTCAGTCATCACTTTTTCTATTTTCTTCTCTTCTTCAAACATGACTTTTTCGAACTCTTCTCTTAATTTATCACATTTTACTTGTTTTTCATTTTCATCCATTTTAGAAAATCTAATATCTCTTATTTCATTTACAATTGCAGAGATTTTTTCGTTTGTTTCAATCATGATATCATCAATCTTTTTTTGTAATTGGGGATCCATGTTTTCAAATAAAAGTCATGATAGTTAAACTAGTTCAAAGTTATCAAATTTGAAAAATACAGAACTTATTTTTAATTCAAATCAAGAATGTAATATGATGAACAGAATTGGCTTAATTGAGGGATATGATGAAACTAAAGTCAGAGATACGCTCAATCTAATGCTTCGAGACAGGCAAAATGAATTTCGGGAACTTGCCGAATCTCTAGGGATACCTAGGACAGCAGAGGACTGGTTTATCAATAAACTAAAGATTACCAATATGGATTTTCATTTATGAATATAACATCATCCTGACATGTTAAACCAGGAGAAGAATTTATGAGTCCCATATCAAAATACAATACGATTTTAATTGCCAATTCAAAACAAGAATCTAAAGCAATTCATGGACAATCTGGTATCTCAGCTAGTCAAGAAATATCAAAACGAGATAGTTTCTTTCGTACTGTTTGGCTCTGCAACCACGGGGGAATGGATACGTGGAAAATCAGACATTGATTGTATAGTAATAATCAAAGACAAGAAACTCTGTAAAGAAATTGAGAGATACTTGGATCAACTTTTACTTGAGCTTGATGCAAAATATGACTTGAAACTATCTGAGACATGCACTACGTACAAAAAAACTGACAACCCCGCACTGGATCTAATCTTTAAGACTGAAAACAAGATGATGTTTGGACAGCCATTTTACGTGGTAGCATCTGATCAATTAGACCTGAAGGGGTTCAAGATACGAAAAGACCTTAAAATAGAGATCGGTACAAGAACCATAGCATCCCTTGGGTTATTCCTACAGAGAATAAAAAACACGGGCATCATTTTGTATGGCAAGGACATTCGAAAAGATATTCCAAATACAGTCCCTACAATTGAGAAGGTAAAAGCATCATTTAACGCAATGTTGCTTCTTATGATGAGTTTTGTAATATTTCCATTCAGTCCAAAGTCGGCATTCTCTCATGCAGTAAAGGCTAACTTTTGGGCTTGTGATGATGTCTTATTTGCATTGGATAAACCTCTTTCCACAACAAAAGAAGAAGTAAGAGAAATCTGTTCTATTTTTAATAAATCTGAGATTGATGTAAATCATTTGTTAACATCCCTAGAATACAAAAAAACCAAAGACAATATGAAAATGAATAAAGGATTTGTTATTAGATACATGTTAAAAAGTACAAAATTTGTTTATGGGTTATATGCGGTTACTCTAAAGAAACTATTCAAACGGCGTTGAGACATAATTTGATATTAAGATTCATTGCTTATGGAAATTTTGCATTCAGGAGACATAAAAAAACGAAACCTAATTTTTGATGTGATTCTGAAAATGCTTTATCAAATCATCTGTAGAAGTTATCCAAAGCTGTTCTGGGAATCGCTCAAATATTCCTTGTGCATGTTTTTGACCTTGTTTTTTGCTGCTTGCACATGCATCCATCACGACAATCACAAAGTATCCCAAATGAATGGCATCCAGTACGCTTGAAAGCACACAATAATCCGTTTCAATACCTGTGAAAATCAGAATTTGTACAGATTGTTTTTTTATTTTGGAGTGAAAATTGCCTGCCATGAATGCGGATGCTGATTTTTTTCTACTTGCAACAGATGCATTTGCGACATATGGAAGAAAATCATCAATTATATCCAATGCACCAGTTCCCAGAATGCGTGTAGTGACTTTTTGATTCATTTTATAGTATGCTTGCCAAGAACCGTGTTCATCTTGCCAATTCTTAGGAGGCATAAAGCGAGTGAATATCACATTTTGTTCTCCAAGTATTTCGATTAATTTTTTTATGTTTGGAATTATAGAGAGTAATTTTTTATCCATCCAGGGAGATTTTTTATCAGTCAAGAACAGTTTTTGCATGTCTACCACAACCAATGTTATTTTTGAATGAAGGTTTACTTCTTCATGCCATTCAGGTACAGTTAAAACATCATTCATAATGAATCTTGTAAATAGTTTACAGTAAATAATTGTAGTTCAAATCTCAACAAATTTGTTATTTTGGAACTTGCGGAATTGTACAAAAGATTACAGAACTGTAAATGCTGTTATGTGGATAGATTTGCATAAAACGGAATTAAGATTAGAATGTGTTAATCTTTTGATTGTTCATATTCTTCGTCTTGTTCATATCCTTCTTTAAGTTCAATCTGATGATCCTCCTCCTTCATTTCATCTTGTTCTAGTTTTTTCCATTTTTTATCTAGTTCTTCATTATTTTTTTCAGACATGAATTATTATACATAATATGACATATTAACAAAGTCATAATTGTCAATTTTGATAATGTTATTTTTTATAATAATGGACTGATCGTGTGAAACTCTATAAGTGGAATAGGGGTATTATGGGTGACGTAGTGGTGTGAGTTTGCATATCTGGAAGGAAGGACTGAATTAACTACTCAGCTACGTATAACAGGAATTCTAAATCAAAACATTGCATGTTTGAGACTTTCTTGACACACATCACAAAACAGCACCGATGTTTGGGTCCTGAATGAAGTTTATCTTCTTTTGATAAACCAAATCAAGGGGTAATCAAAATTGTTAGAATGATATGCTCATATATTAGCATAATATGATTAGTTTGTTCAAGTTAATTACACAATATTTTAGGAATACGAGAAATGTAAAAATATCATGAAAGCTAAAATCATCATCGGGTCATTAATTGTAATCCAAATTTTGGCAATAATGTTCACGACTCAGTTCTTGAGTCTATCAAATCAACCATATGACACAGTTGCATTTGTACCGCAAGGACTATCTCAAACCCCGACAAATGATTTTTCACAAAATGAAAAATTTGAGTTCAAACCTGATTATGAAGAGTCATTTGTGATTTCAGATGTCAATTTTCTGCTAATCAATTCGCTGTCCAGTCTTGTCATGATATTGGGTGTTGTAAAATTGCTAAAAAATGAAAATAACAAAAAGATTAAAACTGAAAAATTAGCAATTATTGGAGAACTATCCTCAAGAATTGCACATGATATGCGGAATCCGCTGTCCGTCATTCAAATGACCTTGGAAAATTTCAAAAGCCAGTATCCGCTAAGCAAAGAACAAGAAAAGCAATTTGAAAAAATTAATCGCTCAATTTTTAGAATTACCCATCAAATAGATGACATATGGGATTTTGTAAAATCACCCACTACAGAAAAGAAGAATTGTTCATTGGCATATCTCTTGCAAGAAAGTCTAAGGAGAATAAACATTCCTGCAAGCATTAAGATTCGGTTACCTCCAGATGACTGTGAAATATTGTGTGATGATGAAAAAACCATTGTGGTATTTGTCAATATTTTTATCAATGCAATTCAGGCATTTGAAAATGATGGAAACATATGGGTTTCATTTGATTCAAACAAAAATTGGATTACAGTTAAAATTGAAGATGATGGAGTTGGAATTGATCCCAAAATTTTAGATAGAATCTTTGAACCATTAATTACAACAAAGCAGACTGGAACAGGTTTGGGATTGTCTTGTTGTAAAAGCATAATGGAAAGTCAAGGAGGCCTGATCAAAGCATCAAATAGACCAAAAAAAGGAAGTGTATTCACTATTCATTTTTCTAAATAATGATGAAATCAAAGCAGATGGAAAATTTATTCATAATTTATGATTATGACAAATCTGTTTTAATTGCCAATCTGATTACTAGATTGAACGATATTGTCTGATGCTACTCTTTTTATCGTTTCAATCAATGTGTTTAAGGGAGTTGGTTTTGGCAAAATTACAGAAGCTCCCGCAGATCTTAGTTTGTCATGCAGATTATCATCTATGCTACCAGTCATCATGATTACTTTGGCATCAGGGTTAATCTTGCGGATCTGCTCAAGTCCGTACAATCCATCATATTTTGGCATCAAAAAATCTGATACTACGACATCTGGCAGGTGCTCTTTGTACAATTCCGCACATTGTTTTCCATTTCGTCCTGTAGCTAAAACATTGATTGAGTGAAATCCAAGGTATTCTGAAATCACTTCTGTAATATCCTTATAATCATCAATTAGGATTACTGTAGGATTCATGATTTTATGAGAAATAATCAAAATAAGTAATTGAGTTTGAATAAAACGAACAAATCAATTAAAATGAGGTATATTAAGATGATCGAAAATGCAAGATCCGAGGTTGATTCTTTCAAGTCATGGGTTTTTGAAAAAATATTGCCGTACAATACACAAAAAAGAACTGTAACCCTGGCTCATAATTTCCGTTTTTCAGGATGATATGAAAAAGTATTGTCTGTTCAAAAAATATAGACTATTCCTTATGTTTATTTTATGATGTTATGATAATAATGAAAATTCCATGTTCAAATTGTCATGAACATTATGAATTGGCAACATCCGTAGAATATCTGATGAAAATGGGATTGGTTCCTTATGACAAATCGCTTCATTGTGAAGAATGCAGACACGAGAATTAATTATTTTTTGGCACAGTATGTAAAACTAGGTCTTCTGAACTTTCACAAGCACATTCTCGTGAACAAAAGTCAGTAGAACGATTTTCAAACTCTTTTCCACATACACAGCAAATCTTTTCCATTTTGTCTAATTTGTCATGCTTTTTCTCATACAAAAACCTCATGTAACATTGTTACATGATCTATTGAATCTCTTTGCCAATGGTCTGAATTAATGTAATCCACTCGTATTTCCCTTTATCTCAACACTACAAATTTCGTCTGTCCTCTGTGAGCCACCAACTTGTAGCACCATACTGTCCAAGTGGATATTCACAAGGTGTTTTATCCACTTGCAGACAGTAAAGTGAGCAGCATCCACACTGAAGCCTTGTGAACTTCTGAACGTTTTTGAGGGACTCCCCGGTATAGTTGGAGGGCTGAGGTTACCACTTGTGGGGAAACCCTCATTTTCTCATATCCTAAATTAAAAGAAAATCTTTTCCTACATACTTTACAGGAATATCGTTGAAGATCATAGATTCTGTTTGTTGCTGAACTTTTCATTTGGTAACGGTTATCAACAGTAGCAAAAATAAACAAAATTTTACCATAACTCATAGTCTGTTGACATAATGTAAGAGCCCATGATAATCATTGATTACATGTAAGGCATACCAAAGTATAGGGGCATTATTCAAATATTAAAAACTCTAATCATGTATGATGTCAAATAGAAACGCAATACTATACCATCTGAACATACAAGACCCAGATCATGAGCCAATCTATGACTCAGACTAACCATTATTTCATAATCAATTTTGTTAAACTTTAAGACCATAAAAGTGAAAGGCATGGAAGGTTGGGCCATCAATTATTTTGATTTGGACCATTTTTGCATCCATTGTAAAAGATCAGTTATAGACTCAATTAGTTCTTGACCTTTTTTGGTCAATCTGTATTCTACACGTGGTGGAATCTCCGCAAATGTTTCTCTTTTCAATATGCCTTCAGAAACTAATTCAGCCAGTCTTGTGGATAATGTCTTACTGCTGATTCCCTTAAGGGATTCTTTGAACTGCTTGTGCCTTATTGGTTGTGTTGTGCAACATAATGGAAATAGAATCTCGAGTGTTGCTCTTTTTGTAATTAAATTTCTAATTGTAGACGTCTCTTTTAGTAATTTTGATGCATCGTACCCTGCAAATTCACATTTATTTTGAAGTACGGGCAGTTTTTTTCCTTTAGTTTCCATAGTTACACTTACTTCAATGGTTTATACTTGACAACTTTAATAGTTTACCTAGTAAACTATTGTATGAAAAATTCAATTAAAGATGATATCAAAAAAAGGTATTCCAAGATAGTAATGTCTGGAAATGATGACTGTTGTTGTATGCCAGGAGAATGTAAAAAGGGAGATTCTCCAATTGATGCGACAAAGCTGATAGGATATGATCAAGAAGAACTTGAATCAATCCCTCAAGAAGCAATTTTGGGTGTTGGATGCGGAGCACCAATAAACCATGCTGGCCTGAAGGAAGGCGAAATTGTAGTAGACTTGGGTTCAGGTGCAGGGATTGACATCTTTTTGGCTTCAAAAAAAGTGCTAGATTCAGGAAAGGCAATCGGAATTGACATGACAGACCAAATGTTAGAAAAAGCTAGAGAAAATGCATTAAGAGGGAATTATTCCAATGTCGAGTTTAAGAAAGGAGACATTGAAGAAAACATCCCACTGGATCACAATTCTGTAGATGCAGTGATCAGTAATTGTGTTATTAATCTAACAACAAACAAAACAAATGCATTCAAAGAAATCTTTCGAATTTTAAAGAGTAATGGAAGAATGGTGATTTCTGACTTGATTACTAATGTGGAACTACACCCAGAAGAAATCAATTCGGATCAATGGTGTGAATGTATTGATGGTGCGCTAACAAAAGAAAACTATCTTTCGTGTATGAAACAAGCAGGATTTGAAAAAATCGAAATCCTAGAAGAAAGAAAATACATGGATGGAGAAAAAATCAATGGAAGAGAAATATCTAGTCTTGTGGTTAGGGCAATAAAGTGATAGATATGGGATTGTTTAAAAAACCAAAATCTAAAACAAAGATTCTGTTTGCATGTGTTGAAAATTCTGGCAGAAGTCAAATGGCTGAAGCGTTTTTTAATAAATACGCCCCAGAAAAATACGAAGCAATCAGCGGAGGAACTGAACCAAAAGGATACGTCAATCCACTCGCAATTCAAGCAATGAACGAAGTAGGAATTGACATGTCGACACACAGAGCAAAGGGAATATCAGAAGACATGATAAGAACCAGCACAAAGGCAGTAAACATGGGATGTATGAATAAAGAAGTTTGTCCCACCGCAATGATTCCAAAAATGTTAGAATGGAACATCGAAGATCCTAAAGACAAACCAATTGAAAAGGTTAGAGAAATTCGTGATCAAATAGAACAGAAAATAAAAGAACTAATTTCAGATCTGGATTAAATCATCATAGATTCAAGCATATATACAATAACTAACATTGTTAAGGAAAGACTAAAAGTAAATTTCACCAATAGTCCTCATGGTATTTAGTAAAACTTGCCCCCTGTGCAAAAACAACTATGTATCACTTGAAACATACATGTCCCACATCAAAACTAATCATAGCAAAGTTAGGCCTGAAGAATTTGTGAAAAGGAGTGGCGAACTAAAATGGTCTTTTAGAAGTGAGGATTGAATTTCCAAACTAAGACAATCCCATCGAGGTTTTAGTCACTTTCATTATAATTCCGCTAAATGAAATGGATGAGAGAAAATACCATGCCCAGAGATATAATGCATTTTCATGACCATAGCATACATTGCCTTCCTCCATTGCTTGCGATACAGTGCATGTGAGATGAAAGAAATCTCCCGGAAAAACATTCAGTGAAATGGGGGACAATGCAACTGTGTGTGCAAATAGCTGTGGCAGTACAAGATAGAAAATCAAGATTAATGGCACAAACGTAATCATCATTGGCTTCATGTTCATCTGCATCATCTCCATGGACATCTTGTTCATGTAAGATGATTTTTTGTTCAGTTGAGTAATTTTGGCCTGATCTTTTGCCCTCATTGCATCCATTCTCTCTTTTTGCCAAGCTTTCGTTTCCTTCATTATGCGATTCAGCTTTGTCTGATCAACTAATTTTTTCCTGACGGTGGAATTAAAAAAATTCAGTACAATTCCAAACCCTGTAACGCCAAATAATGTTGGAATTAGACCCTTCACAATTGGATCATCGCTGCCCAGTGCACCTCTATTTTGTCCAAGAAACCCAAAAATTCCGCCATTATCCCCTTGCAAGAAAATAGAATCTAGTAATAACAATATGGCATTATGATCTATCCATTCAACCATGAAACCGTCACTTCAAATTCATTCAACGAGTTTTTCTCAGGATTAACTGCATTAGTGCTTCTTTTGAATAATCTATTCCATGTTCGTCTTCAGTATGTTTTCCAAACTCAGATAATACCTTCTCTAGTTCTCCTTCTGAGACAAAATCGCACTCAAACCCATAATCTCCACATCTTAACTTTGTCATTGAGTAATTTTGGAAATTTGTTAGTAATATAGTTCAGTTAACATTGTTAACTATAGAGTAATTTAGAAAATACAATGCAGAAGCAATTGGAAATATTACTTCTTATTTAGAGGCATACAACGAAAACTAGGACATGTGTCAAGGGTAGCAATACAGGTATTATTTCCCATTTGGAGTAGTTGCTTCTGCATTAATTAATTATTGAGAAATTAGTATTTAGATAATGCTTAACATTGTTAATTAGATAATTCTTCTTCAGAGTGTTTCTTGTTTCGTGATTTAGTTCTTAGACGTACACCACAACATGGACATCTCAGTTTTTTTGTTTCAACAAAAATAGAACACATTGTACATCTCTTATGTCCTAATTGGTAGCGCAACGAAGTTGGAACTGGAGTTAATTCCAAGTTTTCGCATATCCCTTTGCAACAAAAAGTCATATCTAACAAAATCGCCTCCTCCCTATCTGGGATTTTTCCAACCTCCACCAGTCTTCATTTCTTTTATCCAAATCATCATCCTCCACCTCTACTTTTTTCTTCATACTAGTGATTGGCATAATTTCTAATAAAACTGAATTAACATTGTTAAGTATTTCCTATATACTTCAAATTGATTATAGAGTAGAAATGAGACTGCTTGAAGAATATGCTGTTTTACCATTCATGAAAAATTCAAAACACATAAAACAAATTTTCCTAAATATTGATGAGGAAGAATATGTCAGATAACCACAACAATATTCTAAGCTCAATGGATTTATTCATTGAAAAAATTCAGCAACTCAGGGGATTGATGTTAGGCGTCTCATTTTCTGCAGTAATTTTAGCCCCACTTGCCATTGGAATATCGCTATACATGATGACACATCCAAAATTCCTTCATTTGATAGAAAATGAAGGTGAATTTGCAATATTGTTGACAGTTTTGCTGACTGCCGTATTGGTCACTTCTGGAATTTGGCTGGTTGCAGGCATACAGCAATTTCGCTCGCTTAGCAACTGGAACCAAAGATACACCAACTATCTGCGAAAACGAGATGATTTGGACAAGGACATATCGTCTAAATTTCATTTAGACGAAGAATAAACAACCTAGATTTACTGAGGGATCAGAAGATTTTCCGCTTCTTGGGAATAATTGCTCATATGGTTCTAGTATTTCATGACAAAAATTCATGCCCTTAGGAGTAACTTTGAAAATAGTAATGATCCTTTTTCCCTCTACTGTCTCTGTTCTTTGTATGATGTCATTTTCTTCCAAATTATTTAAGATCTCTTTGTGTTTTGTAATGTTTAATCCGCAAAAACTAAACAACGAAGTCTGATTCAACTCCCCATATTCAGATAGTGTGAGAATAATGTCTTTTACAATGTAAATTCGATCTCTGTATTTTTTGGATTCTGCCAATATTGATTGTATGTTTTATGGGACTTTAACTATTGTTGCTAGTCTTGATGGATTAACAATGTTAAGCAATGCCTTATAATCATAAATTCAGGATTTTATCATGAAAACAAAGATTTCATTTAACAAAAGTGTGGTGAAAAATATACTAAAAAGAGAAACAACTTTTTCAAACACGTGTAAAATCTGTAACATGGAATTTACCGATCCTGAAAGGACCAAAAAACACATGATTAAAGCTCATTCAAAACCAAAGCGTGAAAAATAATAACTTTATCTATGTTAAACTTTGGTCAAAGGGCAAATGACGATTTGAAATTGTTGTAAAAATTATTCATATTTGATTTTACAGTCGAAATATTTTCAACAATATCTGATCGAATTTTTTGTGGATCAATATATGAAATTTTTTGAAGTTTTTCCTCAGCATTGTCAAGCCACAAATTCACCATCTCCTCATTTACTTCCAAATGAAATTGCAACCCAATTGCGCTTTTGTATTGAAATGCCTGATTGAGATAATTTTCAGATGAGGCTAATCTGATTGCACCTTCAGGTAAATCGAATGTATCACCATGCCAATGAAATACAGTGAATGGATTTGTAAAGCCTGAAAATAATGGAGAATCATTAGATATTTTCAAGTCATTGTAAAATCCAATTTCTTTTTTAGGCCCAGAGTATACTTTGGCACCAAAAGTTTTTGCAATTAATTGGGAACCCAAGCATATCCCCAATACAGGAATGTTTTCTTGAACGTAGTCTTTGATTAGTTTCTGTTCAGCCTTAAGATATACCAAGTCATCATTTGCGCTTTCAGGCGCACCTAAAATTACTGCTAGAGAGAATTTTTTTTCAGGTAGTCGTTCGTGTTTGGCATTAACAGAGGTGATTTCAAACCCATCTTCTTTAAGGAGTTCACCAAGATATCCAGAGCCTTCAATCCTAGTATTCTGTACAAGTAAAACATCAGACACTATTTTCTATTAGCAAAAGTGCTTAATATGTTAAAACAAGTTTAGTTTGTGTGTTAGTTTCCGAACAAGAAATTAGGGAATTGAAAAATTTTGTTTTTCAATTGAACTCAAAGGAAAAAAGCGTGGTTGTTGTAGAAGGAAAGAGGGACACTGATGCATTGAGAAAGTTAGGATATTCTGGAAGAGTGTTAGAATTTCACAAGTTTAAAGGAATGATAGACTTTACAGACAGCGTTGCAAAATATCAAAACCTCATCATACTTTTTGACAGAGACAGAAAAGGAAGACACCTAACTTGGAAAACAATTCAACTGCTGCAAAGAAGAACAAATATCGATCTGTCTTTTAAAAGAAAACTAAGATTAATTACAAAAGGAAAGATAATGTTTATTGAACAATTAGTTTGTTACGAATCTTTTCTAGTCTAAGGCCAGATTCCTTTTTCGTTAAATGCCTCAACAACTCTTTGAACTGCTAAAGCCATCGTAGCTTTTCTCATGTCAACTTTGTGTTTCTTTGACATTTCATATGCATCTTTGAATCCTTTAGTGATATTTTTCTCCATCTTGTTTGCAACCTCATCAAATGTCCAGTAGTAGCCCATGTTATTTTGGACCCATTCTAGGTATGAGATGCACACACCGCCAGAGTTTGCCAAGATATCTGGAATTACCAGTATTTTCTTTTGGAAAATTATTGGATCAGCTTCTGGCAATGTTGGCCCATTTGCAGCTTCGGCAATAATTTTACATTTCAGATTCTTTGCAATCTTTGCATTAATTTGATTCTCCAATGCACCTGGAACTAGAACATCACATTTTGTAGTAAGTAGTTCTTCAGTTGAGATCTTTTTACTCCCTGGAAATCCAACAACAGAGCCGTGTTTTTGTTTATATTCAATAATTTTACTAACTTTGGCACCATTGGGAATAGATATTGAACCTTTAGAGTCACTAACACCAATGATTTTTGCCCCCATTTTTTCCAGGTATTCACCGGCAAATGTTGAAGCGTTCCCAAATCCTTGCAAAACGACTTTGGCACCTTTCAGACTAAGTTTCATTGTTTTTGCAGCTTCCCTTACACAATATGCTGCACCTAAACCAGTTGCAACATTTCTTGCAAGAGATCCTCCCATGGAGATTGGTTTTCCAGTGATCACACCAGGAGAGTAAATGTTTCCAGTTAGTTTACTGTAAGTGTCCATGATTTGCGTCATTTCTTTTCCTGTTGTGTAAACATCAGGAGCTGGAATATCTTTTCCAGGACCAATCACTTCAAATATTTTAAATGCAAAACCTCTTGTCAATCGCTCTAGTTCGGCTTCACTGATTTTTTCAGTTTTAGGATTAACATAGACGCCACCTTTTCCTCCACCTAACGGAATATCAACAATTGCACATTTCCAAGTCATCCAAGATGATAGTGCCATAACTTCGCGTTCCATGTATTCAACGCCACCTTCAGGATTGAAGTAACGAATACCACCTTTGTAGGGACCTCGATCATTATTGTGCTGACTTCTAAAACCTGTGAAAATTCTGATTTTACCATTATCCATCTTTACTGGAATCTTTACTCTCAAAACTCTATTTGGCATTGCAAGATATTCACGCAATCCAGGATCTTTAATTCCAAGAAGATCACAAGCATCATTTACTTGCTGTGTAGCGTTTACAAAAGGATCATTCTTGACCAAGATAATTTTCAAAATTGATCATATTATATTAAGTTTGATTCAAAATTTCAGATCGGCAAATATAAAATCACAGGTATATTTTTTTCTGATTTAGTTTTCTATCTAGCTTATCTATTGCCTCTTCCAAAGTATGGATGTTTAATTCAAGGAAGTTAGAGAGATGAAAAATTGCACCATATTTTTCCCCAATTTTTGAGACCATATTATTTTTTTCAAGAACTCTCATGTGGTGTTGAACGGCCTTGTAATCAAGATCAAGGGTTTGCGCTAACTGATGCGTGTTGAATGGTTTTTCAAGAAGATGCATAATTATTCTTAAACGAGTGAATCCGCCCCTAGTACTTGTGAACAGGTAGAGAAATAATTTCCGAGTTTGTTTGTCGGGTTTTCTTGTATTAAAGACATGTTTTGATCGAATGATTTCTTTGAATTCCAGGAGTTGATTTGACATATAATAAAAATATGTAGAATTTTGCTTAAAACCCTATTTCCAGATCTTTTCCATATTCAGGCAAGGACAATTACCCTTAAATTGACTGAGAATGGACTCGTGATAACATGATGGCATCACGTGGTTACGATATGACACCAACCATGTATTCTCCAGATGGTAGAATTTACCAAGTAGAATATGCAATTGAGACAGTAAAAAGAGGAACCATTGCAATTGGAATTCTTAGCAAAGAAGGAGTCATTTTAGCAGTAGAGGAAAAACCACGTCCATTACAAACTAAGAACATTACACAGAAAATTTTTCAAGTTGATTATCACATTGGCGTAGCCGCAGCAGGATACATCCCAGATGCACGTGTGCAAGTAGATAGTGCAAGATTCTTTTCACAAGGAAACAGAATGACTTATGATGAATCAGTAGAAGTCTCAACAGTTGCCAAGCATTTAGCTGATCAAGCACACCAATTTACACAATATGGCGGAGTCCGTCCAAATGGAGTTTCCATGATTATTGCAGGAATTGATCAAAAGGGAGGATCAATCTATGTCACAGATCCAAGTGGAACTTATTTGCAATATTCAGCAGTGGCAATTGGTGCAGGTGCAGAGGATGTCAATGAATTTTTAGAAAAATATTACAGCCAAGACATGAGTTTGGAGGATGCAGCAGGACTTGCAATTGCAGCAATCAATCTAAAGGCAGAACAGAAAGATGGTGCAAGCAATGTAAAGATGGCAAAGATAACAGACAAGACAAAAGTTTTTGAGAAAGTTTCCGAATCAGACGTGGAAAATTATTCTAAAAACGCATCAAAGTTTAACACTCAATAGAAGTTTTAGATTTGAAAACTATTCAACCAATCATACTGAGACGATAAATATGGGTTTAGGAAGTTATTGGGGCGAAGTAATGGATGTACTTCGAGAAATTATTCCTGTTTATGACAAAGTAAATTCCATAATTTCATTAGGTAAAGACGTAGAGCATAGAAATCGCGGAATTTCGGGAAGAGTTCTTCCAGGGAATAAAATTCTTGACGCAGGTTCTGGTTTTGGCAACATGTCAAAGACTGCAATGAAATTAACTGATGGAAAAATTTCAATTACACTTTATGATCCTCTAGTCCCCATGCTAAAAAACACAGGTAAGCATTTTGATAAATCACCAGATATGGCAAATGGGGTTTTTGAACACATTCCATTTAGAGATGAAGAATTTGACGCAGTTTTGTGCGGGTATTCGTTAAGGGATGCAATCAATTTGAGGATTGCAATTTCTGAGATTCACAGAGTTTTAAAAAATGACGGAAGATTTGTGATTGTGGATTTGGGAAAACCAGATGAAGCATTCATCAGAGCAGGAGTTTCATTTTATCTGCGATGCATTCTCCCCATTCTAGCGTTTGTTGCAGGTGGAAGATTAGGATTAAAGTTTGGAACGTTGTATGGGACATTCAAAAGATGGCCTGCAAACAAAAAGCTTGAAGCATTATTACTAGAAAAATTTTCCAGAGTCGAATTTGAGAAAGATCTTATGGGTGGGGCAATAATGGTTGCCGCATACAAATGAACAGAGTTCTGATATTAGTCAACATCACAGGTCTAATTATAGGAATTTCATACGGACTGCACGGTCCAATACTACCAGTTTTTGCAAAGAATGTAATCGGTGCCACATATTCTGAGCTCGGATTAATCGGATTAACAAATTTCATCCCCTACATGTTCATCCCGTTATTTGTAGGAATTCTTCTTGATAGAATCAACAATGGTTATCTGCTTGCATTAGGAGCTACAATCAACTCTACATCAATCTACCTTTTATCAATTGCACAATCAGTTCCAGAAATAATGGGATTCAGAATTATGACAGGAATAGCTCATGCTTTTTTTTGGCCACCATGCGAATCCATAATATCTAATGAAAGCACTGAGAAAAACAGAGTCAGAAATATTTCTTGGTTTACAATGTTTTTTGTAATTGGTTTTATGGTGGGCCCATTACTTGGAACAGCAGTACTAGAAAGCCTTGATGTCACATACAGAATTCTATTCCAAATTGCGGCATTTATCCTAGCTGCTGGAATAATCACTTCTCTTTTAGCCTCAAGAAAAAGCGTCAGAAATCATCATGGAGGATTTTCATTTTCATCAATCAAAGAGATGAAAAAATTTCCAGAAGCCATAATATTGCTGATTTTTTGTACATCATCATTCGGAATCATACTCACAATTTATCCCGCATTTCTAAATGACAGAGGCATGACAGATTCCGATATCTTGCTACTCTATTTTGTTTTTGGGATATCACGAGTTGTGTCTCTTGCATTAGCTGGAAAGTTGGCAAGAAATACAAGTCGAACTCTGATTGCCGGAACAAGTGCAGCATCAATAGGATTGGCAATGTCAGTTTTTGCAGATTCAACAGTAACTTTTGGAATTGCGCTGGTTTTGATGGGATTCGGGTTCAGCATATTCTTCCCTCTTACACTAGAGATTGTTTTGAGCAAAACTAGAAAAGCAATATCAGGGAAAATAATTGGCGCATATGAAACAATTTTTGGAATGGGTTGGGCAATAGGACCAACTATTGGGGGACCAATTGCACAGTCATTTGGGAATGAAACACCTTATGCGCTGTTTTGCATAATAGGAATCGGAGTTGTAATATTTGCAATCATATCTAGAAAGAAACTAGAACCACAAAGAGTTCTAAATTAGATAGAGGTGGTTCCGCGTTTTTTGGTGCAAATATCAAGTGCGTCATCAACAGGAGTGACAAAAACTTTACCGTCACCCTTTGTTCCAGTGCATGCAACATTTGCAATCGCATCTAAAATTTCATCTACTTTAGGATCGTCTACCACACAAATTATCATGTCTCTGCTAAAGTATTGTCCAACTAGCGGAGGATCCTGTGAGCCTTGTCCTTGAACTTGATGAACAGTTATTCCACCAACACCAATCTTCTTAATTGCAGTAACAACTGCATCTTTTGCTCCCGATTGAACTATAGCTTCAATTTTTTTCATAAAAGTCTAAAGTTCTGAATTTATTTAAATCAATAAGTACTTCTCATGAATGATATTCAATGAAAATATCCCTGTCATTCTAGGCATAAATCTTCAACATTACGTTTAATTTCAAATTTGGTTAATAGCAGAATATGCTAGAACATTCACTAAACATAGGTGGAAGCGAATGGCTAATCATAATTTTTTTAGCACTGGTATTAATTTTAGGCACTGGAAGACTTCCAGGTGCTGCAAGAAAACTTGGAAAAGCAGTAAATGAGTACAACAAAGCAAAAAACGAAATTCAAGACCACATGAAAGAAGTTACAGAAGAATCACCAAAAATTTCAGGACCAGTTGAAACAGAAAGAGAAAAGCTGGAGATGATTGCAAGAACTGCAGGAGTTAAAGTAGAAGGTAAAACCGATGACGAGTTAAGAAAAAGCATCTCTGAGAAAATAGGCCAAAAGAGAATTGACGAGTCAGAAAGTAAAAAATAGATTATTTTGATGTCTTTATTCTGTACATGTTTTTATCGAGTCGTTTTTTGGCAAAATTGTAATAATCTGAAACTATTTCAAATCCAAGATAGCGTCGATTAAGCGATTTACTTACAACTGCAACTTGTCCTGAACCAAGAAAAGGATCAAATACAACATCTTTTTTTTCACTTGAATATTCCAGTAATTTTTTGATGATCTCAGAAGGAAGTTTAGTAGGAGTTTTTTCATCCCCAGTCCAATATTCTCTTTTGATATCCCATACGTCCTCCTTGTCTTTATAATGAAGACTCCTACCATCTTTTGTTTTGTCATTTTTTTGAAATCTGGAAAAAGGATAGAATTTTCGCTTCTTATCGTCTTTGCAAACATAAAGACAGTGATAGTGTGAAGTAACAAATTTTTTTTTCGTGACCACTCCAAATTGATATTTCCAAATAATATGATTAATTGTAGTAAATCCGACGTCATCTAGTGCACGCAAAATATCTTTGAGATTATTCCATCCAGAAAAAACATACATGCTTCCTGAATCTTTTAGAATTCGAAAAACTTCACTCATCCATGCAAATGTGAAATCATAGTAATCTTCAGGTTTGATTTCGTTATAACCAGTCAACACTCTAGATGACGTTCTGTTATAATTCGCCTTGTTTGCTTTGAAATTTATAGCAAACGGAGGATCAGTAATTACAAGATCAACCTTATTTTTAGGAATTAAATTCATTCCTTCAATACAATTTAGATTGTAAATATTATTAATTTCAATTTTTTTCATTTTTAAATTCAAGACCATTCCTAGCTTAATAATGTCATGGATCCATAATGATGATTAAACAATAAATCACCAAATAATGTCAATCAGGTAGATCTTGAAATTCTCATGTCCAAAATGCAAATCAAAGATGGAGATACAAAAAACATTCAACAAAAAGATGCATGTTTCTTGTGGAAAATGCGGCATTGAAGATCTGCTAGAATTTTCAAAAAACATTGACGAGGTATTCCTTGAATTTCTCTCAAGATTTGATAGGGGGTTAGTTACCGAGAAGGGATTATCAGACGGCTTGAAAGATGAGGGAATCATCAGGGCAGAAAATGAAATCAGAGAGATGATAGCAGATAACAAGCCAGACAAAATTACAGAGGAGATCCTATTTTCAAAAAAAGACTACATTTCGCAATACAAAGTTTTGAAGAACCCTGAGCCCAAAATGGGCTGCAAAATAGAAGATATGGGTCTAGAGGAATCAATCACAGAGCACCTCAAGGAATTACAGATTGGAGAATTTTACAAGTTTCAAGAAGAGACAATTCAAGAAATCATATTTGGAGAAAATGTTGTGATCGAGGCACCAACAGCATCAGGAAAAACGGAAGCATTTTTGATTCCAGTCATTCAGAGAATAAAAAAGGAATCAAACCAAGGAAATGTTTTTGCAATTTTTGTATACCCTACAAAAGCTTTGGCAAGAGATCAATTCCCAAAAATACAGAAATTTGCTGAAAAGATTGGAGTTGATGTCAAAGTTTTCGATGGAGACACCAAAGTTCCAGAAAGAAGAGATATTGTTGAAAAGCCACCTCAGATTTTAGTTACAAATTTTGATGTGCTGCATTATCACATGTGGCATCAGACAAAATTTTCGTCATTACTGTCATCTACAAGAATTCTAATTGTGGATGAGGCCCATGTATATTCGGGAATTTTTGGCTCAAACGTACATTATATCATAAAGAGACTCAAAAGAATTTGCAGCAATAAGCTACAATTTGTTGCAGCATCAGCAACTCTAGATGACGCAAAAAAATTCTGTGAGCAGTTGTTTGGAGAAAAAATGCAAATTATTCACGGGTCTGGAAAAAAAGGCCAGACAGATTTTGTAATGTTATTTCCATCACTTAGAACTCAAAGAAAACTCATGGTAGAACTGACAAAAAAATTGACTGAAAAAAAGCACAAGACCATGGTGTTTAACAATTCACATCTAAACTCTGAGCTTTTAGCAATACAAGCAAAAAAGCAAAAAGTCAACATCAAAGTTCATCGTGCAGGGCTGATGGCAAATTATAGAACTGCAGTAGAAAGACAGTTCAAAGAGGACAAATTACAAGCAATTTCATGCACTCCTACGCTTGAATTAGGCATAGATGTAGGAAATGTAGATTGCGTCATCTCATCTACAATCCCGGTAAACAGACTAATCCAAAGAATAGGAAGAGCTGCACGAAAAGGACAAAGAGGTTATGCATTTCTGGCATTGGGAAACGATCCCATTTCTCAATACTACAAGAATCATCCGGACGATTATTTTGAGGATATTGAAAAAACATACATTGACCCCAAGAATCCATTTGTGGAGGAGTTTCAAGTGTTGGCAATGGCATGCGACAGGCCGATTTCCAAACACGAATTAAAGGAGCATGAAGAAATTATTGAATATCACATCATCAAAGAAAATCTCAAAATAATCAACAACAGAATTGTTCCGAATTTTGATAAAATAAATTCCATGCTGAATGAATACAGCATAAGAGGAATTGGCAAATCTATTGACATCTTTTTATCAGACAGAAAAGTGGGAGACAGAGTACTGCCAATCGCGCTTGAGGAGTTGCACAAAGATGCAATCTATTTTTTAGCAGGAATCAGATACAAGGTAAAAGAGTTTGACTATCCTAAAAAAAATATTGCAAAACTGGAAAGAATTTCAAGAGACTATCCATACTATACAAAATCACTCACAGAAGAATGGCCTACCATTGAAACGGTTTTTGAGAGAAGAAGGGCGAACGGGATAGAGGTTGCTTTTTGCAAATTACATATTCAGAAAAAAGTCTACGGATATGTCAACATAGAGCTAGGACAAGAAATTACTCAAGGGGAAAAAGTGATGCTAGATGCACCACTAGAGTATGATTTTGTTACAAAAGGAATTGTCTTTCATGCACCAAGACCACTAAAGATAATGGAAAAGGCAGAGGATGAGGATTACACAGAAGCCAGCGGATATCATGCAACAGAACATGTCGTAATTGAAGGAAGCAATATGATTACAGGCGGAGTGTCTCAAGACTTGGGAGGCATATCGTTAGGCACGTCAGGCCTGATTTTCATCTATGATGGTGCAATTGGCGGAAGTGGTGCCAGCAAAGCACTGTACGACAGATTTGAAAAAGTCCTTGAGAGAAGCATGTACATTGTAAAAGAATGCCCATGCAAAAATGAGTCAGGGTGTCCACGATGTACGTTCTCATACAGATGCGGAAACAATAATGAATTCCTCCACAAATATTCGGCATTGGAAATTCTTGAAAGAATACACAAGGGTGAAAAAACAGAATTGGTAGATCCTACTGAAGGAGACAGGCCATTAGTATGATAATCAAAATGGGATAAATATGCCAAAATTATAGCAATTGCATGGAAAAAGTAGCTCTTGTCACAGGCAGTTCTTCGGGAATTGGTTTAGAAGCAGCACTGGCACTTTCAAGGGACGGATACAAAACTTTTGCAAGCATGAGAAATACAAAAAAAGCAGGAGAGTTAGAGCAAGCTGCAAAAAAAGAAAATCTTTCAATTGAGATTATAGAACTAGATGTAGACAAAGAAGAATCAATAGTTTCCACAATTAAAAAAATAATTACTGATTGTGGAAGAATAGATGTACTAGTGAACAATGCAGGATATGGTCAATTTGGATGCACAGAAGATGTATCAATTGATGATTTTAGAAAACAATTTGAAACTAATTTTTTCAGCATTGTAAGAATAATTCAAGAAGTAGCTCCAATCATGAGAAAACAAAAATCAGGAAATATCATAAACATCAGTTCAGTTGCAGGAAGAATGGGACTTCCAGGATCTCCAGCTTATATCAGTTCAAAGTTTGCACTAGAAGGACTGGGAGAATGCTTACGATACGAACTTGGACAGTTTGGAATAAAGACCACCTTAATTGAGCCAGGAGTGATCAAAACAAACTTTTTTGAATCAATGAAGATTCCAGATTCAAAGACAGACCCAAAATACAAAGAACTGACTGATCACATTCTAGCAGGGTTAAAGATGATGGTACAAATGGGAACACCGCCATCCGAGGTTGCCAAAGTGATAATGAAAGCAATTCACGATGATGAAATGTTGCCAAGATACATTGTAGGAACTGATGCTGCCATGTTTATGGAAGCAAAAAAGATGAAAACAGACATAGAATTTGAGAAATACTTGAGTAAAGAGCTATTTCCAGGCTAAAATCTCTTGTACGTTAAATTGATATACACATAGAATAGAGTTTTTGTCAAAGTCCGCAATTTTAAAGTGAAAAGAATGAAATGGAAAACGCTACAACATAATGGAATCTTATTTCCGCCTGAATATGAGGCTCAAGGTATCACAATTAAGATCAAAGGCGAAAATGTTCCTCTTGATCTAAATCAAGAAGAAATGGTGTATCAATGGGCAAAAAAGAAAGACACACCATATGTTCAAGACAAGGTTTTTCAGAAAAACTTTACAGCAGATTTTGCTAAAACTCTAGATTCCAAATTTAAAAAAATATCATATGAAGATATTGATTTTTCAAATGCATACAAAGTAGTTGACAAAGAAAAAGACATCAGAGAAATGATGACAAAAGAAGAGAAGAAAGCTCTCGCAACAAAAAGAAAAGAGCTGCGTGAAAAATTGAAGTCAAAATACGGAATTGCCATCATGGATGGAAAGGAGGTGGAAGTTGGAAACTACATGGCAGAACCTCCAGGGATATTCATCGGCAGGGGAGAACATCCACTAAGAGGAAGGTGGAAACCAAGAGTCACCGCAAAAGACGTCACATTAAATCTTGGAAAAGAGGCCAAAGTACCCGAAGGGAAGTGGGGGAAAATTATTCACGACAAAGACTCCATGTGGCTTGCAAGCTGGATGGATTTTCTGACGCAAAAAAGAAAATACGTGTGGCTTGCAGATACTGCCGGACTAAAGCAAGATCGTGATAAAGAAAAGTACGAAAAAGCAGTAAAGCTTGCAAAAGAGATCGACAAAATCAAAGACAGAATTGTAAAAGACATGAAAATAAAGGATCCAAAAATTAGCAGGATTGCAACTGCATGTTATTTAATTTATAGAACAGCAATGAGGGTCGGAGACGAAAAGGATCCTGATGAGGCGGATACCGTAGGTGCCACCACACTAAGAAAAGAACACATCAAAATTACTGATAAGACAATAGAATTTGATTTTCTTGGAAAAGATAGTGTAAGATGGCAAGAGACAGTAGTTGCAGAAGGACACGATAAGCAGTTTCAGGAGAACCTAAAGAAATTAGTAGAAAAGAAAAAACCAAAAGACGAGATTTTTGACGACATTACATCAAGGCATGTAAATGCATATTATTCAAGCATTGTAAAGGGTTTAACTGCCAAGGTGTTCAGAACATATCTTGCTACAACAGTTGTCAAAAACTATCTAGTCAAACATGATAACATGAAGGGAAAGACCGCAACTGAGAAACTATACCATGCAAAATTGGCAAATCTTGAAGCTGCCATGATGTGCAATCACAAAAGAACAATTCCAAAGACATTTGAGCAATCATTAGAAAAGAAAAGAGAGACTCTTAAAAAAGTCGAAAAGGAAGAATCTTGGAAAAAGACACAAGAGACTCTTAAAAAAGTCGAGGCCTCTACTCCAAAGACGGATGCACAAAAGAAGGCCAAAGAAAAGAGAATCAAGACACTAAACGAGCAAATCAAAAAACAAAAGGCAAAGCACAAAGAAAGATTGCAGAAATTAGAATTGCAAATTGATTTGTCTGAGAAAACTAAAGATTACAACATTGGAACATCTTTGAGAAATTACATAGATCCTCGCGTTTTCAAGGCATGGACTGATGAGGTAGGTGCAGAATGGGAGAAATTGTACACATCTGCATTGCAAAAGAAATTCCTCTGGGTCAAAAATGAGAATATTGATTGGAAGAGCATAAAGTAATTTATCTAAAGTTAGAACCCCAAGTATCTCTTTGTTTTTCTTTCCAATTTAATGAAGACTCTGTCTTTGCATGTGGAGTATCAAATAACTCATCATATTTTGGATCAAATGGTTCATACCCATGGCATTCAAAATAGAATTCATCAGTTAAAGCAAATCCCTTGTAAAAGCTCTCCTCTGCATCGTGTTCTGTTCTTACTATATAATCGACAATACGACATTTTGTATAATCAAAGCCCCGAACAACATCATCACCATATACTAAAACAAGATTTACATCAAACAATTCTACTTGGGAAGAGACACCAGTTGATTTTGATCCAGACTCTCTAGTACGATCAACGACATCATATAGCAATGGAGTGACGCCAGGAACTCCCACAAGTGTGAAAGTTGGATTTGCCCTTGCAATCAGATTGCCTTGGTAGAATTCAGGAAAGTCTACAACTTCAGTGCCACTGTTAAAATCAAAAGTGGCAATAATGTGAGGACCATTTCCCATATTATAGGAATTTGTTGTGTGGGTATTACTCATCTGAGAAGATCTAGATTCTTTGGCATCGTACAAGTTATCAAAAGCAGGATTAACTGGAGTCAAACCAGAACAAGCAACATCAAGAATTTCGGCAGTGGCAAATCCTCGTTTTCCAGTATAGCCTTCCTCTTTATCTCTCAGAGTCAGTATGTCATATCCACTTACTATGCAATCTTTAAAATCAAGACCTCGCAGTATTTCTTGAGAATTTGTAAATTCTACAGACACATCAAAGTCTTCATTAAACGCAGATGCCATACCTGAAACCTTTCGAGATTTATCAATTGCATCATCTATCAAAGGGTGAGGCAAAACTGCAGTAATTATCTGAAAGCTAGGACCACTATCATTGGCCTCATTAAATCCTGAAGTCAAGGTAAAAATCACAGACTCTATTTTTTCAGAACCATGATCAAATTCAAATGTTAGAAAAGTACGAACGTCTTCTGCAAGTGCAAATGGTAACGAACCATAATCAGTAAAACTACGTGGCATGGAATTCAAATCAGATTTATCATGAGCTAAGTTAATTCCAACCCCACTACATCTAAATTGTATATTATTTACAATCGTAAATCCAGTATCAGACGCTAAATAGGATTCATAGTCATCTGTAAGAGTAGATAAACCATATCCAGAAATTTCACAGTTGTTGTACTTGAAGGATTTTAGAATACTTTGATTTTGAACTACATTAACATCAACATCAAAGTATCGATAATTATATTCAAAGCTGTTACCTCCAGTTAAAGTAGACATTCTATAGAGATATGCTTCATCTAGTGCCTTGTGCAAGTACGGATTATTTCCTACAACACCTTCAACTTCAAAACTAGTTCCAACATTAGATACAATATCCGAAGTGGTGGAAAAAACAGGAAAATTCACGGTTTCAATGCCATCTCTAAAATGAAAAGTTACTTCATTGCGTATTCCGGCTACAAAATCATATTCTTCAGCATGGACTGGATTTGATACTCCTTGAGAGATCATTACAACAAACGATAATGTAATAATTAATGTCAGAATGGAAAAATGTTGAAAACTTTTTCTCATTATTAATGCAACATCAAAAATCAAGATAAGCTGTAGGAATGCATTGCAATGCACCGCATGGAAAAATTATATTTTTGAGGGAAGTCATGTGACAAACTCAAAGATCTTGTAGAATCATTTAATTTCCCAAATTTTTAGGCATATAGTATGCCGGGGTAGCTCAGCCTGGTTAGAGTGCCAGTTCGCTTGGTAATCTCTAACGGTTCTCCAACTAAGGCAATACTCATAATCTGGAGGTCGCGAGTTCGAAACTCGCCCCCGGCACACACAAATTCAGTTCAAAACTCACACCACACGATTAAAACTAGGCATAATTAGACAGTTTTTATCTAATTTGTGATTGTTCATATTTGCTTAGAACCAATACACCAAGAAGAAAAAGAATTCAAAATTTGATCAAATAGGCATTTTGGATTTTTCGTATGTAATCAGATGTGATTCGCCTCTGTTTGTTTTGTAGCTTCCAGCAGAACTACCAATCTCATATGATGTCAAGTGTGCGGGATCTACGCCTGTTTGCCCCTCATCTTTGGTCCTCTTTAGTTTTCTATCACTTATCACAAACATTACAACTCCGCCAATCACTGCCATTCCTGCCATTCCATACATTACAGTTGCAGGAAACTCATCAGTGTCCGGCTTGTGAGTTACAAGTGATTTTAGACTGGTTTGAAATACCTCGTTTCCGTTGAGGCGAGTGGTGTCAACATATCCTTCAAAAGAAATTGTTGCATCATCACTTGACTCTATAACTTTTACGACATATTTTTTATCAAGAATAATTTCCTGCACCAATTTTTTGTCTTCACACATGCCAACTTCTATGTTGCACTCTCCCATGGAATAGTGAGTAATGACATTTTTTCCAGCATAGTCATATCGTATGGCATCAGACATTATTGCAGTGTTATCAAACAGGGAATGCCATTTGTGCAAGGGAAGTGTCATAATTCCACTTGCGTCAATTAATGGCAACTCAAGTATTGTGATATCTTTTAGTTTGTCTGAAACGTCTGGAATCATTACATCAAGTGCAGATTTTGGGTTATTCACATCAAATGCACCATGAATAGTTTGAATAACTACCGGTGAGTCAAGCGAGATCCCTCGCCAATTCGAATCAACCGTGCTCTTTTCAAACGATTTCTCAAGTATGTGGTTTGTAATTGTTGGAACTAATTGTACCTTGTATTCAATTACTGCAGAATGTTCATTTCCCTGCAATATTGCCTGATAGTTTATCTTTGCATCCGTGGCAATTGCATTGCTTGAAAGTTTCTTTAGATTTTGATTAATCAGTTTCACCAGATCATCCATTCCAGGTGTGTTGGAATCTGCAACAAAGGAAACGGTCTTCTTTGTGCCTCGTAATAATTCTGAAATTTCTCCTTCATCAGGATATTCAATGTAGACTACCCTCAAAAATTGAAATGACGGCTCTGTTGTGTTTTGATCTGATAGTATGGCAGCATCAAGCTGTGCAGCCGATGCATATGGAAAACCCAAAACTAGGAGTGCTATGAAAAGATAATGTTTCATATTAATATATCCATAGAAATGAATATATCCATTATTATCAAATATATGGAATATGGTGAATATATCCACGGCCTTACAGACGTCACTGGATATATTCAAGGCAATAATGGACAATGGTCCCCTCACACTTTACTCTGCAAACAGCAAGACTGGAATTCCAATTGGTACAATTCACAGACACTTTGGGCAGTTAAGCAAGTCAGGCAAAATTCGAGTTTATGAGTCAAAGAAAAAGGGCAGGAAAAAAATTGGGTATGGCCCTACAGTTTATGGGATAATCAAAGCCTACAAACAGGATCGAGAGTTTGCAGAAAAAATTGAAAACTATTTTCTGATATGGATAGAAAACAAAGAATTTCAAAAAGATCTCGAAAAAGAAGGATTTGACATAACTATTGAAAATCTAAAAAAATCAAAACATGTGTTTAGAAAGTTTTTGGAATATTTCAGTGCAGTCGAAGAACAAATAGAAAAGATAAGACATGGTGATGATTCAACATCTCGTGACATACAGGTATTATTTGGCTCTATGATGTTGTCATCAGATACTCACTATCAAAAACTTTGGGCGGAACTGTATAATCAACTTCCAGGAATTCAAAAAGATCTTGACGAATATATGGAATCTATGATAAAGTCATACAAAGAGTTTAAGAAACATTCTAGAAAACATAATCTGAAAACAAAATAGCAGCTGACACAAATATGATTCCAACTGGAATGAGATACAAGAATCGATTGAGATATCTTTTCTTGTTTTGATATGCAAGATATACAATAACTCCTGCAGATATTGCCATGATTAGGTTTAGGACATCATACATGTCGTTAACAATACTGCATTGGCGCAATCCCAACATGCAGTAAAGAATCAAAAATGAAAAATTCCATGCAGAATGAAACACGATTGCAAACCATCCTTTTTTGCTAATCCATGTTCTGATGCTAAAAAATATGTGCGGAATTGTTAGGAGAAACCCCCCATATGCTAGTGCCTCAACTGAAAATATGGATGAACTAAACAAGTGTGATGCAGACCAAATTATTCCTGAACCCAAAAGTATCAAAGGGTTGCCAGTCATGTAGTATGGCATCCCAAAAAATATTGATTCCTCTAGTAATCCTGAGCTTATTGCAAGAGTTATGGATACTGGAAATTGCGGTATTTCATAGTCTGAAATGATATTTGTGGCAAAAAAAGAGCCCGTATACATCAAAATCACGCCTAATCCGTGGTAGAACAGGCCCATTTTTAGAAGGTAGAAAATGCTTGTTTTCTGAAATGGTTTGAGCCATGTTTTTGGATTAATGTCTCTTATTTCATGAATCATTATTTCTCCTAGTCTTCAAAACTAAAAACAGCATGAGTATAATACACTTGAGTAAAATCCCATCGCTTCTTTTCTAAATCACATTTCTTTGTTTCCTGTGATATTACGTGGATGTTTGGATGAAACTCCACGTCTGTCTCAAAACCAGATACAAAATCAAAAAAATATTTTCCATCATCATCCGGGTACAATCCTATGTTACCAGTTTTAAAAAATACCTCGGACACTCCTTGCTTTATTGGGATAGGTTCTGGATATCCTCCCTCTCCTCGAATTTTCTGACCATCTTTACAAATTGCGGGATAGTACTGTAGCGATAACTTGTAAAAAATTTGCCCGTCTGGGACTTGGGTGTAATCTACAACATTGTTTCCGTTTTGATCAACTAGACCAGATGTGATGTATTTGTCTGCAAGATTACCCCAGTATTCATTTAGAGTTGACATTTCTATTCCTATAAGAGAGAAATTCCACTGTGTGATAGTATCCAAAGATTCAGCATTTGTAATTTTCTCTGTAATTGTTATTGGCACAATTGTTCTGTTGGCAGGTCTGTCTTGAACTGTGATGATGCTTCTAGTTTCTGGTGCGTGGTTTTCTGAAATGTCACTAACAGAATCAGACAAACTTGAAACTAAACTTGATATTCCGTAAAATGCAAATAGAATCAACATTGCAATTCCCACATTTCTTGCAAATTTCTTTTTGTATTTGGGACCCACTGGAGTAAAAAAGTAATTGAAATTATTCATGCTTTTCCTCAACAATCTCGATTAATGATAAAACTAAAAAACATCCCACGGTATTTGGTAAATATAAGAGATTCATAAGTTGTTCTACATTATTTCGAAACACCAGTAACCGCTGATCCGAATAATTTATGACGGATGAATTAGATAGGGCACAATATGAAAGACAAGATAAGCCAAGTCCTTATGAAAACAAAACTAAAAAAAATTGCAGGAGTTCTGGCTCATTTCTCATCTGATCACTTCACTGCTAAGCCTGAGGCATTTTGTGCACTGGGATTATTGTATTACAATACAGGAAATATGAGTAGTAAGAATAGTTGGGAAGAGCTTGATGTTCGTGGCGATTTTGAATTCCTAAAAGAAAACTATGGGATTACCCGAGAACAATTTAGGAAATTGTATAACTGTCCTGCATGCGACAAATCTGAATTTGGGCTAAACGAATTTCTGATACATTTGAGTGATTATCATGATCCAAAGACTCGATTAGAGGGGGTTGTTCCATTTACCTTTAAAGAGATAGGACAAATCTTGGAAAAAGAAGGACTGTAAAGATAAGACGTTATTGAGAATGCTATGAATGTAAAATTTCAAAAACACGTTACAAATTACGAGTTTGCCACATTTGAAGAGTATAAGATAATTGAGGATATTGAATTTTGTTGTTATAGACTGCGTATAATGGATTCACAGTTACATTTGTGGAACAAGAAGTCAGGCAAGTTTTGTTGGGCAGACACAGTATCTCATGATGATGTGGTCTATTATCCAATTGATTTTTGTCCTTTTTGTGGTGAGCGATTTGAGTATACAGAAACTAAAAACTAAAGACAGAACAGATTCTCTAGCAGAATGTTGTTTTATGCATAATTCAAGATAGATTCTTTTAACACTTTGAATTTGTTCTGTTGTGGGAAAGCGAAACAAGAAGACAAGACAGCCTGGAAAATCAAATACCAAAATTGTCATGATTGGCATAATATGCGCAGTAATTGTTGCAGTAGTTGGAATATCATATGTGAATCCAGATGCAATAAAGGCAGACAATCCAAACGCTGTCAAATTATCGCTTGATACTCGTAGTGGTTCTCCAGTTCTTGGTGATATGTCTGCACCAGTTACAATTATAGAATTTGGGGACTATCAATGTCCTTTCTGTAAGAGATGGAATGAATCAACAAAACCTGCTATAGAAAAGGATCTGATTGAGAGTGGAGAAGCTAGTCTGATTTACATTGACTTTCCCATCATAGGACCTGACTCTTTAACCATTCATGCCGGAAGCTACTGTGCTCAGGAACAAGATATCTATTGGAAATATCATGACTTTGTATATGCAAACCAAGGACATGAAAACGACGGCTGGGCAAATTCAGAAAATCTGAAGAAACTCGTGTCTGAAATTGACGGATTAGACACAAATTTGTTTGTCCAATGTCTTGATTCTGGAAAATATGAAAAGCGGGTGGAGGACAACAAAAAGATAGCATCAGAATCAGGAGTAAGATCTACTCCGACATTTATCATCATTGGGCCTGAAAATGCAGAAATGATTACAGGAGCACAACCTTACACCACATTCAAGGGAATCATAGATGAAATGTATGGTAAATAAACAAACCAATTCTTGTTTTTCAAATTCCAACAGATTTAGTTTAGTGAATCGTAGAGAGTTTGAATACTAGGTCTTATTTTCTAACACCACAAAAGATAACAACTAATACATAAAACGATTTACAAGACAGATAAGATTTGAGAAAAATTGAAGTTATTTGTTATGAACAACAAAGCCAAAGTTTAGAATTTACTTTTAAAAAATACAAAATTCCATACCACGTTGAATTGACTATGGCAGAAAATGAAAAGCTTCTTCGCTATACCGGAATATGCCCAGATTCCTTGGCCAATGCGTTAACAAACGAATTAAACAAAATAATCGATACCAGAAGAAAAGAATTGTATGTCACGAGTTTAGCAATTGAAGCCACATTATCAGATTACCTAACAAACTATGTCAAAGAACTTGAAACAAAACAAGTCAAAGTAAAAAAGAAAAAACTCATTGAAGAGTATGAGTCATTAATTGAACCAAATGTAAGGTTTAACAAAAATCTACTTTTTATGATTGTCATAGCCGCGGGAGTTACAGTGGCAGGATTATTTGCAAATAACGCCTCTTTGGTAATTGGGGCGATGCTAATATCCCCGTTACTAGGACCTATCTCTGCTTTTTCATTTAACACGGCAGTAGGAAAAACCAACAAAATGTTCAAGGCACTTGTGTCTGGATCGATTTTACTTGCTGCAGTTGTCGCTACTGGTGCCATTTTAACTGTAATTGCTGCACAGTTTGTAGATTTACCCTTAACTAATGAAATATTGTCTAGAACTGTCGTTTCCCCTGTATTCTTAGCAGTTGCAATAGCACTTGGCATTGCAGGTGGAATTGCAATGTCTACAAATATTCCTGGAATCTTGGTAGGCGTAGCAATTGCAGCAGCTTTAGTACCACCTGCAGTTGTTTCAGGAATCGGGATTGCTTTGTGGGATTTTGAAATTTTTTCAAGCGCACTAACTCTTACTGGTGCAAACATTATCGGATTGGTATTGGGAATGATGATTGTCTTCTTCATCGGAGGCGTCACTCCAAGAAAGTTTTATGAAAAAGAAAAAGCTCAGCAACACATGATAATAACAATAACAATTTTCATCGGATTAAGCATCTTATTGGGATTTTTATCGTTAAAACCCCAATTCTAGAAATAATTTTAAAAATCTCAGACTGTGAAACATTATCGTTTAATGAAATATTATTTTCATTTTAAAACAGACATTTCTAAGATTCAATTCCAATCAACAATACAAGAAAATCATTTTGTATTTCAGATGCTGTCATGTTATGAAAATAAAATACAATATTTCAGATTCTAGCGAAAAATTAAAAAATTCTTGCTGTTATCTGAACAATCCACTAGTGACAAGATATGCCCCTATACCTATTCCTATCATTACACCTATTCCCATGCAGATAAGGTCAAACTTTACTACCTTTTTGAATGGTGCATGAACCATCTTATCCCAAGTACTGTCTTCGTGTTTCATATGCATTGTACTTTCCTAGTAGTACTTGAAGTTGAGTAAAGAAACAAGCTAATTTTTAAACAATCAGCTAACTTTCAAACAATCAGCTTATGCGATTTAATAAATAATCCAAGAGTTATTTTATTTATGAGAAATTATTTTTTGGTTATTTTTCCAATTATATTTTTTATGGGCATATCTAATGTAGAGGCACAAACGTTAGAACAAACCATACCAGTTTCTCCAAGTCCCATGAAACTTGTACTTGAAGATAACAAATTATTTACATCAAGTTTTGAATATCCACATGTATCAATAATTGATCTATCCTCAATGGAGTCTGAGTTTTTTACAACATCGGATACTGGTGTTATGGGCATTGAAGTAATTTCAGAAATGAATAAGTTATACGTATCAATGTATGGTAGTAGTAAAATAGATGTTTTTTTCTTAAACATGACTTATTTTCATACACTTCAATTACCTAGTTCACAAATTTCTTTTGAAGCACCTCCTTCTGATCAGATTAGTAAAGATTTGTCATACGATACCGGCGGATGGGCTATATCATATAATCAAAATCTTGAATTAGTTTATGTTCTTGACTATCACTCGGATATAATATACGTGATAAATCCTTACAATGATCAAATTATTGAACAAATAACTGTGCCAGCACATCCATTTGAAATGGCAATTGATGAAATCTCCAACACATTAATTGTTACTTCTACTGCAGGTAATTCGGTTAGTGTTATAGAGCCAGTTTTTGACTCTGAGAGAAAATTTCCTAGTCACAAAGTAGTAAAAACCATCAATGTTCATGAGGGTCCATGGGATATCGAAATTGATTCAGAAGAACATATTGCTTATATTGCAAATAGAGGAAGTGAAGAAATCACAGTATTATCAATCATAGATGCAAGAGTTATCAAAACAATTCCTTTGGAGTATACCGCGCAAGCACTAACGCTGGACGCTAAAAACAATATTTTGTATGTCTCTCATCAATATGAAAATCAGATAAATTCCATAAATCTAGATTCCGAAGAACTAGAATACGCCATAACTACTGAGACATATCCATGGGACATACATTATGATGAAAAAACTGGAAGATTGTTTGCTGCATTAAAAGACGCTGACAAAGTAGCAATTTATGAAACTCAAGAACCATATAATGTCAAAAAGCCCTATTATTTTGCAAAATCCAATGCAAATCTTTTAGGGTTATCTGAAGATTTTTGGATCACTTTATGGGATAAAAACAGAATAATTCACACTACAGATGATGATTTAGCCATAGTGGAATTTGACATACAGACTATGTGTCCAACATCTGTTGACGTTTTCTGTCTTGAAGGTACAGTTACACAAGTAGATAATTCAAATCTATTTGAGGAAGAGGATTATTTGCAGATTTACATCATTGAAGATGAAAAAAAGATAATGAGGACGTCTTTTACCGGAGTTGAACAAGTCTTTAATTTAGAACTAGAAAAATTTATTGAAATTGATTCCACATGATTTCATAAAAACTTGCTAATAATTTAATCTGAAATTTTTTTAACATATGTCACACAATTGTGTGTCTAGGAGCAAATAACATTATGAATACAAACAATTTTAAAAAATTAATTGGGTGAAGCAGCAGCCTTTTCTTGCTTAGGTGCTTCTTCTTGTTCTCTACAAGTATCAGAAGGTCGAGATCCCTTTTGGACATTGGAACTTTTTGAGGATTCCAGTCTCCCTTCTGATTCTGTTGTTTCAGCGACAGGTTGTTTTTCTGTCATGATTAAATTACGTTGAAAAATTACATATAGGTAACTAATTTTTTTAATTTAAAATAAGCTCTATAATGAACATTAAGCTTTTCATCATTCATCTTGCAAACAGAGTTTGTAGTTCAGCAGGAAATATTTCAAGTAAAATTGTTTCAAATATGTATGAATGAAAAATTAAAAAGTTTTCAAAAACATGGAATAGATGATTGTAAAGATTATCAATAACGGTGCAACAAATTTGATCAAGTGAATCGTCCAACTTGGAAAAGTGTATTTAGAATTTTTGTTTAGATTTTCTAGAATTTTTTTCTTGTTCATAAACCAAGTGACAGATAAAACAAACACCAATTCAGCTAGAGTAATCCCATAGGTTCCAAAAATGTCATCCATAAAATCCAAAAAGGTCATTTGATTGATTTGGATGGCCAACGGAGTATAACTTAGTGCAGAAGGAATTCCAATTACCATCAACAATACAAATACAATCAAAGTAGCTTTTTTTCTAGAAATTTTTAATGATTCTTGCAAGGAGGACATAGGAACCTGAAACAATCCTATAGCAGAAGTCATACCTGCAACAAAAAGTAATGCAAAAAATATTGTCCCTAAAACAAAACCATAATCCATTTGGAAAAATATCTCTGGAAGTATTTTGAATACCAAAGGCAACCCTTGGGAAGGGCTTTGGTCACTAGAAAACACAAGTGAAAAAATCAAAATTCCTGCAAATATAGACACCAATGTATTTGTGCTGATAATTATGGCAGTAGGTTTTAAGAGAAATTGCCGTTTTCCAAGATAGCTTCCATAAGTCAACAATGCCCCAGAACCTAAAGATAGTGAAAAAAATGCTTGCCCCATAGCTGTAGCCCAAATGCCAGGATTTGAGAGATATGAAAAATCAGGCATCAGAAAATACGAAATTCCCTCAAAAGCCCCTGGAAGTGTTGCAGAATATATCGAAAAAGGTATCAATATAGAGATAAGAACAAGTACTGAAATTTTATTGAACTTTTCAATTCCATTAATAACACCCTTACCAACTATGACTACAACGATTAACGAGACAATGACGAATGCAATCAGGGGAAAATAGGTCTCAGACATGGCTCCAAAATCAACAGGAGAGGCAACAAGAAATCTTGAAAGAAAGAATCCAATCCAGCCGATAATCACAAGATAATAGCTTAAAATTGCTAACGATACAAAAGCAATGAAAACACCCGACCATTTTAATTTGTTTTTTATCTTTTCAAGACTTTTGACAATTGAGGATTGAAAATATTTCCCAACTGCAAATTCTAACATCATTAAAGATAATCCCAATCCAATAACCACCATTAAGAAAGGAATTAGAAATGCACCACCACCATTTTCACCAACAATATAAGGAAATCTCCAGATGTTGGCTATGCCCACAGCAGAACCAATGCATGCCAGAATAAAACCACTAGACGATGTCCATTCTTCTCTTTTTATTTCGTGATCCACATTAAAGATTTTTTTGCATTTGAAAAAAATATCTGTAAAGCATAAACATTATTTTAAGCTAGAAAACGGAAAAATATTTCAACATTAGAATTATTAAGTTAGAACTAAACCATCATTCATCATTACTAAAAATTATCCACAAACTGAACATTTAATCTGTTTTTTATCATAAATATTCACAATATTATTTATGAATTAACATAATCATCCATTACTTGTTTTATTTCCTTTCGTGGAATGTTTTTTTTATTTTCAAGTTTTGCCTTCATTATCTTTTGAAGTCTTTCCACTTCGTAGGTTTTTTTAACGTGCATAATTCATAATAATTGTATTATCTAATAACATTCACTAAGCTAATAACAATAATTTCAGCTGGATTATTTACACTAGTTTTGTTGTCCCGTATCTACCAAAGTAAGCGTGGAACGAACATCATCCATTTTTCGAATATTCCATTTCACGGTTTCTCGTACATTGTCTTTTTGTTCATGCTCAATTTTAACAATAACATCATAGGCACCAAATGTACCCTGTACTTCTTTTACAGAGTCAATGTGTTTTAGATTTTCGATGACTTTTTTCTTTTTATTTAATTCACAGTTTATCAAAACATATGCTTTATTCATAATTTCCTTTATCTGCAATCGTATTTTAATAGTTCAAAAAAACATCTTAAAGATTTTTAAAAAATACAGGTATTACTTACAAATTTAAATTATTTGTCAATTCAGATATAAGACTATAAAGAATTTCAAACTGTTTAGACTAGTTTAATTTTGTCTCGTCATCATAATCATCTTCGTCTAAATCCTCTTCTTCATCTTCAGAAGATTCATCCAAAGGTTTTTTCTGTTCTGGGATGACATCTGGGATGACATCTGGAATTAAATCAGGAACAATATTTTGCTCATCAACGGGGATAAGCGTCAAAGTAGAATTAACATGATCTAACTTTCGGATTTGATCAGAAATAATATTGTCAAGTTGTGATTTACTATCAGATTCTATTCTTGCCACAATGTCATAGACACCGTATGTTCCTTGAGCATCAATTACATTGTTAATTTTCCTCAATTGTCCCAGTATTGACTGCTCTTTACCCGGATCACAATTAATTAGAACAAAAGCCTTATCCACAATAACAGTACACAATCATCAAATTTCTCTTTTGTGGTTCAAGAATAACTAAAATCATATAATTATCGTCAAAGAACACTCACTGTGGGAACCGGTACACAGTTGATGGAAAAAGTTTTGTTTAAAATTGCAAAACAATGGATTGCAGGAAATACTATTGATGATGCGCTAGTTTCTGCAAAAAACGCATACCAATTAGGAAGACATGCAATCATAAACAAATTAGGCGAATACCATACCTCTAAAAAGCAAATCAGCGTAGCTATGGAAGAGTATAAAAAAATCATAGATTCTTTTAGAAAGTGGAAGATTCGTGGGGCAATCTCGGTAAAACCAACACAGATAGGCCTTTCCATTAGCCAGAAAGAATGTTATCATAATTTTGAAAAAATCATACAAAAAGCATGTAATGCACATGTCTTTGTTTGGTTGGACATGGAGTCAGCTGAACATACGGATGAGACAATAGAAATTTACAGTACATTTTTTTCAAAATATGAAAGACTCGGTATTGCATTACAAGCCAATCTCAAGAGAACTGAAGATGATCTGAATGACTTGTTACAGATGGGTGCAAAAATACGCCTAGTAAAAGGAGCATACCGAGAAAAAGCAAGCACATCATTCAAATCAAAAGAAGATGTGGACAAAAATTATCTAAAGCTAATGAAAATGCTATTCAAGAAAGGAAACGAATTTGCAATAGCAACACATGACGAAAAAATGATACGAAAAGCAGAAAACTTGTCAAAAAAATATCCCAAAAAATTTGAGTTTCAGATGTTAAAAGGAATCAGAGAGGAACTAAAGCCCAAACTAATTAAAAAGAAACTGGTTGTTTCAGATTACATCCCATATGGAATTAATTGGTTACCTTATTCATTCAGGCGAATTAAAGAGAGAAAAAGAAACATACTGCTGCTTGGAAGTTCGCTGATTCAATCACAACGGGTTTGAGTCTGACTATGCATGAATTGCTGCAGATAGTTTTCACCACCTGTACCTTTTCCCGTAGATCCTGAATATTTCCAACCAACAAATGGCTGACTAGAAACTAATGCAGCAGTAGTTGCACTTGCGAAACGATTAGCATACGCAACACCTGCTTGAATTTTTGCAAAGAATTCTTCCACCTGTTTGTCATCATTGCTAAAAATACCTGCAGTCAACCCATATTCTGTTTGATTTGCAAGTTTGATTGCATCATCAAAGGTATCGTATTTTTGAATGCACAAAAATGGTAAAAATAGCTCCTCTTTGACAAGTTTGTGATCATCAGGTAATTTTGTGACTATCGTAGGTTCCACAAAATAACCCTTCTCAAGCCCTGACGAAGTCAGTATTGTACCTCCTGTAAGAACCTCGCCGTCTTGTTTTGCCAAGCTTACTGCACTTTCAAATTTTGTTTTTGCATCCTTGTTAATCACAGGTCCCAGAAACACATCCCTTTCCCAAGGCATTCCTATTCTTAGTTTCTTTGTCTTCTCAACAATCTTTGAAATGAACTGATCAGCAACATCATTTTGAACATAAACTCGAGAGCACGCACTACATTTTTGTCCTCCAAATCCAAAAGCAGCGTTCATTACTCCTTCAGCTGCCTTGTCCAAATCAGCATTTTTAGTTACAATGGCTGGATTTTTTCCTCCCATTTCAGAGATGAAAGGTTTTGCCGTGATTTTAGTAAACTCTTGGAATCCCTTCATGCCAACCTCACGAGAGCCAGTAAATGCAATGCCGTCAACGTCTTTGCTTTCAATGATGGTTTTTCCAACTATTCCTCCGGAACCTGTTACAAAATTAATTGCGCCGTCTGGAATTACAGAATATATGATTTTTGCAAACTGAAAGGAAGATAATGGTGCGTCACTTGCAGGCTTTAAAATTGCAGTATTTCCTGTGATTAACGCAGCAGTAGTCATACCTATTGCAATTGCAGATGGAAAGTTAAATGGCGCAATTATTCCCCACACACCATACGGTTTCATTATAACCTGTGTTTTCTCATGAGGATTTGGATGAGCAGTCTGCTTGCAGAATCCTTGGTTATTTTCTAATTGTAATGCATAAAATCTCATAAAGTCTATAGCTTCATCAACGTCTCCCATAGATTCTAGTCGATTCTTTCCATTCTCAAAAGTCATAAGGGCAGCTAAAAAGAATTTTTCTTTGGAGAAAGCATCTGCACAATTTCTGAATGTTTCAACTCTTTTTTGAAACGTTGTATTACTCCATTTTTCAAATGAATTTTTTGCACTAGATATGGCATTTTTTGTGTCATCAACTGACGTTTTTGGAAATTCTGCAACAACGATTTCAGTGTCAGAAGGACATCGGACGGAAAAACAATCATCGTAATAGATCTCTTTGCCATTAACTATTATCGGATATTTTTTCCCAAGAATTTTTCTGACTTTGTCAATTGCACTATCAAAAGATTCATGAAACTTTTCAGTAGTATTATTTGCTACAGCCTTGCCCCATGTGTATTCGTTTTCAAATTCAGACAAGTTATGTTTCACCTGATGAATAAAGCACTTCAGATATTATTCTAGATGCCAAATGCGATGTTCTGTCTTTGATGTCAAAACTAGGACACACTTCCATTATATCCATTCCAATTATTCCTCTTTTTGCAATTTTTTGTAATAAATAGATAGCATCATTACTGTTAAGACCCATAGGAACTGGAACAGAAACACCTGGGGCATATGCAGGATCGATACAATCCATATCAAATGAGACATATACTTTATCCCCTAATTTGTCCAAGATTGTGTTTGCAACTTTTGCTATTCCCTGCTCTGCAATGTCAAAAGGGGTAATTACTTGTAGATTGTATTTTTTGATATTATCCAATTCTTCTTGTTCAGGAGTTCGAATTCCTATTTGAATACTTGATTCAATCTCAATTCTAGAAAGAACATCAGTGATTACTGAACCATAGTAGTTGGTAGCGGAACTTACAAAGTCAGGATGAGCATCAAAATACACCAGAGAGATTTTTTCATAGGTGTTTGCCATGGAGTTAATTATTTGACTTGTAATGGAATGATCACCTCCAATAGAAATAGGAATCTTTGAGGAGTCGGAAATTTTGTCATACATATTTTCAATATCGGTTCTGCCGATGTTCCCAATGTCATGCACTTTTTTTTCATTGCCTTGAAATGGCCTCCCAAGGGAGATTTCACCATTCCGAACATAGGAATCACGCAGATTAGAGATTTGTCGGATTTTAGATGGCGCTTCCTCCGTTCCTTTCCTTAAAGCATGTGATTGGGATTCGTCTGGAATTCCCAATATGACAAATTCGGATTCATCAAAATTATCAGTGTTAGCCCAACAAATTTTCTCCATAATTACTTTGCAATGTTATAGAATTTGTATTTTTTTGCCTTGAACCAAATGAAATAGATGTAACACTCAATAACAGAGACTCGAACTAATTCTCACAAAGACCAACTAGGAAGAACAGATATGAACAAGATTATTCTTTTAACTTACTTTCCCTGAACACATCAGAGCCATACCAACAGTATCTAAAATAATCAAGACACCATTCATGAAACATCAAGTCATCTGAATAAAACATTTCAGTAAGATCAGACTCCCCATCCAAAGTTGGAAACATTATGCATGCCTCTTTTTCATTCAGAATTACAACTGTCTGGACATTCTTTTCCATCTTTCTCTCAATCAGACCTTTTTCAATTAATTTGTCAAAACCAAGTTTCTTCAGCAATGCCTTTCTCCCTTTAGGAACTGATGCAGATTCTGAAAATATGTAATTGAATCTGACTCCTTTTTTGACTTGTTTCACCAGTGGCTCTATCAAATCCAATGGAACGTCTGATAACACTTCGTAGATGTATTCATTTGAGTTTTTGTAAATGCTTTTCCATTGTTCCAAAACTTTGGAGATTCCTTTGACGTATTGACCATTTGCAAGCTGGCCACAGCGCATTTGAAACTTGTATGGAATGTCACCAAAGTTATGCTCTTCAAAATATTTCCTATTTTGCGAGATAAAAATAAGTGATGGCACTTGAGTGCACACAATTTTTCCAAATGTTGTTAACAAATAGGTACCATTTGTTTCCTTTTCAATAAGGCCACTTTCCTCCAGCCTTACAAAATTTCTATGTACTTCTTGTTTTGTAGCGTCAATTTCTTTTGCCAATGCAGTAGGAGTATAGTTTTTTTCAAGTAATTTGAATAAAATCTGCATTCGTTGAGGACTGGCCAAATCAAGCACATAGTTTGCAGTCTCATCGAAAAGATCAGGCATTGAACATATTCCTCAATACTGGATAAAAATGATTACAAAATCATTCTATAACTTTGATTAGTTCTTTGAGCTTTCTTCTTGATTTTGGCGGCTTTTTCTTATCTGGGTAACCAATACAAAGAATTGATGAAGGTTTCAAATCAGTTCCCAAAATCTTCTTTACTTTTTCCTCATCGAACATTCCAATCCAAATTGTGCTAAGCCCCACTCCCGAGGCTGCCAATAATGAAAATGCAGCGGCAATAGTGGCGTCTTGTAACGAGAATTTCTCCAATGTCTCTGGAGGAAATTTCAGTTTGACTCTGGATGGATCAGTACAAAATACCAAAACAACAGGTGCATTGACATAGGGTTGCTTGTTTGCAGCTTCGACAAGTGCTTCTTTGGTATTTTTATTTTTAATCAGAAATACCTGAAATCCTTGAAAGTTACCAGCTGTTGGAGCAACATCTGCTGCCGAGAGAATTTTATCAATCTTCCAGTCCTCAACCTTGGTTTTATCAAATTTTCTTGTGGAACGCCTTGTAGCAAAAACTCTGAACAGGTCTGTTGGAGAAAGGTCTTGTCTTATTTTTTCAGGTTCGGATGACAGAATAGCTTCAATCAGGGATTGTTTTTGATTTGTTTTAGAAAATTTTTCTTGCACTTTGTCATCTTTTCGTATCCATACTGAAGGATAGAATTCCTTTGAACCTATGTAGACATACTGGGGCTCGTGAGGGACCTCAGCATACTCTAAAACTTGCTGTTGAAGATCAGTTGTCTTTGCTTCCAATAACGGGTGATTTGTTAGAGTAAACTGAGTAACGTCAGAATTTACTCTGATGAGACTTGATTGATCTTCCAATTCTACTTCGCCAGTGGAATTTTTTTTAAAAATTTCAACTAAATCCTCTAATTCTTTTTTGTTTAGAATGACCACATCAGTATCATCCTCATCAACTCCTTTCCAAACTAACCTACATCCCTCCTTTGATGTGTAAGACGGCTCTATTGTTTGAAATTGCATGCTGATAGTTATGAACAGTTATTATAAAAAAGAAATTGTTGCTAGCCCAATAAACCGCTAGCAACAAGATAGGCTCCAGCGCCCATTCCCATTACTACACCGATTCCCATGCAGATGAGGTCAAACTTTACGACCTTTTTGAATGGAGCATGAACCATTTTATCCCAGTTTGAGATTTGTTGTTTCATGATTATACTATAGTGCTAGTTCTTCATAGATTCTGGTAAATTATTTAGATTACCGGTAAGCTGAATAGCTGACCAATGTATATGGTCAGTAATAACGTATTCTTTCCATGCGAGAACTACATTGCTCTAGACCAGTCAAGAACTGTGATTTTTTCCACAGATTTCTCGCTGTTTTTTCAAAGGAGGAATCACAATGATTCAAAATAAACAAAAATCAAAATTAATGATTCCTAGATACAAAAAGGCATTCATTGGTTTCTATGTTTTTGCAGTAATTTCGGTTATTGTTCTTTCATTAGGATTGTAGGTGAAAAATACAATGAGAATGGATAGTTGCAGAAAATGTGGGTTCGTCTTGGAGACAAAACAAAAATGTTCAATTTGCATAGAACCGATAAAATTTTCCTGCAAGAATTGTAACTTTGAAACAGATGAGCAGATTCACTCTATCTGCAGGTTAGTAGATGTGAACTACAGGCCGTCAGTTTACGGGGTTGCATGATTGCTTCGTAATGCCTGATCTTATCAGCCCGTATTAAAAATAAAAGAGAATGGTTATTGAAGTTCTTGAATTCGTTTTATGATTTCATTCATCTCAAATACCATTTTTTTCTGAGCAATGATATTCTTTGATTCTAAGAATTGGCTTTGGAGGTCGGAAAGAGAGTCTTTTAGATCACTTATCTGCGTAGGCTTTGGCTCAAACACAGTTCTTGTTATAGGAACTGACTGCTTTGAATCAATTTGAACTTTGGAGATTTTTGCAGTACATCCATAGCATGGAGCTTCGATGTCATTTTCGTATCGGGGTAATTTCCCATTTACGTCAAAATTTGACTGAATGTCTTCTTGTGCAAGGTTGTGTTTTATGTTAAGATCTCTCACAATGTTTTGCATTTCGATTTTTGGCATCTTGGCAAATTGGATATATTGTTTCATAGCTTCAGAAAATGTTCCGCCTTGTTTTATAACAGAATCCCTTGCATCTCTTGCCAGAGATATTTTTGCGTGAAGATAATCAAATTGATCCCAGAATATCCCATGGTTTGTAGCATTGAGATTTGAAACATATTTTGCAAATGCATTTCTAGGCGTGAATTCTTCATATGTTTTTTCCATTCTTTGGAGTTCTTGTTTTAGAGATTCTTGTGAAATGGCCCGTTGCTCATCAATGAGTTTTTGTTGGGTATTACGCTTGTTTTCAGTCTCTTTTGCTTGCAGGAATTGTTTTTTGGCAAATTCTATTTTTGCAAGAATGTCCTGAGAAACAGGATTGTTCAGATCATTGCCTTCAATTTTTTTAAAATCTGACTGTGCAAAGGCGTCAGCACTAAAAACAGACATTACAATTACAGAAGCAATGATGGAGGCATACAGTAGTTTGGTCATTGAACATAAAAACTAAAAATCATTTATGAGGAATTCGTAGGAATTATTAGATTAAATCATACTGATGGTTTTAATACAAGCCTTCAAGGGATTGCAGACTAGGACATGTATTTGTTCAACTAATTTTTGCATGCCACGTGTTCTCTTTTTAGAAATTCCAGCAATTGCGCTATCTTTGTCTTATCATCGCAAGATCGTTTACAATCAATGATGAAAATAAAAACCACGTAATTTGGATATCCAAATTAGATTTTAGTGAAAAAATTGAAAAAAATCTTTTGCGTCTTTTTTTGATAGTTCCTTGTTTTTAGTTACACAGTAATTAGTTGTAAATGTACATTTTGGGCATCCGCCCCAATTATCCCCTTGTTGAACTAGCTTTTTCTGTTTAGGATCCGCAGGACAATCACAGTCACACAATAATGAATAACAGGTATTGAGAATTTTTTCAAAATCATCATAGATTATTTTACTGCACCCATTGAATCCATCTGAGGAATTATCGTAGAGGTAAATCATTCCGTTTTCATAATATGCGTCAATATCATTTGATTCAGATTTTGTGATAATTTTTGCAGCGTTGATAAGCACGTGCGTTATTGTATGAATTCTAGAGTCAGCTGCAATTTGACTTTTTGATTCAGAGTTTGATTTTAGAATAAATTCTGAAGGAATGACGATGCTTACTGAGGAATGTTTTGATTTCCAATTAAAATTCCTCCAGGATGAAATGCTGGTTCCATTGTGGGTTTCAAAGTTTTCTGATGATTCATTATAGTTTCCTTTTACATACCCAGTGATGGTTCTGCTTAGCTCGATTATGCCATAACGTAATGAGAGTGTTTTAGATTTTATAGTAATGTCTCGATGCGTTGCATTCCTTTCTGATGTCTCAAGTATGGATGTTCGGACTATAGGAATGGTTCTTTTTTGTTTTTCATATGATCTCTTCAGATACGCTCTTGCACCATTTTGAGATTTTATCAGAGATGTGACCTCATAATTTTGCTTGTTAAAATGATAGATGGCGTTTTGATGCAACTGATAATATCCAACAGGAATGCCACGGGTTCCTATCTTTTTAGAGTTAAAGTAAATTGCAATCTCGCCGGATGTACCACGTAAATTGATGCTGTTTGCAAAATCAAAGAATTGAGATTTATCAGATTCAGTTGCTGCCACCTTTTCAATTTCTATTGATTCCAGATGCTTATCAGAAATGATTGGATTTTTCTTGTTTATTGGAATGACATGGTCTTGTGACAGATAATCATCAATGTGGCGTGCAAAGTAGTGACATGCAGCATCATCAGGATCAAAAACGCATATTGCATAGGATTTTTGCCCCATACGTCCAGCACGTCCAATTCTCTGAACAAAAGAATCATACTCATTTTTGAATGCAGATATCACTACATCCACATGACCAATGTCTATTCCAAGCTCCAATGTAGGTGTACACGATAATGCATCTAGTTCTCCTGCTTTCATTTGAGATTCGTATAACTTTCTGCTAGTTTGGTCAAGACCTCCTCTATGTATTTGAATTCTAATTCCATCATTTGCAGCTTCCACATTTGATGCTAGAAATTCCGAATCATTATGAGAATTACTAAAGATTAGCTGAGTAGATTTATTCTTGTAGCATATTGATGCCAGCATCTCCATGGTAGTTCGCTGTCCATATTTTCTGGGCATTATGAAAAACATGTGCATGTTGTGTTTTCTTCGAATCTTGCTTTTGATGTATGAGAATGAATCTTCAGGCAAATCAAACATACTTGAAAAGAATTCTTTTGAATTATCCAGTGTAGCTGAAGAACCAACAAATTGAATATCAGCCATGTATCGTTTCATTCTATTTAGGACATGATACACATTTGATCCATGAAAGCTAGTGTAAGAATGAGCTTCATCCATTACAATTATTCTGGCATTTTTGAATAATTCATTCCATTTTTTGTCTTGTAATATCAAATGATAATTGATAAAATCAAAGTTTGTAGCAATGATTAATGATTTTTTAATGGCATCGGAAATTATCATGTCTTTGTAGTCTGAACTCTGACCACCATGAATCGAATAAACGGCAACTTTGTTTTTCAATCCACATCTATCAATTAGCTGCGATATCTTTGAGACCTGATCATCAATTAGAGCGTTAAGAGGATACACAAACAATGCAAATACGCCAGGCTGTTCTTCTTGGGAAATCTTTTGTAAAATTGGAATGCAAAAAGCCTCAGTCTTTCCAGAGCCAGTTGGCGCAGAAATTATCGAGTTATTTCCATTTAAAATTGAGCGTATTGACTCTTCCTGAAACGGAAGCAATCCAGAAAATCCGTACTTTTCAATTCCTTTCAGAATATTTTCAGACAGTACATCTCTAAGACTTTGAACAGGAATCGTTTCAGGTTCCGGTGAGGACATTTTCTCATAATGAATAATTGCCAATGATTCTTCTTTATGGCCTTGAACTATCTCATGGACAATCCTGTCTTCATCAACAAGAGATTTCGGGATTTTTTCAACATCAAATAAAATTTCTGCAGGTAATGTAATTTTTGATTCTGGTTTTGACTCTTTAGGCTGAGCATATTTTTTTATTTCATCTGGAAAATATTCTGATTCAGCAGGATCATCACATCTGTGGGGCTCATCTGTTCGTGTATCAATCGGAATGAATTTTCCACTATCAGATTTGAATTGATCATCCCAATAGATTTGTGCACCACATCCTTTGGAGCAAGATTTGGTTATTCCAGAGTAATTCATCCCATAAGTTGGTCTTTTTGGAATTACTTTTTCAGGATTACACTTTGGGCAAACCCACGGTCCGCCAACATCTTCAAAATTTTGTGAAAGCTTGGTATCACAATTAGAACAAAATTTCATGAATATTTTTTCGAATAACTTACCATTAATGAATATATGAAAAAGTTATTGTTTACATTAGATCAATTTTCATTTAATCATTTATTGACTTGACTAATGTTAAACACGAGTAGAGGCTTTATACAAATATCAAAAATAGGAATTTAGGGGATTTATCCCGAACGCATGTGAAAATTTGTACAACATTCACATTCTTTTGCGATGCATTCTTTTTCAGCACAATGCCCACAAATCCCACATTCACAGTGTATACTCATGATATCAATACACGTTTTACAAATATAATAGATCTGTATTTTCACACACCATACAGCTCAAAGAACAGATTTTATCTAAGTTTATTTTGATTTATTATCCAATTGTATAATGTCACCTAAGGAAATTTTATCAATTAATTGAACTAGTTTATTGGTATTGAATGGTTTTTGAATTATAGCAGAGGGTTTTAGTTCAAATAATTCATTGCCGCATTCATTGTCTGGACTTCCTGTCAAAATTATCACTTTGGCATTAGAGTCTAAATTTCGAATATTTTCGAGCCCATACAGACCGTCAAAATCAGGCATCCAATAGTCCATTATAACGACATCAGGAGAGTATTTTTGATACAGTTTAACTGCGTCTTGTCCATCATATCCCATTCCCAATACTTCGATTGAACGAAGACTAAGAAGATCAGACAGGATTTCTGCGCTTTCCATATCATCATCGATTATGATCACCTTAGGCTTCATGAATTTGATTAATTTCACAAGATTAAGAAATCAAGTTTGATTCAAATAAACAAACGGGTTTTTTAATTGAAAATCTCTTTTTAAAGTACATTTTATATCAAAAATGGTTGTGTCACAAATAGAATATGTTTTGATGATCGGTGTTGCATTAAGTGGGAAGACTACTTACATCAAAGCCAATTTTAAGCATAAGCGAATTTCTTTATCATTTTTTGACAATAATAGAAAAAAAGAACTTGAATACATTGAAGAATGTCTCAACCAAGGAAAAAGCATAGTCATAGATGACACAAATCTTACAGAAGACATACGAAAAAGACACATAGATCTTGCCAAAAAATACAATGCCAAAGTAAGAGGAATTTTTATGAACACTTCAAGAGGATTGTTAGAAAAAAGACAAAAAAGTAGGCGAGATCCCTTTCCACTATCTGCAATTTATAAACAACTCAACGAGCTTGAGACACCAGTAAGTGGGGAAGGATTTGATGAATTAATTGTAAAAAAGGATTATGAAATACCAAAAGGAACATAAATTTCATTAGTCATAGTTATCAATAACAGAACATTTGTTTTTACAAAAATAATTTGCAAACTATTGAGTAGTTACAACTTTTTTCTGTGACCACATTTGTTCATTTATCGTATGGCATTTACAATCGGCAGATTTTCCTTTACAGTTTTTTTGATGTAATGGCTTGTCACACTTATGACATTCTGGATCTCTCCAGCTTGCCTGATTTCCGCAGTTTGAGCATCTCATTTTTATTAAATAATTAATTATCAAACATAATATTAAACAGAATTATAATTGACTTTAATCCATGGGAAATCAACTATTTCCAGAGTTGAAATCAAAATTACGTACATTTTATTTTCTACACTTGTCGCATACTGCCTCAAAGGTATCATCATCTAATACAAGTGAAACTCCAGATGAGTAACATTTAGAACACAATCCTATCATAGATCATTAGATTATTCTAGATGGAATTATAATTCTTTGATTGAAATATTGCACAATATTTGTCAATGAATTTTAAGATCTGAAATTAACTACATTTTTAAAAATATGATTCCATGATAAAAGAATTCTTAGGTTTTATCTGGGATTTAGTAACTGGTAACTAATTTTTAAAATACTTCATAAGCAAAGCAGGTTTGTTTATGAAATGTTTTTTTCATCAATACCACAATTGATGCATCGTCGCGTATCTAAAATCAAGAAATACGCAAAATTATGAATAAATCCTTTCTTACATTCCATAAAAGACCAACAAGTGATTGATGGATTAAGTATCGTGTTGAAAATAATATCGATCTAGAGTTAATTTTTTTATTTTTAAAATAAACTGATTTTATTCAAAATTGAACGTTGTAAAATAGTATTGTTGAAAGTTATTGGCAGTGATATGGTTCCAAAGGAAGGGCATTCTAACTTATTACTATTCCAATATCTGCAACGTGTGAAACCGACTCCATGCTGTTTCCAGTGGAAATTGTTGCGGTAAACTCACCAGATTCTTCTGGAATCCATGAAAGACCTACATTAAAGGTCTGTTCTGCTGTAAGTGTCCCAGTTACCCACGCAGTGGGTCGAATTGGATTATCTTTGTTGTCTTTTATGTCCAGCATATACACAAAGTCCTGCTTGAGATCACTGGGGTTTGTAATGTCCGCTACAACCTGCAAAATCTGACTGGATTTAATATTGCTTAATTTCTGGCCAAAAGAATTTACAATGTCTACGTTGTCGATGCGTATTACTTTATTATCAAAAACAAAGTCGTTGTTAGGTGGTTCATATGACACTTTGGATGTTGTTGCACCAATAGTTTGTTTGGATTCGGATTCCTTTGCATTTGGTGTCTCATCCACATAGTCGTTCCAATCTATTTTAATGTCAGGATTTTGCTCATATCCCTTTACCGCATCCAGTATCTTGTTTTTTTGCTCAGATTCAAGTTTGAACAAGGCAGTATCTCTTTGTTCAATTATTTTCTCTTTAATTGCATCATGTGCATTGTTTAATTCGGAGATGGATTCACTAAGTTCCTCTCTTGTGAAATTAGGACTAGATTTGTATTCAATTATGACTTGCCTGATGTCTTGTTTTATCAACATCTCTTCATTTGCAAGCATTTCCTGATATTCTGATTCTAAGCTTTTCTTGGCAGCAGAAAAGTCTTTGTTTATCTTTAGAATTTTCTGGTTTATTTCATAAATGTTGTCCGCAGTTATCTTTTGTTTGTCCTTGCCGTGGATGTATTCTATTAGCGTGTGAATCTCTGCCGTATCATCAGATAGCATCTGTTTTGCAGCATAGTCTGAAACGCATTGATATTCTGACTGTGATAGATGATAAACTACCTGATATCCTTCTCCACAATTAGTGGCAGGATTTGTTTTTACGTCAGATGAAATCTCACCCACATCATGATTGTAGATAATAATGCCTGGAACATTGTTGGTTGCCCAGGTCTCAGCAATGACCTCATCAACACAGGTCTTGTATTCTGAGGTTATACGAGATACCAAAACATACCCTTCATCACATTGAGTGACATCATTGCCTGTTAAACTTCGTTGTACAGATATGCTGGCGTCGTCAGGATTTGCCAGGATATAGTTTGGTTGCAGTTTGTGATCTGAGTAAAATTCAGACAATTTAGATTCAGCATAAGGAGAAAAATGGATTTGGCCTGTAGAGTTGAAGAGTTGCTGTTCTTCATAATCTGCAAGATTGTGCTTTACATTAAATTGAGCATTTACCTCAATTAGCTCGATTCTCTGCGTGGATGCTGCCGTATTGTAAGCATCCTTTGCAGCTTGCATGGTGCCGCCATTTGCCAGAACTTGGTTCATTGCAGATCTTCCTGCTTTGACCTTTTGTTCCTTGAATTCAAACTGATCCCAAAACACTCCCTGAACATGTTCTGGTTTGTTGCTCACAAAGCTATCAAATGCATTTCTTGAAGAATGTTGTTCCCAAAGTCGCTCCCACATTTTTAGATCTTGATTCAGATTTTCCAAAGATAGATCGCGTGCCCTTTCAAGGTTTTCTCGAGCTTGGTTTTGCTCATACTCTTTTTGCTGCAGATCTTCGATCATTTTCTTGGTCTGCTCTATCTTTTTTAGAAGATTCTGTGCCATGGGATCATTTTTTAGATCTTCAGACAGCATGGTTTGCTCGCTCATATTGGATTGTTGTGCATAAGCATAGTTTCCAGTAAAAAGTGTCATTGAAACTGCAAATATTGCTAAAATTAGAAACCTGGTGTTAACTGTTACATGTTGCCTCAGTTCATCTCTGAAACCGTGAGTCATCATTCAGGGGTACGGTGCTGTGGATAATAAAGCTTAGGGCACTAATGATTATGATTTAAATGAATAACATATTAACTAATATAGCTTTGATTAATCTGATAAACGTGGTGCTAAAATAAATGAAGACGCTAGATCTCAAAGATAGCATAGGCCTAATGATGAAAAGATCTGCCAAGGCATGGGAGAGGGCAGCAGACATTGAACTAACTGAGCGTTTTGGTCTTACTGGTGGGAAGTGGAAAGTAATCACTGGACTCTCAATTAATGAGGGAATCACACAAAAGCAGCTTGCAGATATGATGTTCGTAGAGGCGCCAACACTGGTACCAATAATAGACAAGTTAGAAAAGGAAGGATACCTCACACGACAGTCAGATCCTAAAGACAGAAGAAACAATCTGATTTTTTTAACAAAAAAGGCCAAGAAGACAGTAGATCCCATAATAGATTGCATAGTAAAGATGCGAGACATAGGACTAGACAAAATATCTAAAAAAGATCTGGAGATTACAAAAAAGACATTGACGCAAATAAATGCAAATGCAGAAGCATTCATTATGGAAAAGGGCAAAAAGACAGAACCGGATGTTTGGACAAATCCACAAAACAAATCACAAAAAACTCTGGTAAAAGTATGAGTTTACAAAATTAAATTAAGAAAATTTTGATTTGAAATCTCAAAGACACTTGTATCTGTTTTTAATTATGAATGGCTAGCTTTCAATCCCTTGTATCTATTACGTATTGTAACTTCAGTAACACCTGCAGCTTCTGCAATATCTCTTTGAGTTACAGACGCACCGTTATGAACACAGGATAAGTATAATGCGGAAGCTGCAAGACCCATAGGATCTTTTCCAGCTGACTCTTCACGTTCCTGAGCTTCTTTTAGTACCTTAATTGCATATCGTTTTGTTTTTTCTGTAATATCGAGTTTACTTGAAATCCTTGCAATACATTGAACTGAATCAACTACAGGCATCTTTAATTCCAATTCGTAATGTAACAATCTATAACATCGCGCAATATCTTTTCGTTTTACATTTGCAGCATCTGCAACATCTTTGAGGGTCCTAGGCGTTGCAGTATCTCTGCAAGCAGCATAAAGAGATGCAGCAATCATTGCAGAAATAGATCTACCGCGTACAAGTTTTTTCTCCAAAGCTTTTCTGTAAATGTAAGCGGCTTTTTCAAGAACATTTGCAGAAATCGCAATCTTGTCCTTTAGCCTAGTTAACTCACCAAGAGCTTGTCGCAAGTTTCTGTCCACTGGTTCATGAACCTGACTTCGGTTATCCCAAGTTCTAAGACGCTCAATGGTACTCTTCATGGAGGTAGAAAGTGGTTTTCCAGAAGCATCCTTGTTCAATGGATTGATAACGGTGGATAATCCCATATCATGCATTAGTAATGATGATGGAGCGCCAGTTCTTGCAGGATCAGCACCACCATCTTTTTGGAAAGATCTCCATTCAGGACCTGATTCCTGGGTTTTTTCTGAAACTACATAACCGCATTTTGAGCAAAATTGTTCACCAGTAGTGTCATCAGTTAACATGGAGTTTTTTCCACATCTCATGCAACTAGAATTTTGATTTGAACTTACCATGCAAATTCACCTATTTTTCCACCATTGTGAATCATGTAGGGTTACAACTTGTCGCTAATTTAAACCGACAATGAATGCAGTTTTCTAAGAATAATACTCTTTAAAGCCCTTATCCGTGGGAAGTAACTCGGTTTTGAGACCAAATAACCCTTGTTTTTGATTTACTTTCATCAAGCCGTTATTTTCTAGATCTTCCAGAATTGATTCTAGTTCCTGGTTATCAAGGCCGGTGTTTTTTTGGATGTTTTCAAAATATTTTGTCCCCCGGTTTAATTCTCCCAAAACAAGCATTGATTTTGATTGAGGCTTTGATGGAACTATTTCAGGTTTAGGAGAATCCATCGAAGATTTTTGAAAGTAACTGTCAGAACTTGGAGGAAATTGTCTTTCTTGAATTGTTTTAGGCGTATTAAATCTAATTCCCTTTTTGGATAATAGACGAGGGATTATTCTAGATAACGGAATTGCCAAGAAAATTACCAAATAAATCCACGAAAAATTAGGATCTGCCATTATTTTCACAATAACATGATGTCATAAATTTGTTGAGTAGAATTCTAATGTCAAAAATATTTTTTCATTGGCATTGATATAATAGTAGGAGAAAAACATGAACATCATTGTCAAAATATCAATCACCTAAAGTTAATGTGAATATGAGTGCCGCAAAAGGAGTGGCAGTAGGAATTATTCTTCTTATAATTATCGGAGTAGTGATATCAGCCTCGGTGAAAATCGTAGATTCAGGTCACAGAGGAGTTCTATTACACTGGAATGCAGTTGATCTAACACAACCACCACTTGACGAAGGATTGCATTTTGTGGTTCCATTTCAAGATGAAGTAGTTAACATTGAAGTTCGTACTCTAAAATATGCAAGTGATGCTAGAAGTGCATCAAGAGATCTGCAAACAGTTGAAACAACCGTCACAGTAAACTATCATCCAGATAGAGAAGCAGTGCACAGACTGTACAAGAATTTAGGTCTTGATTACGAAAACAGAGTAATTCAGCCAGCCATAGAGGAAACAGTAAAACAAGTAACTGCAAAGTACAATGCTGAAGAATTAATCACAAAAAGACCATTGGTCAAACAAGATATCGAAGCTGCAATCACTGAAAGACTAAATCAATTTGAAGTCGTAACTGACGTCATTTCAATTACGGACTTTGAGTTTTCACCATTATTTGCTCAAGCGATTGAATCAAAAGTCGAGGCGGAACAAAATGCACTCAGAGCAGAAAATGATCTCAGAAGAATCGAAGTCGAGGCAAGGCAAACAGAAGCTAATGCCGTAGGTTTGGCCAATGCAAACATTGCCGAAGCAAAGGGTGAGGCAGAAGCCATAGCAATTATCAACAGAGCATTAGCTGAGAATCCAAATTACTTGGACTGGTTAAAGACACAAGCGTGGGATGGCAAATTACCACTTGTAGTCGGAGAAGGCGGAACACCATTCATTCAAATTCCGGTTAAACCATAAGTAGTTCAGGAAATTATTCAGTGTTTTTTGATTTATCCCTTAATGCATCATACATTGCTAGAAATTGCTCAGGTTCATTTTGTCTGTAATTTTTTTCAAGGATCTGAATTTCCTTATGGGAGATCGATTCCCCCTTACTATGGTAGTATTCTTTAATAATTTGAGACGGAGTTTTTTTAATATTGTATTTCAAAAGTGTCTGATTAACAGATCTTTTGCAATACAAATCATAAATCAAAAATCGATAAACAAGGTATCCAGATAACCCTATTATCGCAACTATGATAACTGGAATGATAATTATTGATGCCATGTCTCATACACGTCATTTCAGTATTTCATTGTTGTTCTTTTGTAGTTTTAAAAACAGCGACACAAATTAATTTGAAATATAGACGAATGCAACTTTTTAAGAATTACGCATAGTCGCTTGATTTCCAACTGTGTGATGTATTCCAACAACCAATTCTGAATGAGTGGTGATAATCATCAATGTTTCACAAGAGAGGCATAAAACTGATGGCACATAGTCGGCATTTGTTTCAGAAGGACCAATTGTAGCTAGTACGGCATCATCTTTAAGATCCAATCCACCACAATTGACACATTTAGGGGGTCTGTTTTGAACACGTTTTATTTGACTGATGAAATACTGAACCAAGATAGAAAAACAATGCTTTTCTCATTCTTAAATTATCTGATTACTTTACATCGCGTCATCAAGACACGGTTTTTTTATTGCGAATTAACATTAATTTCTTTAAGGAGAGAGTACAGAATCTTAGCATATTGAAGTCAAATGATAAAATTTTGGTTATCGTGGCACTAGTAGGAGGAATGATTGCATTGACAGTAATTGTTGGTTTTATCGGAGAAGGAAATGTAAGGCATGTAACAATTTTCTGGCAGGAAAAAGTGGAACATACTGTAGTTTTTGAAGATATTGATGGAAAGGCACAGATTAGAGGAATAAAAGGAGTCGCAGGAGACATCAACCCCACATTATTGTCACGCACATCATTTGCATACATACTAACTGTGATTAATAACGGTACAACAAATCACAGGCTTTACATTGAAGGATTTAATGTTCAAACTGATCTTCTGGAACCAGGACAACAAGATACAATCACAATCTATCCCGACAAAGAAGGAGAGTATCTATACTATGACAAGAGACAGGATCTAATTCCATTAGGAAAGATCAAAATAGTTACCGTGGTTGCAAGTGATGAATTTCAAGGGATTTGGAGGGATTTGATTTAGTGAAAATCATTTTTTACCAATTACCAAATCTACCTTGTAGTTTAAGATAGCACGTGAATTGAGTTTTAAATTCCATGGAAGGTAAGAAGGGTTTTTTGTCTTTGGAGAAATTTTGAACCCAAATTTTTCCAAATTTGCACGTAATGTGAATTCATCGAGAGATTTTTTAACAGAGTTGACGCCCCTGTCAAAATCATATGGATCAGAGATTACAAAATATCCAAAAGTGATTTGTTTTGATACGTGTTTTAATAATTCTAAAGGCTCTACTAATTCCAAAAGGTTTAGTGCAAGCACCAAATCAAACTGCAATTTTCCAAACACAGGAGACAGAGAATCGGCAACAACATAATCAAGGTTATGTTTGAAAGTTTTTTTTGCAAACCTTAATGCGCTAAATGATCTATCTATTCCAAACACAGTATTGCTTGAATCAGCTAGTGACGAAGTAACAATCCCAATTGAGCAGCCATGCTCCAATACAAGATTTGATTTTGGCAGAGAATCAAGATGGCTTCTGATCAAAGAGTAGAATTTCGAATGCATGCTGTTCTGATAAATTTTCGACCACCTATCTTCGATTGCGGTTCTATCATCAACAGGTATAGTTTTTGATAAAGACGATTTCAGAAAACTTTTCATTTTTTCAGTTTTTGACAATTGATAGAGTTGGCCTCCCAGAACTTTACGATGAGAGAGATATTTGGAAAAATCATTCCACAAGATGGGAATTTTCTCAATAATTGGGAATGCCAGAATGCATTTCTTACATTCTAAAATTCCTTCTTCAATTTCTTTGTTCATTTGTAAGATATCAAGTTCAAGTTTAGAACCACATCCAACACATCTTAAAAATTCAGGAGTGTGTTCTAGCATTTATGATATGCCAAAGGATTGTGAACTAATAATTTCTTTGATGCAAATTACAAGATAATGTTAAATGTAGTATTTTCCGATTTGATGCAAATTGGGAGAATTTGAAGAGTTTGCAGAGGCACTGTTTGGCCAATTATCGGTTGAGATTAATGAAGAAAAAGAGATCATGCAGCTTGCAACAAGAGCGAGAGAAGACATTGCAGGAAAAGTGCAATTCAGGGAGCTAGAAGAGATTGCAAACGAAATATTTCCATCATTCAAAGAAAAAGTAGAAGATTTTCTAGGAATTAAACTTGCAGATAATCTCCAGTTAAAATTTCCCGAATTAGAAGATTTGAAGAGACTAAAGGGGGACAAAGTATTTGCAGATTCTGAATCAAAGGAGTTTGTAAAAAAATTATTCAATGCAGTTGCAAGAGAAGATCTTAAGACAATTGCAGAGCTAATGAAGGAAAACACTGCAAAATACTTGGTATACTCCACATATGCAATTCAATACATTTCAAAAATTACAACCACATACGGGGATTATCTAGATTCAATCATTTATCTAAACAAATTCATTTTATCAAGATATCCTCAGATCATTCTTCATAAACAAGGGGAACCATACGAATCAAGATTTGAAAACGTGAATTCGGGTTATCTTGGCGCAGTAAAAATGACAGTGCTTGAGGAATTAATTCATTCAGCACAAGGAAATCTACATCAAATAAACAAAAATGCCGCAATGGAGGTAAACAAAATTAATGAAGAATTGGCCAAAATAATTCTATCACTGGACACTGAAACTATAAACAAACTTTCAGAATATTGTCAATTGCAAGCAGTACCTGATGATTTTCCATTTGCCAAAAAAGCAAATTTGTTTTTCTTTTTGAATCCAGATCATTTCTTAATTGAGCAGATTGGACCAGATGTCATGACGTTTACACATGTGGAAATAGATCCAAAGATCGATGAATCAATTCCCCATCTTTTAGACATCTACAAGAGGTGGTTAGTGCCAATTCAGCAACACCACGCAGCATTCACCACTATGGAAGGCATGGCGGGATTCGCCATCGAGAATATCCTAAAAGAAGATCAAGATTTTCAGAATTATCTTACGACATTTATGGGAACAGATTTTTCATCATATCAGGTAAGAAAGAGCATGGGAAAAGATTTTACAAAAACTATTTACGAAAAATTAGGCAGAAATACTTTTAAAAAAATGATGGAAATACCGCCAAACACAAGAGAGTTAAAAGATCCGCAACTATACCTCAAAAAACTGAGTTAATTCAATTGGAAGAAAGATTTGATCCATTAGTTGCAGAATGGTTTGCATTTGTAAAAAATCCAAATTTTAACTTGGTAGAAAAATGTCTAAAATTTGCACAGATTCTAGAATATCCTGAACTAAATGTAGACGAATACATTGAGAAGATCAACCGCATTGGCATGTCTCTAAAAGAATCAATTAATGATGTTAAGAATCCCACATACTTGATTTCGATGTTAAACGAACATCTCTTTGAAAATTTAGGATTTAGTGGGGATGATGATGATTACTATAACCCAAAAAATAATTTTCTAAATGAAGTAATAGATAAAAAATCAGGAATTCCAATAACACTATCAATTCTTTATGCCGAAGTTGCAAAGTTTGTAGGGTTAGATCTTAAGATAGTTGGTTTTCCGGGACACGTATTGGTAAAATACAACGAGGAGATGATTCTAGATCCATTCTATGACGGTCGCCTTGTAGACGTAGATGACTTGCAAGAAATATTGGATGTGAACTTTGGAGGGGAATTAGAATTTCAGCCAGAATACCTAGACGAGGTAAAACCAGAACAAATTCTTGTTAGAATGACCCGTAATTTAAAAAATTCATATGTTCAATCGTTTGTTTATGACAAGGCGTTGCGATGCGTCAACATGGTATTAGCAATTGAACCAGAATCGGCAGAAGACATTAGAGATAAAGGAATTTTGGAGGAAAGATTACTTAATTCTGATACTGCATTGAAATATTTGAACAAATATTTAGAAATTAATCCAAATGCAGAAGATGTAGATTTTGTTTTGGAATTAATTAGAAGTATAAAATCAAAAAATTAATCAATGATGGAATCTATATCATTGCCTTTCTTAATCATAGATATTTCATGACGAGCAATTTTATTTCTAAATGCCTTTTTGAGAATATCTACTTCGCTTCTAAGTAATGCAATCTCATCTTCAAGTTTTGCAACTCGTTCATAGATGGTTTCAGCTTCTGAACTCATGATTATCTATCAAGAAAAAATTGTCTTAAAAAGTTATGGGTAATTATTTTGATGGGCAGGTTAGCTTTTTGAACTATATTTAACATAGAAAGTATCGACTACTTTGAGTGACTTTAGGTTCAATGCCACATTTCATACAACATTTTAGGGTTAGAAATTGAAAATTATAAATTCAAACCACTGTCAATGAATGCGGTTTTTTTATCTTTAGACGGACAAGATTTTCCCTCATGTTCCCCGTCCTCACCATCAGGAGATGCATCTCCAGTCTGAGCATAGACAGAATCCATTGGAAGTGCCATTGCAAATATTGCAGCTAGTGCAAGTATAGAAAACAGTGCAATTTTTGAATCCATACTCATACTAGGATGTTTGAACATTTAAGATTAGTGGTTCAAAATACGCAGAATTTTTGATAACACATTGGGGTAACTGTGTGCACGATATTTTTGATAGTTAATGAAATAATAAAAAGCCAAACAGTATTTTGAGAAAATCTTGCAGAATCCCAATTTCAGATTATCTGGTTTTTGCCTTCTCCAAATATGATAGTCATAAAGTAGTCTATTCATTAATGTGGTTAAGATCTAGACGCAACATGATAAAGCGATTAAATAGTGTGTGTCCCATTTACAAACATGGAAGAGAACTCTCTTCATTTTTGGATTATTCCAATTGTATGCATGGTAATAGTAGCTGCCATATTTTCTTTTGCGTTAGATTATAAAATAAACACAATTTTTCCCAATGCGGAACTAGAAAGAGAAGAGATCGAAAAAATGTCTTGTCCTGAAATTATACAAAAAGATTCTTCAAACAGATATTGGTCTTCAGAAAACAGGGAGATTGGAAAAGCCAAAGCTGTCAGATGCAGCATCCCACAAGAAAGTCAGAGTTCCGGCCTAAGTCCATATGTAGAGTTTTGTACTCCTGGCGGATTTGCACCGGTTAAAAAAATTGAAAACAGTACTCACACATTTAATCATGATACATGCGTTTGGGATTTGAAATAAATCCAACCATTTTGATTGTTTAGATTCAAAATAACCAAATTCAAACTCATGTTAGAAAAATATTCCAAGTGCAAATTAAAAAAAGATTGAAAAATTAAATTCTAGTCCTTAGGAGAATAGTTGGTATCGCGGAGTAAATCTCTGATTATATTGCCAATGTCAAACAAGAATACTAGTAGCATACATTATCAGCATTCCTATAGCAAAGCCTGATACTACTGCAGCACTTGAAAGATTCTTGTCGCCTTCTACCCTTATCCATTTCAAGATTGTCATAATTACTTGAAATATTGCACCTGCCCCTATTGAAAGAAATATCACCGAGGAAAACGGAGAATACACAAAACCTCCAACCCATGCACCAAAAATTGCGGGAGCCCCTGCAATCATGCCCATAGCTGCAAGTTTCCAGATTACCGTTTTTTCTCGGGACATTGGAGATGCAATTGCAATTCCCTCAGTAGTGTTGTGCAACGCAAACCCCACTATCAAAAACGTACTAAATGCAATAGACCCAAGACCTACAGCAGCCCCAATTGCCAATCCCTCTCCAAAGTTGTGCAATCCAATCCCTATCGCAATCATTAATGCAATTGCTACGGGTTTTGTAAGTCTGGAGGTTTCAGATTTTTTTATTAATTTTTCACCTGTATAGTGTAACCCAAGAAATGAAAGAATAGTAATTGTGGCAATGAGTAATGTGCCATTAAAACTGTCTGCAAGGCTTTCATCAGATACTTGTATTGCTTCTTCAATGGAATCAATTCCCAAAAATAACAGCAATCCGGCAGTTAATGCCAAAAAGAAATGATATTTGCTTTTCTTAATTTTTTTGATAAATGGAAGCCACAATAAACCAATCATCACAGGAATGATTCCAACATATGTACCGATTATGGCAAAAAATACTGCAAGTTCAAGTGTTGGCTCTAGTGCAGGAGCTGCTGCTTCTATTTCTTTTTCAAATCGGGTTCCATCTTCAACTGTGATTCCAATGATGTATGGTTCTGCTTCATTCCATTCAAATGGAATTCTTACCAAAGCCGTTTCATATCTGTCCAAATACCTATCAGGTTCAACTGCAGCAGGTTGTATCCGGTCGTTAATGTCTGCCATCGCAACTTCCACAGGCATAGGTCCAGTGTTTCGGACTGTGACTTGTATTTCAGAATCTACAAAATCTACTTTTTCCATTGTAATTTCAGGTAAAGGAATTCCCAAATCCAACAAATCGGAACCAGGGCCAAAGATGTATGCGATCATGATTACTAAAAATGCAAATGGGATGATACCACTTGCAATCATTTTTACTTTTGAGGATTTGTTACTAAGTTCCATATCCTTCTGACTCTACAGCATTTTTATTTTCATGCACCATGAATATTCCCACCCAGCCCTTTTCAGAAAATTCTACCTTGTGTGCATGGAAAAGATATTTGCCAGGATATTCATACTCAAATTCCATTATTCCACGTTCGGTTTGTGAGAGAGTAATCATATCGGTATAAAATGAGGGCACAATGTCAGTTCCTGTTGGATAATACTTGTACAAATTACCATGAAGATGAAAATTGTTAATTGGGTCAAATTCTACCATATTAACAACATAAACTCGAATCAATTCATCGGTGTTAATTTGAATTGGATGATGCTGATAGTAAAACGGAATAGTGTTTGCAGCATAGAAATTATTTTCAGTGTCAAAATCAGTGTCCAATCCATTTAAGACCATCACCATTTCATCAGCTGGTGGACGTTCTTCTTTTGGATCTACGATGAAAACCCCATACAAGCCATGTACAATGTGTTCTTCAAGTGGCATAACATGACAGTGGTAAGGATGGACACCAACAGGGCCAGATTCAAATTCATAAACAAACTGTCCACCATTTCCACCTACGGGTTCAAAAACGCCATCCATTCCGGCTGGATGAATGCCATGAAAATGAATTGTGTGTTCTTTTTCTCCATTGTTGATGAACTTGACTCGCACAATATCCCCTTCTGTTGCTCTAATTGTCGGTCCTGGAACTGTTCCATTAAATGTCCATACATTATAAAATATTCCAGGAGAGACCTCCATTATTTCATCATCATTAGCAATAATTGTAAATTCGCGCACAGTTGTTCCATCAGACAGTTGGGTTACGCGTCCATAATTAAAATCACGTAGGAATTCCATCGGATCAAATTCTACTGTCGCACTGGTGTATAATGGATCTAGTATTTCACCAGTGGTTTTCACCACACCCCCAGAATGAGTAACAAATGTTTTCTCTTCTTTTTGTGCGTTGATTCCTTCAGGAAACACAAAGAAAATTGCAGATATTGCAACCATTGCAACTATCAACACCATCATTATTCCAGAGCGGGATGCCACCATCATCGATGCTTGTAGGTGTGCCGAACAATATAAAGTTAGTCTAGGCTAAATTTATTAGTCTAGTGCAACTTTATTTACACAGCGATAACTGAAAAATTTTGAATCGTAGAAAGCATCATAATTCAAAGACTAAATTTTGATTAAAAGCGTACTCTGTTAAATGAATAAAGTAGATCAGGATTAGATTTAAGAAATGTAGTAAATTTTCTTAACTGTTTCATTGTTTTTGGGTTTATGTGATGCTCGATTCCCTCAACATCTTTGTTGGCCACAGAACCATCAATGCCAATAATCTCAAAAAAATCCAACAAGTCGCTATGTTTTTGGCGTATATCATTTGCAATATTCATTCCTTTAAGAGTTAATTTCAATCCACGGTATTTTGTATATTCTAAATAACCATCAGCATCTAAACGACGTAACATTTTGGTTACACTGGGAGGCCGGACATCCATGTAATTGGAGATGTCTGTAGGAGAAGCATATCCTTTGAGTTCTACCAGTTCAGAGATGACTTCAAGATAATCCTCCATTCGAGTGGTAAATGAATTCTTTTGACTATGAGCTTTTTTTATAGAGTTCAATCTCTTTTCTTTTTTGTCAGATAGATTACTCATCATTATCAATTACGCGTTTTTTCGTATATCAAGTTTTAATATTTTGATCATTCATTGAAATGCATTTTGGGATAGAAATAGAGACACTGCACAGATAGCTGTTTTCCAAAACCCATTTGTTAAAATAATGAAGATGTATTGTGTATCTTTTATACCGTCAGCGGGAGATTTTTCTGTTACATCCAAAATTGACTTTTAAAATATGGTATTGCTTCTAGTTTGCAAAAATCATTATACGGTATTGGAACAGAATTAATTGGAATCTCTTTTAGCATCCCCAGATGTTGAAAGTTTACCAAGTTCTAAAAAAATTTGATTCTGCCAAAGACTATGGATTGGATATCAGATCACAGTATGCATGGTCAGTAAATGAAAGATATGGTATTTGTTAGAATGTTATAATTCAAATTCTTGGCGACATTTTTCACATTTTCCTCTCTCTTGTCCAGGTGGACCTAGAAGGAATACCTTGCCGATTGTTTTACAGACAGGACACATTCCAGTAGTTGCATTTTTCGGACCAGTACGAATAATTTTTTGTGTTTTTCTTCGTCCCATTGAAAAAACTTCCCAAATCGGTCTATTAAGTTTTAATGGCGCGGGGAGGGGGATTTGAACCCCCGCGTTCTTGCGAACATAGGATTAGCAATCCTACGCCCTACCAGGCTAGGCGACCCCCGCACAAAGATGCCTAGATTTAATCTGTAAATAAATTCACTCGTCGGTAAATTGACTATAATTATTCACTATTTCATCAATTGGCAGTCTTTTTCCACCTACTATTTTGAGATCCACCTGAACTTTTTTATCAGAGATTGTTAGAATGTTGTAGGTATTTTCAAAGAAACCACGTACACGCTCAGATGTAGCGGTTCCAGCATTAACGACAGTAAGAGTTCTAAAATTCCAAGCCCAAGGTCGATGCTTGTGTCCACACAGTACTATGTCAACATGGGTATCCAAAACAGTTCGCAGCACATCACCTGCATCGACAACAGTGAGTTGATCAGAACCAGTGTCAGGAATTGCAATCAAATGATGATGCATTGCAACAATCTTTACTTTATCTTTGTATTTTTTCATAGTTCTCTCCAACCATAAATTTTGTCTGTAACCTACTTCACCTTCATTTCTATCAGGCCTAGCAGTTCCAACTGTAACTAAAACAACATCATCATTCAATTCATTTACAGATTCAAACGGAAAGAATTTTTTGAATAACAGATAACCGGTATTTCGATAATCGTGGTTTCCACTAATTGCAATAATTTTTTTTGTGTTAAACTTTTCCAACAGTGATTTGCATTGCGCATATTCTTTCATCAAGCCTTCATTTGTCAGATCACCAGTAATTACAATCACTTCAGGATTTAATTCATTGACTTCTGCAACTAGAGTATCAAATTTGTCCTGTAAAAATTGAGAGCCCACATGCAGATCAGAGATTTGAACTATTTTCATTTGATAAAACCTTGGCAAATTAGGTATTAAATCATCGCTATAGAAAATATGTAGATCACATTTCAATTGCAAGGTAGAATTAAATAATAAACTCATCAAAAGCAGGCAGTTTTGAGTAAAAAAGCAGCAGTTATGAGAGGAGATGGCATTGGACCTGAAGTAGTAGACTCGATGCTAAAAGTTTTGAAAGAATGTAACATCCAATCAGAGATTATTCTCTGTGAGGCAGGTTCAGAGCAATGGGATAAAAATGGAAGGAAAGACAAATCATACATTCCTGATGAGACAATTAGTATTTTAGAAGAATCCGATGCGTGTTTTAAGGGGCCGACTACCACAATTCCGGTTCCAGGGGCTCCAAGAAGTGTTGCTGTCACTCTACGTCAAAAATTTGAACTATATTCCAATATCAGACCAACCAAAACTTTTGATAGATTAACACCGGATAGAAAATTAGACTGTGTTTGTTTTAGAGAAGCAACTGAGGGCTTGTACACTGGTATTGAAGCAAAAATAACAGATGATGCGGCAATTGCCATTAGAAAAATTACAAGACAAGGTTGTGATAGATTTTTAAATTCTGCAATGAATTGGGCAAAACAATACAATATGAAAAAAATGGTGGCAATCACCAAAAGAAATATTCTCAAAGAGACAGACGGAATATTTTGGAGTTCGGCTCAAAAAGCCGTTGAAGGGACAGATGTAGAACTATCAGAAATTTACATTGACAATATGGCGCAACAAATGGTAGTAGCTCCTGAGCAGTTTAATGGAGCAGTTCTTGTAAGTACTAATTTGTTCATGGACATTATTTCAGAGTTGGCTTCTGGATTGGTAGGATCTATCGGATTGATTTATTCTGCAAATATGGGAGATGATTTTGCAATGTTTGAAGCAGCGCATGGAAGTGCACCTCAATTTGCAGGTCAAAATAAAGTGAATCCTACTGCAACCGTTCTATCAGGTGCTTGGATGGCAGAATATATAGGTGAGAAAGAAATCAGAGACGCAATCTTTGATGCAACTTATCAAGTGATTAATGAAGGAAAAACAGTTACCTGGGATATCGGAGGAAACGCATCAACTACCCAAATGACAGATGCGATTATCACATATGCAAAAGAAAAACTTAGAAAATAGTCAGTTAGAAGCCTCTACTAGAATTAATTCCTCAAAGAAAAGTTTCTTTTTTGCCACAATACGGGTTTGCAAGCCTAATTTTTGGGCATAATGAATTAATTTTTGATAGTTAGACAATGAAGAAGTTACAAAAACAAACTTTCCATTTTCTGCGATATTGTTAATTACAGAGTCGAATATTTTTTTAGGGATCTCAAACCCCTCCGCACCACCATCCGTGGCAACATCCAAGATGTCATCAGTTGCAAGATAGGGCAGATTACACACAATAAAATCAAATTTGATTTTTAATGCATCAGAACCACTACAACAAACAATGTTTTTGGTTTTGTAAGTTTGATCTTTTAAGACTTTGAAATTGATGTCAGTCCCAACTACAAAAACAAAATTCTCAGAAAGTAATTTAGTCAGATATCCAGAACCGCTCCCTATATCCAAAGCAAAATTTCCTTTTTCATTTTCAATATTTTTTACGATGAAAAAAGTATCCTCAGAGGGAGGATATTCTTCATTTTTCAAGAATTTGGTTTGCAATGTTAATTATTTCATCCCCAGAAAGATCATCCACTCTTTTATCTATTACAGTTTCTTTATTGAATTGTTTTAAAATATTTTTAACAGTTTTCCTCCTATATGAAAAAATTTTATTTATTGTTTGAATTAGATCTTTTTTCATGATATTTTTTTTCACTATTTTTAGAATTACTGAATCAACTTTGGGAGGCGGTGAAAAGTTATTCTTACTCACATTAGAAAGAATACTAATTTCAAATGCATGATCAGCAATTACACTTATTGCTTTGCGTTTTTTTGATGATTTTGCAAGCAGTTTCTCTGCAAATTCTTTTTGAACCATTATCACACCATGTGAAAACGAGGATTCCGCGAGCCATTCAATCGCTTCTTTACTCTTAGAATATGGAAGATTGGACACAAAAATAGTGAAAGAGTCGTTGTTCTTAAAACCATCACCAGATTTCAGAATTAAATTATGAATTTTAGAGAAATCAGATTTTGCATCTTCAATCAGTTGTTCATCCACATCCATGGAGATAACCTTGTTTGCTTTCTCACATAGAAGAGGAGTCAAGATACCCAATCCGGTTCCTAATTCAAAAACGGTATCATTTTTTGTGATTTTAGCCTCAGAAACAATGGATTTTGCTATGGAATTAGAGTTTAGAAAATGTTGTCCGAATCGTTTACGTTTTATCATCTCTTGACAAAGAGATTCATTCTGCTTTCACCAGTGATTTCATCCATGATTCGCTGTGAAATATGCTTAACTGGTTCTTTGAGCCCAACTCTTTCTTGTAAATCATCATAACTTTCAAATTTTTTCTTTTCTCGTTCTTCCAACATTGTTTTCATGTAGGTCTTGCCAATTCCAGGAATTAATTCAAGAGCATGAATTCGAGGTGTTAATGGTTGTGCTTTGTTCAGATACTCTACAAATTTGGATTCATTATCAGTTACAATCTTTTCGACAACAGCAGGCAACTCACTTTGTGCAGATGATGAAATTTTGTCATAATCCATTTTTCCTAAAACAGATAGAACTTTGGTTCGGCCATCTTTTCCGATATAGATTTTCTCACCAATTTCAAAAACAGAGTTTGGGATTCCAAGAATTTCTAAAAGAGTAAGACGATCTTCCCCAATCGCAGTAACAATAATTCCTTCTCGTCCTCGAACTGTTGATGATTTTCCCCTAGGATTGAAATCCAGAACATAAGCATGCTCTTCATATTTCCTAGGTGGGGATTGTGCCCTATACAAAATAAAGTTCTCCGAAAAAAAGTACTATTGCCCCTTGATTATCTTGAGCATCTTTTCTAGAGTTTCAGCAAGAATTAGTTTTTTCCAACCAAATGTAAATGAACGTAGTTCAGCTAAACTTGTGGGTCTAATGTTAACAATTTCAACAGCCTCGTCTTCTGTTAACTCACATTCTTTAATGAGTTGTTTTTTCATTTCTTTTGCATCCTTTGGTTCTATTGATGCAAACTTTGAAACATAATCATAAGTCCATCTTTGAATTTGATCCATTTCCTCAGGATCAACTTTACCTAAGATTTCTTTAACTTCTGAAAGAGAAATTGCTTGTTTCTTTTGTACTTCTTCCATATCATACACCGAATGGTTTTATGTGATCCAATCTAGTGATTAAGGTTTTCGATTTTTCTCCTAATTTCACATCAAGTGTAATTGCACGTCTACCAACGTTTGTAATGACACCTACTTTGCCATGGTATCTTCTGTGTGGCAGTCCTTTGTGCTGTCTAGGATCAATAATGACAAGTGCCTGCTGGCCCTCCTGATATTCACGTAACAAGAACGAGACTCCTCTAGGAGATACTTTCTTCATAACGGATCTAGATTTGTGCTTAAATCCATGTGAACGACCATGAGATTTCTTAGTTGCCATTAAGTGTAAAATCCTCGAAAGCCCTATTTTAAGACTTAGAACATGTTTTAGGCAAAATTAGCCAATAATATCGGTTCGGAGTTGCCCACAAGCAGCTGAGATCTCAGTTCCTTTTTCCACCCGCACAGTACAATTTACACCAGCATTAGATAAAATTCGTTCAAATTCAAGTACTCTCTGTTTTGATGGGCGTTTAAAATCTCCAGCTGTTGGATTGATTGGGATTAGGTTGACATGAGATCCGTTGCCTTTCAAAAGGCTAGCTAGTTCTGTTGCAATCTCAGGAGAGTCATTAATTCCCTCCATCAAAGCATACTCAAATGTAACACGTCTTCCAGTTTTTTTAAAATATCGTCTCCCTGCCTCAATGATATCTTCAACAGAATTTGGTCCAGCAGTCGGAACAAGTTTTTTTCGTAATGTATTATTTGGTGAATGAAGTGATATGGCAAGACCAATCTGTAGATTTTCTTCAGCGAGTTTATCGATTCCAGAAACAATACCTATTGTAGAAATTGTGATGTGTCTTTGACCCAATCCAAAACCTCTATCATGAGTTAAAATTCGTATGGCCCTGATCATCTCATCATAGTTTGCCATTGGTTCACCCATTCCCATAAACACCAAATTTGTTACATGTTCACCGCGTTTCTCCAAAATTTCTGCAAAATGAATTACTTGAGATACAATATGTTCTGCAGTAAGATTTGTTTTGAAACCCATCTGCCCCGTTGCACAAAATACACACCCCATTGCACAACCAATTTGAGTAGAAACACAAATGGTTGATCTTGGATGACCACCAATTTTAGATGAAGGGTATTGCATCAAAACTGTTTCTACAGAATTATTGTCAGTCAAATTGAGTAAGAGTTTAGTTGTCTCTCCATCATCACTAACAACTCTATGAATCTCTTTTGCAGAACCAATTGTATATCCAGCTTCCGTCAGTTCTTCTCTTAATTTTTTTGGAAGTTGGGGTATGTCGTTAATGTCTTTTGGAAATTTATAATATAACGGAAGTAAGATTTGATCTGCACGATATCTAGGATAACCCATGTCAATGACTAGCTGTTCCATCTCCTCTGGAAGTAATCGATAAAGATCGGTCATCATGTATTGATAGTCACAAATGATATTATAATTTAATCAATATTGAGAAAAATAAATAAAAATTAAAAAATAAATGAAGAGAAAGGAGAAGAGTTACTCTTCAATTGGTTCTGAATCTTCTGATTCATCATCTGCTGTAGATTTCACAATGCCATCTACTTCAGCTGTTTCTGTAGCATCTACTTCAGCTGTTTCTGTAGCATCTACTTCAGCTGTTTCTGTAGCATCTACTTCAGCTGTTTCTGTAGCATCTACTTCAGCTGTTTCTTTTGCAGGCTTGGTTGTTTTTTTGGTAGTCTTTTTTGTCTTTTTATCGGCGTCTTCAGGATCAATTACACCTGCTTCACCTAGTGCAAAGATTACTTCCTCTTCAGGATGATGAGGACTATCTACCATTCTAGCAATTCGTTTCTTACCTGATTTCTTAAAGTAGATTCTGTATGTACTGGTATGTGCAACTACATTTCCACCAATAGGTCTTGTTGGATCTCCAAAAAAGACATCAGGGGATGCCATAACTTGGTTGGTTGCAATTGCAGCACAGTTGTATGTTTCTGCAATTCTAGATAGCAAATGAACAAAATGATTTAGTTTTTGCTGTCTAACAGACAATGTTCCTCTTCCAAGATATTCAGCACGGAATAGTCCAACTGCAGAATCTGCAACAATTAGTTTAACATTGTTTTCTTCAATTATGGGACCAGCTTCTTCTAGAATTAACACTTGATGTGCACTGTTGTATGCACGAGCAACTATGATGTTATCTAGAACTTTTTCTGGGTCCATATCATGAGCTTTGGCAATAGATACAATTCTTTCAGGTCTGAAAGTATTTTCAGTATCAATGTATAATACACTGCCTTCAAGACCACCTTCTTCTTTGGTTTTTTGAACCATCACAGACATTGTATGAGCAAACTGTGTTTTACCACATCCAAATTCACCATAAACTTCTGTAAGAGCCTGAGTCTCAATACCACCATCAAATAGTGTATCAAGACAATTTGTACCAGTTGTAATTTTACCAATACTTTGTCGATGTTTGTAAATTTCAGTTGCACTAACAAAGTGTTTGGCAATTAGTCCACCATCAACTAAATGTTGTCTGGCTTTATTGACAATTTTTTCAGCAGTGTCCTTTTCCATTCCAGTTATTTCTGCAATTTCCACAGGACCTCTGACGATGAGATCCATGACGTTGTGGACACCTGCATCGGATAATTTTCTTGTAGTTACAGGACCTACGCCCTCTAAACTATCTAATCTTAAATCTTCTACCATACCGTATGGTACGGTACGAGTACTTTATAAGAGTATTGTTTTGGGGTTCTGTCAAGTCTCCGTCGGAAATTCTCATTGTCAAAAGTCGTCGGATCGGTCATTTAGAATTACAGATCATAGGCACAGATCGTAAAATGATAAAATTTTGATAATAATTGATTAACGTCTCTTTCTTCTTTGTCCTGGTTTGTTCTGACCAGGAAATCTACCTAGAACAAATCGCTTTTTGAAGTTACTTTTGTTTCTAAGACTAGAACTAGTACCTACAATTTTTCGTCCTTCAACTTTTGGTGTCTGTCCTCTTACTTTACCTGCTTTGGTAAGTGAACCGTGTGTTGCCATATTTAGAAATAGGAATTAGTGAATTTATGTATTTGTATGACTACCAATACTTGGCTTTAACAATCTCAATGACTTTTTCGTGTTCCTTACTCTTTCTTCGAGCATATCTCTCCATTGCACCAAGGGGAACACCGCCAAGAGATCTTGCTATGGCATTAAAGAAGTATCTTTGAGGGCCTTTAGAGCCGGTCTTGGTCATAAATTTCTGAATGCCATATTTGAAATTGTGTTGCCAAGTTTTGTAAAGCACACCTAGTTGAGCAGGAGTCATCTCATTTCCAATGTTAAAGAAATCAGATTTTTCTAGTAATCCAATAGGAACGAATGTTAATGCAGTAGCTGTAAACATAGAATCAGGTTGTTCATTTTCTAATTCACTAAGTAAACGTATAGTCTCCCAAGAGTCTTCAGGCGTTTCATCATTATCAAGACCCATAATCAAGGTGAATGCAGGAATCCAATAGTCTTGATTTAATGTCTTGACACCTTCTTTGACAACCCAATGCCATTCATCAGGTGAATATGGTGCAAGTTTTCTATCAGCGTATTTACCGATTAATCTAAGACTGCCAGTTTCAAATCCAGCTTGAACACCAATCATGTTATCAGGGCCTGCTTTGATGATTTTAGAAAGATTAGGAATTAATTTTTCATCGGCAATAGCTCCAGCAAGAGTTCCGTGAGTTGGGTTTGTGTGTTCAACTCCTGTTGACATGATTGCAGTGAACAGTTCTTCGAGTGCTTCTCTGTTTGGCTCCATACCTTTCGCAGTTCTAGGATCCATACCATAAACAAAAATATCATCACTGTGAATCCATGCAGACTTAGAACCACCCTTCTTTATGTTAACTTCAATTTCTCTTTTGACTTTTTCAGGAGAATAATACCTCAATGATCTTAATGTAACATCACAGAATTTGCAACCTCTACCACAACCACGCATTACCTCAACCATTCCATGCATACTTGGTTCTACAATGTCAGGAATTTCTTCAAGTTCAGGTCTATCCCAGAAATTAACAAAACGTCCATGGATTTTTTTTCCGTTTCTTTCAAATTCTTTTATGTTAACTTTAAAGTCACTTCTCTTTCTGAAAGGATCCATGTTTTCAAAGTCACCATTTATCAAATAGTTGAAGAATCGTCCAGCATGTCCATCAATTTCAGGTGCAATCCCACCCAATTCTCCTTCTAGAATTGCATAAATTCCAAATTCTTCAATTTTTTCCGGATCATAATTGTATTGCCAAGTTCCAGATGCACCAGAAATTACTTTGGCCTTACTTCCAGTTTTTAATTTAGCAGCTTTGATTCTATGATGTAGTTCAGTATTGTAAAATTCATCATAAGATGTTTGTTTTCTGCCATAAGTAAATGTCATAGTTACAGGACCCATTCCAAGAGGATCCATCTCATAGGTCCCAACAACTTCTGTTTGAGGACCAATAAATTGTTCAATATGATCAGGATGTGCAACTACTACATCTTGTCTGCTAAATCCATCTCGAAGCAAACCAGCTTCTAATTTTCTCAAGCCATATGGAGCATAGTTTGCAACACCATTTGTATGAGGAATATAATTACAAATAAAATCAAACAGTATTTTGGGAGTTACCTGTTTTCCAAGAATTTTATACCAAAAGCTGTTTTTATCGCGGTTTGGGTCAATAGCCGGTGCACATCCAAAAAATGTTGCAAGCGACAATCCCCTATATGGAGACATCAGGGTTCTATCTGCAGTCAATACAATTTTTGGAGTTCCCATTTCCGTCATGGAAATAATTTTGTGATTTATTTTAAACCTTGCTAGTCAAATTCAATAATTTTCTAATATTCCAGCCTTATTTCTGTAAAAATGACCAAATTCCTTGTTTGTTGAGAGATGTTGCCCATCAAAGACAGTCCCATCACGGCATACCAGATCTTCGCCTACACAGCAACTACCACAAATTCCAACACCACATTTCATCATCCTCTCAAGACTAGCTTGGACAAACATTTTCCTAGAATGAGCTGATTGTACGGTTTTGTACATCATTATTTCAGGCCCGCATACATAAACCCCATCAAAATGAGATTTGCTGACAAGTTTTTCAACCAAATCAGTGACAAACCCTTTTTCGCCATAACTTCCATCATCAGTTGAGACAATTACTTTGTGAGGATTATTTTCCAGCAAATTATTTGCCAAGTCTTCAAAAAATACCTCATCTTTAGATTTTGCACCAATTAAAACAGTAACATCGTCAGTAGGTTTTACAAAAGTGAGTAATCGCATCATTGGAACAAGACCGGTTCCACCACCAACTAACAAAAGTTTTCCTTCTTTTAGATCAAATGAATTTCCATACGGGCCACGAATTCCAATTTGTTGACCTTCGAGAATATTAAACAACCCAGTTGAAGCAGGTCCATGTTTTCTAACTGTGAATGCTGCCTTTCCAGGTTCTTTAGAAATCATCACACTCATTGGCAATTCATTTACTCCTGGAATCCAAACCATTGCGAATTGTCCGGGAAGAACATTGGACATCACATCATCAGAAAAAACTAAAGTTCTGACAGTTGGTGTTTCATCAATTACTTTTTCAATGGTAACAATTGTTGTATGATTATTGTTTCTTTGCAAGACCCACCATTTCCTTTATTGAAGAATAGTTTTTTCTTTTCATGTACTGTAATATTCCATTATTGATGTCATTGAAAACATCAATCCAATTATCTCCTACCGCACTACCAAGTTGAATTGCAGAAGCCCCTGCCAAAAAGAATTCAACTGCATCCTCCCATGTAGATATACCACCACACCCAATTATTGGAATATCATGTTTTGAAGAAATTTCATAGACACATCTCAATGCAATTGGTTTGATTGGAGTCCCAGATAACCCTCCAAATTTATTACTGAGAATTGGTCGTTGAGTTTCAACATCTATTGCCATTGCTCTGACAGTATTGATTGCAGTGATTGCATCAATTCCAGAATCTATTGCCGCACTTACAGTATTAAGATAATGAGTAGTTCCTAAACCAACTTTGGCTATTATTGGAACATCAGTGGTATTTTTTGCAGTAGTTACAATTTTTTTAACTAATTCAGGATCATCGCCAACTTCTAAACCAACTTTGGCTACATGTGGACAGGATAGATTTAGCTCATATGCCGTAACTTTACAATTTTCAAATTGTTTAATCATTGTTTCAAAGTCTTCTGGAATTGAACCCACCAAACTCACAATTATTGGAACATCCTGATTAGGTTCAATCATTTTTGCAAAATTAGTAGCTCCTGGATTCGAGAGACCCACTGCATTTATCCATCCACCCCCCTTGACACTAAAGATAGTCGGATTGGGATAACCTTCCCATGGTTCTGTACTGAGAGATTTAGTTACAACAGCACCTACGCCAGAACGATACAATCGATTAAAAACATCCAAAGATATGCCCAAAATTCCAGACGCTAGCATCACAGGCCTATCTAATTGAATTTGACCTATGGAAGTTGCTAGACTGAGTTCCACTTTGAATAATGAACTTAGTTTCGAATATAATAGTTGATTCACGATTCTGGTACCTTTTTTAAAGGTGATTTAGAATCAACTAGTCATGTATTCTGTGGTATTAACAGAGTTAGGAATCTCAGTTTTCAATGACGGAAAGATTGAAAGAGCGTTTCCATTCTCAAATCCAGTTAAAGAATATCTGTTAGTAAAAAACAAGGAATCAAAACTAAATGAATTAATCAACTATCTTGCCTCTATTCAAAGAGGAGTTTCTGTTAGTGATGAATCATTACTTTCAATTTTAAAAAAATTTTCTATTGACTGTTACTTGATGGAAGCATCAGAATTAAACAACATTCAAGCAACAAAACCTCAAATTATTGTAGATTCAGGATTTGCTTCCAATTTGCAAGACACGTTAGGTAAACTAAGAGAGTTTGCTTTAGGATTATCATCATCAAAAGTTACTGAAGTATCAGAAAGTCCAGATCTTCACATAATTCAAGCAATCAATTCATTAGATGAAATTGATAAAATTGCAAATGGTCTAAGTTCAAGACTCAGAGAATGGTATGGATTACATTTTCCAGAATTGGATAACATCATTGATAGTATTAATGGATATGCACAAATCGTTCTTGCTGGAAAACGAGAATCATTAACAAAACAAGTTTTTGAAGATGCAGGTTTTCCAGAATCAAAAGTAGAAATGCTGTCTTTAATTTCATCTAAAAGCAGAGGAGGAGACATCTCAGACGTTAATTTAGCTATAGTGCAATCAATAGCAAAACAAATTTTAGATTTCCACGAGTTACGTAAAAAACTTGAAGAGCACGTTGAAACTGCAATGCAAGAAATTGCACCAAACCTTTCAGCAATTCTTGGAAGTGCAGTGGGCGCTAGAATTTTAGGAAGAGCAGGAAGTCTCAAAAGATTAGCATCTCTTCCTGCCAGTACAATACAAGTTCTAGGAGCTGAGAAAGCATTGTTTAGATCATTAAAGACAGGTTCACAACCACCAAAACACGGATTACTATTCCAACATGCTATGGTTCATGCTGCTCCTAGATGGCAAAGAGGAAAGATTGCAAGAGCAGTTGCTGCAAAAGCAGTCATTGCTGCCAGAGTTGATGTTTATGGTGAAGGCCTAAATCAAACTCTGCTTGAAAAACTCAACATTAGAGTAGACGAAATAGGCAAAAAATACGAAAATCCAACTGAGAAAGACATCAGAAAACCTCAATCATTCAGACGTGATAGTGGAAGCTTTGGTGATAGAAGAAGAGAAGGTGGTGATAGAAGAAGAGAAGGTGGTGATAGAAGAAGAGAAGGTGGTGATAGAAGAAGAGAAGGTGGTGATAGAAGAAGAGAAGGTGGTGATAGAAGAAGAGAAGGTGGTGATAGAAGAAGAGAAGGT